>NZ_JAGYWV010000001.1:0-697538 GCF_019279065.1 Psychrobacter sp. BF1
CTGATCTAAACCCCATTGAAAAGAAATGGGCTCAAGCTAAGTTTCTACGCCAAGGGTGGATGGAGAATAATCTGCCTAAGCTATTTCAGGATATGGGCTGTATTTATTTTATTGTGAACTGACTATATGTTCATAGGGACAGTCCAGAAATTATGTCACGAACCTATAATCGACCTCACTATACTGTCAGTCGTGTATTACTAGGCTGTTTGCTATCTTGGTTTGGTACCACGGTAAACACTTATGCAGCCGTCACTGATATACAAGTTAATAGTTTGATTACGCAAGCGGTTAAGACTCATCCGTTAGTGAACTCAGCTAGAGCCAGTCAAGAAGCTACTGCAGAAGGTATTAATGCCGCTAAACTAAACCTATTGCCAACTCCAAGTGTGAGTTCGGGCTTCGATAGAGATAATGATTTTGTCTCACAAGTCACCATACGGCAGCCGTTATGGACTGGAGGCAAGCTTACAGCTGATGTCAATCAAGCCATATTTGATGATAAAGCAGCAGTAGAGTATATTTATGAACAGCAAAATCAAGTCGCCAAAACCACTATTGATGCTTGGCAAAGTTATATCCAAGCTATTGCAAAGCAAGATATTCATCTAGAGGGTCTAAAAGAACTTAACGAATTTGAAGCTATGATGCAGCGCCGTGTTGGTCAAGGTGTGTCAGCCCGCATTGAGCTTGACCTAGTAACTAACCGTATTCTACAAGAGCAAAATGCTTATCAAGGGGCAGTAGAGCAGCAACGTATTGCCGCCGCCAGACTTGAGCAGATTATCGGTCAGCCTTTAACGCAAATCAGTAGCACTAATATGCCAAACATAAAGGAGTTGGTAAATCAGGCGAAACAGCAGTCGGCTGGCTTTGAGCAACTGGCCTTTAGCCAAACCGGTTTCTATAACCCTACAGTAGTAAAAGAACACTTTCAAATTGAATCGGCAAAGCAAGGCGTTGAAGCTCAACAGGCATCCAAATTCCCTACGGTGTATGCGCAGTACGAGTATGCTTATTACCATGAAGATAACAGAGACGATAAAGACAAGAAAGACAGTGGCAAATTCTCTTTGGGTTTAAATTACACTCCTGGTGCTGGGTTTTCTAATTTTGCGTTAGCACGTGCCTCTCAAGCCCAAGTTAATAGTCTAGTGCAAACTCAAGAAGCTGCACGCCGTACTGTGATAGAAAATATTCAGATACAGTATCAGCAGTTTGTCAGTGCTAAAGATCGAGAGAGCTCTTTGGTTGCAGCAGTAGCAGGAGCACAGCTCGTGGTCAGTTCTTATCGTCGGCAGTTTATTGCTGGGCGTAAGTCATGGCTTGAGGTACTAAATGCGGTTCGCGAACATAATGAGTATCAGGTGCAATTGGTACAGACAAGAGCGGATATGCTGGGCGCATTCTATAAGTTACAAGTGGACTTTGGTAGTATGCCGTGGCAACAATACGCCCATAACCGTGAGCCAGTGACTTTATTTAGACCACTAGATCCTGTCAAAAAGTGGATGAATAAGCAAGAGACAAAGAGATCAAGCGCTAGCCTTGGTTATGTTACAGCAGTCGCAGATGATGACTATATAGAAATTAGGTTGCCTGCAAATGTAGAGGATAGCCTCAACAATGGTGAGCGAATTATGCTAAATGAAGACTACAGTATTACCCCTATAGTTGATTAGAAAAACATGAGAAGCAATTAAAGCAGCAAGTTACATGAATAAAAATCTTGCTATCAGTAGTTTAAAGTCGATGCGTCAATGATGACCGTAATGGTTAGAGTAACGATTTGAATTAAAACATACCTGATCATCTTCATTGTTTTAATATTAAAAAAGTGATTGTTATGAGTTCGAACTTAAATCCTATGCCTCCTAATTCATATAGCAGTGATATTACTAGTATGACAGGCCCAGTGCTGTCTCCGTCTGAGTTGACGCAAACTTTAGCGGATGCTATCAGGCATCTGTTAAGTCAGCAAGGTTATCCAATAGATAACGTACGCCTGCAAGACGTCATTGCGCGCCACGATGGATTGTCAGCTAATAATAAAGGACAAGCTATCAACGAGTTGGGCGGCGTCATTGGCGTGTTAAAAGATGTGGGCATCAATAATACGCCAGAAATATTAGAACAACCCGATGCGGCTTTTCTACCTTTATTAGCCTGTCGTGCCGACTTAGGTTGGGGTGTCATCGATGGTCAAACGCCACAAGGCAGCTGGAACTTTAGACAAGAAAAAAGCAACACTCATACTCGAGTAAATGAGCTGACGTTGATTTTACGGCTTCGCCTCACTGATGAGCATATTCAAAAGCGCAAAGCCACCTTTGCCGATCTACTAAAGTCAGACTTGGGAAACTATAAAGGTGTGCTTTTTGAAGCTATTCTTGCCACATTTTTAATAAATATGTTGGCATTGGCCGTATCACTATTCTCCATGCAAGTTTATGATCGAGTGATACCAACCCGTAGCGAATATACGCTCATTATTTTGGCCAGTGGTGTATTCCTAGTGATTCTCTTTGAAGCGTTTATGAAGTTTTCGCGCTCGAGAATCATGGACAAAGTGGTTGTGGGTCTTGACCAGTATTTGTCTCGTGAGGTATTCCAGCGATTACTTAAAGTACGTATCGATCAGATGCCAGGATCAGTAGGGTCTATGGCCGCACAGCTAAGGGGCTATGAGCAAGTCCGTAGTTTTTTTACTGCTAGTACCTTATTTGGACTAGTCGATTTACCGATGACCATTATCTTTATTACTTTAATGGCCATTATTGGCTCACCATTAGTGGCAATTGTTCCTGTTATTGCGGCAGTGATAGCCGTAACAATGGGCCTATCTGCTCGCAAACGTATCGATGCTATTGCTGCTGAAGGTGCCACTGCTTCTTATTATAAGACTGGCCTATTGGTAGAGGCAGTAGAAGGGGTCGAGACTATAAAAGCTGGGGCAGGAAGCTGGAAGTTCTTATCGCGTTGGCTTGATGTGATGAATATCACTATCAAAAACGACTTAGATATGAAGCACACTAATGATAATTTGACATACTTTACCCAAATGCTGCAACAGATCAGTTATGTTGGGATTGTGATTGTGGGCTCGTTCGTTGTCATTTCAGGTGACATGACTATGGGTGGGTTGATTGCTTGTTCAATATTAGGCGGTAGAGTGTTAGCCCCTGTTATGATGCTCCCTAGTCTCTTAGTGCAGTATTCGCATGCCAAAGCCGCTAAGCTCAATATTGAATCGTTGTTTGCATTAGAGCAAGACAATCATGGTGTGGCTTATCCGCTGTCACCTAGTCGTATCAAAGGTTTTTATCAATGCGATGGACTAGTGTTTAATTACCAAGATAATGATAGACCCGCTATCGATATTAAGAGGTTAACCATTCGTCCTGGAGAGCGTATAGCGATTCTTGGGCCTATAGGATCAGGTAAATCTACCCTTCTCAAGGTGCTGGCTGGATTATATGCACCTACTAAAGGACGTATATTATTAGATGGTCTAGATATTCATCAAATCAGTCGTGAGACCTTGAGTGAACGTCTGGGATATTTACAACAAGACCATCGTTTGTTTCAAGGCACCTTAAGGGAGAATTTACTGATAGGTATGCCGGCGCCAGATGATGATTTGATGCAAGAAGTGTTAATGAAAACAGGGTTGATAAATTTAGTATCTAGCCACTCTAGTGGTCTTGAGCTACCTATTAGCGAAGGGGGACGCGGACTATCAGGCGGACAAAAACAGCTGGTTGCTTTCACCCGTTTATTATTGTCCAAGCCCAACGTGTTTTTGCTCGATGAACCCACTGCTTCTATGGATAATAGACAGGAGCAACGCTGCATACAAGTTCTAAAGCACGAACTGACAGAAGGTCAGACTTTTATCGTATCTACCCATAAAACGGCTCTTTTAGAGTTGGTTGATCGGATCATCATAATGGATAATCAACGCATTGTGATGGACGGCCCCAAACAGGCAGTACTTGATGAGTTAGGCAAGAACGAACAAGCAAAACCTCAGGGTACTGTACAATCAAGGGGGGAAGCCAAGCAAAACATTGAGCAGCAGCAGCCAGAAAACCCAGCAAAACCTGAAGCGGAAACACCGAACAATCCCCCAACTAGACGGCTCACTATAAAGCCTATAATTACAAAAACTGCAACAGACGCTGAAGGTAAGTAGGTATGGCAGACTATAAATATACCCCCAATAAGATTAAAATTGGTCGTTCAAGACTGAGCATTTGGATCGGTTTTCTCGGCATTTTAGTTTTAGTTATTTGGGCCTCATTCGCTAAAATTGATCAAGTGACTCGTGCAAAAGCTACAGTCATCGCCAGCGCTCGAACGCAAGAGATTCAAGCGTCAGAGGGCGGTATCTTGACAGAATTGGCAGTCACTGAAGGACAAGAGGTCAAAGCAGGGCAGCTGCTAGTGGTTTTAGAAGAGGAGCGAGCCAAAGCAGCATTGGATAACTCTGCCACCAAAACCGCTGCTTTAAAAGCTAAATTAGCTCGCCTAAATGCAGAGATTTTTGAGAAACCATTAGTATTCACGCCAGACGTTAAAAAATACCCTGAATACGTACAAAACCAAACAGAACTTTATAATCGTCGTCGTCAGGCTATTAATGAAGAGGTTTCTTCTCTTGAAGCTATGCTAGTTCTGGCTAAAAAAGAGCTTAGTATGAATGAGCCATTATTAGAGTATGGCGATGTCAGCCAAGCTGATGTCATTAAGCTACGCCGTCAGGTTGCTGAGATTGAAGCACAGATTAATAATAAACGTAATAAATATTTTGAAGAAGCACAAGCCGATATGACCAAAGCTCAAGAAGAGCTGGATACCGAACTTGAGCTGTTACGAGATCGGGTGCAGGTGTTGGATGAAAAGCGTTTGACCTCGCCAACAGATGGCAAAATCAAAAATATCAACGTCACTACTATCGGTGGTGTCGTCAAGCCAGGTGAAGTTATTTTGCAGATTCTACCAACCAGTAGCGATCTAATCATAGATGCAAAAGTCAGTCCCGCTGATATTGCCTATGTCAAAGAAGGGCAAGACGCTACTGTAAAGCTTGATGCTTATGACTATTCGATCTTTGGTGCGATGAACGGTACAGTAAATTATATCAGCCCGGATACGCTAATGGAGCAAACTCCTAAAGGGGAAGAGCCTTACTATCGAGTCTTGATCGTCATTACTGGTGCTGAGTTTAAAGGTCGGGCGGATAAAATAGTTATCAAGCCTGGTATGACAGCTTCTGTTGATATTAAAGCTATGGAACGGACAGTGTTGTCTTATCTAACCAAACCTATTACTAAAACCTTGTCTGAAGGCATGGGCGAACGTTAAATTAGTTTTAATAAAGTCTATAAAAGTCTATAAGTTTGATTAAAAATACAAACGACCTCAGTTATCTAGAGAGTCGTTTGCACTTAGCACCGTAGTTAGCTGTTTTTATAGATAGCTAATAATAGCTTAATAACAAGTTATAAATACTGTCTTTAATATAACCGCCTATATTTACCGGCAAAAACCCCAGTCCATTGTAGTAATGAGCTGGGGTTTTTTCTGTTATTAATCTGCTAAGTGGAACTAAACTTGAGCTGGCAAGTTCTACTACAGCAGCTTTGCGCTACGCTGAAGAAATGCTACACATTAGTGGAGAGTATTTTAGACATTTATATTATTGGTTTGAATAAAATTTATCAATAATCGCAATTAATACCTTATTTCTCTTGCTGTTTCAAAAGCAAATCTATCGATGCCATGAGCTTGCTGATGGATTTTCAAGTTCTTAAATCTTCATAAAAAAGCTATAGTGTTAGATTTTGCTAAACATAATTTTTTGGATATAGAAGTTGGAAACAATTAAAATAACTACTGCAGCTTGTTTTTTGCTTTAAAGGGTTCCGAGAATTGTAGGATTAGAAAGTTGACAACCGACAATATTATCGCAATTTCATAGCGTCCATAAGCAACCGAGATGCCGATTGCAGCGGTATTCCATAAACTTGCTGCCGTCGCAGTGCCTTTTACCGTATTGTCGCCTTTAAAAATAGCACCACCACCAATGAAGCCCATACCTGTAATAATCGCGTACATGATCCTTGCCTCAGGCTCTGAGCCATGATAAATGTCTACAGCGACTAGCATGAAAGCACAGGATGCAATACTCACTAGCGGAAAGGTTCTCAGTCCTGCACCCTTATCTTTCATCTCACGATTAAGCGCAATCGGTAGCGAAAGTATGAAAGCAATGCCTAATTGAATAAAATGATATCCCAACAGTTTTAAGCTTAAATCAAATTCAAACATAGCTAGTTACGCTCTGTAAAAAGGAGTTAATAGTGAAAGTAGGCTTGTGCTTGAGTCAACTCAGTGACCCATTAATAAAATTCAATAAATGCGGCTGCAACTTCTACAATGTTAAAACAGGCCAACTAAATCTTATAACATTATTTTATTTGTATTGATTATAGGGGATTATAACTATTCTATAATTAAAAAAATCTTGTTAGAAGAGCACATTTAGGTTTCTTATTATCATCACTAGACCGCTGATTACCATTAGTATAAGCAACATTATTCTAAACTGACTAATACTCATTCCTGCCAAAAAACGTTTGCCAATAATATTGCCAATAACGGCACCTAATCCTAATATCAGACCATAAATCCAAAGCTTGAAAGTGAATATGCCAAAAAAAGCGTAGCTGCTAATCTGTATAATTCCTACAAAAAATGAATTGGCAGTCTTGGTAGCGATAAGGTTTTCTTTTTCTAATCCAGAGTTCATGTAAAAAGGGTTCAATATAGGACCGAGACCACCCACTAAAGTGCTCATAAACGCAATGACAAAACCCAGAGGTATAAAGCCTACTTTAGGCATATCAAACGTCTTACTCACTTTGCCGAACTTATACTGGAAGATGGTGGACACTAAAAATACGCCAATCAATAACTGAATCCACCCAGCATCTAACCGACTAAAAACTAATGCTGCTAACCATGCCCCGACAATAGCACTTGGTACATAATATTTAGTCAACGACCAATCAATATCATTCCAGAATAGATACATCCGCGAGCCGTTACTAATAAAGGTTGCCAAATTGATTACAGGGGCTGCCGCTGTTACCCCGATTATCCAAGAAGTGACAGGTATCAGTAATATGGCACCGCCACCACCCGATATTATAGAGATAATAAAAGCGAGCATACCAGCGAAAAACAAGCCTGTTAAGTGCCAAATTGGGATGGGTTGTAATAAATCTAAAACAATGGACACGATAAGATCCTGTTTCATGAGTGATATCAAATAGTAGTATTTAACTAACTTTTGATAATTGCTAAGAGATTTTATTAAAAGAGGTTTGTTATTTCTCTAGCGATATCGAAGACTTTGGTGAGGGTTATGACGCCCCTATATTCCTTAAAAAAACGGCGGTCATACATAGAGTACAACCACCGCCGTAAAAGATATTAAGAACCAAGTATTTAAACGTTAAACAGCAATTTTCTTAGAACGCTTACGATATATGCTACGGATAATAGGCAGGAATACCATCAAAATTGCTAGCATCCAAAGAGCTATCGTGATCGGACTGCTCCACAAGATAGACAGGTCACCTTGAGATATAGATAGTGCGCGTCTTAAGTTAGATTCCATCAGCTCACCTAGCACATAACCTAAAATTAGTGCTGATAATGGGAAGTTTAACTTACGTAAGAAATAACCAAATACACCCAATGCCACCATAAATACTAAGTCAAAGGTAGTGCTATGGATTGAATAAACACCAACAAAGCTGACGGCAGCAATTGCTGGTAGCAACACATAGTTTGGTACATCAAGCAATTTTGCAAATAGACCAACTAATGGAATGTTCATCACTAACAAAATAACGTTACAGATGAATAAAGAGGCAATAAGACCCCAAACGATATCAGGTTGCTCAGTAAATAACTGTGGACCTGGCGTGATGTTATACAAAGTTAGTGCACCCATCATGACCGCTGTAGTACCAGAACCTGGTACACCTAGCGTCAACATCGGTACAAATGAGCCACAAGCTGAGGCATTGTTTGCCGCCTCTGGTGAGGCAACACCGCGTAGATCGCCATCACCAAAAGTACCAGTATCACCAGCGATTTTGCGTTCACTAGCATACGTCATGGCACTAGCAATAGTAGCGCCTGCACCCGGTAGAATACCAACGACAAAACCCATCAAGCCGCTACGTAACATAGCTCCTAAGCTAAACGTAAATTCTCTAAAGTTTAATAAACTACGTTTACCTTGTTGGATAACTTTGTGTCCAGTAGTGGTTTTCTCAAGCATTATTAGGATTTCGCTAACACTAAAGAAACCAATAACAATCGTCGTAAACTGAATACCATCAGATAGATTGACTGAGTCAAAAGTATAACGATAAATACCAGTCACTGCATCGACACCCACAGTCGCAAGACCAAGACCAATTAAAGCCGCAATACCGGTTTTAACGGGTTGGTCACCGACTAAGCCACTTAAGCAGGTGATTGCAAATACCATCAGCACGAAGTACTCAGAAGGTCCAAATGAGATGGCCCATTTAGCCAATAATGGTGCGAATAACACTACGCCGATAGTCGCAATAGTGGCACCAATAAAAGAGGCTACCGCAGATAAGGACAGTGCAATACCGGCCTTTCCTTGTTTGGCTAAAGGGTAGCCATCCAAAGTCGTCATAATGGCGCCAGCATCACCAGGTACGTTAATGAGAATGGCAGAAATACGACCGCCATATTCACAGCCAAGATAGACCGCAGACAGTAAGATTAGAGCACTCTCTGGTGGTAGCCCAAGAGCAAAAGCAAAAGGTAGCAATATCGCTACACCGTTAATAGGACCAAGGCCTGGTAGCATACCTACAATCGTACCTAAGAAGGCACCGATAAGTGCAATCAATAAGTTTTTGGGTGTGGATGCAATAGAGAAACCATGCATCAAAAAATCAAAAGTATCCATATTGGCTATCCTATTATTCCTGATAATATTCCGAGTGGTAATTTGACATCTAACAAAATATCAAATAAGACGTACAAGGCAATACTGATCACAACTGAAAATATTAAGCATTTAAAAGGGTTGCCTGCAAACAGTATACCTACCGCAAAAGACATCAGAATAGTGGCAAGGATAAAACCTAATACTTCAAAAATAAGACCATAAACCAATAGAGCTAGGGCACAAAGTACTAGATTCTTGATGATAGGTTTGGTCAGTTCTAAATCAATAGGCTTAGTAAAGCGTGCTGGACGAAAAGCGACGACTAAAGCGCCAAATGCCAACAAGGAAAAAATTAAAATAGGGTAAGGACGAGGACCAATTGGGTCATAAGCAATAGGGGCGACATAACCAATGGCTAAATATATTAAAAATATACTCACTAGTGCCATTAGCCCAGAAAACAGACGTTCCATTGTCATAAGGAATATTCCTTGAGTTTTGGGGCAAAAGACTGACAGATAAATGTCCTGCCAGCCTTTGGAAAATACCAGAAATAATCAGTATTCAATTATTAAGGTTATTTGATTTTTATATGACTACTTTGCTGCTGCTTCAACAAGACCGTATTCAGCAGACAATTCACGTAAATCATTGGTCTGTTTATAGACGTAAGCTTCTAGCTCTTCACCCGTCATAGAGAATGGTAGTAAGTCTTGTTGCTCACGAATTTCAGCAAATTTTGGATCAGCAAGCATTTTGTCAAACGAATCTTTCCACCAGTTATAAGCGCCAGCACTCACGTCTGGACCCATGTAATAACCACGGACGACTGGCCAAGTTACATCATAGCCTTGCTCTTTGGCAGTAGGGATATTAGCCATACTACCGCTCAATCTTTCTTCTGAAAATACCGCTAGTACGCGTAATTTATTAGCGGTAGCTTGTGGCATAATCTCAGCAATACCCGCACTAACAACTGTGATATGGTTGCCCATGACTGCGGTAATAGCTTCACCACCACCTTCCATCGCCACATAGGTCATGTCGCTAGGTTTAACGCCAACGGCTTTCGCTAAAATTGCGGTTTGCATCCAATCCTGACCACCCACACTACCACCAGCACCGAAGCTGATAGCTTTTGGATTCTTTTTCAATTCAGCGACCAATCCTGCTAGATCTTTGATTGGTGACTCTGCATTAACCGCAATAGCGCCATAATCTGTACCAACACCTGCCAACCATTTCACGTCTTTTTCGGTGAATTTACCAAATTTACCTTGCGACAAGTTCAGCAGAGAGCCGGTAGAGAAGGCAATAATCTCATCGCCATTAGAACGGTCATTAGCAACGATTTTGTTATAAGCCACAGCACCTACGCCGCCTGGCATATAAGTGACGCGCATAGGCTCTTTTAAGAGACCAGTATCTCTTAGGCCAATTTGAGCAAGCTTACAAGTGATGTCAAAGCCACCACCTGGTTTCGCTGGCGCAATACATTCTGGTCGTGAAGGGGCTATTAACTCAGCAGAACCATCTGCGGCAGTCGCATCTGTACTAGCAGTTTCGTTTGCTTTGTTACAAGCGCTCAAAGATAGGATAGAGGATAGACCAAGAGCCAAATAGGTTAGTTTTTTCACACGACACTCCTTGTGTGTATTTTTACAATAAAAATTCGATAGAATTTTGGCCAAGACAAAAAAAGTGTTACCAATAAAATCGCATTTGATGAGCAAGATGACTTAACTTATTGGCAATAGATTTTTTATCACTTTGCAAAAGTAGCAGAATATTTCGAAAATGACAAGAAACATATGTATGTATATATGAATTATATAGTAGTATATTAAGCAGGATATCTCCTAAGTTGCTTTTTTATAGGAGTAGGCACAATAACAGACTGATATTAAGGTTTGCTAAAAAAATATATTTTTATTAACAAAAACAGTTAGATAGGGATATTTAACAAAATTTTTAGTCGTTAGAAAGCACTAGTAATCACATTAACATCAGTATCATTAGGATGCTAAAATAAAGGTTTGGGCAGTTGAAGATTTAGTAGGAAGATTAGATGCGCTACCAAAAAGACGGATTAGGTAGGTGTAGAAAATACTAAAAAATTAACGCATACTTTGCTTGTAAGCGGTTAGAACATGAACTGAATAATTAAAATCGCTATTATTCCAACAACAATATCTAAGGGCACTGCCTTGAATAACAGGGCATTAAAAAGTTTGTTTTTTTCTATAACGACTTGGGAGGCACCTAACATTAGACTACCGCCTGATGAGAAAGGGGACAGTGATGAGCTTTGCGCTCCCACAACAATACAAGTAAATAGTAATAAAGGACTTATGCCAGAGGCAACGGCTAGAGGCAGCACTATAGGAAATAAAGTAGGAGCGACTACGCCGAGTGTACTAGCAAATATTGACATGATTGCGCTGATAACGAAAACTAAAATCGGTATCATCCAGATAGGAACGTTAGTACTTAGCCATTCAGTGAGCTCATAGATGACACCTATTTCTACCCCGAGACTAATTAACATACCAACGCCACAAATCATAATAAGAGTGTTCCAAGGTATGAGTGTAATCACAGCTTTTTCGTCACCTAACTTTAAAAGTAGACTAATTAAAGCAAAAATAATGGCGATAAAACCAATGTCAATCCGAGCGTTTAAAAATTGAATTGTTGATACTTGCGGCATAAGTAAGTTTAAGACGGGCACAATAAGCACAATAGCCATCATAATAAAAATCAGCATAATAGATTGTTTTTGCTTACTGTTAAAAGGCTCTGGTACTACGGTCTGAATTGCAATTTTGCTATTTTTGGCATTGATAAAGCTATAGCCACTCAATAGAATTACAGGTATAAAAAAAGTAGCGGCAAAGATTCCTAAGACATAAGTAAAGGTATTATCATTGGCGACGCCTGCGCCGCGCATCAGCTCCCTAAAGATAACCCCACTTTGTGAAGTGATAAAGTTAGCACCAGCTAAGGCACCATAGTTCACCGACAAGGTAGCAATAACAATGTTTAAGTTAGTTCGTTTAGACAACAGTAGGATCATCGGTGCCATCGTGGCTAAGACGGTATAATAACCAGCGCCTAAGCCTGCAATGATGGTGGCAACAAAGAAAATAACCAAAGGTAAGTATGCGGGGAAGTGACGACATTTATAGATTAGATGACTTGATAACTTTTCTAAAGCACCGTTAGCCAGTGGGAAGTTATAGAAGAGCGTCACAGCAAAAATAACAAAGAAAATTTTGAGCGGCCATAGTTCAATAATTTCATGAGCCTTTAGCCCCATACCAAAACAACCGATAAGGTATGAAAACGCAATAGCAAATAGGCCAATATTAATCTTGGTGGTATAGCCCAAAATGATGCATATCACGATAGCGGCTAGAATATAAAAAGTCACGACTACTCCTTGGCCCTAACGGTATGAATTCTATAAAAAACCATAGCAGTTTTTACAGAGTAAAAAGCATTACACTAAATGCTAATATCGACCAATACATTTCAACACTAAGAAATCTTAAAAGCCTAACCGTGTCTCTAGTTGACTAGAATGATAGCAAAAAAAAGCTTAGGTTAATTAGATAAAATTAATCACTAGTACATGAATGAGCCTTAACATTAGAGTGATTGGGTATGCCCTAGTTTTTATAGTAATAGCAAGGCTTGACGAGATTGAGATAGTTAATAGAAACCTTCCATCGTGGTGAAAAAAAATGATATATGATTTCAAGAACTTTAAAATGCCGCGCTACGAGCAAGTGCGATGGCACATACAGACCTTATTGACAGAGAGTAAATGGGATGAAAACACGCCCTTACCTACCGAACAGGAGTTTGCAGATAAGTATGAAGTATCCGTAGGCACTGTCCGTAAAGCTGTGGAAAAATTAGTAGAAGAGGGCATTTTAGTCAAGCAGCAAGGTAAAGGTACTTTTTTAAAGCGCCCAGATTTTAATAGCTCGTTATTAAGGTTTTTTAAGTTCCGTGATAAAGATGCTCGCTATGTTACACCGAAAGGTATAGTGACGAAAATCATGGTAATAGATGGTATTGATGATATTAACCAAAAACTAGATATAGGTAAAAACAAAGCGTTAATCTATATAGAACGTATGCGCATGGTCGAAGATAAAGTCCTGTTGAGTGAAAGAATCTGGTTACCTAAGAGCCGTTACCAAGCCTTCGCAACCCTAAATCCTGAGGACTTTGAGAATCTTCTCTATCCGTTTTATTATACAAAGTGTGGTCAGTATGTGTCATCTGCGGTAGAAACTTTGTTTTTTATAACTAATCACAGTGATCCTTATTTAGGCAATACTAAGCAAGAAAACTTAGTTAAGGTCTGCCGTGTTGCCAAAAACTTAGAAGGCGACCCTATTGAATATAGAGAATCTTATGGACTGGCAGAGAAGTTCAGCTATGAAATTAATATTACTTAGCTATTAGTAAGTTGAGTTAATGATAAAAATATCCTAATAATTAATAGGACTATATAAATCACTGATCTAAGCTATCAATGGCAAAAGGCTACCTGAGTATTCAACTTGATACTGAGGTAGCTTTTTTTAAGCTCAGTAATAGTTACTTTTCTATTGACCTAACACCCGTACACGAGCACTGATTGGTTTGAATTCTTTATCACCAGCAGGGGAAACGATACCACCAAAAGGCATTTGAGCAATCATTTTCCAGCTGCTTGGGATGTTAAAAGCCTGCGCAACCTCTGCTTCAAACACAGGGGTGTAATGCTGCAAATTTGCACCGATACCAAGATCACTTAGTGAAGTCCAAATAGCGTATTGATGCATAGCATTAGTGTGCTCTGCCCAAATTGGAAAGCTTTCTGCATAAAGCGCAAACTGCTGTTGTAATGTTTTTACATCGTCTTCATCTTCAAAAAATAATACAGTTCCTGCTCCAGCACGAAAACCGTTCATCTTGTGCTCAGTAGCAGAAAAATCACCATCACCTACAATCTGTCTTAAGTTGTTTTCGGCAATGTCCCAAAGACGTTTATGTTCATCACCAAACAACAGCACAATGCGAGTGGTTTGTGAATTAAATGATGAAGGCGTATGTAGTATAGCGTGCTCTATAGTGTCAATGACGGCTTGTCTAGCAACGGGTAAAGTGTTGTTTAAAGCATAGATAGTGCGACGATTCTCAAACGAGTCGTGTAGTTTAAGGGTGTTGGTTGACATGATTTTTCCTATTTAATGAGTGGGTTTTGATGATTGAAAGGTTTTAATACTGGTATTTCTTTAGAGTAGTTAGAGCTAACTAACCAAGAGCAATAATTAGCAATGCTTCCCTAACATAAACATGGCTTACCCTTTATGCATAAAGGGGACTGAGACTGCAACAGTTCATTATTAGTGATAATTGTTAATGGGTATAGTGTTTATAGTTGACCGGCCATACTATTTAGCCATGGCTGCTAACTGCTGACGATTATGGGGCGCATCAAAATCAATATCAGGGCCAAGAGGTACCATACCTGTTGGGTTAATAGTTTGGTGACTACCATAATAATGCGTTTTAATATGATACATATTCACAGTGTCAGCGATGCCAGGCGTTTGATATAAATCCCGCAGATAGCCCCAAAGATTCGGGTAGTCAAAGATACGGCGCAGATTACATTTAAAGTGACCCACGTACACGCTATCGAAACGCACTAAAGTAGTGAATAGTCGCCAATCTGCTTCAGTTACACTGTCACCTATTAAATAGCGATGATCGTTTAGCCGTAGCTCCAAAGTATCTAGCGCCTTGAATACCTCAATCACCGCTTCAGTATAAGCCTTTTGACTAGTGGCAAAGCCCGCTCGATAAACCCCATTATTGATAGTTGGGTAGATAAATTCATTTAAGGCATCGATTTCTGCTAATAGCTGTGGCGCTGAAAAATCATAGGCTGATGCTCCAACCTTATTGAATGCGGTATTGAACATACGAATAATTTCAGATGACTCATTACTAACGATAGTATTGGTTTTTTTATCCCATAAAATAGGTACAGTGACTCGCCCGCTATAGTCGGCTTTAGCTGCGGTATATATTTGATATAGATAAGTTGCGTTCATGATCGGATCAGCGATAACGCCTTGATCAGAATGGAATGTCCAGCCTTTATCACCCATGATAGGATTGACTACTGATATACTGATAATGTCCTCTAAGCCTTTTAGCTTGCGATAAATAATAGTGCGATGTGCCCAAGGGCAGGCTAAAGATACATATAAGTGATAACGATTAGGCTCAGCTTTAAAACCGCTAATACTTGAGACTCCAGCACTACCATCGGCGGTTATCCAGTTTCTAAAACTAGAGTCTTTACGCTCAAAGCTTCCACCAGTAGATTGGGTGTCATACCATCGGTTGTGCCACTGACCTTCGACTAATAGACCCACTTTATCCTCCTATACTTTCGCTTGCTATTTTATTTATCAGCTAACTGACAGCTCTAAGCTCTAAGCTATAAGGTCTAATTTCTAATTTAAAAGTTACCTTGTCTAAAATCATCAAAAGCCTGTAATACTTCAGCTCTAGTATTCATGACAAAAGGACCACCGCGAGCCACAGGTTCATCTAAAGGCTGTCCGGCAATTAATAAAAAACGTGCACCATTATCACCACTTCTTACCAAAAGCTGCTGACCCTTGGTCAATATGCCAAGCTTGTTTGCCATCAAGGTGCTAGCTTGTCTGTCAGTGGCTTGATTTTCAGAATCTAATACAGGCAGGGGAATGGTCATATCACCTGATATGACATAAACAAAAGCGTTGTGCTGCGTTGGTAATGTCTGCTCAAAGTCACTATTGGCTGGCAGGCTGATATCCATATAGATTGGATAAGTGTAATGATTCACTACTGGCCCGACAGTACCTTGATCGGTTTGTCCGGCGATAACTCGAATTTCAGTACCATCTGTACGGCGCTCAAGCGCTGTCGCCTCAGGGCCAAACTCTTGATAAACGGGTTCGCTCATTTTTGCTGAAGCGGGTAGATTAACCCAAAGCTGAAAACCTTTCATCAGACCTTGCTGTTGCTCTGGCATTTCCGAATGAAGAATACCTTTGCCAGCGGTCATCCATTGCACACCCCCTGATTCAATAAGCCCTTCATGACCTGCATTGTCTTTATGGCGCATACGCCCATTAAGCAGATAAGTGACCGTCTCAAAACCTCGGTGGGGGTGGGTTGGAAAACCACCGCTATAATCCTTGGCATCATCACTCTCAAAACAATCAAGTAATAGGAACGGATCCAGCATATCAAGATAAGGGGAGCCAATAATGCGAGTTAGTTTCACCCCGTCACCGTCGGCTGTCTGCACACCAGAAAACTGTTGTAGTAGCGTGCGACTTTGCAATAATTCGCTATTTTGTTTTGCAACGTTTTTAATATCGCTGTTCATAGTCATCTACCTCTGTAACCTTGTTGAAGTTCGATTTGCCTAATACCTTCCTTGGTATTGGTTTCTTTCAATTGATGGTTAGATAATTTCTGTACACTTATACTAAATCAAATGATGATAAGATAATAACTGTTAACTAAATGTAGATAAATAACAATAATTACAAATCAAAGTTCTTAATAGGAGAACAATGGTGGGACAGTTAGAAGATATGGCAATGTTTGTACGTATTGTTGATGCGGGTAGTATTACTAGAGCGGCAGAGCAACTAAACGTAGCGAAGTCAGCAGCGAGCCGTCGTCTAAAAGATTTAGAAACTCGCTTAGGTACTCAGCTGATTAGTCGAACTACGCGTAAATCAAACCTAACAGAATCTGGTAAGCATTATTATCAACGCGCAAAAAATATCTTGGATGAAGTTGATGATTTGAATGAAAAAGCCAGCGGTGCGCCTACTATTATTGAAGGGATATTGAAGTTGACTGCTCCACTATCTTTCGGGTTAATGCATCTCAATGAGGTGATTGATGAGTACGCTAACCAACATCCGGAGTTGATTTTTGAGCTAGATTTTTCTGATCGACAAGTTAATTTGATTGAGGAAGGGTATGAGTTAGCGATTCGTATCGGCGAATTGAAAGATTCTAGTTATCAAGCCAAATATCTAACGCCAATCCGCTCAGTTATTTGCGCAAGTCCCGACTACTTAAAAAAAATGGGAACGCCTGAAACAGTGAAGGATCTAGAAAAACATAAGCTACTACAATATAGTCTCAGCAACTACAACAACATCCAGTTGACGGATAGACGAGGGCAAACACATAGCGTGGTAATGAGATCAAGTATGAAAGCCAATAATGGCGACTTTTTACTTGATATGGCAATAAAAGGTAAAGGTATTGCCTTCCTACCTACTTTTATTACCTATAAGACCTTAGCACAAGGTAAATTGCTACCTATACTGCAAAACTATCAGTTACCCTTATCAAGTGCTTATGCGGTTTATCCAAACAATAGATTCTTGTCGCAACGCTGCCGATTATTTATTGATTTTATTGCTGAGCGCTTCGGCGATGATCCTTACTGGGACCAGCTAAATTAGCAGCTGCGCTTTGATCCTAAAGTAGCGGCGTCTGAGATGCAGCATAGAGCTCGAAACGCCGCTTGAGCACATTTTATGAAACCCTTTGGTCGCTCCCAGCACGATGCGGATAAAGTGCTGGCTGTTGGTTACTCATCACTGTTCGATAAAACTTACCCTATAAAAGTAAAACCTATCAAACAGCGCTTACTTTAATAGTCGGTGTAAAAACTGAACGCGCGATATTAATAGGAAGTCTAATAAAGCGATAAAAACGATAGCAATGATAGCCGTTGGAAATACGAGAGCGATAATGAGCAACGGAATAGCAAGCTTCCACTCTATAATTGAACTTTGACTTCCAGTGGGCGGATTGAGTCCACTCTTGTCGCTAGCTGAACGAGGACGGCGTTGCCACCACATCACATAACCACTTCCACAAATAGCAATAACAGATAGGCAAAATAAGGCATTGGCTAATACACTCCATAACCCAAGCGTACCCATATGTATGGCAGCACCCGCAGCCATAAATTTACCAAACGCATTATAATCATCGAAGCGTATATCAGCTAAAACTTTACCAGAGTAGCGGTCAATATGCACGGTACGATCCGCCGTTGGGCTTTTCATATCATAGCTCATCGAGTCTTGGCTAAGCGTCCACACGCCTGTATTGCCTTGCGGTAGATCCAACTGATAACGGCCTACAAAACCAAGCTCACGGGCAAATCGATCTACAGTATCAATCATAATGGGTATATTAGGCGCGATACCATTTTCACCCCTAGTTGTCCCTGATACTGGCATCGGTGTTAACTCTAACACCCAAGGTACGTCTTTGGTCTTGCCTGCATTTAAGACGCTGCCATGTGTGGGCGCTATGGCTGCTGGTACTCCATGAACGTGCGGCGCGGCATCGGCATTATCCATATTCATACCAGCATGATGCTGACTGTGGTCAATCGACAGTGGCATGGGCGCAACACCCCACTTACCTGCAGGGAACTGACTCCACGACTGTACAATGCGTTCACCCCAAATGCCTGCCCAAGCCATTCCTGAAATGCAGAAAAACAATAACAAAACAGATATCCAACTGCCTAATGTCGCGTGAATGGTTCGAAAAAAGGAACGCTTTTTCTTTAAATTGATATCATCATCGGGAATCAACATCGCTTTGACAGACTTACGTTTATGCCACCACAAATACCAACCCGTTAGTATCATTAAAATGGTTAAAGAGGCAGTCGTTTCTTGGATATAATCACCGACTTTACCCAATAGTAAATCACCGTGAATACTGTCAAAGGTATAATAAAGATTGCTATTGCTGGGTATGCTGTTGACGATATCTCCAGTGTAAGGATTGACGGCTACCATATTGTCATGGTTTTGTGATGTCACCTGAAACAGAGCTACCTTGCCCGTATCACGAGGGGCGATATATTTAACGAGGGTACTATCAGGTAGGGTATTGAGGGCGTTTTTAGCTTGCGTAGCAATGGGCGCTTGCATTGCTGATTCTGGAACAGTAATACTTAACCGATCATTGTCTCGTCCCACGGTGTTAGACATAAGCAACATACCGAGCGCGGTAAAAGCTAAAATCATTAAAAAAGGTGCGACAAATATCCCCGCATAAAAATGCCAGCGCCATACGGTAAAATAGCGTTGATTACTTTTTTGTTTATTCATGAATGGATGTTCCAATAGTTTTGTATTTTCTATCTTGGCGAGCAAATGGATAGTTAGTCATTTGCTCGCTCGCACGGACTCTGGGCTGTTTACTGTTACCCATAAATATTAGGAACATGATGATTTTTTCGATGATTTGCTAATAATTTCGATATGATAACAGATGCTTTTTTACCAGTGATATTAATTTTTTTATATTACCAAGGTTATGGTATATAAGGAGCGGCAGTATGTTGACTATCAATAGCGAGGTTAAAAATTACTCAAAATTGGTTAGTAGTTATAGTGCCTAATTTGAGGATAGCTTGTGTCAAATTTTAAGTTTTAGTTGTAAAGTGATTGATTTTCATTAGAAAAATTAATATTTAATTGCGAATATTTCTCATTACTATTATAATCCTCAGTTAAAATTTTGAGCGAACACAATAGGGTTGTTCAAAACGGCTCTAACCCTGTGGATTATAAAATGACCCAAGCATTAAGCGAAAAAATTATTCGTGAGCAACGAAGAATCGAGAACAAGCGCCGTATGGTGTTGTTGGCGTTTGCGCTAGCGTGCTTAGTGGGACTGGTTTTGGACGTAATGACCGGCCCTTCGATGTTGCCTATAAATGATGTGATTGCGGCATTGTTACGCCTAACGGGTGTAGAAGATACCACCCATACCATTATTTATGATCTGCGACTGCCCATTGCCTTGATGGCGTTATTGGTAGGTGCCTCGCTTGGGGCAGGCGGTGCTGAAATGCAAACCTTATTAAATAATCCCATGGCAAGTCCTTATACCTTGGGGTTGGCAGCAGCAGCAGGGTTTGGTGCATCGTTAGTGATTGCGTTTGGTGGTTTTGGTTTGCCTATACAATATGCTGTACCGATTGGGGCATTTGTCATGACCATGCTAGCCTCAGCGGTGTTGTTTTTATTCGCTTCTTTAAAGCAATTTGCCGCCGCTACTCTGATACTAGTAGGCATTGCCTTGTTGTTTATTTTTCAATCGCTGTTATCGCTGGTGCAATTTATCGCCTCGCCTGAAGTGTCTCAGCAAGTTCTATTTTGGCTATTTGGTAACCTTAACAAAGCCACGTGGACAAATCTTGCTGTAGTTGCGGTGGTCAGTACGGTTTGCATTACCTTATTGATGCGAGATGGCTGGCAATTAACCGCTTTACGTCTAGGCGAAGACAGAGCCGCTGCCCTCGGTGTGAGCTTAACAAGATTACGTATCAAAACCCTAATTTTGGTTGCTATGATGACGGCAACGGCGATTAGTTTTGTGGGGGTCATTGGCTTTATCGGCTTGGTAGCCCCGCATGTTGCTCGCCTATTGGTGGGAGAGGACCAACGCTATTTTTTACCAGCAACCATGCTCGCTGGAGCCGCTTTTTTATCATTTTCATCGGTGTTGTCAAAGGTTATTATTCCCGGGGCATTATTTCCTGTGGGTATTGTGACCTCATTTGTGGGCGTGCCTTTTCTATTTTGGATTATTTGGAGTAAACGATGAAACCAGTTATTCGCGCCACATTGGCGACAGTAGTATTAATGACAGCGATGAGTGCACAAGCTGAAATAAAGACCATTCATGATGTGTTAGGGCGTGACGTTAAGGTCGACGTGCCAGCCAAACGGGTAGTGTTAGGGTTTTATTATCCAGATTATATTGCGGCAACGGGCGCTGAAAATTTTGGGCACGTAGTAGGTATTTCTCGAGAGTTCTGGGAAAGTTTTAACCCGGGTAGCTGGCAATTATATAGTCAAAAACTACCCAATTTACAAGGTATTGGCGATATTGGCAATATCGATAGGGGCACGTTTTCACTCGAAAAAACCTTGGCAATGAAACCTGATGTGGTGATATTGGCAAAGTGGCAATACGATACGCTAAAAGCCGAAATGCCGCGTTTTGAGGCGTCAAATATTCCGGTAGTAGTGGTAGATTATAATGACCAAAGTGTCATCAATCACACCAATAGTACCAAAATATTTGGGCAAATTGCTGGTACAGAACAACGGGCTAATCAAGCGGCAAAAGAGTACGCTGATGGGATTGCCGATATCCAAAAAAGAGTGCAAGCTGCTGATTCAGCCAAGCCAAAAATCTATATTGAATTCGGTGATAAAGGACCAAAAGAGCACAGTTTTACCTTTGGCAAAAATATGTGGGGGGCGATTGCCGATACGGTAGGCGGTGATAACATTAGTAAGCCGTTTGTCGAAAATTGGGGACCTATTAACCCTGAGCAGGTGTTGGTAAGTAGACCTGACGTTATCATTATCTCAGGTACAGAAGTGGGCATGAAGCAGACCGATGCTATGGCCATGGGTATCGATATCAATGCTGATGAAGCCCAGCGTCGTCTCAAAGGCTTCACCACCCGTAAAGGCTGGGAAAATCTACCAGCGGTAAAAAACAACCGAGTTTATGGTATTTATCACACGGCTTCTCGCTCACTATCTGATGTGGCATCAGCTCAGTTTATGGCAAAGGCCCTTTATCCTGAAGCCTTCAGCGATGTTGACCCTGAAAAAACCTACATGGATTTTCATGAAAAATACTTGCCAGTTAAGCCTAACGGTACCTTTTTTATCCAGCTAGGTTGCGGCGCAAGTATTTGTAAAGACGACGTAGCAAAGACAGCCACAGCGCCCGACTCAGTAAAAGTCACAGCTGACTCTAAGCCAACCACGTCAGCACCTGAAACGATGTCATGGTGGGACAAGCTTGGAAATTGGCTGCGTAATCTGTTTGCTTAATTTTTGCTATTAACCTGATAAAGATATAATAATGCTTGAACTTGACCAGTTAACCGTACAGCGTGGCTCGCTCACCGTTGTCAAAGCTATCAATGCCCAGTTCCACGCTGGCAAAATATATACCTTGCTTGGGGCAAATGGGGCAGGCAAATCAAGCTTATTGAAGGCTATTTTTGGTGAACTAGCGTTTTCGGGAAATATTCGTTATCAAGATAGCGTGCAACGCAAAGCTCATCTAATGGCATGGCGTAAGCCCATTGCCTATATGCCGCAAGATAGTCATACCGATGCTGAGCTGAACACGCTTGAGGTAGTGCTACTGGGGCGTATGGATGCATTGGGTCGCCATATTAGCGATGACTTGATGCGTGAGGCCATTGACCTGATGGCACAATTAAATATTGCCGAATTGGCCCATCGTCCTATCAGTGCATTAAGTGGAGGGCAGCGTCAGCTTGCCATGTTTGCTCAAGCCTTACTACGTCGTCCCAAAATTTTACTCCTTGATGAGCCAGTGTCGGCACTAGACATGGCCCATCAAATCAATCTATTACAAAAGGTGAGCCACTATAGTCAAGAACATCAACTTATTTGCTTGATGGTACTGCATGATTTAAGTCTTGCCGCGCAGTTTTCTGATCAATTGTTGCTGTTGGCAGATGGTAAAATCCAAGCACAAGGCACTCCTCAAGAAGTGTTGCAGCCGCAAATCTTACGGCAAGTGTATCAAGTAGATATCGAGATCTTAACTAGTAGCCGCGGGTTGCCAGTCGTGCATCCTTACCGAAAAGCCCAGTAACTTTGTGGCAGTCATTAACACAGGTTTTAACGCTGTTACTAAAGCGATTACTAAGGCGATTACTAAAGCAGCTATTAAAGCCATGATTAAGATAATTTCAATTCCTTTTTCTTCTCAGGTACGCTACTAACGACCCCTGCCAAAATCACGGCTACAATGCCTAAAATCTCTATTAAGCCGATGCTTTCACCAGCAAAAACCAATCCATAAATGGCCGCAAATACCACGGTCAAATAAGACAACGCTGCTACCGTAAATTTCTGTCCCACATGATACGCATGAGTCATGGCCAGCTGTGCCAATAACCCAGCACCTCCAATACCGACTATATAAGGCAAGCTTACCATAGTCAGCGGATGCCAGCCCACCCACATTGCCACTACTGCCGAAATGGCCGCCGCCACTGCCGAAAAGTAAAACACAATCCGCCAAGCAGGCTCGCCCATAAACGATAACGCTCGTACTTGTAATAGAGCAAAAGCGGTAAAAATTCCCCCACTCAGCGTAATCAAGGTTTGAATCAACCGGTCTGATTCAAAGGCAGGTTGTAGCATTAAACAAATACCCCCTAAGCCCATTAATAGCGCTGTCCATGTTTTTAACGAGGGCGTCTCTTTTAGCCAAACAATAGATAAAATGGCAATAAATACGACTGACGTATAGTTTAGGGTTACAGAGGTTGCCAAAGGCAGCTGACTTAACCCATAAAAAGACAATAATAAAGCGGTTGTGCCTGCTACGCTACGCTTCATATGCCCCCAAAAAAATGGAGTTTTAAGCGTTTTCTGCCTCAATAAGGTTCCAGCAAAAATCATCAATGCTGGCAAAATTGACCGCCAAAACGCTAACTCGTAAGGGTTCATATCAAGCTGGGTGACGGCATTTTTTACCAAAATACTCATCAAGGCAAATAAAAATGCTGCCACAATCATCCACGCTGACCCTAAAGCATGCTTTGTTTTTATCATCTTAATTTATCGAATAATGGAAAAACGCTATTGTAGCATTCTGTCTTCCAATAATAGGTGTAATCCCTGCTGTCAATCACCCACAAAAATACTTGTCTTTTTTGCACCACTATCTGACAAGGTTTTTTAGATATAGCTTCTAGTAAGTCATGATCAGTAAGCCATGCTACTGCACCAAGTACTATGTCAGCATTGTTTATTTCAGATAGTTGCCATAGGGCTATAAACAGCCGTAGGTAAGATTTTGACCAAGCACACCTTTATATTTCCGCTGCCGACCATATTTTATGGACAAAAAAAGCCCCAATCGTTAGACTGGGGCTTTCTAAATATTTGGTAGGCATAAGCAGACTCGAACTGCTGACCTCTACCATGTCAAGGTAGCGCTCTAACCAACTGAGCTATACGCCTATTTAGGTTGAGCATTTTAGCAACTTTTAGAAAGTTTGCAAGCATTATTTTAGATTATTAAATTATCAGTTTAAATTGTTAGCTAATAGCGCTAAAATATTAATACCAGCATAAGGCCTAATTAAAATATGCTTGTAATAAAATTATTTTCCCTGTATGTTAAACAACACCTCTAGTATATGCTATAATTTTTTGAATGGTTGCCGAGTATCTACAATTCCTCAACCAAAACCTCTTAGTTTATCATCCCCAAAAACGATTACCGCAAGACACACCATAAAAAGAAAGCAGTAAGCAGTAGAGTGATAAATCACCTGCAACTCCTTTCTCTTGACATGGTTAATTTTTAAATCTGTACAACACGAAAATCTGCTAAACACAAAAAATACAACTGTATGAGTCGGGAAGACTCTTGCCTTAAATCTGTTCGATAACCTACTCATACAATTTTTGTGTCACCTTTTTACACACTTACAAGGATGTAAATCATGTCGCTACAAAATCCTATTTTTATCCCTGGCCCTACTAATATTCCAGAAAGATTACGTCACGCGATGAACGTGCCTACTCAAGATCACCGTGCTCCTGACTTTTCCGATACCTTTTTACCAGTGCTTGCTGATGCCAAAAAAGTATTTGGCACCGAAGAGGGCGAAATCCTTCTGTTTACCTCAAGTGGCACAGGCGGCTGGGAAGCGGCTATCAGCAATACTTTATCTCCTGGTGATAAAGTACTCATCGCTCGCTATGGTATGTTCTCTCATCGCTGGATCGATATGTGTCAGCGTCATGGATTAGATGTACAAGTTATTGAATGTCCTTGGGGCACTGGTGCTCCTGCTGATCAGTTTCAAGCTATTTTAGCGGCAGATACCAATCACGAAATTAAAGCATTAATGGTCACCCATAATGAAACAGCAACTGGTGTATTAAGCGATATTGGTGCTGTACGTGATGCTATGAATAGCGCAGATCATCCAGCTTTGTTATTTGTTGACGGCGTCAGCTCAATCGCTTCTGTGCCTTTTAAAATGGATGAATGGGGTGTTGATATTGCGGTAGCCGGTTCACAAAAGGGTTTTATGCTGGCAACAGGTATGGCCATACTAGCTATTAGCCAAAAGGCTCTAGCAGCAATGGAACAAGCCAAATTGCCACGTACTTATTTTGACTTTCGTGACATGCTAAAAGCTAATGCTAATGGCGGCTTCCCTTATACGCCACCACTAAATCTGATTTATGGCATGAGAGCTAGTCTTGATATGCTGTTTGAAGAAGGTCTTGAGAATGTCTATGCGCGTCATCATCGCTTAGCTGAAGGCGTACGCCAAGCCGTTAGCGCATGGGGCTTTAAGTTATGTGCCGTATCTCCTGATTTATATTCTGAAACCGTAAGTGCGATATATGTTCCTGAAGGTTTCAATAGTAATGAGCTGACTGATCATGCCTTTAATAAATATGGCATATCTTTCGGTGTCGGCTTAGGCGAGATGGCCGGTCGTGCCTTTAGAATAGGGCATTTGGGCTCACTAACTGAAGTAATGGTTCTAGCAGGGCTGGCAGCTATTGAGATGGCAATGGTTGATTTGGATTATCCAATCACCTTAGGTCAAGGCGTCGCTGCTGCCCAAGAGTATTACCGTAACACCTAAATAAAAAGCAGCTAAAGCAGCTAAATAAGCAACCAAATAAATAACTAATAGGGAGTATCTTTTATGATTACAAATGATGATGGATTAACGATTCCAACCCTCGATGATATGTTAGAAGCTCATGAGCGTATTAAGCCGTACATTCATCGCACACCTGTTTTGACTTCTCGATTTTTGAACGAGTTAGCTGGTTGTGAGATGTTTTTTAAGTGTGAAAACTTTCAAAAAGCGGGTGCTTTTAAAGTTCGTGGTGCTTCAAACGCCGTATTTGGCTTGACTGATGAAGAAGCCAAAAACGGTGTTTGTACGCACAGCTCAGGTAATCATGCATTGTCTTTATCTTATGCAGCGGGTCAGCGCGGTGTTCCTTGTAATGTCGTTATGCCATATAGCGCACCAGAAGCTAAGAAAGCTGCAGTACGTGGCTATGGTGGTATTATTACTGAGTGCCAACCTTCTACCACTTCACGTGAAGAAGTATTTGCTAAAGTTCAAGCAGAAACTGGTGGCGACTTCGTTCATCCGTATAACGACCCACGAGTAATCGCTGGACAAGCAACTTGTTCACGTGAGTTCTTGGAGCAAATGGAAGAGATCGGCGTAAAACCTGACATGGTAGTGGCTCCAATCGGCGGCGGCGGCATGATATCAGGTACTTGCTTGACCTTATCTAACTTAGCTCCTGATGTAAAAATATATGCAGCAGAGCCATTGAATGCTGATGATGCGGCGCGCTCATTTAAAGCCGGTCATATCATCGCTGATGATGCGCCTGAAACTATTGCTGATGGCTTAAAAGTGCCGCTTAAAGATTTGACGTGGCATTTTGTCAGCAACTACGTTACTGATATCTTGACTGCGACAGAAGAAGAAATCATTGAAGCGATGAAGCTGACGTGGACTCATATGAAAATTATCATTGAGCCAAGCTGTGCCGTACCGCTTGCCGTCATTCTAAAGAATAAAGATGTGTTTGCAGGCAAGAAAGTTGGCGTGATTATCACCGGTGGTAACGTTGATCTTAATAAACTGCCTTGGAACTAATTTTAAACCACTAAGCATTAAGCATTAATGCTGAGTATGATATTTAAATACTTGGCATAACAAAACTGGGCATTCATTAAGCGTGGTTATTGCGCAAGTTAATGACCCTTTTATCATCACATACAATCGATCAAAACAAATGGAGCATTAGTATGATTACTGAAGAATTAGAAGTTGGTTTTAACGTCCCTGCTGAAGTTGGCATGAATGAAGCAGATATCCAAACCCCTTGCTTGATATTAGATCTTGACGCCCTTGAGCGTAACATCAAAAAAATGGGCGACTATGCTAAAGACCATGGTATGCGTCACCGTAGCCACGGAAAAATGCATAAGTCTGTAGATGTACAAAATCTACAAGAAGAAATGGGCGGCGCTATTGGCGTTTGCTGTCAGAAAGTTTCTGAAGCAGAAGTATTTGCACGCGGCGGTATCAAAGATATCTTAGTATCAAACCAAGTACGTGAGCCTGCTAAACTTAAGCGTTTGGCCAACTTACCTAAACTAGGTGCAAACATCACCGTTTGTGTCGATGATGTTGATAGTGCTGCTGAGTTATCAGCTGCGGCAACTGAAGCTGGCACTCAACTGAACTGTTATATCGAAATTGACTGTGGTGCTGGCCGTTGTGGCGTAACTACTACTGAAGCAGTAGTAGAAATTGCTAAAGCTATTGATGCTGCTAAAAACATCAAGTTCACTGGTATTCAAGCTTATCAAGGTGCGATGCAGCACATGGATAGCTACAGTGATCGTAAAGCTAAAACCCAAGTTGCTATTGATCAAGTACAACACGCTATCGATGCGCTAACAGAGATTGGTCTTAAGCCAGAATTCGTTTCAGGTGGCGGTACTGGTAGTTATTATTTCGAAAGTAATTCAGGTGTTTTCAACGAATTACAGTGTGGTTCTTACGCCTTTATGGATGCCGACTATGGTCGTATCTTAGACGAAGACGGCAACCGTATCGATGCTGGCGAGTGGGAAAATGCGTTATTCATCCTGACTTCAGTGATGAGCCATGCTAAACCTGATAAAGCTATCGTTGATGCGGGCCTAAAAGCTCAGTCAGTAGATAGTGGCCTACCATTCATCTATGGTCGTGATGATGTTGAATACGTTAAGTGTTCGGATGAGCATGGCGTAGTTAGCGATCCAAACGGCGTATTAAAAATCAATGAAAAACTAAAACTAGTACCAGGTCATTGTGATCCTACTTGTAACATCCATGATTTTTATATCGGTGTTCGTAATGGTAAAGTCGAAAAAGTATGGCCTGTATCTGCACGTGGTCGCGCATACTAATAACGACAAGTTAAATTAGTTTAATCTTAGTAGTTTAGTTTAAAGGGGCTGTTGTAGCTTTAGCCTACAACAGCCCTTATTATTTAAACGGAGCTAAGTTCAAAATTATTTAAGAATTTGACAATAAAAAGGAATTTACAATGAGTGAAGCAAACAGTGCTAATAACGAAGGTTTAATCATCGTATCAGAAGACGCTTGTAAGTCAGTAATCGATCGTGATTCGGCGTTCACTGCGGTTGAAAATGTATTTGCGTCAATGTCGAAAGGCGATGCTTATAACTTCCCAGTTATTCGTGAAGCTATCGGTTATGCTGATGCACTCTATGGTTTTAAGTCAGGTTTTGACCGTGCTGGCAAGTCGCTAGGTCTAAAATCAGGTGGCTATTGGCCCGGCAATGCTGCTAAAGGCTTGACTAACCATCAGTCAACGATTTTTTTATTTAATCCTGACAATGGTAAATTACGCGCTATAGTAGGCGGTAACTACTTAACAGCTGTACGTACTGCAGCAGCATCTTCGGTATCAATCGCTCATCTAGCACGCAAAGATAGTAAAGTTATCGGTATGGTCGGTGCCGGTCACCAGTCTACTTTTCAGCTACGTGCTGCTCTTGAGCAACGCAGCTTTGAAAAAGTAGTCGCTTGGAATAAAGATCCAGAGCATCTAACTAACTTACAAGCCGTAGCTGATGAAGCGGGTATCCCATTTGAGTCAGTGGATCGTGAGCAGTTATGTGCAGAAGCTGATGTCATTATTACTATTACTTCAGCGTTTGAGCCATTGCTTATGAAAGAGTGGATCAAGCCGGGTACGCACATCGCTTGTATGGGTACTGATACAGTGGGTAAGCAAGAAGTTGATCCCGCTCTAATAGCCTCTGCTACTGTATTTACTGATGAGATCGCCCAATCGATCACTCTTGGTGAAGCGCAACATGCAATCAAATCTGGCGCGATCAAAGAGTCTGATATTACCACCCTAGGTGACGTAATCAATGGCGATCATCCAGGTCGTAGCTCAGATGATGAGATCACTCTGTTCGATGGTACTGGGGTTGGCTTGCAAGATTTAGCAGTCGCTTCCGCTGCTGCAAGACTTGCTGTCGAGAAAGGTCAGGCTCAGCATATCTCGTTGTAATTGTTTAAATTAATAGCTTTTATAGCAGCCAAATATTTATTATTTGGCTGCTTTTTTTGCGCTTTACTTTAACTGCAATTGTTGTAATATTAGAGATATTGAAGTTTCGTTCTCTTTATCTTCGTGCTGCTATTCCTTTTTTACCTTCAATGCTCACAATAGTTACCGAAAATATACCAAAAAATTATTATTTAACCGGCCGTTCAACTTACCCTCCTTGTCTATAGTGCGTAACCCTTATTAATAATTATATTTGTAAGAACATCGCTACTATTGAGTTTCTCGTCACTATCTACACAGCGCATTTAGTATTATTTAGCCCCAGCTATCTATTCACAGCCATTCATCACAGCCACTTATCTTCGAGGTTTATCATGCGCAAAATTCCTATCTACTCTCATCCTGCCGCTGGTTGGCCTGCGCTGATTGCCTCTACTCATAAACTTATGGACTATAAAGCCTTGACCCGTGGTGGCTTGAGTGTTTTTAGTAGCAACCAGCCTAACGGTGGTTTTGACTGTCCGGGCTGTGCTTGGCCAGATCATAAATCGCATAAAACCATCGATGTTTGTGAGAACGGCATCAAAGTACTTGCTAGTGAGACTATGTCCACTAAGGCCGACGCTAAGTTTTTTGCGCAGCATACGGTGACGGAACTACAAGGCTGGAACGGTTACGAGCTTGAGCATAGTGGGCGCTTATCAGAGCCTATGGCTTATGATGCGGCGCAAGATCGTTATGTACCAATAGCTTGGGCGGATGCTTACGCACGTATTGCTGAGCAATTGAAACAGCTTGATTCACCAGATGAGGCGTTATTCTATACTTCAGGTCGAGTAACCAATGAGCCGGCTTTTTTATATCAATTGTTTGTGCGCTGTTTTGGTACTAATAATTTACCTGATTGCTCTAATATGTGTCACGAGCCGACTTCAGTAATGCTTAGTCGGCAGTTGGGCATCGGTAAAGCTACAGTTAAGTTAGAGGATTTTCAACAAGCTAAGTTGATCATGATGTTTGGACAAAATCCAGCGACCAACCATCCCCGTATGTTAGAGATGTTGGCGCATGCCCATAAGCAAGGTTGCAAAATCATTTCTATTAATCCTATGCGCGAGCAGGGACTAGCAGCATTTAGAAATCCGCAAAAGCCAACTCACATGGCTGCTGGTCAAAGCGATGCTATGGTAGATAATGTCATTCAAATCCAAATTGGTGGCGATGCGGCATTATTGACTGGCATGGCAAAATGGCTCACTAAAAATAATAAGATCGATACCGATTTTATTAAACAGCATACTTCTGGTTTTGAGGCATTAGATCAGTGGCTACGCCAGCAGTCTTGGGCAGATGTGGAGCGTGGCTCTGGTATTAGTAAAGATGAGATCATCAGTGTTGCACGTCTAGTTGCCGAGAGCCCCCAAACTATTTGTACTTGGGGTATGGGTATTACTCAGCATGTGCAGGGCGATGACAATGTAGCGATGATTACCAATTTATTGCTATTGATGGGCATGATCGGTATTGATGGGGCTGGCGCGTCCCCTGTACGTGGGCATTCCAATGTACAGGGCGATCGCACTATGGGCGTTCATGAGCGTCCTAATCAGAGCTTGCTTGATAGTTTAGAGCGTGTTTTTAAGCGTCCTATGCCGCAAGAAGATGGCCATGATGTGGTCTCTGGCGCTAAAGCTTTAATAAGCGGGAAGATTAAAGCTTTTGTGAGTATGGGGGGTAACTATGCGGTAGCTGCTCCTGATATGAGTGCGATTCAACAAGCCTTGCGTCAGACCCAGCTTAATGTTTTTGTTGCCACTAAGCTCAATGGCACTATGCTATATCCGGGTACTAATAACCTGATTTTACCTTGTATCAGCCGTACTGAGATTATCTTAACGGGTCAAGGTAAGCAGTTTGCGACGACTGAGGACTCCATGTGTCAGATATCACGATCGCAAGGCAATCTTAAACCGATCAGTGACAGCATAAAATCTGAAGTACAAATAATTGCAGATATGGCGACCCAAGTACTTGGTGCTGAGTCGGCTATTCCTTGGCAAGCTATGGGCGAGGATTTTGATATCATTCGTGATTATATTGCTGAAGCTATTGACGGTTTCGAGAACTTTAATGAGCGCATCAGAGAGACTGAGCGTGGGTTTTATTTGTATCATCCAGCACGTCATCGGGTTTGGAATACTGACAGCGGCAAAGCGCAATTTGAAGTCCCAAAGTATCCGGTTACTTATGTAGCCGCACAGATGGCACAGGCGAATACACAGCTACAATCGAGTACTGATAATAATAGCAATGTTACTGGCACTATTAGCACGGCTGCTAAACAAAAAGTATGGCAATTAACTAGTGTGCGTAGTCATGATCAGTTTAATACTATGATCTTTGGCTATCAAGATCGCTACCGTCAGACCGATCGCCGTGATGTGTTGTTTATGCATCCTGATGAGATAGCACGCTTAGGCTGGCAAAAGGGGGATAGCGTGATGGTCATGCGCCAAGACAGTAGCAATCAGTCACGTACTTTAGGACCGTTGATAATCACTGAGATGGACATTGCTACCAATGCGGTGGCTACTTATTATCCTGAGTGTAATGACTTGTTTGATTTAGATACTCATGCGCCAGATTCGCATATACCTGCCTATAAGTCATCAACCGTTGTTTTAGAACGGGTTAGCGATAGTACCTTGGCAGCTTCTGCTTAGATATCTTTTAACATGAAAATGAATATTGTAGGCCTAGCTTCGATAAAGTTGTCAGCCTACAATATCTATTTTCATAGCGCTTATGACTGTTAACTCTATTCATCTCATTACCATTAAAGATAGCGCTCAATGATTAAGAATAATTCTCACCTTGTCGCGCAAGCTATTTCTGAAACTCTCAACGCTGCTGCTACGCCACTCGCTCGTGAGCATTTAGCAGAGCAGCACCGTAGTGCTTCAATCTTAGATAGTAATCAAAAGCAAGCCACTCAGGCTATTTCTACTGACCATCAAACCACTAGTTTAGCGGTAGAGGCAGCAGTGGCTATTGTTATCAACGGTATTCACTATGCCGTACTAATGGCTAGTCCTAGCCAGCTGGAATATTTGGCTATTGGGTTTTTATTTAGCGAAGGATTGATCGAGCATAGCCATGAGCTGTTGGATTGGGAAGTGACTCAATTGACTGATGCTGCCAGCTTTCAAGCTTTTGCCACAGACAGTAGGGTTGAGCAGCAGGACCAGCTTAATGCTATAGATGAGTCAGGGGTGCTTGCAGATAATCTACAACACTTATTGGATTATGATATTTATATAGTTGAGCTAGTACTGAACCAGCGCCGTCATCAGCGCATCCAAGCGCAAAAGCGTATGCTGGCGGGACGTACTGGCTGTGGTATGTGTGGTATCACAGGACTTACCCAAGCTTTACCGGATTTAAGTCCGTATTCGCAGATCAATTTACAGAACACTGCAGTAAAGCGACCTAGTCTTGATCGTTTGTTAGCGATACGAGCACAAGTCGATACCAGTCAACATACGCACCAATTGACGGGGGCCGTCCATGCAGCAGCCACCCTGCAAAAAGATCAGTTATATTTGTTTGAGGATGTAGGACGCCACAATGCACTGGATAAACTGATTGGTTGGCAACTGCGACATAAGCATGAGGTCGATTGTGTGGTTATGACTTCGCGATTGTCTATTGAGCTAGTACAAAAATCCATCCGTATGCGTTTGCCTTGGCTGATAGGTATGTCTGCCCCTACTAGTACAGCGGTACGGGTTGCAGAGCGTTATGGGTTAGGGCTGGCTGGATTTTTACGTGATAATAGAGTGACTTTTTATACCGGTTACTAAGATATTATGCTGCATAGCTCAATTTATAATTGATTTTGTAAAAAACAGATTACTGAGAAGATTGCAGTAAAATATAGCTCTGTTCTTCATAGAATTAACAACATGTAGCTAGTGTTGACTTAGACATTATAGAGGCTAAAAATTTAGTCGTCACACTTGCAGGTAAACACCGATTGCCGAATATGGTAGATCAAATAGACAAACTCAGGCAGTACTCATTAGACTTTAGAAAAATATAACCAAATTCTCTAAGTAATTATCATTTATATTCTCAGTAAAAAAATACCCTGTAAGCAGTACAAAGCTGAAACAAAGTCTACTTGTCGAATAAGTCATAATAAATTTCTTTTATTGCTGACCCCTCTAGTGATCATTAATTACCTTCAACCGTTGTCTTCATAGTTACAGCTAGTAGCTATAACTGTAATTAATCATTGTGATGAGTAATAAGTGAATAAAAAATAAACTCAGCCTTGTAGATAGCCCTTACCACCTGCCAGCGAGAAGCCAGCATGCTTACTTTAACGATTAACAAAAGCGATTATCAATTCGATAATCTTGACCCGCGTACCACTTTACTTGATGTCTGCCGTCAGCATCTACACATTACGGGACCCAAAAAAGGCTGTGACCACGGTCAATGCGGTGCTTGTACTATGCTTATTAATGGTCGACGAGTGAATGCTTGCTTAACTTTAGCGGTGATGCATGACGGCGACGAGATCACTACTATTGAAGGGATCGGCATGCCAGATTCGCTATCGGACTTGCAACAAGCCTTTAAAGATCATGATGCCTTTCAGTGTGGGTATTGCACGCCTGGACAGATTTGTTCAGCAACAGCATTGATAGCAGAGATCAAAGCGCAGTGGCCCAGTTATGTGACTACTGATTTGAGTAATCCTGATGGCTTGTTACTACAAGAGATATCTGAACGTATGAGTGGCAATCTGTGCCGCTGCTCAGCTTATCCTAATATTATCAATGCCATTCATCAAGTGCTCTCAGAGCAACTAGCAACACCTGCCTTAACTACAAATAACCTTGCCAGCTCAAGTAAGGCAGCTACCGTAACTGGTATTTGGTCGCCGCCGCCTAGCCAAACTCAGCTCGGCAAGCAAGCAGCACCATTGACAAGTACTAAGTCTAAAGGAGAGCGCTCATGAAACGTTTTGAATATATTCGCGCTCTTGAGCCGCAGCAAGCGGTTATGTTTGCTACTCCTAAAGATGCTTCTTTTATTGCTGGCGGCACCAATCTACTCGATTTAATGAAGTTTGAGATTGAGACGCCACTTAAGCTGGTTGATATTAATCGCTTAGAGTTAGCACAAGTTGAAGAAACAGCTGACGGCGGCCTACGTATCGGTACGCTAGTGACCAACAGTGACTTGGCGGCGCATCCAACAGTGATTGCCAATTACCCAGTATTATCTAGAGCCATTTTAGCGGGAGCTACTGGACAGTTACGTAATAAAGCCACTACTGGTGGCAATCTCTTACAGCGCTCGCGTTGCTACTATTTTTATCAACCAGATAGTGGTTGTAACAAACGTGAGCCAGGGTCTGGCTGTCCAGCTATTAATGGTGAGAACCGTCTATTAGCGATTTTGGGTACTAGTGAGTCTTGTATCGCTCAGCATCCCTCGGATATGGCAGTAGCTATGCGGTTACTAGATGCCAGCGTTGAAACTCTAAAGACTGATGGCAGTACGCGACAAATTGCGCTAGCAGATTTTTACTGTTTACCAAAAGATACGCCAAATATCGAAACCGTATTAGAGACTGGCGAGCTAATTACTCATGTGACTTTGCCTGCTCCTATTAAAGGTATGCACACCTACGATAAAGTCCGTGACCGTGCCTCTTATGCCTTTGCCGTAGTTTCTTGCGCGGCGGTAGTAGAGGTTGACGATAATAATAAATTAGCTACAGTACGTTTAGCCTTTGGTGGTATTGGTACTCAGCCATGGCGTAATACCGCGGTTGAGGCCCTATTAATTGGCAGCGATGGCAATACTGAGGTGATTAACCAAGCCGCAGATTTATTATTAAAAGAGGCTAAAGGTAGTGGTCAAAATGACTTTAAGATACCTTTGACTCGTCGTCTACTAAAACAAGTTATTCAACGCGCATTAGCGAATCAGGGAGCATAATCATGGCACTATTTGCATCGGAACCGACCAAAAAGCTAATGATGAATGAGCCTACTGAAACACTGTTCGATCAAACGGCAAGCAAGCTGGTTGGCAAACCTATTAATCGGGTAGAGGGTTCACTGAAGGTGAGTGGTCAAGCCACTTATAGTGCAGAATTTTATTTAGAGAACCAAGCTTATGGGGTATTGGTTGGTGCCACTATCGCTAAAGGTAAAGTCGATAAAATAGACAGTAGCGCAGTTGAATCTATACCTGGAGTGATTAAAGTTGTCACTGACCCCAAGCATTTTTTGCGTAACGCTCAGCAGGGTGGAGCTACTAAATCACCGACTCAAGGCGCAACAGAGATTTTTTATCATGGTCAACCTATTGCTGCGGTGATCGCTGAGACTTTTGAGGCGGCAACTGAAGGGGCCAAAGCGCTAAAAGTTACTTATAAAGATGAGACTGAGCAAGCGGCGTTAGATTTTAGTAAAGAGTTACCTAATACCCATGAAGTAGATGAAAAACAAGGTTCAGACAAAAACGCTGAGCAAGGCGATCCTGAACAAGGGTTGAGTGACTCAGCAGTGACTCTCGACCGTACTTATCAGACGCCGAGTCAAAACAGTTCTGCTATGGAGCCGCATGCGACTTTAGCGCACTGGGAAGGGGACAAGCTGATTATGTACTCCTCTAACCAAATGCTAGCTTCTTGTAAAAAGCAAATCGCTGATGCGCTAGATTTGGACGCTGATAATGTACAACTGATCGCTCATTACGTCGGGGGTGGTTTTGGTAGTAAGCTTGGTATCTCACCTGAATCCATCGCTGCTGCTATTTCGGCCAAAGAGTTAGGTCGACCAGTACTGATTACTATGACCCGCCCGCAAGTGATGGAAGCGACGATAAGACGCTCAAATACTCATCAACGTATAGCGATTGGCTGTAATGAAGACGGTATTATTAATACGCTTATTCACGATACGGTCTCTAGCAACTTACCGGGAGAAACCTTTTTTGAGCCTGCAGCACTATCTACTAAGTATCTATATCGCGGTGAAAATCGCCGAGTAGATTATCAAATGGTAGATATGAATCAAGTGCTATCGGGCTCGATGCGTGCCCCTGGCGAGGCGGTCGGACAGATAGCTTTAGAGTGTGCGATGGATGAATTGGCGATCAAGCTAAATATTGATCCTATAGAGCTGCGCCGCCGTAATGAACCTGAGCAAGATCCTACTCAACAGATTCCTTTTTCAACTCGCAGCCTTATCGCTTGTATCGAACAAGGGGCGGAACAGTTTGGTTGGGATCAGCGCCTAGCGCTTCCTGCCAGTCGTTTAGAAGGGGATTGGTGGCTAGGTATGGGTATGGCGGCTGCTGCTCGTGGCAATAGTTTAGGACCCTCTCAGGCACGTGCCACTCTACAAGTAGATCGCTCTAAAGCGCTGGGGGTCAAAGCTATTATCGAGACGGATATGACCGATATTGGCACAGGCTCTTACACGGTGTTTTCTCAGATTGCGGCTGACTTATTAGGCTTACCGATTGACCATATTGAAATGAGACTCGGAGATACCAGCTTGCCGCCAGCAGTGGGCTCCGGCGGTAGTATGGGAGCGGCCAGTTCGGGTAGTAGTATTTATCTGGCCTGTCAGCAGTTGCGTGAGATGTTAGCAGAAAAAGTCGGTCTCTATGCTGATACCATTCAATTGGATAACGGCTATGTCAAACAAGCGGGCGAGCATGAGGCGACAGTTACAGAAGCTACTATTGAGGCGGGTAAAAATATCACTAGCAATGTTGTTCATAAAGCCACAGAGCTCGTTGCTAAGATAGCAGAAAAAACAGACATTCATTTGCCTAAGCCAAAACGCTCTACTGAGCCAGCTGATGGTAAAACAGACTATGACTTTAGTAATTTTCAGGGTTATCCGTTAGTTGATATCATTGCTGAGTACAATGAGCAGTTGATTAGTGCTAAAGGGGCAATCGCTCCTGGCAAGAATGAAAAAAGTTATCGTCAAGCATCATTTGGCGCTAATTTTGCGGAAGTAGCTGTGCATAGAGTTACCGGCGAGATCAGAGTCAAACGTATGACTGGAGCTTTTGCAGCAGGACGTATCCTCAATCATAAAACTGCTACTTCACAGTGTTATGGCGGTATGGTGTTCGGGATAGGTTCAGCGTTAATGGAGCAAGTCATCCATGATAAGCGTGATGGTCGTCTATGTAATCATGACTTGGCTGAGTATCATATTCCGGTCAATGCCGATGTCCCGCAGCTCGAGGTTATCTTAGTAGAAGAGGATGATGCTTATACTAATCCTATGCATATAAAAGGTATCGGTGAGACGGCTATTGCTGGTGCAGCCGCTGCTATTGCTAACGCTGTTTATAACGCAGTAGGGATAAGAGTTTATGATTTTCCAATCACTATGGACAAGCTGCTGGGTGAGCTGCCAGAGTAGTTGTTACCAGTAACAATAGCTAGTAGTGATTTTTATTAAAAAACCCGCTAATCAACGGGTTTTTTAAGCTTGTTATTATCGCCATTAGGCATAGGCTATGGCTATGGCTATGGCTTTGCAGCATGCCAGCTTTAATAGTGTATTGAACTATATTTTAAGATAATTTGTGGTGCTTAAGATATTTGAGATGCTTAAGATAAAAGGGAAATTATGAATCAAGTCGCTGATATTCTTAACTTAGCTAACAGAGTACAACAGCAAAATGTTGAGGCGGTACTAGCTACAGTAGTCCGCACTGAAGGGTCAGCTTATCGGCATGCTGGGGCGATGATGCTTATTTGTGCTGATGGACGTTCGGTTGGGATGATCAGTGGGGGTTGTCTTGAGCCGCATATTATCAAGCGTGCTTTTTGGCTAACTCGTAATGGTGCTAGTGTTCAGACCTATCAAACTGGCGATGACGTTAGTTATAGTGATGATACTGATACTGATACTGGCATTGACATAGAGACCAATACAGCAGAGCTAACAGTTGCTAGTAATATTGGTAATAGGGCTATTAGTGATAGTGACAGCGATGCCTATAGTTATATTGACAGTGATGTCGATGCGTTGTTGGATGGCGAGTTAAATTTTGGTTTAGGGTGTAATGGCCGAGTCCATGTGTTGTTTGAGCGTCTGAGTACTGCAATGTCGCTGTTAGATTCAATTCAGCAAGTGCGTAATAGCCAGCAACCTTTGACTATTGCCACTTTGATTAGCCGCGATAATTTAAGGTCGCATAGTCCCCAATTGCCAATCGGCATACGCCTTGATATAGACGCCTATCGTGCTACAGGACAGGTAGCGACTATCGATGGTCGGCAAGTTTTTTCTGAGGTTAGTGCTGCTGCTATAGGTTTTATTCATAACGTAATAACCAAGCTGTCAGCGCATACTTTTGATAAAAAAAATGCTGACTACATGGTGATAGACAGTGATATAAAAAGTAATATAACAAGTGACATAAAAGGTAATGTAGATGATGCAGCACCAGCTAATGCTAGTCAATGCTATGTAGCGCAGTCGGCATGGTTGATACAGCAGATTCGTCCACAGATCCGATTGTTAATTTGCGGTGCTGGTAATGATGTGATGCCGTTAGTGACAATGGCTAAGCTACAGGACTGGCAGGTAACAGTAATAGATAGCCGCGCGCAATATGCTACTAAAGCTCGTTTTCCACAAGCAGACAAGGTGTTATGTTTACCAGTACACGACCATGAAACTTTAACTCAGCTTAGTGCCGGTGCGGCAGTTGCAGTGATGTCACATAGCTTAACCCAAGACCGTGCTCGCCTAGCTATATTATTGACCCAGCCCAACTTCAGTTATGTTGGACAATTAGGCCCGCGCTATCGTACTGAACGTCTCATCAAAGAGATTAGCGCTAGCCTTAATAGGGCGGATGACTTGACTAACATCGCTACCTTAACTGACGCTGTTACAAAGTTGCATTATCCTATTGGCTATAAGCTGGGCGGTGATGGTCCAGAAGCCTTAGCACTGAGTATTATGGCGCAAATAAGCGCTGTAATTTATCAGCAAGCACAGCCAGTGATAGATAACCAAGTTGAGTTGTCAGTGATAGACTCAGAGCTGTCCTCAGATACTCAGCGATCATTAGTTGAACAGCGTTATGCGCATGACTAGTGACGATATTGGTAACAATACTAGTAACGATACTATTAACGATGTTAGTAACCACGCCGTTATTATCTTAGCCAGTGGCTTGAGTCAGCGACTAGGTCAGTCTAAGCAACTATTAACTCAAGATGGTGAGCCATTAATTGCGCAGATGATTAAGCTGGCCTTAACTACCCAGCCCCAAGCTATTATAGTAGTGATTCCTAAAAATAATACTGAGATTGCCCAAGCTATTGATGAATTAGCCGCTCAGCCAGTAGTGCATATAGTCAATAATCCGACCCCCGAAACTGGCATGGCGCATAGTTTGTATTTAGCTATTGACGCTGTGGCTCAGCGGGTTAGCAGCCAGGATAATAGTATGATTGATCGCGTGCTAATAATGGCTACTGATCAACTATTATTAGACACTAAGCATTTGCATAAGCTATTAGCTGGCAAGCATGAAGTAGTGGCCAGTAGCTATCCCCATCTGCAAGAAGCGGATAAATACTTTGCGCTAGATAAATATAAAGCCAATATCGTAGGTTTACCTATAAGTATCGATTATTGGCGACTTAAAGAGTGGCAAGTAGCGCTCACGGGTGATAAAGGTTTGCGCCACTTGATTAGAGCCCTACACACGGAGCAAATGAGTACTGTGATTAACCAGCAACTAAGTTATGATATTGATACGCCTGAACAACTGGCTTATGCTAAGCAACAGCAATGGCTGGATAGCTAGTCAAACTATCAGTCCGTCAAACCCCTAGCTGCTCACTTGCTAGTTGCAGTCAAGAGCTAACGGACAGTTGTTGTAATAGGGCCTATCCACTATAAATCAGCTAGCCAATAGAAATTAGCTATTCAATACTAAGACTATTATAAAAGAGTTTACCCTTATGATTACTATGGAAGAGCTGCTGGCAGCGATCAAAAAACGCATCGAATTTTATAATGAAGTCGACGCGCCATTAAGTAGCAGGGCAGTAACTACAAGCCAGTTATTAGACAGCAGTAATCAAATATTAGCTGAGAATATTACTTCACCTTTTAATGTGCCCAGACAGAATGTATCTGCTATGGACGGTTATGCATTGGCTAAAGGTAGCAATCTTGGCAAAGACCAAACTATCGAGATAGTAGGAGAGTCGCAGGCGGGTAGCCCTTATGCTAATAGCGGTAGCGATGACTCAGAGAGTAGTTTGCAAGCCGGCCAAGGCGTACGTATCTTCACTGGCGCAGTAGTACCGGATAGTTGTGATACGGTCGTTATGCAAGAGAACACTAACTTTGCTGCTATTAGAGATAGCATCGATAAATCGCAGCCGTATGCCATTGTCTTGAGCCAAACGGCTGAGGTGGATGATAACATTCGTAAGCAAGGCGAGGAGATTGAGTCGGGTGAAGTCGTGCTGCAACGAGGCAAGCGTCTAAACCCTACTGATATCAGTTTATTAGCCAATTTAGGCATTGATAAAGTAGCAGTATTTGCGCCATTAATAGTAGGAGTGTTGGCGACAGGTGATGAGCTAGTTGCTGTAGGTCAGCCGTTAGATAGCTTAGCGCAGATATACAACTCTAATACTCCAACGCTGAAGACTTTATTGTCCAGCTTGCCTATTACTATTCGTGATTACGGTATTATCGCTGACAATTTACAGCAGACTACGGCGGCAGTGACTAAGGCTATGCAGGAGTGCGATGTACTGATCTCTACGGCTGGAGTATCGGTTGGTGATTATGATTTTTTGACGACAGTTATTGAGCAACTGGGGCAAATAAACCATTATAAAGTGGCGATGAAACCTGGCAAGCCGTTCGTATTTGGAGAGTTGTTTGCGGATAACCACAGCGCCGTCGATAAGCCAGTCTTGTATTTTGGCCTACCGGGCAACCCTTTGTCTACGGTAGTAGGGGCTTTGCAGTTTGTGATACCGGCGCTATGGCAGATGTCAGGAGCTGATTTGCAGCAGCAGCCCATGCCGTTGACCCTAAAAGCTACTTTAGTCAATGAGGTGAGGAAGTCAGCCGGACGTAAAGACTTTCAGCGTGGTCTGCTGTCACAAGACGCTACCGGTAATTATCAAGTGCAGTGTTTCACCAGCCAGCAGTCGCACAGAATAAAGCAGCTAAGCCTAGCCAACTGCTTTGTCGTTTTGGATATAGATAGCGGTAATGTGGCTGCTGGTAATGTAGTGAATGTCCAACCTTTTTCGTGGCTCTATGGTTAGTAAAGGTAGCTTAAAGCCATTTTGAGTTTGTTATAATCAATAATCTCTAACAGCCTAGCGACTCAGATTTTTAGCTTCTAAAGCTGTTAAACGAGTAGTGTAAAACTTACGATGGAAAACTATAGGTAGCAAGTTGTGATTAAAGATTATAGTTTGCAACTTATGGTTGGAACTATGTATTTCAAAGCACACAGCATAAAATTTGTAGTGTAAAATAAATAGTGAAACAGCAGTAAAGTAATGGCTGAAGACAATCTTGTAATGACAGCCAAGCAATATCGGCGGTAATAATTTATGACTTATGACGGTCCCATAGCAGAGAGCCCTCAAATATATTTACCAAGCTCAGTTTATACTGAGACACGCAGCCCCTTATTGGGAGCAGCTATGCCTACTGACTCGTCTATAGCCCATTATCAGCCACTCACCGATAGCTTTTCACGACAACTGACTTATCTACGTCTTTCTATCACTGACTTCTGTAATTTTCGCTGCGAGTATTGTCTGCCTAATGGTTATCAAGGCAAGCGTCCTGATGATGAGTTGAGTGTGCCTGAGATTGCTACCTTAATTAAGGCCTTTGCCCAAGTAGGCACTGAAAAGGTACGTATTACTGGTGGTGAGCCTTCTATCCGTCGAGATGTGGCGACTATTATTGATACCGTAAAAAGCACTACTGGTATCAAGACCGTAGCGATGACTAGTAATGGCTATAAGCTTGGCAAACATTTAGCCAATTGGCATAGTGCTGGATTGGATCAGCTAAATATCAGTATGGACAGTTTTGATGCGGATACTTTTCATAAGATGACTGGTTTCAATACTTTGCCGCAGATGCTAACGGATATGGATAAGCTATTAGACAGCACGGACATTAAGTTAAAAATAAACAGTGTTTTGATGGTAGAAACCGCATTTGAAAATCTAGTAACAGCGATGGATTACGTCAAGCTGCGCCCAGTGACTTATCGATTTATTGAGTTTATGCAGACTAGCGATAATAGCGATTTGTTCTTTGCGCAACATGCCCAATCTGAGCTGATTACCGATTATCTTATCGAGCACGGTTGGCAGCCGCAAGAGCGTGGCAGTGCTGATGGCCCTGCGGTTGAGTACAGTCATCCGGATTATTTAGGGCGCATCGGCATGATTGCCCCTTATGCGGCGCACTTCTGCGATAACTGTAACCGTCTACGGGTGAGCAGTCAGGGCAAAGTGCATCTATGCTTGTTCGATGAAGGTAACTACGACATTCGTAATTATCTACAGCAAAACGACGTTGCAGGCTTAGTACAGACTTTGCACAACTTCATGCCAATCAAACCTGAGCATCATCATCTACAGGACTCCAACAGCGGCATGATGCACAATCTATCGATTATCGGTGGTTAGCATAAAACAGCTACTGAACAGCTTTTGCTGAAGACTATTTGATAAAGAGCAACTACTGAACAACTGCTACTACATAATAACTCTCAAGGAATAACGATGTCTAAACCTGCTGCAGAATTTATCCCCCTTAATATTGCTGTGCTTTGTGTCTCTGACAGTCGCACCTTAGAACAAGATACTTCAGGACAGTACTTAGCAGATAGCTTGACCGCAGCGGGACATAAGTTAGCTGACCGTCAGCTAATTACCGATGATATTTATCAGATTCGTGCGGTTATTAGTGGCTGGATTGCTGATCCTAATGTGCATGCAGTTATTACCACTGGCGGTACTGGGTTTTTTATCAGAGACAGTATGCCAGAAGCGGTCAGCGTGTTATTCGATAAGTCTATCGATGGTTTTGGTGAGATGTTCCGCCTAATTTCAAAAGACGATATTGGCATGTCTACCATTCAGTCGCGAGCGGTTGCTGGCATGGCTAATAGCACTGGTATTTTTTGTTTACCTGGTTCGACAGGCGCTTGCCGGACTGGATGGAATGACTTACTAAAAGAGCAGTTCGATAGCCGTACGCGCCCTTGTAACTTTGTGCCGCACTTTATGCGTGCTAATCCCAGTCATGAAGGTCACAGTCATGACTAATGTGTTGGCAAACTTAGCTGGGGTGGTTATCTTAGCTGGTGGCGCCTCGCATCGTATGGGGACGCCTAAAGCGGAGCTAACCTTGCCAACAGGTGAAAGTTTGCTGGACTATCATGTGCGACAAGCTAATGAATTGCAGGTGCCTATCATGATTGCCGATAATGGGCGTGGTTTTGCTGTGAGCCCACAGTTATTGGCTAGCAATCCGAAGCCCGTTATTGCTCATATCGCCGACTATCTGCCAGCCTCTATTCAGACCAGTAGTAAAGTAGATACGGTTATTACCAGCAGTATTGCTAATAGTATTACTGACTCTCAAGGGCCATTAGTGGCGATCGAGTCAGCGTTACAAGCGCTAAAAAAACAGCCACTAAATCAGCAGGCATCAACTACACAAGCACTAGACTCGTTAGCTGATGCTAATAGTTTGAATAACCAGCAGTCATCATGGCTGTTAGTCGTGAGCTGTGATAGCCTAATAACCGCGGCTGGGCTTTGGCAGCAACTGCGTCCTTGTATTGATTCAACTACCGATCTAGCAACGACAGAAAAGTCAGTGATTTGTCTTACAGACGAGTCGCATTTATATCCGCTACTAGGACTTTATAGGCTAACTATTGAGTCGCAGTTACGAGCCTATATCGACAGTGGACAGCGCAAAGTTATGAGTTTTATTGAGCCAATCAGTCAGGCGGTTGCGGTGTTAGATGAGCAGCAAGTATTGACTAACTTTAATACTCCTACAGACTTTAAGTGTGCTTGTAGTGCTTTATACCCACAATAAAACAATACCGCTATTAGGCAAGCCGTTACTAAAGCTAATAAAAAATAATGAGACTATTTGTGAAAAATAATCAGCAACAGCACGAGCAAATCGCTAGTAAAACCACTAATAAGGAAGGTGCCCCAGCTCATTTAACGGCTGCTAAGCTATCGCATTTAGATAGTGACGGTGATATACACATGGTTGATGTCAGTGGCAAGATTGCGACGACTAGAGAGGCTAATGCTGAAGGGCAAGTAATTTTTCCAGCTGAAATTTATCAGCAGATCAAAGCGGCTGATGGGATGACTAAAAAGGGCAGTATCACTCAAACTGCGCATATCGCTGGTATTATGGCGGCTAAGCGTACTCATGATCTAATCCCGCTTTGTCATCCACTACCACTAGATAAAATTGGCTTGAGCTTTGTTTACGATGATGCGCTACAAGCTATTACAGTCAGTGCTACTGTAAAGGTCACTCATAAAACTGGAGTGGAAATGGAAGCATTAACCGCAGTCAGTGTGGCTTGTTTGACGCTTTATGATATGACTAAAGCCTTATCACATGATATCGTAATCAATAATATTCATCTGATCACTAAAACTGGTGGTAAGTCTGATTATCAGCAGGGCTAAGTTGAATACATAAGTTCATCTACACCCTAATACACTATGGATAACTTTATGCCTATTGCAGTAAAAGACACAGACCCAGTTACAGACAATACTATCAATATTAACGTTCTCTACTTCGCAAGCTTGGCAGATAAAGCCAATTGCAATGAAGAAAGCGTGACCGTGTCGCAGTCAACCTCACTCACGCAGTTGTACGAGCAGTTGAGTGAAAAGCATGGTTTTAGCCATTCACCGTTAGAGCTAAAAGTCGCCATCAATGATTATTTTGCTCAGTGGACAGATAGTATCGAAAATGGTGATAATGTGGTTTTTATTACCCCAGTAGCAGGCGGTTAAATAGAGCGGGTTGCATAACCACCGCACTAATAGATATTGTTGAAACAGATATCGTTGATAACAGGCTATTAATAATAGAGAGTATAAATGAGCGCTAACGTTCACAGTAAATCGATGACTATTAAGCGCAGCGCTGAACAGGCCTATGCGCTTGCAGAGCGTGATGGTTTTGCATTATTGGATATAGTTATTGATGATAGACGGCTTAAAGCTCTTCTTGATGATGATAGCTGCGGTGCCTTTGTCAGTTTTGAAGGTCGGGTGCGTAACCACAATAATGCTAGTAGAGTTGAGCGTCTGACCTATTATGGTTATGAGGATTTAGCCATCAATCAAGGTCGGCAGATTATCGAGGAAGCCAAGCGCAAATTTGCTATTACTCATGCCATTGCTATTCACCGCATCGGTGCCTTGGATATTGGCGATGTCGCGGTTTGGGTTGGGGTCGCTTCTGCACATCGCTACCCAGCCTTTGATGCGTGCCGCTGGATATTGGATACGGTTAAAGCTGAAATACCGGTTTGGAAGCAGGAATATTACGACAACCAACCGTCTAAATGGCTAAGCAATAATGGCTGAACGACAATAGCTAGCTATAAGCTTTAATGCAGGAACTGCCCTCTAAGCTACAAAGACCATCATTGTTTAATAAATAAGGTTTGACTAAAGTTGTAAAAGCCTATAATAAGTAGGTAACCACGGCTAAGTATAAGTAGTTTTATAACTATCTTTGCTTAGTCGTTTTAGTAGAAAATTAGAAAATAAAAACACTCTAAATCATTAGAGTTTTACCCATCTTAGAGTAGAGGCGGTAGGTTATGAATAGTGTTAAGTTATTACCAGCTCACGGGCAGTTAGACATTATGCCGCGCATCACTAGTGCGACAAAAAATATAATGATGATTGCCGCATCAGCTTGTGTTGTGTTGACCTTGACCGCTTGTAATAAGCAGAGCGTTGCTGATAAGGAGCAAGTTACTCCTAACGAGCCCAAACCTCAGCTGCAGCCACAAAAAATACGTATTGCTGCTGCTGCTAATCTATCTGATGTACTCCCTGATATTATCGCAGGCTACAAATTAGAGAAAAACTTACCTGATCAAGAGATCGAGGTAACTTTTGCTTCTTCAGGCAAGCTCTATGCACAGATAATAGCTGGCGCACCTTATGATATTTTCTTATCAGCTAATCAAGAATTCCCTACTAAGTGGGTGCAACAAAGACATCCAGATTCTACCAAGCACGAGGCTTTTACTTATACCCAAGGCCAGCTGAGCTTTTATAGTGCTAATAAACCTGTGGGTAAGCTGAGCGAGACCACCCTAACACAACTATTAGCAGAGCAAAATGATAGTAAAATTACCATTGCCAATCCTGAGCTCGCCCCTTATGGCGCCTCTGCCAAAGCCTATCTACAGGCGCATAATCTCTATGAGCCACTCAACCGTCAAAAGCGTCTAATTGAAGCGGAGAATATTGGGCAAGCGTTTCAGTATGCCAATACAGGCAATGTTGATTATGGCTTCGTTGCCCAGTCACAAGTGACCGCTATTAAAGCCACACCGGAACAGTTCTACACGCTACCTACTAGTGCTTATCCTGCTATCTTGCAAGATGGCATAGTGATCAGTGATGCGGCTGTAGCGACAGATTTTACCAGCTACTTACTATCACCTGCTGGACAAAAATACTTCGTAGAAGCCGGTTATTTGGCAGTGCAGTAGCTGATGATAGGATGTAACCAGTAGTGACTCTATGCTAGAGCAACCACTTATATCAGCGATGTTGACCCCATTTTGGGTCAGTATTAAGCTGGCGGGTGTCACTACATTATTATTATTGGTATTTGCCACTCCTTTAGCTTATTGGTTAGCCAAGCCTAGTCATAGCTCCGTCATTAGTCGCTTAAAAGTTATATTGATGGGGCTAATTGCTATGCCGTTAGTGCTGCCACCAACGGTAATAGGTTTTTATTTATTATTGCTACTAAGCCCTAACTTTGCGGTCGGCAGATGGCTTGCTGAGCATGAGATTAGTGCTTTAGTCTTCACTTTTGAGGGCCTAGTGATTGGCTCCCTTATTTATTCCTTACCTTTTTATATTCAGCCAGTCTATGCCCAGTTCTTACGCATTCCGCAAAGCGTGATGGAAGTGGCGCACTTATTAGAGCCCAGCCGTTTACGTCGCTTTATGACCGTGGCGCTACCACAAGCCCGCACTGGTATTATACTCGGTAGCCTGATTAGCTTTGCCCATACTATCGGCGAATTCGGGGTGGTGTTAATGATAGGCGGTAGTATCTCAGGTGAGACTAAGGTGATTTCTATTGCGATTTATGAGCAAGTAGAAGCCCTAAATTACCAGACCGCTCATATGATGTCGCTGATATTAATCATAATGGCGATGGTCATGGTTAGCTTGATAGCTAGTAGCGTCAATAAGCTAAATAAGCGTCCCTAACCTAGATATTTGACAATATTTAAATCTAAGTAAAGAAGAAAAATTGAATTATACAAAAAACAGTTAGCAGAAGGTTTAGAGCAACGCAATCCTAACAGGCCGTTGTTAACACGACTATCTGAATACATTACTACCGCCATACATGAATAGAGTAACGAGAAGATATAATCTACGCCTTAGTAAAGCTATAGATTAAATTAAGGTAATATTATGAATCGTACATTATGGCTAGTGGTGGGCATCATTAGCATTGTTGGTGGTATATTTGCATTATTCAATCCACTGAGCGCCACTTTTGCCGCTGAACAGCTGGCAGGTTTTCTATTTTTATTGGTTGGTATCTTACAGTTTGTAGCGCTATTTACTGTAGGTAGTACTAGCGCTAAAGTATTCGCCGCTATCGGCGGGGTAGTTGGGGTATTATTGGGGTTTGAGCTGTTAACCGAGCCGCTGCAAGGTATCTTGACCCTAACTATGGTAGTTGCTATCCTATTTATGGTAACCGGTATTGTTAGAACAGTAGTGGCTTTTGCCATTAAAGGTACGCGAGCTTTTATACCAGTATTATTCTCTGGGGTTATCTCAATCATATTAGCGATCATGATTTTTTCCGGCTATCCGCAGTCATCGACTTATATTCTTGGCGTATTATTAGCTATCGAGCTGATTTCTAATGGCCTATCGCTAGTGATGTATTCACGCCTTCATCCAGTGGCAATCGGCAAAGTTTAAATTTTCAAATACTTATCGGCTATAAAAATACTTTAGAAGACTCACTAATAATGGGTCTTTTTTTGGTTATAAAGGCTGTAGAAAAAGTGTTGATAGTTACCTTGCTGATCATCTAGTTATTAATCCATTTATCAAACCAATCTTTATCAGTGGTACTTATAAAAGAGTCCATCAAACGGGTGTTTAATGGACAATACTTGAACAATAGCTAGTATAAGATCAGTTATAGCAGATGCAGCTACTATTTGGGTTTTTGTATTTCTTTAACTGCCGCACGGGCAGCTGCACTCACCGCCACTACAAGAGGGACCTTGAATTGCGGTTGTAGCCTGATGGCAGAATCTGAAAGTGGTCCGCCACCCATTATGACGGCTTGCGCTCCATCTTCTCTGATAGAGGCTTTCACAGCTTGCGCTAGCGCTGCATCAAGTTTTTCAGGAGACTTTACTAGCTCAAGTGGATCGCCCGGAGTCACACGTACACCGCGATATTGCTTTTCATAGCCTAACGAGGCCGCTTTTTCTTGAAAGGAGCGTATTAGATCCTCATCGGGGGTGACAGTGACAATCCCAAAAGCTCGACCATTCTGCGCCGCCTCATGAAAAACTTCTTCTCCTATACCAAAGACGGGAATATTAACTGCAGAGCGTAATTCTTCCAGCCCAGGATCGCTGAAGGCAGATACGATGATAGCCGATACTCGCTTATCTTTTGCTGCCTCAACACCGATCTTGACTACTCCAGATACTGCATTTTGCATATCTTTTGGTGTGGTCAACAGTGGCGGCGCGCCCTCATTGCTGCGCTCTTCTACCAGCGCCACACCTTTGCTTTCAGCACGGGCTAGATCTGCCATAGACTTTGTCGCTTTAGCATTGGAGTTGGGGTTGATTAGAACGATGATTTTGCCAGTAGTATCTGCAAAACTTGAGGTTACTGCTGACAGGCTAAGGCCTGCGGTAAGCACTGCTGCCCATAATGTCTTTAAACGCATAAGTCTTAGTCCTTTTTTTAGTCTAAATACTATTCCATTAGATTTAATTGCTGTTTTTAACCGCTATTTTTAACCACGATGTTTGACTGCTCACTAGCTATCTTTGGTAGGTTATAACTTCGCTATAAAACAACTCTGAGTATGATTTAAAGTAATTTTTTAGTATGTAATTTTTTGCTTAATGACTTTTTGCTTAATAGCTTTGCGGCAAATAATTTTGTCGTCATTATTTATAGTACGTTATTATTTAGGAATTCTGCTAGCGCTTTATATTGAAAATAAAAAATGTTTACTCTGTGTTGATTCTCTTGCTATCTTTGAACTTTGCTATCTTTCAACTCTACAATCTATAAGAGCTATTATGATCGTCATCTATGGTATCAAAGCAAACCTTAACCCTATTAAATTACAGCTATCGAATGTTATACACGGCTGTATGCAATCAGTGCTCGGTATGCCTGAAGACAAGCGAGCGCAGCGTTTTATAGCTTTAGATGCTGAGGATTTTTATTATCCTGCTGACAGGTCTGCTGCTTACACTGTCATCGAAATTAACATAATGCAAGGACGTAGCGTTAAGACTAAAAAAGCCCTTATTCAGCTGTTATTTCAGCGTATAGAGGAGCAGTTAAATATTGCCCCAATAGACATAGAAATTACTATAAAAGAGCAACCCGCCCATTGTTGGGGCTTTCGTGGTATGACTGGCGGTGAAGCGCATGATTTAACTTATAAAGTACAACTATAAATCGTACTTATAATCAAATAAGACAGAGCTTTATGACTATAAAAATAATCCAAACTCAACGCTTGCTACTGCGTCAATGGCGGCCGAGTGACTTACCAATATTCGCTGATATAAATGCCGACCCAGAGGTCATGCGCTATTTTCCTAAGCTCTTATCGCCTACAGTGAGCGACATTATAGCCAATAAATGCCAACATCTTATTGAGGATAACGGTTGGGGTTTTTGGGCGCTAAGTCTAAAAGCTAACTCAGAAAAGGCGGATAATTTCATTGGTTTTGTTGGCTTAAATGCTACTCATGCCGATCTACCCTTCGCACCTAGTGTAGAGATTGCTTGGCGGCTACATAAAGACTATTGGCGGCAAGGCTATGCTACTGAGGCGGCACAAGCAGCCTTAAAGTTTGCTTTCGCAGAACTCAATCTCCAGCAAGTAGTAGCGTTTACTGCGGTTATTAATAAACCCTCTCAAAAGCTGATGCAGCGTCTTGGTATGACCAATACTGAGGATAACTTCTTTCATCCAGCGCTTAAAAAAGAGCACCGATTGTCTGAGCATGTCCTATATAAGATTACTCAGCAGCAGTGGTTAGCAAGCGCTATTAATCCATCAACTGTGAACAATATCAACACAGAGTCTCTACCGGGTAAATCCAAATAGCTATTGTGTTTTAGTTTGCAGTGCCAGCTTAGCTATCAGTAAAGCAAGAGTGTCTTTGCGACCGCAGCTTAGATCAATCACAGTAACTTGACCTTTTTTGCAGGGTAGCCGCCGCTGATAGAGTAGTTTATAAGAGCCGATAATCGAAGGCTAAACGGTGTTATTCGGCTATCCATATGGTGCGCCTATAAAATAGTTTGGCATAGATAATATCTATAATACGGGCAGCAAAAAGCGCTTATTCTTCAGCATGTCAGGTGTGGCTATTTAGTTATAAACTACGGTTGATAATATCTACTTATAATATCTAAAATTAGCCTATTAACAACTAATACCCTTGCTAGTATCATTGATATGGTATCATCAGCTAAAGCTATGATTAATGGTTATATTCTACCGAGTATCCTCTCATTATACCGTCTATAGATGATATTTAGCTAAACACAAGACTATTACTATAATTACTAATTTAACAATTGCCCAGTAATACAACTGATTAGTTAGGAATATTGTTACTATTAATATAGCTATAAACTATTGACTTTTTTCAGCAGAAAGGTAAATTAAATAGCTTGCATTAATTGCAGAGCTGTTTTTACGTAAAGCTGTGCATAGCAAGTAGTATTCGTGTAATATTGTCTGCGGTTACTATTTCAAGTAGCCTTCCGTTGATATCCATTGATACCTAGATGAGAACGACCTATCGGTCGCTAAGCTTATTAGTATTCAATCCCACTGTTTTTATATGCATATTGCATCATTAACAAAATAACTTTGCTTCAATATTCACAATATTGTCGTATATTGTGATGGCAAATTGCGCAGAGATATTCAAATACGATCCCACGCCACTTAGTAACCTCCACGTTTTATAATAAGGAAGATATATGAGTATCAGTAAGGCCATTGAAAAAGTTGAAGCCCGTTATGCGCATCAGCCTGAGTTTATACAAGCGGTCAAAGAAGTGGCAATCACTATCAAGCCGTTATACGATGCTCATCCTGAATACGATAAATTAAAAGTATTTGAGCGCCTAGTTGAACCTGATCGCGTATTTGGTTTTCGTGTGAATTGGGAAGACGATAACGGCGAAGTTCAAATCAATCGCGGTTGGCGTGTACAGTTTAGTAACGCTTTAGGGCCTTACAAAGGTGGTCTTAGGTTCCATCCGACCGTTAACCAGTCGGTGTTAAAGTTCTTAGGCTTTGAGCAAATATTCAAAAACGCCTTGACTGGTCTACCTATTGGTGGCGGTAAAGGGGGATCTGATTTTGACCCTAAAGGTAAAACTGATTCTGAAATTCGTCGTTTTTGCTATGCCTTTATGCGTGAGCTACATCATTACGTTAATAAAGATATGGATGTTCCAGCCGGTGATATCGGCGTAGGTGGCCGTGAAGTCAGCTATATGTTCGCTATGTATAAAAATCTGACACGCGAATCTACTGGGGTAATTACTGGTAAGGGTGTTGGTTTTGGTGGTAGTTTAATGCGTACTGAAGCCACTGGTTACGGTGCTGTTTACTTCTTACAAAACATGCTAGCTGCTCAGAATGAAAGTATTGAAGGTAAAAAAGTCTTAGTGTCAGGAGCAGGTAATGTCTCTTTACATGCAGCTGAAAAAGCTACTTTGATAGGCGCTATTGTACTGACAGTATCTGATTCAAAAGGTACAATTTATGATGCAAAAGGCTTAAATCAAGAAAAAATAGATTGGTTAAAAGTACAGAAAGATCAACACAAACCATTAGCAGACTATGTTGAGGTGTTTGGTGGTGAATGGATGGCCGATCAAAAGCCTTGGAGTATCAAAGCAGATATCGCTATCCCTTCAGCAACGCAAAATGAAATCAATGAAGAAGACGCCAAGCTACTTGTCGATAATGGTGTCAAGTACATCGTTGAAGGCGCTAACATGCCGTTGACTGCTGAAGCTATCGATTATATTCGTCTACATCGTGTTCATTATGCGCCAGGTAAAGCGGCAAATGCTGGCGGTGTGGCGGTATCAGCCCTTGAGATGTCACAAAACTCAGTGCGTCAGTATCAGACCTTTGAGCAAGTTGATGAGCGTTTGCAAGGCATCATGAAGGATATTCATGACAGTTCTGCTCAAGCTTCAGAGATGTATGGACAGACGGACCAAGGCTATATCGATTACATGTCAGGCGCTAATATGGTTGGCTTCAAACGTGTGGCTGATGCTCTTGTTGCTTTTGGGATTTTAAATTAATAGGGTTAACTCTAATTCATAAGTTTTGTTGTTGAGTGAGGATTAGCTCACAACAAAACTTAAATCAATACTTCCGCTATTAAAGCAATAGTTATTGATCCTTATTAAGATTAGTAATAGTTTATAATTTTATCGCAAGCTGCGCTTATCACCATTGATGAGCGCAGCTTTTTTTTATTTTTTAAAGGGCTGTTAGGCTGATATTAGCCAGGCTTAGTCGCCTAATAAATCATTATTAGGCGACTAATATTGAGATAGACCTTAGCTTGATAGAAAATATAAAAGACGATATATAAGAATACCAAGACGATAAGTGTCTAATTTAACAATGGTTTTACACAAATTACTAGGAGTTACACTAAGCTAGTATTTAGCACAGACCTACCCTAATCATTCATCATCTGTTGGCTTACTATGACTGCATTAACCCTAAGTCGATATCGATAGGCAAAAGCTCTGTATAAGTCGAAGATGCCCTAATCCTTACCGCTTTTTTTAGTAGCTTTTCGCTATTACTCATCAAATCCATAACACCTATTAATAAAGTATTTTTATAACAATTATCTTCATAATAATTGGCGATTAACTAACGGAAAAATAAACTCACAACTATAAATTGGTGTAGCTGTTTAGGGATAAAACATGATTGTTAATAAAGTAGATAAACCGCAACATGCTTGGCTATCAGTAGATAGTGACGTGTGCCCTTTATCAGTCAATGCTGCTCATAAATACCATCAATCTAACCAAGCCAACCTTATAGCTGAGCTAAAATTAGCTGAGTTAAAACCTGTTGAAGAAATAATGCCCCCAATACAACTAAGCTTTCAGCTGATGACTTGTGCTGAGCCCCCAGAGATGGTGATTGCTTCTATCGAGTCCCTATTAGCAATTAAAGCGCCCGATGATGAAATACTTATTATTGATAATAATAATACAGCCGTTGAGCTATATCAGCCATTAGCAGATTTTTGCAATAGTTTGCATCAGCAGCTAAAAGTACGCTTTTATCACGTTGATACAGTGGCAGGTTTTAAAGCGGGTGCTTTAAATTTAGCTTTACGACTAATGGATGCTCAATCAACGCATATAGTAGTAGTCGATAGCGACTACCAAGCATTACCGCATAGTCGCAGCGCCATAGCGGCCGCCATTCACAACTATCCTGATTGTGCTTTATTGCAATTCCCGCAGTTTTATCGTGATGCTGAGCGCCTAGAAGTAGATAGCGAGCTTAATCACTACTTTAATTACCATCTCTACCGTAGATTTAATAGACAACGTGCCTTATCGACAGGGACTTACGCGGTTATTCAATACCCAGCGCTGATTCAGTTAGGGGGTTGGTCAGGTGCTTCGATCACTGAAGATGCCCAGATGGGGGTGTTAATGCACAAGCAAGGTCTACGCAGTCAGTTTATACCTGAAGTGATAGCTACTGGGCTACTGCCTATTACTATTAGTGATTTGATGAATCAACGGCGACGTTGGATCTATGGCAATGCGCAAGTGCTAAAAGGCTATGCTGATATAGCGTCAGCGCCTGTACTAAAGGCATTAACCCAGCGGTCATCAAAGCCGAGTCTATCAGTGCTCACTAATACAGATAGCGACACTTTTACTCAACGCTTAGCTTATAGAAGAGCGCATTTTTCGCAGTTAAGTGCTTGGATAAATGCTACGGGTATTTTTATACTGCTACAAGCTATTACTCTGCTGTTGTTATTGGTAGCAGTAGTGACTCAAAGCCGGTTTGATACTAATTTAGTTTTAGCGCCCCTTTACTTAGTCTATGCCAGCTATGGGATTTATTTAACTAGACGTCTATGGGCTTATTGGCATGACGAGTCGCCTTTAAATAGGCAATTGAACCCAGCTATGGCTAGTACTAGCGCTAGTCAACGCTTAAGAGTTTGGGTGTTACATCTTAATTTTTGGGAGCTGGGAGCTTTGTCTTGGTTGCCCGTACTTTGGGGACGTAACAAGCCTTTTATTTGTACTCCTAAGCTAACTATAGAGCGTAACCCACGCGCGCTTTTGTTAGAAAATATCTTCGCCCTTCCCAAACTATTGTTAGTGCTAAACCTGATAACAGCTTTTATAGTATCGCCATTCTCAGCGTTATATTCGCCGTTGTTATTTGCTTGTGCGCTTAGTGTTTGTCTACTAAAGATTTGGGCGGCAAAAGTGATGCTAACCAATTACGCTTACAAAAAGCCTGAAGTTAAATGCATTACTAAGCCAGTGTCTCAACTCATCATTAACCCAATTATAAAGTCTGGTATAAGCACGGTTAATGACTCGTTAGCTGGTAGTCAGCAGCATTCAGCTCTTAGTCTAATATCTATTAATGATGAAGATGAGCAAGCTGCTGATTGTTTAGTTATCAAGCAGCCGTTAAATGCTGCTAAGACAAGTAATAACCATAGCGCTAATTCCTAACAGTATTAATTATATTTTAGCGGTTTTTCACCTCATTTATTTTGGATGTTTTATGTCAGATATTACCTCAGCTATTAGCGCTTATGAGCATTTTACTGCCCTCAATGATCAGCAGTACTCAGATGGGCGCTCCACCTTACGAATAGCTATCATAGCCCATTGTTTATATCCGATTGCCCAGCCCTATGCTGGCGGTCTTGAGATGATTACTCAGTTAATATGCGATGAGTTGACAGCGCAAGGTCACGAGGTATTGCTTTACGCCCATGCCCAAAGCCAGACTCAAGCGACATTAATACCGTTCCTCACTCGTGAGGAGTTTGAGGCTTTGGTTTATGATAATGAGCATGACTCAGTGGGCATGAGTCGTGAGGAGCTCTATCAGTACTTAGCTTATCAGCGTGCCATGCATGACATTATCGTTCGTGATGAGCGGGGTGAGATTGATATTGTTCATAACCATAGCTTGCATCATATCCCAATGACCCTAGGGCAGGCTTTTGGTGCACGCAGCTTTACCACTTTTCATACCCCAATATTTCCTCAGCTACGCTTAGCATTATTAACCTTAAGACAAGGCACCGCTACCCAGTTCACGGCTATTAGTAGCCATCAGCAGCAATTATTCGCTGAGTTTGTGCCCTCGCATGTGGTCTATAACGGCATCGATGTGCAGTCTTTTACAGCGAATCTACAGCCTATTAATGATGAGGTGTATTTTTGGTTCGGTCGTATTTGTCCTGAAAAAGGCACTCATTTAGCGATGCAATACTGTCAAGCGGCTGGTAAGCGCTTAGTGATCGCTGGGCCAAAAAGCAATCTAGAGTATTTTGAGCAGCAAGTGGCACCGATGTTTGCAGCAGATGACAAACACAGCAAGGCTAACGGTACGCCAAAATTATTTGAGTACGTAGGACATCTTAGCAAAGCTGAGATCAATGATTATTTATGCCAAGCCACCGCCTTATTGTTTACTAGTACTTGGGATGAACCTTATGGCTTGACCTTAGCTGAAAGCTTGGCTTGCGGTACGCCAGTGATTGGTTTCAATGCTGGCGCTAGTGCAGAGATTATTACTGCAAAGACTGGAATTATCGTTGATAAAATGGACGAGCTGGCATTTATACAAGCTTTCACTGATATAAAAGCCATATCAAGGCAAGCCTGTCGCCATCGCGCTGAACAGTTCTGTTCGGTAGCTGCTATGGTTGCAGGATATTTGAACTTATATAGATCAGTGCTAGTAGCTGAGTCGACTCTCGATACTAATAGCACTACTGTGCAAAAAATCAGCGCTGAGGGGTAAGGCTATGCGTATTGGCTATTATGCTCATCATCATGGTTCAGGGCACTGTCGGCAAGCGGATAAACTGGCAGCATTATTGCCAATTGAATGGCAACAGCAACTAACCGTATTTACTAGTTTACCCATTGATGCTTATCGCTTTACTACTTTAACTGAGGCCCAAATCATTCGCTTAAACCCAGAGGATGAGCTAGCAGAGGATGTGCTGGCAGGACGGGCAGGGCAGTACTGGCAACCATCAGCTTTGCATTATTCTCCAGTAGGTAATAGCGATATCCAAAAGCGTAGCTGGCAGATTTTGGCGACTATTCAACAGCGTCAGATTGAGTTGATGATTATCGATGTTAGCGCAGAAGTAGCGATGCTATGCCGTGCTTGTAGTGTGCCGTATCTATATGTGAGATTACCGGGTGAGCGCGACGATACTGCACACATAAGTGCTTTTACGGGTGCTATTGGGTTACTAGCTCCTTACCCGAGAGCGTTAGAGGCGGCTATGACCCCAGCTTGGGTAACCAATAAAACTTTATACTTAGATTTTGTATCGGCTACTAACAGTGATCCGCTGACGTATAAAGCTTTTTTGCAACGGCTAGCTGATTTAGCTTTAGCTACTGAGCAAGCAGAAGTTAAAGGCTTGATAGACAGCACTAGTGTAGGCGACAGCAAGCAACAGAATCAGCCTTTAATAGTAACGGTCATAAAAGGCTATGGCGGCCATCAAGCTATCGATGCAAAACTGTCTGCATTACGACAAGCTCTACCAGAAGCATTAATCATATCTTTAGGACCTATTAGTGATGAGGTGCGTCAATACGTAGATATTGCTACTGAGGTCGACGATGTCACGCCTTTTATTGCTCACAGTGATTGGCTGTTGATGGCGTGTGGACTGAATGCTATTGCTCAAGTCTATCGCTATGATACCCCGTTAGTAGTCCTACCAGACCCTAGGCCGCATCGGGAGCAAGAAGTGATGGCAGAGGCATTAATAGCAGCAGGACGGGCGCTAAGTTGGCAGCAATTTATAACGCCGCTAGTAGCAGGGCGAGTTCGAAGTACCGCTTCATTGCAGGCGCCGTTAACAGTAGAGGTACCGTTAAACAAGCACTCTATATCTAAGGTAGTTGATAATCAGACAACTGCCCAAGCCTTTATGGACAGCTTAGTGGCTTATAGTGGTAATAAACAGTGGTTTCAACAATGGCTACTGCCGCAGCTGCAACTGATACCTGTTACCTGATACCTGATACCTGATAAGCATCAGTTACTATAGCAATAAGCACGGCAGCCCCCTAAATCTATAGCTGTACCTATAAGCGAGCTTACTATGACTAGCATTCACACTACTATTATTCCTATAAGCGTTATTACTACTTGCTATGGTCGTAACGGCCATTTATACAATCTACTTAGTAGTTTATCGCAAGGTAGCGTTAGACCTAGTGAAGTGATTATCGTCAATGATGATGCAGACCCCGAACGGCTTGCCCAATATCCTCTAAATATTGTGCAAATAGCTACTAATGATTGGGATGCTTTAGCCCAAAATCCTGAGTCATCAACCATAAATAAAACCTCTGATACTGGTTTTGATATTGGTCGTAATCGTAATTTAGGCGCTGCTAGAGCCAGTCATGATGGGTTGATATTCTTGGATGTGGATTGTATCGTAGCGTCTACTTTTATAGAGCAGTTACATAATAAGCTGCGAATTTATCCTAACGCACTACTAATGGGGCAGCCAAGATATTTGACTCGTCCGTTAACGAATGATGAGAGCTTACAACTACAACGAGGTCAATTACTTAGCACTAGCTTAGATAAGCTCTCAGTTTATAATCCTTATCGCTATAACTTTGCTGCGCCTGAGCTTGATAGCGACGCCACAGCAATTGAGCAAACCCAAGATTATGGTGCCTTTTGGAGTTTATGCTTCGCTATTAGCTATAAGCAGTTTGAGGCTATCGGTGGTTTTGATACTGATTATTTGGGCTACGGCGCTGAAGATACCGATTTTTCTTTTAGCGCACGCGCCTTAGATGTTGATTTTTATTTGACCAATGATGTGATTTATCATCAGCAGCACAGTGTTTATCGACCACCGTTAAATCATTTATCCAGTATTGTTATCAATGCCAATATTTTTTATGACAAATGGCAACAGTGGCCAATGGGGGGCTGGTTAGCGGCATTTGCTGAGATGGATTTAATCAATTGGCACACTGAGCAGCAAACCGCTATTAGTGTGAGCCGTAAGCCTAGCAAATCGGAAATAAATACAGCACATTATCCTGATGCGCCGTATGTATAGTCGATTTACTATTTTTACTTGGCTAGTGCTGATATAAATAACATTGGCTCTAATACTGACGACTAAGCTGCACCTCTGCCGGAGCATTAGCCATCTCTTGACGTTCGAACGCCCAATTATGTCCTGACCAAAAATATCCGGTCTTATCTTCATCATTGAAGCCAAGCATCATAATCTGTAAGGGTGCTACTGAGGTTTGCAGCTGCTGGACATGCTGGCGGGCAGCCAACAACAGCCGATACAATAAGAACCCTGACGAAGGTGCAGAAGAGTGGATAGCGGTAAAGTTCGGATAGTCAGCGACTACTGGATGCCATTCTGATAATACGCGGCAATGTTTTGAGCTATGCAGCAACTGGGTCAATGACGGAGGAATAATCAAAGTTCGACTTGCGGTTATAGGATCGTCAGCAGGCTTGGGGTCGTCGCTCGGCGTTGGAAATTGATAGCACTGATTACTAAACAATAGACCTAACGGTGCGAGTTTGGCCATTTCATCGATAGCAAGCACATTATTACTTCTAGGTGGCAGACCAAAGTGCAGAAGGCTATCGCCGTTTTGACGAAAGAATAGTAATTTTGGCAGCTGGCGAGCTAACGGATTAGTAATAAGATAATCAGCATGAATGAAGTCATTAAACAGCACTAGGATGTCAGTTGTTTGCAGCAATTTATCAAGGCTATCGCTAGTGATAGATGGGTTATTAGCCATACATACTATACGTTTTTGATAAAATAGCGCTTGTTGTATCACTGACGGTAAGCTGTCAAAAGCGGTTTTTGCTAGGCTTATAGAGTCAAGGTTAGCCGTGTTAGGTTTGTCAACACTACAAGCGTCTGGCGAATACTCTAATGAGTCATTCGCTGAACTAGGTAAAGAATTATTGAGCATAAATACAGTAGCAACCTAATAAGAGTTGATAGAAAAGTAGGAAAAAACTAGCAGGCAATCCTAGGATATGAGATTTGCGCTATGAGCTTTGCATTATGAACTTAAATAATAACGATGATATTGTAACGCTTATGGAGTGAAGTTGTGGTTTTATAGCTAGCCCAAATGGTCATATAAGCCTCGATTAACAATGCCAGTACATTACGCTACTGTTTTGCTTATTAAGAGATATTACATAAGTTTATTATGATAAATAAATAGACCAAGCGTTGTACCACTACTAACTAAGTTAAGGAGATTATTGATGATAAGCACACGCAAAAACCTTAAGGCCACTGCATTAGCCACGGGCTTAATATTGGCACTAACTGCTGGTGCCTTGAGCACTGCGGCTAATGCTAGCAGTCTATCGAGTGAAGTAAGCGCTGCCCAAGCAACTAAAATAAGCTTAAAACAAGCCATCACTATAGCCAGCGCCCAAGCCGCAGGTACTCTAGTTAGTGCAGAGTTCGATGATGATGACGATGATGCGCAAGCAGGGGTGTACGAGATAGAGTTCAAGAGCGATAGTACTAAGTACGAGATCAAGGTCGATGCTACCACTAGCAAGATTATTAAAACAGAAACTGAAAGTTCAGATAGTGGTGATATTGAAGACTACCAGACTCAGCGCAAAGCAAAAGTTCATATTATAGATGCTATGAATATTGCAGAGAAAAACACCAGAGGTCGAGTCATGGAAATCGAGTTTAAGAAGGATAGTGATTATAAAGATCATACCTCTTATTACGAAGTTGAAATCCTTAAAGGCAATCAAATCATTGAGCTAAACGTAGATGCTAATACAGGTTCGGTATTCGCTAAGAAAACTAAAAAATAAGTATTAATAACCGTTAGTGGTAACCAACACTAAGTTGCAAAGACAGTTAACAGCACTAAGCTCAACAGTTGGTTATCAGCTATGAAAGCACTTATTAATTCAGTTAATAAGTGCTTTTTTATTGCTTATATTTACCAGTCACAGCTAATTATAGCTATAAGCGCAAAGACTAATAAATCATCCACGTTCACTGTTTTTGTACGTTATTGTCGCGTTAATCACGTTACTATGAGGACAGTTATTAGCAATAAAATTGAATATATTTGCCGCTGATATTGAAAAATACTTTTTAGACCCTCAAATCGGGCAACCGAATGCCTCAATAATGATAAAAGGACATCCTATGAAACGTCGTGCCCTATTAACCCTGGCGGTCAGTACACTATTATTAAGCGCTTGTGGTCAGTCTACTACTAATGAAGCTAGCACTGATGCTGCTAACAATGGTGAATCCGAGCTGCTACAACGCATCAATAGCGGTGGTACGATTAACATTGGTACGGAAGGCACTTATCCGCCGTTCAGTTATCATGATGTCAGTGGCAAGCTTACCGGTTATGATGTTGAAGTATCGCGAGCAGTTGCTGATAAGCTAGGAGTTAGCGTTGAGTTTAAAGAAACTCAGTGGGATGCGATGCTGGCAGGACTAGATTCCAAGCGGTTCGATATGGTGGCCAACCAAGTCAGTCTAACCACTCCTGAGCGTAAAGCTAAGTATGATAAAGCAATGGCTTATAGCTGGTCAGGTGCCGTAGTACTAGCACCTACTGATGATAATCGCTATAGCTCTTGGGAGAGTTTAAAAGGTCTGCGCACGGCGCAATCGCTATCTAGTAACTATGGTGAGCTGGCAGAACGTTATCAGGCTGAGATTGTGCCTGTTGATGGTATGGCACAAGCCGTGCAGTTGGTCAAACAAGACCGCGCTGACTTTACTATGAACGATAATCTAGCAGTACTCGACTATCTTAAAAACTTTCCAGACAGTGGTCTTGAGATTAAATTGACGGCACCTGCCAGTGAGTTACGTGGCTCAGGCCTAATCTTGCGTAAGGGTGATGACGCAGTAGTGGCAAAAATCGATGAATCAATGAGTGCCTTACAAAAGGATGGTACTTTGACCAAGTTAAGCCAGCAATTCTTTGGTGCTGATATAAGTAAGCAGGACTAATGATAGCGTCTATCCTTTCAGTATTGGCTGATTTACTGGCATTGCTGCCATTTATGACTCCCGATCGGGCACAAATTGTCATCACGTCGTTTTGGCCAATGCTTAAGGGCGGTATCTATTATTCGATACCGCTGGCGTTGATATCTTTTGCAATAGGTATGGCTATTGCACTCAGTGTGGCGCTGATTCGTATCGTACCGCGCACTAGCTGGATGCACCGCATTGCTTATCGCATAGCACGTATTTATGTCTCTGCTATTCGTGGCACGCCGATGCTAGTGCAGCTATTTATTATCTTTTATGGGCTACCGAGCGTAGGGGTCAAACTCGATCCTTTCCCTTCTGCTATTATCGCCTTTTCACTCAATATTGGCGCTTATGCCTCAGAGACGGTGCGGGCATCGATCTTATCCATCCCCAAAGGTCAATGGGAAGCGGGTTCGACAGTGGGTCTGACTTATTTACAGACTTTTCGTTACGTTATTTTACCGCAAGCATTACGAGTATCAGTACCACCATTATCTAATACTTTTATTAGTTTAGTAAAAGATACTTCTTTGGCCTCATTAGTATTAGTCACTGAGCTGTTTAAACAAGCACAAATAATTACTGCCCGTAATTATGAGTTTATGTTGGTTTATACTGAAGCGGCAGTCATTTATTGGGGTATTTGTCTGATACTGACCTTTATTCAAGGTAAGCTTGAGACTCGTCTTGATCGCTATGTTGCTAAATAACTGCAATTTTGCAAGTCACTATTACCACCTTTAGAATTAAGCACTATTGATTTTAAATAATGAGCCAATGTTTTTAGATCTGCTAAGCTGACAGGAACCCTTATGATTCAAATCACCAATATTCACAAAGCCTTTGGCAGCAATCAAGTGCTCAAAGGCATTGATTTGACTATTCATAAAGGTAAAGTAGTAGTGATATTAGGACCATCAGGTTCTGGTAAAACTACTTTTTTACGTTGTATCAATGCGCTAGAGACTCCTGATCAAGGAATAATAGCTTTTGATGATGGCAGTCTAATAGTAGATTTTGGCGCTAAGCCTAGTAAGAAGTCCTTGCTAGCGCTGCAACGTAAGTCTGGTATGGTATTTCAGTCTTATAACTTATTCCCACATAAGACGGCAATCCAAAATCTAACTTTAGGACCGACAGTAGTACAAGGGACGAGTAAAGCACAAGCTCATACGCAAGCATTAGCGCTACTAGAAAAAGTGGGACTATCGGACAAAGCTGATCTCTATCCGTTTCAGCTATCAGGGGGACAACAGCAGCGTATTGGTATTGCACGGGCACTCGCTATTGAGCCTTCGCTATTATTATTTGATGAGCCAACCTCGGCTCTAGATCCAGAGCTAGTGCAAGATGTGCTAGAGACTATGAAGCAATTAGCATCAGAGGGGTGGACGATGGTTGTGGTCACTCATGAGATTAAATTTGCTCGCGATGTTGCTGATCATGTGGTATTGATTGAAGATGGCTATGTGGTAGAAGAGGGCAGCGCTGAGCAAATGTTCGAGCTATCGAAGCACCCACGAACTCAAGCGTTTTTGCAGCGTATTGAGCAGTAATAGTACTAAAGTATTTAACGGGTTCAGTCATAAAAAGTCATTAGTGAATCAGCTGATGATTTTTTTTGGCTCATTTCTCATTTTTATCAGCCTAAGACTTCTTATATAAGTCTTCATCGTTTGAGTTGGATATGAGTCTATGTTCAATACGCCCTAGTATCTGTTAAACATATTTGTCTCAAGGTATCGCTATTTTAGCGCAACTGATACAGTGGCTTTTTTGTTTTAAAATATCTTACTATAACGCCTGTTGTGGCAATAAGCATGGTTCCCTAGTGAGGACTTAAACGCTAAGCTGTAGGCTACTGGTATTGAGGTTTTGAATTATTGTGATAATCACAGTGTACTTGATGGTGTACTTAACATACATATTCTATCTGTGATCGGTGCGCTATACAGGCATCGAACGTATTACAATAAAGAATGTTGTGGTAGATAGACCCTACAATTCTAACTTAGATGATAATCTCAATAAATAAAACCTCCTGAGTGAATATATCAAATGACCTTATTTAAAATCTCATTATCTATAATCATTACCTTCTTATCTATATCATTGATGAGTTGTCAAAGGGATTCACATGTTGATGAACAAAGTGTCTATCAAGCCCAATTAATGGCTGAAGAGGAAAGCCATGACGCTGAAGACTTACAAGAACTAGCTGAAATAGGTAATGCTTTAGCACAGCACAATCTTGGTGTTATGTACGAACAAGGTAAGGGAGTCGAGCAAGATTATACTAAAGCGGTAGAGTGGTTTACAAAGGCTGCTGAGCAAGGTTTCATGGAATCTCAACATAACTTAGGAAACATGTACAGCAAAGGTAAAGGTGTGCAGCAAAATTATAATGAGTCAGCGAATTGGCGTCTAAAAGCGGCTGAACAAGGTTTTGCATTATCTCAATATGATCTGGCGCTTATGTACAATGAGGGTAAGGGAGTCGAGCAAGATTACACCAAAGCGATAGAGTGGTTCGCAAAAGCTGCTGAACAGGATTATGGACCAGCACAACTTAATCTTGGCTATCATTATGTAGAGGGAATTGGTGTACCGCAAAATCCTAATATGGCAATGAAATGGTATATAAAAGCTGCCGAGCAAAATAATGCAGATGCACAATATAGCATTGGTCTTATATACTACTTAGGCGAGGGATTAGAAAAAAATTATGTTAAGGCAGTAGATTGGTTTACAAAGGCTGCTGAGCAAAATAATGCAAATGCACAATATAATCTTGGTCTTATGTATCTTAAAGGGGAAGGTGTAAAGAGTAACAGTATCAACGCAAAAGAATGGTTTAAAAAAAGTTGTGACAATGGAAAGCAGATAGGATGTGATAATTATTATAGTTTGAGTGAATTATAGATAATGACTGAACTTAATACCTTCGCTTTTAAGCTAGTACCTTCAATGCGAAGTTACGGTATACCTCAATGGAACTACCTAATCAGACTCATTAACCAGTTAAAAGACTACTTAAAATAGACTGTCTTTGCGGAACTACTGATAATAGACCGTTAGTTTTAATATTCTAAATAATCCCTAATTGGACGCTTATTGAATTGAGAAGGGTTCGACTGTCATCCGTCCAATTACTATGTATAGTGATTTCGTGGCTTGTTGGATTTATAAAGCCATTAATATCTTCACCATCAAAGCTATAACCTTGAAAGCTACAAGGCGTCACACTATCTTTGCAGGTGCTATACATGGTTTTGGCGTGATAAAGCTTTATGTTATAAAGCACTCTATTAAGCCCTTCTTCTGCTGGTGCCGCAAAAGTCATACGTGCCAAATCTGGTGCAACCAATAGCATACTATCACAACTGACATAACCTTCTAGGCAGCCATCATAAAGGTTTAAGCGTTGACCTTGTATATCCAACCCCATAACAGAATTACTTTCTAAAGGCGCAACTGCGGTACTCAATGAAGACAGTACTAGCAAGGACAATGCCATACTCAAACGTTTGGCTTGTATAGAGATTTGATTTTTAATGAGCATCGCTGTTGTTCTATATTTATTAGCATTATGAGGCAACTAAACGCAAAAAAGCCAGCTAATTGCAATTAGCTGGCCTTATTATTAAAGGTTTTGGTTGTACTTTAAAAAGTAATCAATGACCTATTCGAATGAACGATTATGCCTTTATCTTGCTTATTTTACTGGACGAATAAACGGCATATGTCTATTGACGTCTTTATATAGCAAGTATCTGAATGGACCAGGTCCACCAGCGTAACAAGATTGTGGACAGAATGCGCGTAGCCACATAAAGTCGCCCGCTTCAACTTCAACCCATTCACCGTTTAAGTGATATACCGCTTTACCTTCTAGTACATACAAACCATGTTCCATAACATGAGTTTCATCAAATGGAATCACGCCACCTGGCTGGAAAGTCACAATGTTTACATGCATATCGTGACGCATGTCCGATTGCTCAGTAAATCTAGTAGTGGTCCATACGCCATCAGTACCTGGCATTTCAATAGCTTCAACATCATGATCGCTAGTAACAAAAGCTTCAGGAACGTCAATACCTTCACAATGTTGATAAGCTTTGCGGATCCAATGAAACTTAACATGCTTGTCGCTATTGTTTTTTAGCGTCCATTTGCAGCCAGGTGGTAAAAATGCATAACCACCAGACTCAAGATGATGCGCTTCACCTTCTATAGTGATATCCATTTCGCCTTCAACGATGAATACTACACCTTCAGCATTGGCATCTAGCTCTGGCTTTTCTGAGCCGCCATTTGGTGCTACTTCGACGATATACTGTGAAAAGGTTTCAGAGAAACCTGAAAGTGGACGTGCAAGCACCCACATGCGCATACCTGTCCAAAAAGGTAAATAGCTAATGACGATGTCAGTTAGTACACGTTTTGGAATGATCGCATAGCTTTCAGTGAAGATAGCACGGTCAGATAGTAACTGTGTTTGAGGAGGCAAGCCGCCTGTAGGGGCGTAATAAGTACTTTTAGTTGACATGATTGAATTTCCTTGTTGTGTTCGTTAAAACAGAGTGTTGTTTCTCTAAAAATCTTAATGATTATTCTAGAGAATTTTATTTAATATTTTTTTATATCGATTGTTGCTATGTCTGCTACTAGTGAGCTTTTTAGAGCACAGTAAAATTAGAGCACAGTCAAATTAAAGCACAATCAAAATACTATTTATATAACTTCTAAACAGCATTAGCCTTTGCTCTATTTGACTTAGCTTCCTCAGTAGAGACATCAACGCAAACTTCCCAATCGTCAATCTCAAATTCATGACAATTATTACCATCGCCATTGATACGATCGACTACTAAGAAATCACAATCCGCTTTTAGCGCCAGTAGCGGATGATGCCAAACATTGGCATCATACTGTACACCTTGATATGAACGGGCATAAAATACTTCTAAATCATCCGCTGATTTAGGCGCATCGCCAGCTTTGGCTACCACAACTAGATAGTCTGTGCCATTCATAGAAAAGAAGGCTTGCGTACCAAACGGATGGTATTCCATCACTGATAAGGTAATAGGGCAGTCACGTTTTTTGGTACGGAAAATACTAAAACCAACTTCGCCACCGTCATGACCAACTTTTGAGATGGCGTTATGACGACAAGCGTAGCCGCGATTGATATCCCAACTGTTTTCAGGGCATTTTTCTTGGTCATCGTAAGGTTCAATAACTGAACCATAAGGTGCAAATGCCGCTTTGGTTAGAGGTTTAGCAATTATCGTTGTTTTCATAACGTAGCCTTTTCTAATGATATGGTTTATTAGGTTATAGACCGTCAGTGGTCAATAACGATATTATTTTTTTATTTGTAAGCTTTTTGCAGTATTGAACGATCGCTAAGTTAGGCAGTTTATCCGCAGTTTGCTGATCATTTTATTAAACCATCAGGCAGAGTGTTAACAATATTTGCTTACTCATGCTAAGCAAATATTGGACACAAGATAGAGTATTTAAGCAGTTGAATCAGTGAGGTATAAACCACCTTGAGCATATCAGCACTGGGCTTACGTGATAGCTACTACGTAGGTGCTTATTACTGCGATGATACGCTTCAGAGCTTACATCCAGTTAGCGGTGTTATCAGCAGTTGCAGGATGATTTTCATACCAATGCTTAGCGATTTCGTCGCGGCGGCATACCCAAACGTCAGGCTTGCTAGTGATATACTTCAAAAATTGTTTGAGCGCAGTGATACGACCAGCACGACCAATAATACGGCAATGTAGACCGATCGTCAGCATTTTAGGCTTAGTAGCGCCTTCTTCATATAGGGTATCAAAGCTATCTTTTAGGTACTGATAGAAAGGTTCAGCGTTAGTGAATCCTGGACTTGAAGCAAAACGCATATCGTTGGTTTCAAGGGTGTAAGGGATAACTAGATGCGGCTTGCGAATTAGGCTCGTGCCGTCTTGTACTTTGACATTCAGCCAGTAAGGGAGCTCATCAGCGTAAGAGTCAGAATCATAGATATAACCGCCATGTTCAGCGACTAGCTCACGCGTGTTAGGGCTATCACGACCAGTGTACCAGCCTAATGGCTGTCCGCCAAGCATCCGGTCAAATATTTTAGTGGCAGCGCGTACATGTTCACGCTCAGTTTCACGATACATATATTGATAAGTAATCCAGCGCAAACCATGACTAGCTACTTCATGTCCGTCTTCTAGAACACGCTCGATGATATGTGGAGTCTTTTCAGCTGCAGCGGCACAAGTAAAGGTAGTAATAGGCAAGCCAAACTCTTTAAACACATCTAGCACACGCCAAACGCCAACCCGACTTCCATATTCAAATGCTGACTCAATAGACTGATGGCGATTGCTAAATTCTGGGGTACCTAGTACATCAGATAAAAAGCGCTCTGATTGACCATCACCATGAAGTACACTGTTTTCAGCGCCTTCTTCGATATTTAGTACAAACTGCACGGCTATTTTTGCCCCACCCGGCCAATTAGCATTTGGTGGATTATCACCATAGCCTTTTAGGTCACGAGGATAAGCAGCTTGATCAAAGTCGCTGGTGATTTTCTGAGTCATTATCAATATTCCTTTATAAAAACAGAGTAGTTATTAAATCAATTTAATGCGTAGGGTTATTTATCATAATGAGTCGACAACACTGGAGTGCGTAGAACCCTGCTTATGAAGATTTAACCTACTAGGGTAAAGCTTACTATACTTAAGATATCAGCATGCTGATTGTAGGTATTGGTATTTCTAGGTGCGCGATTTAATTGACGAGTTGGCACTTAATATTCAAGGTTATGACTTGAAAAATGTTTACTCAATAATAAAAGCGTAGGTATAACTGAATAAGTTTTAGATGTCGTTCGGTTAGGCTGTAGATAGTATCTGACAGATCTAGAGTCAGCTTCGAGAGCTGCGGTAAAACTGAGTTTTTCAGATAGTAACGAGGTGAGTCGTTATAACAGGATCAAACTGGACGCATTATTTATTTGCTAGAAATAAGTAGTGGCTTGCAACAATAGGTAGCCTAAAATAATAGCATTTTAAATACCAATAGGTATGGTTTATTTGCTTTTAAAGGCTAACCTTAACCAGTCATATTTATTTTGACAGAGGTTATATAACAACATTGCTTTACTGTATGTCTATCTGATCATTTGGTCAAGATAATTATCCATTAATATCGATAATATTTAGTAAAAAGCAGTTATCAGTACCTTTATACGGTAGTTTGTAGGTATTTATCAGTTTAAATTCCAAGCACTGCTACATTGGTACTGAGTTAGGAGTAACGGCCTATTGACGCATTACTAGCCAATAAATAATAACTTCTAGAGCTGCTCCTAGCAAGAAACTATACCTTTAAAGTTTGCAAAGTTTGCTCAGCATTGGCATTAAGACAGTGGTAATAGACAGAATAGTACTAATAGACAAGATAGTACTAATAGTCTTGATAAAAATGATAATCGCAAGCTTACTGATGAACGACAGCCACGAGGCGCGAACAAAAAAAGCGCTAACCGCTGTAATCAAGCCACTCATATCAGGACAAAATAATAGCCAGTCATGGACTGGCTATTATTTTAGATAGAATGGTCATCAAGCTTTACAATTTAAAATTAAAGTCCTGAAGTATAAGCTACGATTTGTGCACGCTCTTCATCAGTTAACTTAGTGATATTACCTAATGGCATATAACCAGTTTGCACTGCAGTGACAATCTTAGCTTGATAAGTCTTCATATCAGCAGGAGTCTGAATGATAATACCTGCTGGTGGGGCATTGAACCCGGCTTGCGTTGGTTGTGCCATATGGCAAACGCTACATTTTGCTTGCACAATCCCAATGACGGCATCATCAGCCGAAGCAGCAACTGGTACCGCTGCAGCATCAGGAGCAACTGCAGTACCAGCAGCAGGAGCTGCGTCAGCTACTGGCTGCGCTGCCGCTACTGGTGGAACTGGTAAAGGCTCAATAGGTGCTGGGCGCATCCAGAAAATCAAGGCTAACGTAGCTATTGCAGGAATAACTAAGTATTTTGGCTCACTATGACCCAAATGCTTTTGGTTAAAGTAATGACGAGCAGTTGCCGTGATAACACCAACGAATACTAGAACCAACCACCCTTTGCCATCTCCAAATGAATACATCATTGGATAGTGATTACTAATCATGGTGAAGATTAGGGGTAAGGTAAAATAGTTGTTCATCAATGAGCGGTTTCTAGCCATTAATGCTAAATCTTGTACTTCTGGACCTGGTTTTACGCCACGACGTACACAATCTACTAGTGCGCGCTGAGCCGGCATAATACCAAAAAATACGTTACCCGCCATGATAGTACCTAAAATGGCACCAACGTGGATGAACGAGGCACGATCACTGAACAGCTGGTAAGAACCCCAAGTTGCAATAATCATTAAGATAAAGATGGTGATACTAAAAGTCATCTTATTTTTGCCGATACGACTACGTACAATCACTTCATAAATAGCGTAGGTACCGATTAAGAATAAAATGCTAGTAGCAATAGCACCAATATTACTGCCGTAATCGACTTTACTTGGATCGACTAAGTAGGCTGTTGCGTTGGCATAATAAACGATAGACAACATCGCCGCACCGGTCAACCAAGTGGTGTAGGCTTCCCATTTAAACCAATGTAGAGTCTTTGGCATCTCTTCAGGGTCAAGCTTGTACTTAGCGATTTCGTAGAAACCACCGCCATGTACTGCCCATAAATCACCTGAAATACCTTTTTTGGCTTTCCATTCTGGTGGCTTTTGCAAACTCATATCTAGCCATACGAAGTAAAATGACGCACCAATCCATGCCACACCAGCGATGACGTGAAACCAGCGGAAGAATAAAGCTAACCAATCGAGAAGATATGCGCCCATGAGGCAAGTGTCCTTTTGTATTGCTAGGTCTTGGCAACTTATAATGACTTTTCTCACTTGAATAAAATTACAAGCGTTTCCATGCCATTTTAGATATCTACTAATCTATGTCTATTGATGCATAAATGTCATAAGATAAATAATTTTTTATTATTACTCTTTGCTATTTATAACAAAGAGTAATAATAAAAGTCACCCGTATTAGCTGTCTATAATGATATTATTTGATGGCTAAAACCGTGTCTGAGTGCTATAACACGATTAGTTTTTAAATTAAATTTCTAAATTACGAACCGCGATAAGTACCATAACCATGGGCACTAAGTAATAGTGGGACATGATAATGGCTAGCATCACTGACTACAAAATCAATAATAACTTGGGGATAAAAAGCGGTTAGTTTTTGCGCATCGAAATAAGACTGAGTATCAAAAGTCAAAGTATAGCGACCATTACTCAAGTTTTGCTCAGCGCTTTCTACTGCACTATCAAACTGCCAGCTGTCTGGAGTAACACGACCATCATTGTTAGTAGTGCCATTAGCTAGTAATGTTGCTTTGCCGCCATCTTGAATGCGATGTAGAGTTACTGCGATATCAGCAGCAGGCTTACCGAGGTGAGTATCTAGAATATGTGATGATAAAGTTGCAGACATAATGTTTCCTTTGCTTTAAGTTGATTGGTATAAACGTTGTCACCACTCAGGTATTGTGCAAGTAGCGACTGCCGTTATGATATCTATTATCTAATGAGTTAAGCGATGCCAAATAGTTTTTGGATGCGCAGACGAGTAATTTTATTTTGTTCAGCAGCGGCATTAGCTAATTCAGCATCGCGATCATTAGGCAGACGAGCTAACAATAGATCTAGCATTTGCTGAGCGCTTTTGCCGGTAGCGAAGACGATGAAAATAAAGCCAAACTTATCAAGGTAGTCTTGATTGCCTTGAGCTAAGTCTTCTAGGACTTGGTCTTCAGCATCTGTTGCACCTGATTGTTCGTGAGCAGCACTGTCTTGAGTATTGCGATATTTTTCTTTTAGTGAGTTGACGTTACCGATTTGTGGATGCCCATCAAAAGCTTCTATAAGATTGGCTTCGCTAGCTTGCGCTTCATTCCAAGCAGCATCGTTGGCCTCAAGCATAGCGTCGATGTCTGCAAAGGGACGCGCAGCAGCTAAGCGTTGTGCCCAAGCGCTACTAGTACAGCAAGTTAGAAGGGTTGCCGTGGCGTCTGCATTTGGCAGTTCATTGAATTGGGCTAGAGTTAAGCTCATAGTGACTTCCTTTTCTTGTAATTTATTTGGGGCGATATAAAAGCTCATTCATAGTATCGAGCAAGGGAGATCTAAACAAACAAATCAGCTATTAAAGTTATATTAATTAATTGGTATTTGGTTTAACATTATCTATTGTGCTAAAACCTGACCATTTGGTCAACTATTTTATACAAAAAATTTCTATTTGTCGCCTTATCTGCCATAAAAACTTGTATTTTTTGCATTTTCTTATATAAATACAGCTTAGAGACGGAAGATAATGTATTTTCTATCCAATTTGTTCAAATAAATTAAGTTATGACTGTTATGACTCAAACTAATCAAAGCAAAAATATAGTCGCAGCGGAAGCAACTGCTCATCGCAGCCAACACGATATTCGTGCGCATAATCAAGCCATTATATTAAGCGCTGCTGAAGAAGAGTTCGTCTTGCAAAGCTACCGTGGTGCTACTATGCAAGGTATCGCTGATCGCGCTGGGCTACCCAAAGCCAATATTCACTATTACTTCAAAAATAAAAGAAATCTATATAAAGTAGTACTGCGCTCCATCATTGAAGAATGGAACACGGGCTTAGTGACTATGACTGTAGATAGTGACCCTAAAACAGTAATAGAAAAGTTTGTACGTACTAAATTGCATCAAGCCTTTGCTCATCCTAATCGTCATAAACTGTTCGCAGTCGAAGTAATCGGTGGTGCACCGCACTTACATGACTTTATGTCAACGACGATGAAAGAGTGGGCGCTTGATAAAGCTCAAGTTATGACCATTTGGCATGAACAAGGCAAAATTGGTATTGCTGACCCCTTACAACTGCTGATACTTATTTGGGCCACTACACAACGTTATGCCGAATTTGAAACAGAAATCATTGGTCTACTGCAAAAAGATGCCTATGATAAAGAAGATGAAGCGCGTGCTGCCGACTTCTTAGTGCCGTTTATTTTGCGCGGTTGTGGCATCGAATAAAGTTAGATGAATAGAATATAATAAGGTAGTGACTAGCTTAGCTAAGTGGCTGTCAGTGGCTGTCAGCAGCTATTACTGATCATCTCCTTAACGGTTTTAAATACTACTGGACATTTTTGGTTATTTTTATTTTATAACAGTTCCAACTAGGGTATCTGTCTATATACTGACCTATAAAATTAATTCATCCTAATTAGCTTTGGTATAACTATCAATTGGCAAGCTTGTACTGATGCTAGCTGTTAAGTTAAGGGTAAGGGCCTTACTAACAGGATAATTAATCAGCCTAATCAACAGGGGCTGCAACTTGCCTAGAGCGCAGTTGGCTTAAATGAGAACTAAGGCGCAGCAAAGTTACTTTACTACGCCTTGTATTGATTAACTAATATACTGTAATGAAGTAGCTTAAGAGACATTCTTTCTAAGAGGCTCTATATCATCTTGTAATCTCTGCTCTTTATCATCATATTCCACACCGAAGTTCTTCGGTAAAATCGTATCGAGCACAATAGCTATTACCCCTGACATAGTAACTGCTGAGCCAAAGATATTGCGGAACATTTGTGGCATTTGGGCAAATACATCAGGTACAAAAGCAACTCCTAAGCCAAGACCTAGTGAGGTGGCGATAATCAAGATATTGCGATGAGTAAAGTTTACTGTTGATAAAATACGAATACCAGCAGTCGCTACAGTTGCAAACATCAATAGGGTTACACCGCCTACAACAGGTTTTGGCAACTGAGTAAAGATAGCGCCTAGAATAGGGAATAGACCCATAAAGAATAGAATACCGGCAACATAGAAGCCAACATAGCGGCTGGCAATACCCGTCATTTGGATTACGCCGTTGTTCTGACTAAAAGTAGTTACTGGGAAACTATTAAAGATGCCAGCAATGGCAGAGTTGACACCATCACCTAATACCCCACCTTTAATGCGTTTTTCGTAGAGAGGACCTTTGATAGGTTCTCCTGAGATCATCGACGTTGCAGTCAAGTCACCTGAAGTCTCAATACTAGTAATGATATACATAAAGGCAATAGGAATAAAGGCTTGCCAATCAAAACTAAAACCAAATTTGAATGGGATTGGTACAGTCAATAGCGGTGCTTGTGAGACTAAGGAAAAGTCAATACGACCCATAAATGCCGCTACTACTAAGCCTAACATCAGACCAATAAAGATAGCGCTTGAGCGAATCACTTTGTTATTAACAATACTGATCAGTACTACGCTGACCAATACGCCGCCGCCTAACATTAGGTTCGCGATGCTACCAAAATCTTCAGCACCAACACCGCCTGCGAGATCGGTTAGTCCTACTTTGGTCAATGACAGACCAATAGTAACGATGACGCAACCCGTGACGATAGGGCTCATCAAAGATCTAAGCTTAGTGATGAACTGACTTAAAAATATCTCGACAAAGGCACCTAAGAAGGTAACCCCAAAGATTACGGATAGAATCTCCTCAGGACTACCACCGCGATTTTTTACCACAAAACCCGCCGCAAGTACTGCCGCTAAGAAGCCAAAGCTAGTACCTTGTAACGCCATTAATCCTGACCCAACAGGACCAATTCTACGAGTTTGGATAAAGGTTGCAACCCCAGATACCATTAGGGCCATACTAATAAGATAGGGGATATGCTCACCCAGTCCTAGAGCGCCACCAATGATTAGGGAGGGCGTAATAACACCTACAAATGCGGCTAATACGTGCTGCACAGCGCCTAAAAATGCTTTTAATGGTGCAGGACGGTCGTGCAGTCCATACAGTAGATCGGGATTTCCTTGAACATCACTCATAGTAGTTTCCTTTTAAAGTAAGTTCGCAGTCCTATCTTCACTAAAGTTCTGAATAAACAAACAATGGGTATTACTAAATATTGAGTTCTATTTGAATATCTAATCTGTCATATACAATTTTTGACCTTATGACAGCAGCAAAGAGTCGCACTCGTCCTTGTGCTAGTTAATAAATTAGTCGACAATTGATTATTAATATTGCTAATGAGTTATTAATAAACCTGACTATTTAGTCAGTCCTCTCTAGGATATAGGGAAAAGGTAAGCCTTTGCAATGATTTTTTTTATTAAATATAAAGTATTTTTTGAAAGTAAAGCTAAAAATCGTTGTTTATAGTAATAATAAAATTACTAAATAATTAGATAGAATATTTTTATGCTTTAAAAACAATAACTAACGATATATGCGCCAAGGTCATTGTTGCTGAGCGATTGACAATATAGTTTATGAATACCCTTAACTTATTGACAAACAATAATTGGTAAATATGATTCTAAGCCTACAAGCAGCTCTAAAAAACTTTTTATCTGTATATTGCTTAATGGTTAATCATTGGTTATTATACTGCGCATTATGTAAATGTTAATAATTATCATTAAGTTTATTTTTAACCTTATCATCTGCTTAAAGACATTTTAGAGCTTGAAGTAAGTGTCATCAAAAACACTTATTCGTACTCGAATGCCCTTATTTTTACTCGAAGACTAAAGTCGCTATCAAAAATAGCGCCCATTTTATTAATAATTATATTGAGTGAGTCAACTATGAGTGCCGTATTATTTTCCAGTCGTTTAAGCGTATTATCTATAGGTATAGCCGCAGTATTAGGGTCACAAATGGCCAATGCAGAAGTAGAGCCCAGCACTTCTTTACAGACAATTACTGTGACTGCAAACAGTTCAGTACGAGGAAAGGTACAAGAAGATTCTGTCTATACCGAGGACTATACGCCAGCACAGCAAGCCGATCACTTAAGTGACTTTTTGAATGTCATCCCAGGGGTTACTGTGGGCGGCACCTCAACGGTCAATCAGCGTATCCGTGTGCGCGGGCTTGACGATACCAATTTGAAAGTAACGATTGATGGCGCTCGACAAGAAGGTACTTTGTTTTATCATATGGGCGATGTGACCATCGACCCTGATTTATTAAAGCAGTCTGAAGTGGCGGTGGGTAATAATTCAGTGACGCTTGGTAACGATGCATTAGGTGGTGCTGTTGCTTTTAAGACTGTTGATGCGGTAGATCTGCTAAAACCGGGTCAAAAAATTGGTGCCAAATTGCACGCTGGATATGCCAGTAATAATGATGAGTTATTAACGTCAGCGACCGTCTATGGCGCACCAACCGATAATATTGATTTACTCGCTTATTATGGTAAGCGTGATGCCAATTCAGGTGAGGATGGTAACGGTCGTGAGCTGTTTGAAGATAGCAAGGGTGAAAACATTTTATTAAAAGCAGGGGTTTCGATCGCAGAGGATCATCGCTTAGGCGCAAGCTTTAGCAGTACTGAAAAGAAAGGGACTTTCCCATTCCGCCCAGATTTTCCTAGTCGCAATGACGCTCCAATACCGCAAAATGTCAAACGTGATACCTATGGGCTAGATTATACTTATAATCCAGCAAGCCAGTTAGTTGATGTTGATGCTAACGTTTATCAAACCAAAACTCGTATTTTACGTGATTCTGACTATATTACCAATCCAGGATTTGAGTTTGATGCGCAGGTTAAAACTATTGGTGGGAAAGTTCAAAACACTAGTATTATCGACACTAATATCGGCACGCACAAGCTGATTGCGGGGGTTGAGCACTATAAAAAAGAATCAGAGATGTCGCGGGACTTTATTAAAAGTGGCAGTGATTCGGCAAAAAATACCTCTGTATATTTAGAGGACCAATGGCAAAACGGCAAACTAACCTTAACGCCTGGGGTCCGTTATGACCGCTATGAATCTCCTGAGTTTGTATCTGCCGGCAAAACCTATAACAATGTCGTCGGTGCATTAGCTGCCAGCTATGAAATTGCGCCAATGACCCAAGTATTTGCCAGCTACACGCAGTTATTTAATGGTCCTGATTTGAGCCAAGCCATTTTTAATTCGGACGGTGGCAATACTTATGTCAATAATAACTTAAAGGCAGAAGAAGGCTCTAATGCTGAGATTGGTATCGCCAAAACGTTGCGCGACCTAAGCGTAGCGGGCGATGCGCTGCAACTTAGTGGTAAGTACTTTGAAACCAATATTGAAAACTTTATTGAGTTTGTACGTTCGGGCGGTACTCGTGTTGGCTTAAACTGTGCAACTGGACAATCTGGTGGTGCTTGTCAAGGTGCAGTAAATAAAGATGAAGACTTTAAAATTAAAGGGGTCGAGCTTGCTGCTGATTACAAAATGAATAACTTTAGTATGGGTCTGGGCTATACCCGTGCGCGTAGTAAAGGTGACAAAACAGGCGATAGTATTCCATCCGTAACGGGCAGTAATTCTAACTCGGGCGATCGTTTCATGGTGAACTTGAACTATGAACCAAATGATGTGGTTGGTTTAGGCTGGCGCAGTACTTATGTTGCATCAATCACAGACAATAAGCAAAATACTAAGCCGAATTATGATGTTCACGATGTATATATGAATTATACACCACGTCAACTTGAGAATGTAAAAGCAACGGTTGGGGTATATAACCTCTTTGATGAAGCTTACGCTAGCCACTCATCGCGCTTAAATACCGCTGATGATACTGTTACTGACTTTGAACAAGGTCGTAACATTAAAGCCTCTTTAAGCTATCAGTTCTAAATCACTACTGACGGATAAATAACGGCTTGTAGAACAACGAGTTGATAAATAAAAAGGCCAGCTACTTATAAATGAGAGCTGGCTTTTTTTATATCGCGATATGCTTTTTGATCTGTTCTAGGCCTCGTCTTTACTTCTAAAACCAATAAAGAATAATAACCAATGATTTCATTTAACACCCGCCAAACTTGTCTATGGATTCACCGTTATACCGGACTTGCTATAGCAGGTTTTTTAATTATTGCCGCTATTACAGGCTCGCTACTAGCATTTCACCATGAATTAGATGATATCTTTAATCAGCGTTTGGCGCATGTTGACAAAACTCAGACACCGCCATTTTCTATTGCTAGCCTTCATGACAAGGTGATTACTCGCTATCCAGAATATAGCTTTTCAACTATGCCTATAGCTGTTGAGCCTAACCGAGCCGTGGTCTTCGAGGTTGATAGAGATAAGGGGGATATAAAGGGAGTACCTAAACCCTTGTTCCAAGAAGTCTATATCAATCCTTACACTGCAGATATCATTGGGGCACGTGATAAAGACCAATGGGCATGGCACAATACTATGTGGAAAGTGTTTTGGTTGCACCGTGAGTTATTGCTTGGTGATATTGGCAAGCTGATATTAGGTATTGTGTCATTAGTTTGGACGATTAATTGCTTTATTGGCTTTTATTTAACCTTTCCACGCGCCATTAAAAAAAATCATCTATCACCTCAAGGATCTGCTAAAAAACGTGCTCCTGCATTAAAGCGCTGGCTACCGGCATGGAAAATCCGTACCAAAACCAATACCTTTAAGCTGAACTATGATGTGCATCATGCGTTTGGCTTGTGGTTGTGGCTGATGTTGTTTGTGATTGCCTGGTCAAGTGTGGGTTTTAATTTAAAGCAGATTTATAAGCCTGTAATGCAAGTCGTGGTAGGACTTGAAGGCAAAGAATCTAAAGGCGCAGAAGGTAAGGATAATAAACCCAATCGAGCTGGTAAATTAGACAAACAAGCTTTGACAGGGCTTCAGCTATCAGCTAATGACAGGGGTGCTGAGGTGGTTAATAAAGCCAACAGCATTGATTATTTAAGTCAGCAAGCGAATATCGCCGCACAAAAAAATGGTCTAAAGGTCACACAATTACTCGGTATTCGTTGGGTAGAAGAAGACAATCAATGGCAACTGCGCTTTAAAACTGATAAAGATATCGGTAAAAAAAGTGGCGCGTCCTCAATTACCGTCAATGCAATAGATGGCAGTATCGAGCGCGTTAACTTTGCTTATCAGAATGCCTCATTTGGTAATAAGGCTGACCAATGGTTATCTACCTTACATATGGGACATATTAGTCACGGTATAGGTCATTTGCTTTATCAAATATTCTTAGCATTGATTGGTTTGGCGGTAGCAGTACTGTCTGGTACTGGCGTGTATTTATGGTGGAAAGGGCGGCAACAACGCTTAAAATCTTTGGCAAAGCTGAGATAATTTAAATATGGAACTATCAAAATTAAACCGTATCGATGATTACAGGACGCCCTTGATGACTGAGTACCGTAACATCGACATTATATAGCTGTTTCATCGTTGCTTGAGTAATGACGTCTATAGGACTACCCACCGCCATTACTTGCCCCTCTTTCATTGTCACTACAGTGTCAGCGAACTGGGCGGCTTGATTGATATCATGCAGGACGATAACTACAGTTTTTTGCTGACTATGACTCAACTCACGTAGCTCGCGCATTAGACGTCCAGCATGGTACATATCCAGATTATTAAGCGGCTCATCGAGCAGTAGATAAGGGGTATCTTGACAGACAATCATCGCAATCAGTACTCGTTGTCGTTGACCCCCTGATAGAGTGGACAAAAACCTACTAGCTAACGGCTCAAGCTCGAAGCGCTCAATAATCTCATCGACTTTTTGTTGATCATGCGCTGTTGGTCGGCCTTGATGATAAGGATAGCGCCCGAACATCAATAATTCATGCACCCGCAACCGTCCTTGAACTTGATTGTCTTGACCTAGCATCGCTACCGTAGTGGCTAATTTACGGGCATCACAACTGACGATATCACGTACTTCGTCAGCCAGCGCAAAGCTCACTCGTCCAGACTGCAAAGGTTGTAAGCGTGCCATCACCGAAAATAGCGTTGATTTACCCGCGCCATTAGGACCAATCAAAGCAATAACCTGCGAGGGTGGCAGTGCTAAGCTTATATCGTGTAGGATTTGCTGCTTACCAATGTGATGCGATACGCCGGTGATATTAATCATAATAGCTCTTGCTCAAAGATAAATTTTAGAGGTCTTAAATAGTGTTAATAACACTGTCAACGATGCTGACAACCACAAGAATAGTAGCTTAGTGTTAACACGACGCTAATTAGCGACGATGGTTGATAAATATCAATAATAAAAACACTACGCCACCAGCCAACTCAATCACTACCGATAGTACCCCAGCCATACCGAGCAGTTGCTCAAAGATAGTTTGACCAAGCACTAAGCAGATCATAGCCACTAAACTAACCAATATCAGGCGCTGACTATGAGACATATTGCTGGCGATTCTATTGGTCAAAGCGCAAACTAACAATCCAAAAAAGGTCACCGGACCGACTAATGCGGTAGCAGTTGCTACTAGTATCGAGATGACAGTCAATAGCCTAAAGGCTAAGCGCTGATAATTGATACCTAAGTTGATAGCTTGCGGCTTACCTAACATCAGCACATCACACTGATACCGCCAGCGCCAAATCGCTATTCCAGTAAGCACACAGAGCAGAATGCTAATAGTTAATAATTGCGGGTTGACGGTATTGAACTGTGCATAGCTGGCTGATTGCACCACCACAAAATCGTCGGGATTAATCAATCGCGCTATCAATGAGGACAAGCTGCGAAATAATACCCCAAAAATAACCCCTACTAAGATTAAGCGGGTTAAATCCTGATTAGTGTTAGAGAATAGCAAGCGGAATAATAATAACGAAGCACCAAACATCAAGCCAATCTCAAGGCCGAACTTCGCTACTGGATTAAGACTAGTAAAGCTGATCGCTCCTAAGAAAAACACTAGTAAGCTCTGTAGCAATACGTATAGCGAGTCAAAACCTAATAATGACGGTGTCAAAATAGGGTTATGAGTCAAGGTCTGAAAAAGTAAAGTAGAAACGCCAATAGCGTAACCGACGACCATCAACGCTAGTAGTTTTTTGCTACGTAGAGGTAAGGCAAAGTCCCAATGGCCATGCACATTAACGGTTAAGAATAATAGTGCTGAAATTACTAATACTACAGTTGCGAGCAAACAAGGATGCGCCCTTAGCCTCTGCCATAAAAGGGAGAGCTGGCGAGAAAAACCAGTATTGATATTAGCATCGGTAGTAGCATTAACAACATAAGCAGCAGCGGCATCACTGTCGGCATCTATATCGCTAGCATTAGAAGGAGAAGGCATACGCTAATCTTATAAATGGGGATGGTAAATATAGTCAGTATAGTTGGCCCAAATCTCGACGCCTTTATACTGACCGTTGATACAACAAGCTAAAACAGACCCTAGTTATAAAAAATAATAAATATAAGGGTTTTCTTTAGCATTAGTAGTCTGAGTTTTTAGTTGTCTATAGGCAAGCTACGATTCGCTAGGGGCACGTAACAGTAACCATAAAAACACTAAGGTACCTACTACTCCAAACACAGTCGCCACTGGTACTTCAAATGGATAGCGGATAGATCGGCCGATGATATCGCAGAGCAATACTGCTGATGCTCCAAGCAAAGCTACGGCTGGCAAGCTGCGACGTAATTTATCACCCATGATGCGGCTGACGATATTAGGCACCACTAGACCAATAAATGGAATTACCCCAACGGTGACTACTACTACAGCGCTCATCATCGCTACCATAGCCACACCGATCCAAGTCACTTGGCGCTTACTGATCCCCAAGTTCAAGGCGATATTATCACCTAGGCCTACGATAGTGAGCTTATCGGCAATGATATAAGCAATGACACATAGACCACCCGTTAGCCATAACAGCTCGTAACGACCAGCTAGCACACTAGAAAAATCACCAAATTGCCAAACGCTGAGCATCTGCAAAGTCTCAGTCTGATAAGCAATAAAAGTGGTGGCTGCATCGATGATACCGCCAAATACAATACCAATAAGGGGAATCATCAAAAAGTCAGTAGGGGGAATGCGTTGAATCAGCAGCATAAATATCATCATGCCAATGACCGCAGCGATGGTCGCTACACTCATTTTGACAATAAGAGCGCTGGCGGGAAACAGTAAACTGACTATTAATAGTCCGAGGGCAGCGCTTTGAGTGGCGCCAACCATAGAAGGCTCGACAAAACGGTTTTTTAGTACCACTTGAATAATCATACCAGCCACGGCCATTGCTATACCAGTTAGAATAATAGCGATAGTACGTGGCAGACGGCTAACGAGCATCAGGGAGCTGTCGGCATTAGCATTATGATTGATTAGGCTTTTTAGTATGCCTGACCACGAAAAGTCTGCGACACCGATAGACAGACTCAGTAATATCAATAAGGTCATTATCAAAAAACTAGCGCTATTTATTGCCCAAGGTGGCAAGGCCGCTTTACGTTTTTGACCGTTACTATTATCGTAACCCGAACGCCACGAGGAGGTGGCACTCAAGCCAGTAGTATTGTTAAGCTTACTATTATGACGAGTAGAGAATAATGACATAGCTATTTATGGCCCACAGCATGGATTTGGATGGCTATTAATTTACGTTGGAAAAGACATTTTTTCGCGCAACTCACCACTACTTAGTATTAGTAAAAGCCGTTTTAATAGCTGTCAAATCTTGCATCCATTGGTTATAACCACCGAATGCTAAGTAAGAATCTGGGCTTAAATAGACCACTTGATGCTTGCTCCATGCTTTTGTTTGAGCGACTAAAGGATTATCTAGTACGGCTTTGGCACCGACGCTATCCTCGCCAATAGCAGCGCTACGATCTATTACGAATAACCAGTCAGGATTCACTTTTTGTAAATATTCAAAAGATACGGGCTGGCCATGACGGGCATCAGCTATTTGATTGTCAGCCATAGGCACGCCAAGGACACTATGAATAAAGCCAAAACGCGACTTATCGCCATAAACGGATAGTTTATTACCGTTGACCATGACTACTAAGCCAGTACCTTTATCTTTACTTAAGGTTTGGGTTTGCTTGATAAGGCCATCGATATTTTGCTGTAGTTTTAGGGCTTGATCGCTTTTACCAAATAGAGCACCCAAATCATGTAAGCGTTGTTTGCTTGATTGATAGATGTTGGCAGTATCAATACTCATATCTAAGGTTGGCGCAATACTCGATAGCTCATTATATTTTTCCGCCATACGCGAGCCAATTAAGATAGCTTGCGGCTGCATGGCATTCAACGCTTCTAAATCAGGCTCAAAGACCGTACCCATCTCTTTGGGGTCTGGCTGAACTTTTGATTGTAGATTATCCAAGTGTAGACCACTCGGCTTACCATCGATTGCTACTTCTAGCGCGGCCAAATCTTGCATCAAGGTCATGTCGTAAACCACGATAGGCGAAGGATTAATTGGCAGGCTTACTTTGCCTTTAACGGTATCAACATCGATAGTAGTCACGGCAACCGCATCATTAGTAGTACTGTTCGAGGTCGCATCAGCACTATTATTTTCTTTTTTAGTGTCGTCCTGAGTCGTATCCGCTGATGAGCATCCCGCTAAACTGATACTAAGCATCAGTGCCGTGGTCATAGCGGCTAATAGAGGGCGTTTAGATAGAGGTTTTTTGGTGGTAGTATTGGGATTGTAGGCAGTAATAACAGACATAAGGAACTCGGTATATCGTGGTTTATGATCAGCATCTAACAAGCTACTGGTCAGAGTAAAAAGAAAAAAGAGCCTGCTTAGCGCTATAGAGAAGGGCGCTAAAACAATGCTCGATGATACTAAAGTTAATAGTACTAAGTTTAATAGGACTAAGGTTAATAATGCTAAAGTTAATAATGCTAAAGTTAATAGCACTAAAATTAATAGCGTTAAAGTTCATTATAGAGGCGGTTTATTTACTATAAAACCTTAGCTAGATAATCACTTATTAAGGGGTAATGATAAAGCAAATAAGAATATTTATCAACAAAAACGATAATGGTTATTATTAACAGACTAGCTATAGATCGCTATAGCCTCTTAAAACAGTAGGAGAGTAGTAGTAAATAGCAGCTAACAGCAGCAGTCAATAAAATTATTATATTTATTGATAATGGTTATCGTTTGTATTACTATGCTATTTTTAATTCACTGTAATTTAGTTAATGGTTAAGGTGTTATGGCCTCAACAAATCCCAATACATCATCGCTCAAGCTGATAGTGGCTGCTATCGGCATAGTAGTAATACTACACCTGTTAACCGCTATGGCATTGGTGATGGTAAATCCACCTAAGCCTATTACTGCGCCACCCAAAGCTTTGCCTCCTATCGAAATACAGCTACTACCGCCACCTGTCGAAATTGAACCACTAAAGATTGACAGCATAGAAATAGCGCAACCAGAGCCCGTATTACAGGTTAAAGCTCAGCCTAAAGTCAAACCTGTCGCTGCTGCTAAGCCACAAGTAGTTAAAAAAGCTATCGAGAAAATCAAACCTGCTAGCAAAAAAGTAATAATAGCACCGGTAACCCAAGAAAAGACTGAACCCAATGAGCCTAAGCTGCCTATAGCTAAGACGGCAAAACAAGCGCCTGCTGCTGCAAAGCCAGTCAATGAACAACCGTTAGATATCGTTACTAAGAGTAGGATATCTACAGCAAGCGCTGATGCTAAACGAGCACAAGATATAGCAGATGCTAAGGCAGTTGCTGATAGTAAACGAGCACAAGATATGGCTGATGCCAAGGCGGTTGCTGATAGTAAACGAGCACAAGATATAGCAGATGCTAAGGCAGTTGCTGATGCTAAACGAGCACAAGATATAGCAGATGCTAAGGCAGCTGCTGATAGCAAACGAGCAAAAGATATAGCTGATGCTAAGGCAGCTGCAAAAGCTCAGGCTAAAATTGAGGCCGCTAACAACGAGCCTATGAGCTTTACTGCTGGTAACGCCGATTGGGCAGGATCGCCGCCTAACTTTAGTTTTCCTTCTCGTGCTGAAAGAGGCGCTAGATCAGGGGATAGCTTTACCGTAGGACTATTATTCCGTGTCAACAAACAAGGTGACATCGAAAGCGTAAAAGTGGCGAGTTCCTCGGGCAATGCTTTGTTAGACAAAACCGCAGTACAACAAGCAGGCAAAGGGAAATTTAAACCTTTTACTAAAGATGGTATGCCAAGAGTTGGTAACGTGACTTTATCAGTTACTTATAAAATGCCTTAATAATCAATAACGTCTATAAAACACAACTAAGGGGTCTGAAATGGACTTTGCAAACTACTGGCAATACAGTGATATAGTTACTAAGAGTCTATTTTTCTTATTACTAGCTTTATCTGTCATCTCTTGGGTAACAGGTATCGTGCGAGTGATTCAAAGCCGTAAGATGTCGATAAGCGTTGCTGGTGATTTGACTCAAAAGATCCAAGCAAAATATCCTGAATTAGCCGGGGCTGATGCTGCAACACGTCGATTGGTGATTGAGCAAGCACTGCTAAAATATATCGGTCGTTATCGTTATAATAGTGAGCGCGGCTTGCCTATCTTAGGTACTACTGCGGCGATTGCCCCATTCATCGGTCTGTTCGGTACAGTATGGGGTATCTTCCATGCGCTGCACAATATCGGTGCGACGGGTCAAGCAGGATTGGGACAAGTAGCAGGGCCGATTGGCGAAGCACTCATTATGACAGGTTTAGGTATTGCCGTGGCTATCCCAGCAGTAGTGTTTTATAACCTTGCAGTACGTGTCAATCGCCGCATTATGTATCATGCTAATGATAGAGCTCATGATTTGCTTTCTGAGTCAGTTGCTGGAGTCACTATACCTTCTACGCCTCATTCTATACGTACTGAAACAGCAGTAAAGTCAGCTCCTGCGCAAACAGTAGAAACCAATAGTCAGTATCGTAATGCTTCTAGCTCATAGCAGCAGAAGTAATAACTGAAAATTAATTGAGATTACATTAAGAATATATCGAGAAAATTATGGCCTTTCAACTAGGTAATGATGACGTACAGAGTATGAATGAGATGAACCTCATTCCGCTGATTGACGTTATGCTAGTGTTGATGATTATCTTCTTATTGACTGCCACCGTACTGAATCCAACAGTACCTTTAGACTTACCTAAGACTAATGCGGCATTGAATGAGCAACCAGCAGAAGCTATTCAAATTAGCATAGACAAAGATGCGGGTATATTTTGGGACAGTGATCCGATTAGTATGGCAGAGTTAGAGGTTCGGCTACAGCAAGAGGCGAATACCGGTAAAGACCCTTCGCTGCAACTGCGCGCTGACAAGCAAAGTAAGTACGATAGCGTCGCGCAAGTATTGGCCGCCGCTAGTCAGGCGGGTCTGACTAAGATAGCTTTTGTGAATGAATAGTAGATGATGGCGGTTGGTTTTTAATTATTAGGTTTGAAACCTACTGAGTCAACATTGGTATTGAAAGCCAGTAACTAACTTTTAGAGCAGTGAGATCCTAAGTCAAACTAAGCTTGTCTTATATTAATTGCACTAAGCTTACTGTGCTTACTACATCATGCTCACTAAAGCATACTCAATACAGCAAGCTGAATGAGCAGTTAGCAGCAGTCAGAAAAACAGCCCAGTGATATATATTAGTAGCGCAATTAGTAAAAATATAGCTAGGATAATAAGAAAAATAAATAAAATAATAGCAATCTTCTCCAACCTCGCTGGGTTCACCTTGCGAGGCTTTCTTTATCTTATTTACCGATATTTGTATAAAGTCTTACCAGCCATAACCAAATGGCGCATACCCATAGCGACTATAACCTAGACGATTACCGTAACCGAAAGGGTAAGGTGAACGCAAATAATCTAGGTCACGTTGACGAATGTAATAGTAGCGTCCTTGCGCATAAGCCTCTTCTAGCTTATCGATGCCCTCGAGTGGACAAACAGGTTGCCAGCTATAGCCTTCACGGCCTATCTTATAGGCATTCAGCTCAGTACAGTATTGCTTTAACCCTCGCTGACGACCTTGTTCCCATAAGATGCGATCAGGAGTGGCGCCGGCCACATTAGCGCAGCTATTAGTATAGTGACCGAAGTAAGCCCCCGAGCGACCGTTGACCCCATCGGCATAGCCTACTTGCTGCCAATTGCTGGCCTGACATTGCTGTGGAGTTAAGCTTTGGGTAGTGGCGCAGCCTGACAAAGACAACAGGCCAGCACTCGCTATTACTAAGGCCACATTTGATTTGGTGATAGTAGAGGCTGCATATTGAGTCAATAGGGGCTTTAGGGTAGCTACTATAGTAAGAAAATAAGACATAATAAACCTCCGCAGCTTTGAAATTATCGTTTATCATAGCATTTTTTTATCAAAGCAACTTTTTGTATATTGTTATTATAGTAGCTATTAGCCTGGATAGTTGTGTTGTTAAGCTATTGATATAGTAGTCAAAAAAATAGCTTAATTATTTTAAAGATCAGTACTATGGCGCTTCTAGTGGCTGAGTGAACTTTAAGTAGAGCTTGATTTCTATTAGTTCGTACTCATTATGGGTAGCTATAGATAAGGGTTTTTTATATAACTAGTGAGGTTGGTGGCGGTATTAATAGCCAAATCAGTGCTTATATTAATAGCTCCCTCAGTATTTGTAATAGACTAAGTTTCTGTAGCTATAGCGAGTATTAATAGTTATCACGAGTACTAATAGCTATAGTGCTATTAGAAAATAGCTAAATAAATAAGTTTCTATAACCGTCGCTAGTATCGATATGTTGTTGTTTTAGTTCACCCTAATCCGTCAAAAGGCTAAGTTATCATGGGAATGTGGATTGCCATTGCTATTGTACTCTTCGTATTAGGGAGTATGATGGCGCTCAAACCCAGCGCTATTGATCAGCGTTTGGATAAGCTGCGTATGACTGCGAGACGTTTGCAGCTCAACCCTAAGTTAGTTGCTTGTCCGGATTGGGTCAGGGGCAAAGACAATGAGTATGGCCGAGGTATGTTAGGGCAGTATGGTGTGGTGCTAGATAACTTACAGCTGCCGCTAACACGCTATCAAGCTATCGATGGTCAGTGGCGTCCAGATACTAGTACTGATGCGCTGAGTAATCAACCCGCTAGTGAGCTGAATACGGATACGATTTTTCAACCGTCCAACAGGTCAAAAAAGCCGAAGCCAGCAGCGAATTTTAACTTAGATAAGACGGCGCTGGCGTTACCAGATACCATTGAGCCGTTTGTTAAAGCATTGCTGATTAAAGCTAATAGCGTCGTTATTTATTGGGAAGATATCGCCTATGTGCGCCCTAGGACTAACCCGAGCTATAAAGCAGCTGCTATTGAGCCTGACTTGTTAGCGCTAAAAGCTCAGCTTGAAAAGTGGGCGTTGCAGATGCAAATTCTGTCAAGCAGTGCTACAAATAACCCAGCTATAAATAATGATGACGCAGTAACTAACTTGACTAGTTTATAAACAAAAGCTCTTAGCTATCAGTAGTTTCTAGTTTTGAAAGTTGAACAGGCTCTAACCATAGATCAGATTATTTATTGACTCAGATTTTATTCAGATAGAGTATGCTCAGCTAAGTGTTTTTAGCTAAAGTTGTATTATTTACAGTTGACAGCTTGACGTATAGAAGTGTAACGTCTTGCTAAGTTTATTGCTGTTTGGTAATTATATCGTAGCTATTGGTTCATTATTTAGCAATGATTACTGGACTGCTCTATGGTTTATTACCTTTTTGTGAGTAGCTGTAGTGCTTGCCTGATCAAATATTTAACGGTACAAACGTTTAGTTGATACCAAGTGCAGTCAAAAATGCTTAATTAAAAATGCTTAATTAAAAATGCTTAGCTACTAACTTATACCTCCTTTTATTCCCTATATTATGGTGTAGTCAAATATGGCCAAAACCGCAACCAAAAAAAGCGCTACCTCATCTACTGCTACCAAAGCGGCTGCTAAAACTGTGACTAAAACTAGCAAAACTCCCAATAAAAGTAAGTCTTTGGTCATTGTCGAATCACCAGCTAAGGCAAAAACGATTAATAAGTATTTGGGCGATGACTTTATTGTCCGCTCAAGTATTGGCCACATCCGTGACTTACCAGTAGGGGCTAGTAAAGGCGCAAAAAAAGCTGCTACTAATAAAGATGAAACCTTATCAAAAGAAGAAAAGACCCAGCAAGCACTAGTGCGACGGATGGGCGTTGATCCTGAACATGATTGGGCGGCAGTCTATGAAGTATTGCCGAATAAAACCAAGGTTATCAAAGAGCTAAAAGCCTTAGCCAAAGACGCTGACAAGATCTATCTAGCAACGGATATGGATAGGGAAGGAGAGGCTATCGCTTGGCATCTCAAAGAAGTCATCGGCGGCGCTGATAGTAAGTATGAGCGTGTAGTATTCAACGAAATTACCAAAAATGCTATTCAAAATGCTTTTAAGCAACCCTCAAAACTCGATATCGATCGCGTCAATGCGCAACAAGCACGACGTTTTCTAGATCGGGTAGTGGGCTTTATGGTCTCGCCTATTCTTTGGCAAAAGGTTGCTCGTGGTCTATCAGCAGGGCGAGTACAGTCAGTAGCTATGCGTCTAGTGGTTGAGCGTGAGCACGAGATTCGCGCTTTTATTCCTGAGGAATATTGGCAGATTCACGCTGACACTCATATAGCCGATGCTAAGAAAAACGCTGAGCAAGTAGCTATACGTTTAGAAGCTACTAAGCAAGCCGGTAAGACGCTAAAGCTGGTGAATAAAGAACAGACCGATAAAGTATTGGCCGTGCTAAATACGGCCGATTACATAGTCAAAGAGCGCGAAGAGAAACCAACTCAGTCACGACCAAGTGCCCCATTTATCACTTCAACTTTGCAGCAAGCCGCTAGTACTCGCTTAGGATTCTCCGTCAAAAAGACTATGATTTTGGCACAGCGTCTCTATGAAGCAGGTCATATCACTTATATGCGTACTGACTCAACCTTCTTATCGGGTGATGCGTTAGCTGCAGCACGTAGCTATATCGAAGACAGCTATGGCGCTAAATATGTGCCTGAAAAGCCTAACTTTTATGGCAATAAGCAAAACGCCCAAGAAGCGCATGAGGCGATTCGTCCTTCTAACGTCAATATGAAATCCACTCAGCTCAAAGGCGTGGAGCGCGATGCTATTCGACTCTATGAGCTAATTTGGCGACAGTTTGTGGCTTGTCAGATGACAGCAGCTAAGTATCTATCTGTCAACTTGTTCGTGGCAGCAGCAGATGTTGAGCTAAAAGCTCGTGGTCGTACTATGGTTTTCGATGGCTATACGCGAGTGTTATCACCAGCCAAAGCGGATGATACATTACTACCTGATGTCAAAACAGGCGATATATTAATCTTAGACCAGCTTGATCCAAGCCAACACTTCACTAAGCCGGCACCTCGTTTTACGGAAGCGAGTCTGGTTAAAGAGCTGGAGAAAAAAGGCATCGGTCGACCTTCTACTTACGCCTCTATCATCTCCACTATTCAAGATCGAGGCTATGTCAAACTTGAGAATAAGCGTCTATTCGCTGAAAAAATGGGCGATATTGTCACTGATAGACTGATAGCCAGTTTTCCAGACTTGATGGATTATACTTTTACCGCAGCGCTCGAAGATAAGCTTGATCATGTGGCAGATGGAGAGCGTGATTGGAAAGATGTACTTGATAACTTCTATGGCGACTTTAAAAAGAAAGTCGAACATGCCAAAGATGCTGATGGTATGCGTCCCAATGACCCCACTGATGTACCCGATGTCCATTGCGATTTATGTGATCGTCCGATGCAACTACGCACTGGCTCCACGGGCGTATTTTTAGGCTGTACTGGCTATAACTTACCGCCTAAAGAGCGTTGTAAAGGCACCAAAAACTTGATGCCAGTTGAAGCTTTTGCCAATTTGGATGATCCAGAAGGCAACGATGAAGCGGCTGAAGTCAGAGATTTAATGGAGAAAAAACGTTGCCCGAAATGTGCCACGGCTATGAACGGCTATATCGTTGATGGTGGCCTAAAGCTTCATGTTTGTGGTAATAATCCCGATTGTGACGGCTATGTACTAGAAGAAGGTAAGTTTGAAGTTCCAGGCTCAGACTCGCCAACGATTGATTGTAATAAGTGCGATGGCCAAATGGAACTTAAAACTGGCCGCTTTGGACCTTACTTTGCATGTCAAAATTGTGATAATACGCGTAAGGTGCTTAAGACCGGTGAGCCGGCACCGCCACGTATGGATCCTATCGACATGCCAGAGCTCAAGTCGATTAAGCATGAGGATCACTTTATCTTGCGTGAAGGAGCAGCAGGCATGTTCCTAGCGGCTTCTAAGTTCCCTAAAGTACGCGAAACCCGACCACCAAAATTGGCGGAACTGCGTGAGATTAAAGATAAGATGGAAGATAAGTTCCAATATCTGTTCGAAGGGCCGGACGAAGATCCTGAGGGTAACCCAACTATTCTGCGCTGGTCACGCAAGAAAAAAGAGCAATATATTGGCTCAGAAAAAAATGGCAAAGCCTCACGTTGGGGATTATTCTGGCGTAAGGGTGAGTGGGTAGAGGAGTAGAGCCCTCATTTACTTAATAAGCTATCAATAAAAAAACCTCTTAGATAATCTAAGAGGTTTTTTTATGATTAAGTATATTTAGTCTTGTCGATTAGTTAGCCACAATAATACCACAGCCAATACGGTCACCTGAGGCGCCTGCAGGCTGGCTAGTATAGTCATCAGCACCGCTATGAATGATAAAGGCTAGACGATTAACACTATATTTACCTGCTTGGGCTGCAGAGATTTTCTTATTGACATAGTTAATAGGTGCAACGCCTTTCTCATCAGCGGTCACATTCGGTAAATCGCCTGCATGACCTGCTACATCGTCCGGGTTTGAGTGCGGGAATTTGTCAGGATTAAAGTGACCGCCTGCATCTTTACCCATAGTGCTACAGCTACCGGTCTCATGAATATGCAGAGCAACTGTTGCGCCTGGCTGCAGACCCATCAATTTACCATAGACTTGCACACCGCCCTCAACAGGACGTAAGAAGACTTGCCCAATCTCTTTGTTACTGCCATCAGTAGTCATAATGGCTGATTTAAGTACTGGTTGGCTAAGAGGATTACCGGTTTTTAATTGATCTTTTACCGTTTGGCAGCCCGTCATTGCTAATACTGAACCACATAGTAAAGCGCTTGTCATCATTAACTTATTCATCGTTAGCTCCAATAATAGAATAGAAAATAGAAATTATTTTATAAGGTTTTTACTTATAACTGAGTGAACATTAAATTAGAAATATATTATAAATCATTCAATATTTCGCACTCTCATCCTAAGGAGTATAACCAAGCTATAGGATTAGATATTTATCAAAAGCGCAACAAAGCGTTAATATATGTAAAGTGCCATAACGGTTTAGATGCAATAGCTTACTAAATGCTTAACATAAGGTGACGAAATAAAATGGTTAATGGGTAATCAGTGCGGCAAAATAGCTAGTCAGATTTAGATGTTGTTACTCTAAAAAATAATTATGACAGCGATAATTAGCATTAGTAATGGCTAATAGATATTAATAAATAGAAGGAAGTAATATGCGTACTCTAATTAGTTTGGCCGGTTCAGCAGCATTAGCTTTAGGCATTATAAGCACGGGAATAACGGCTGCTTCAGCTGCAGTGCAAAGCGGTGATTTACACTATACTGCAGATTGTGGGGTAAAAGAATTACGTATAGCCAAAGGCAGTTATGATGTTAGCCGAGCAGGGGTAGTGAAAGGGGATCAATACTGCGAGTACCAGTTCTATGCCAAAAAAGGCCAAAGCGTGAGTGCGACTATAGTGGGTAGCAGCGACTTATATCCTGTGCTGTACGGCACTGACTCTCCAGATTTGAGCCTAGACCCAGTAAAGCTTGATAAAACAGGCGAACATACTATTCGAGTGCTACAGCCACGTAATCAAGCACGTGAAAGTAATACGCCGAAGCCTTATTATATTACGGTAACTATTAAATAACGCATTGCACTTAGAATTGCGCTTAATCAAAGGGTTATGTTTATTTTAAAACCGCTATGTTTGCTTTAAAATTGCTATGTTTGCTTTAAAACTGACTTTAAAATATCAGCACCCATAAAAAAGCCGCCCACTATGATAGTGAGCGGCTTTTTAGCTTATGATTTTTTAAAGCTAATCAAAGCTACTGCTATTAGCTATGTAGTGCTTTACTGGTAGCTTTATCTACCGTCACTTTAGCTGGCTTAAGCGGTTTTGGCATGCTAACTAATGCCGCTTTTAATACTTCATCAATCGTTGCTACAGGCTGAATGGTCAGGCCTGCTTTGACGTTATCAGGAATATCTTCCAAGTCGCGCTCGTTAGTTGCTGGAATCAACACGTGCTTGATACCACCACGATGCGCAGCTAATAGCTTCTCTTTAAGACCACCGATACGTAAGATCTTACCACGCAAAGTAATCTCACCTGTCATAGCAATATGAGGACGGATAGGGATGCCTGTAATAGCCGATACTAGCGCTGTAGTAAGCGCCCCACCAGCAGATGGACCATCTTTTGGCGTCGCACCTTCTGGCATATGAACGTGGATATCAGTGGTTTTAAAGGTCTCATAATCGATACCTAAGCTATCACCGCGAGCACGAACCACACTCATAGCAGCACGGATGGATTCTTTCATCACATCCCCTAAAGAGCCGGTAAATATAAGCTCGCCTTTACCTTTCATCGCAGCGGCTTCAATGGTCAGCAACTCACCACCGACACTCGTCCAAGCCAGTCCAGTAACACGGCCAACTTCAGGCTCTTCCTCAGCAAGACCAAAGTCATACTGATGCACACCAAGGTAATCATCAATGTTGTTATCATCAACGACGATCAGCTTACGCTCATCTTTTTTCGGCGCACGGGCGCCATGACTCTCAACCGAGCTACGCACTACTTTACGACAGATTTTATTAACTTCACGCTCAAGGTTACGTACGCCGGCTTCACGTGTATAGCGCTGAACGATGCTATGCAATGCTGCTTCTACAATCTCAATTTCGCCTTCTTTGAGACCGTTTTGCTTAATAGCTTTAGGCACTAGATACTTTTGAGCGATATTGACTTTTTCTTCTTCGGTATAACCTGGCAGACGGATGACTTCCATACGGTCAAGAAGTGCTGCTGGGATATCCATACTGTTGGCCGTACAAATAAACATCACTTGTGATAAGTCTAAATCCATATCTAAATAATGGTCATTAAACTTGTCGTTCTGTGAAGGATCTAGTACTTCTAGCAATGCTGATGCTGGATCACCACGGAAGTCTTGTGCCATCTTATCGACTTCATCTAATAAGAATAGCGGGTTTTTGACTTCTACCTTAGCTAGCGATTGCACGATTTTACCCGGCATAGCACCGATATAAGTACGACGATGACCACGGATTTCAGCTTCATCACGCACGCCGCCCAAAGCCATACGCACAAACTTGCGACCAGTAGCACGAGCGATTGACTCGCCTAATGAAGTTTTACCAACCCCTGGAGGGCCGACAAGACAAAGAATCGGACCACGGAGCTTTTTCACTCGTGACTGTACGGCTAAATACTCTAAGATACGATCTTTGACATCTTTTAGACCATAATGATCTTCATCTAGCACCGTTTTAGCTTTTTCTAAATTGATAGAGACTTTACTAGTGGCATTCCACGGCGTGTCTAAAATCCATTCGATATAGTTACGTACTACTGAGGATTCACTCGATGCTGGCGGCATCATCTTCAGCTTTTTCAGCTCTTGATCGGCTTTTTTGCGTACATCTTCTGGTAAGTCCGCATCTTCTAAACGTTTTTCTAGATCACTAACGTCATCTTCGCTATCAAACGCTCCGTCATTCATATCTGAAAGCTCATTTTTAATAGCTTTCATTTTCTCATTCAAAAAGTACTCGCGCTGATTGTCTTCCATTTGCTGACGTACAGCATCTTGGATATCTTGTTCGATATTTTGTTCAGCGCTTTGTTTGACTAAGTACTCAGTTAAAGTATTGATATGAGTCTTGATATCGTTGTTCTCTAAGAACGACTGTTTGACGTCTAAGTCCATCGATACGCGGGTAGAGATGAAATACACTAGCTCAAGCAAGTCATCGATACGCTTAGCCACGCGAGTGAGCTCGCGAGCATTACGCAAACGCGCATCCGCATAACTCTCAAACAGGCTAGTCAAAGCTTTGATGGTGTTTTTCTGTTGGCTGTCATCCATTTCTATATCGACATCAGCCTGCTCAAAAGTAGCCATCAAAATATTATCGTGCTCTTCTATACTATCGACGCGCGCACGATACTGACCTTCGATCAATACCTTAATGCAGTCTTCATCGCTGTCATGTGGCATAGTGCTGACGATGCGGCAAACCGTACCATATTGATAGAGATTATCTTGATCAATATCTTCAGTAAGCGAATCTTTTTGGGCGACTACTAATACTTTATTACCATATTCTGCTTGTGCTAACTCAACCGCTTTGACCGATGGTGCGCGACCAACGAACAGCGCAATCTGCATATGTGGATAAACCACTACATCACGCAGGGCCAGCAAAGGCAAATAATTTTCTACTGGCGCCGTTGTAGGATCATCTAGCTGGTCTTCTTGCACAGCCTCTTGCTTATCATCTTCTACAGTAGTCGACACATCGATATCAATGTTGTCTTTATCAATAGTATAGTCAGTCATTTGTTTTATTTCCTTGTTAACCAGACTTGTTCAGTCAAGTTGGGTTCATGTTTAGATAAATGGTGTCCCCATAAAAAATTGCAAGGCTTGTTAAACTACTAACCTCAAAATAGTGCAGGTCATTACTGTGTGCTGCCTAGCTGGTTCTATAAATGGGCTTTGAGAGAAAAATAAGGTAAAATAACGCCCGTCATAAATCAGTGACTAAACAAAAAAGTAGATAATCCAATAAGCTATAGTCTATTGAAAACAAAAAAGTGTCATTCACAACTATGACCATGAATTGTTCTAGCGACTGTGGTTGTATTACAGCCACGGCGCTGGCCTCAAAGAGCTTGAAAAATCATCTTCACAGGACAATTTCACTATTTTTTTTCGATTGAATCGATTATAGCCGTCAAAAGGCAAGGGGCAAGAACATGACCATCAATGCGGTACTACTAGCAGTCGTTATTATGCTAGGGCTATCATTAGCGCGAGTACACGTGGTATTGAGTTTGATCATCGGCGCGATGGCTGGCGGCTTGATAGCAGGTCTTGGGGTGACTGATACCCTAAATGCCTTTCAAGAAGGTATCCGTAATGGAGCGCAAATTGCGTTATCTTATGCGCTACTGGGGGCCTTTGCGGTAGCGATTGCTCATTCAGGGCTGCCACAGTCGCTGGCAGGCTCAGTTATCAAGCGTATTGATGCTGGCGGTACTAGTGGCATAATTAAGTATATGCTATTCGCCGGTCTGGTGATGATGAGCTGCTTTAGCCAAAACTTAATCCCTATTCATATTGCCTTTATCCCCTTATTAGTGCCACCGCTATTACTAGCTTTTAACCGCATGCATATTGATAGACGACTGATTGCTTGTCTAATCACCTTTGGCTTAGTCACTACTTATATGTTTATCCCTTATGGGTTCGGCGATATCTATCTTAACCAGATTATGCTCAAAAACGTTGGTGAAGCGGGCATTGATATTAGTGATATCTCAGTGGTCAAAGCGATGGCCATTCCAGCGCTAGGTATGTTTACTGGTCTGCTGGTTGCCGTATTTATAAGCTACCGTAAACCCCGCGAGTATCAGCAGCTAGCAGTCGATAAACAAGCTCATGATGCGATAAACAACGCAGTAGTAGAGGGCGATGCCCTAAGTACAACAGCCGCTGCGGCACAAGCACAAAGCAAGTTAAAAACGTTAGTAGCGCTAGCAGCGATTGTCACAGCCTTTGTGGTGCAGCTGTATACTGATTCGTTGCTACTCGGTTCGATGTTTGGCTTCGGGGTATTCATGGCCACTGGGGTGGTTAAGTGGCGTGATGCGGATACGGTATTTAACGATGGTATCAAGCTGATGGCGATGATTGGCTTTATTATGATCACCGCGCAAGGCTTCGCTGAAGTCATGAAAGCTACTGAGCAGATTCAGCCGTTAGTCGATGGTGCTACTTCATTATTTGCTGGTAACAAAGCGGTAGCCGCTTTTGTTATGCTAGCGCTTGGTCTTATTGTGACTATGGGTATTGGCTCCTCGTTCTCGACTATTCCTATATTAGCCGCTATTTATGTGCCGCTATGTATCTCGCTGGGCTTTTCACCGCTAGCTACGGTGGCCATCGTTGGTACCGCAGGAGCATTGGGTGATGCCGGTTCGCCAGCGTCAGACTCAACTCTTGGACCGACCTCTGGTCTTAACGTCGATGGTCAGCATGACCATATTAGAGACAGCGTAGTGCCAACCTTCCTACATTATAATATTCCATTATTAGCGTTTGGTTGGATCGCAGCGATGGTGTTGTAGGTGTTATAAGTTTTGCGGTGCAAGGTTCAGTACTGTTTTGCGTAGGCTGGGTTTTAACCCAGCACATCATTATGCAAAATCGTTATTTGAAATGTTGATAAGTAGACTACAAAATAGGTTGAAGCCGTTGCATAGGGTGGGCGGTATGAAGCAAAAATAGAGTTACGATTAACTATCGGTGCATGGAACGCACCCTACAAAGTGTTCAATTTGTTAATGGTTATCCTTGTCAGAGTCCTGATCAAAATCCTCAATCTCAACAGTTAAGCTATGCAAAAAATCATCACTCTGCGCCAGTAACTTAGCCAAGCGCTGCTCATTAATAACGCCCGCTAACTCAGCAGAACTAAATGACTGTTCTTGACTGTAGTACAACTGCTCACGAGCACTATCATGGCCTTGTAGTGCTTGCAAATACTGGGTCACGTTATCAGCGCTAGAGCTTAAATTAACATCCTTCTTATCATCACTTTTTGAGTCATTTGTCATCGAAACCACCTTATACCACTTGGCGTTATTAGGCCATCTAACGGCACGTCCCAAGATTGCCTGACTAGCTGCTCGACTACTTGAAAGTCATAGCACCAGCCTATTTTTAATGGTTTCTTATAACCGGACTGATAGCTTTTGCTCAGCGTCGTATCATAAAAGCCACCGCCCATCCCCATTCGATTACCTTGAGTATCGACCGCAGTCAATGGACAGACTATCAAGTCCAGTTCACTGGCCCATAGCAGACGACGATGATGGTTTTGTTTCATACCTAAACTATGGATACGAGTTGGGACGTTTATTAACTTGTTATGATAAATCGGTACAAAACGCAGTCGCTTATCATCGTGACCAAGCGAGCCAACCACAGGTAAGTAAGGCTGATAATTTAGACGCAAACACCAATCCAATAGCGGCTGAGTTGGCAGCTCACCAAAGCCGTCATAATAAAGACCGATTCGCGCATTGGCAGGCAAGCGCTGCTGTAGCTTGACTAAATGCAGGCTGGCATCACGCGCGAAATGCTGTCGTTGATTAGTGGTTAATAGCCGACGCTGGCGAGTGAAATGTCTTCGAGGTGGGTGGGTTAAGGTATTTACGTAATCATTCTGCTGGACGCTATTGATAGAGCCACTATCATTATCAGTGATAGCGGTTATCATATTTTCAGTCACATTTGAATTAAGGTCAAGTCTAGGGCTTGCTGGGTTATCAGCTACCCCTTTAATTTCAGTGCTTTGGCTGGACTTTCTGGTTATCGATATTTGCGTATTAGACATCCAAGCCCCTTATACTCATTAACTAGTGGTCTTGAGGAAATTTATGATAAGTCATGCTATCATAATGACGCTTTACATCCTATTTTCCTTTTTGTGCAGCGGGTGTTGCACTTTATACCGTCAAACCATCCACTAACGAATTATCGAAGAGGGCAGTTATGTCGACACAGAATCAGGCAACGCGTACTGAAAAAGATACTATGGGCAACGTAGAAGTGCCCGTTGATGCCTATTGGGGCGCGCAAACCCAACGTAGCCGTGAGAACTTTAAAATCGGTGGCGAGACTTTGCCACGTGCGATGATAGAAGCGATGGCGCTAGTTAAGAAAGCTGCGGCGATCACTAATGCTAGCCTTGAGCGTATTGATACTGATAAGCGTGATTTGATTATCCAAGCTGCTGACGAAGTCATTAACGGTGGCCTGCAAGATCAGTTCCCGTTAGTTGTTTGGCAGACCGGCTCTGGTACGCAGTCAAACATGAACATGAACGAAGTATTGGCTAACCGTGCTAACGAAATCGCTGGTTCTGAGCGTGGTAGCTATCAGCCTATCCACCCTAACGATCACGTCAACCATGCACAATCAACCAATGACAGTTTCCCAACGGCTATTCGTGTCGCTGCAGCTCGTCAAATCAATAGCTTATTGATTCCAGCTATTAAGTCATTACGCGATACTTTAGATCATAAAGCCAAAGAATTCGATAGCATTGTGAAGATTGGTCGTACCCATTTACAAGATGCTACGCCTTTAACTTTAGGCCAAGAGTTTAGCGGCTATGTCAGCCAACTTGACCACTCATTAGTGCGTATTGATAATGCTTTACAAGGCTTATATGAGCTACCATTAGGCGGTACAGCGGTCGGTACTGGTCTTAACGCGCATCCTGACTATGCGGTAAAAGCCGCTGAGCAATTAGCCACATTGACTAACTTGCCTTTTGTTACCTCACCCAATAAGTTTGAAGCTTTAGCTGCTCGTGATGCAGAAGTATTCGCTTCTGGTGCGCTGAAGACTTTAGCCGCTAGTCTCAATAAAATTGCTAATGATGTACGTTGGTTAGCCTCTGGTCCTCGTTGTGGTCTTGGCGAGTTAACTATCCCTGAAAACGAGCCAGGCTCTTCTATCATGCCAGGCAAAGTCAACCCAACTCAGTCAGAAGCTATGACTATGGTGGTGGCGCAAGTGATGGGTAATGATACCGTTATCAATATGGCCGGCGCATCGGGCAACTTTGAGTTGAACGTTTTTAAACCAGTAATCGCTTATAACTTATTGCAATCTATCCAGCTATTAGGCGATGCTTGCAACAGCTTTAACGATAATTGCGCAGTTGGTATTGAGCCAGTAAAAGACAAAATCGATGATTTCTTGCATAACTCATTGATGCTAGTTACGGCGCTTAACCGTCATGTCGGCTATGAAAACGCTGCTAAAATCGCTAAGACAGCTTATAAAGAAAACAAAACTCTTAAGCAAGTAGCCGTTGAGCTAGAGCTGCTAACTGAAGCTCAGTTCGATGAGTGGGTGACGCCTGCGGATATGGTGCATCCTTCTTAATGTAGCCTTTGTTTCTGGCTTAATAAAGAGACCTTGTCGCCCTTTATATTAGGATGTGGCAAGGTCTTTTTTTGGTTGATATTTTTATATATTATATAGTGGATATAAGCTCAAAGATTGCTTATGGATTACTATAGCTATTATTATACACATGCAGAATTTTGGAAAAAAAGACAATAACCTAAATCGGAGTAAATAATGATTACCCATGTACCTAATATGACCTTCAAAACTCGTGTTCGTGATGACTCTATTGGAGGAGATAACCCATTCACTTGGTACGATCTAACCACAGACGAGTTATTTGCCAATAAAAAAGTGGTTGTATTCTCACTACCAGGGGCCTTTACGCCAACGTGTTCAACCAGCCATCTCCCTCGTTATGAAGAACTTTATAATGAGTTTAAGGCGTTAGGCATAGATGAAATAGTTTGTATTTCTGTCAATGATGCCTTTGTCATGTACCAATGGGGCCTCAAGCAAAACCGTGAAAACGTTTTCCTGCTGCCTGATGGCAATGGTGAGTTCACTCGTAAAATGGGTATGCTGGTTGATAAGAGTAATCTTGGCTTTGGTATGCGCTCATGGCGCTATTCGATGCTTGTCGACAATAAAGCCATTAAAAAAGTGTTTAAGGAAGATGATTTTGGCGACAACTGCCCAATAGACCCGTTTGAAGTATCAGATGCAGACACTATGTTAGCGTATTTGAAAAGTAATGCTTAGATGCTATTGAGTTTGTAGCGTGGGTGGTAACCCACGAATTTATAAACCTACTTAATAAAAAGACCTTGTCATGTTATATGGCAAGGTCTTTTTTTAGATGCAATCGGGGCTAAACCATACTCTAAACTATTCATAAATCGTAACTTAGACATTGCTTATAACTGCTAACATGACAAAGTAAGCGTAGGGTGCTTTCCAAAAGTCATCTGCACAGATCGTTTTTATCGATGCATAAAGCGCATTCTACGAGCAAACCCTATATTATAAAGTGATTGAAATATTGAGAGTGAAATTATGTATTCAAAACCAAACCATATAAATAGAGCGGTTCACTTAGGGTTATGGCTAGCTTTAGCAGTTGGATTCGGTCTATCGGCATCAGCAAGTGATAAAGTGATAACTGAACAGTTTAAGGTACAACAGGAGCGCAACTCACAAAATAGTCTTGCTGAGAATAATGAGTTAGAGAATGAAGTTGCAGAGGACTACAGCCAAACTATGAGTGAGCTTTTAGAAGCTGCCAATGAAGGAGATGTAGACGCTCAATATGTTATTGGAGCGATGTACTTTGAAGGCTTAGATGTAGACAAAAACTATGTTGAAGCTAGAAGGTGGTTTTTAAAAGCAGCCGAACAAGGGGAAGCAAACGCTCAATATGCTTTGGGGGCAATATATGGCTCAGGATTAGGGATAGCCTCTGATTATATAGCTGCGGCAAAGTGGTTTGAGAAATCTGCTAATCAGGGTAACGTCAATGCTCAATTCTTTATGGGTTTGCTTTATTTTGAAGGCAAGGGAGTAGAGCAAGATTATTTAAAAGCTAGAGAATGGTTCGATATCGCTGCCCGTCAAGGAGATCCAAAATCACAAGTAAACTTAGGGTGGATGTATTTATATGGTTTAGGGGTTAATCCTGATCATGTAAAATCTTTGATTTGGTATAAAAAAGCTAAAGAACAAGGAGATAATTCCTCTTTCCATCCCCTTGGCATTAGAAAACAGCAATAGATATAAAGTAACTAAAATGATAGTGCATCAGTAGGTTGGGCGGAGCTTGCGACCCCTCAACAGCTCATTATGCAATAACCATAATTTGTCATAAAATATAGGTTTCAACAGTTTTTGTAGGCTGTGGCTTTAGCCCAGCAACAGCTAGGCAAAAATACCTTTGTTAAATAAAAAAAAGCAGCTTAGCTAACGAGCTATAAGTTATGCCCTGTCAAATTGTATAATCAAAAGCGCTGGGCTAAAAGCGCCAGCATACGGTGATCTTTCTATTTTAAATAATGGTTTGTAGATTTTTGGCTGTGGTAGGGTGCCGTTCTACGCACTCTAAGCTTAACTCACCCTACAAGTCATACTTTTAACAGCTAGGCAAAAATACCTTTGTTAAATAAAAAAAGCAGCTTAGCTAACGAGCTATAAGTTATGCCCTGTTAAATTGTATAATCAAAAGCGCTGGGCTAAAAGCGCCAGCCTACGGTGATCTTTCTATTTTAAATAATGGTTTGTAGATTTTTGGCTGTGGTAGGGTGCCGTTCTACGCACTCTAAGCTTAACTCACCCTACAAGCCATACTTTCAACAGCTAGGCAAAAATACCTTTGTTAAATAAAAGAAGCAGCTTAGCTATCAAGCTATCAAGCTATCAAGCTATGCCCTGTTCAATTGTATAATCAAAAGCGCTGGGCTAAAAGCACCAGCCTACGATAATTTTTCTATTTTAAATAATGGTTTGTAGATTTCTAGCTGTGGTAGGGGATATACACACAAATCCATTAATTTTGCCCAAAAAAAAGCTGGGCTAAAAGCCCAGCCTACGCCAAATACTAAAATTTAGCTTTTAAGCTGATATTGCTAAAACTTATATAGCAAACCAAGGGTAGAAGTTGCGTCTACACGCGAGTCAACCATCGGGCTGTCGTATTGCTCATTGGCTAAGTAGCTTACGCTTTGATTAGCAAATCCTGCCCATTTATCACTAAAGTCGTAGTTAGCGCTGACGTTGATATAAGGGTTTAAACTACTATTAGACTCGTAAGCATCAACGCCTGTACGTGCTGACTCTTCGTTACTAACCCCGTAGTAATAATTATTATAATCCGCATCATGGTATTCAAAACCAAAGCTTGGATAGACAGTTAGCTTGTTCTTGCTAACTTTACCAATGTAAGATAAACGACCAGTATTGCCACCACTACGATCTAAGATATCAGCAGCATATTGGGCACGGAAGCCACCAACAGGAGTAAGACGCTGATAGCTTAAGCCGGCCGCTGCTGATAATTTACGCTCATCAAGACCCGATAGCGCCCCGCTAGCATCATCAGGATCGAATGAATTACCATCGAGTTGTGCATAAGCTGATAGCTGATTGGTACCATCATTGATTAAGTACGCACCAGCTTGAGCACCGCGCGCATAAAATCTATTATTATCATAAAAAACCCCCGGCAATACTCGTACTTGATTCTTATCAGTATCATAAGCACTGTTGGTATATAAAACATTTATGCCAACGCTTAACTCAGCGTCTGGATCAGTAGGTATGTTTTTAAACAAGGCAGCATTTGCCATACCGGCTGTAGCTAGCAAAGTAACGGCGGCGGTTGATGCCAATACAGTGCGGGTATTAATAATAGATAGTTTAGACATAGTCGGATCTCATAAGCGATGAAGAATAAGGTGAAGCTGAGCACTACTTTATTGAGCAGCTAATACTTTTAATATTTGATTATGAATATCTAGCCACCACCAGCTAAAGCCTATAGCTATAATTATCATAATAATCCAAGGCAGTAGTTGCCAAAGCATAGCGGGTTTTGCTGCTAGCACTGCAGCATAGCTATTCGTGATCTGAGGGTCATCACTGGCATCAGAATGAACATCAGCACCAATATTGCTATTCAAATCAGCTGGGTCAAAGGCTTGGTTTATATTAGTATTATCAGCTAAGTTTACAGGGTTATTGACATTATTATTGGTATAAATGCGCCGGTCAACTGTATAACTTTGATTGGTATTATCGAGGTGTGCTGAGTCTTTATTGAAATGACTGCTATCAGTACTGTTAACAGCTGGCTCAGTAGAGTACATAGTGGAAGGCGGCTCAGTGCGATAGACCGCTACTGGTATAGCTGCTAGCTGAGCTTTGAGACGCTGACGATAAGCGATACCGAAGCCTAAAGCCATAATGGCACCAGTGATAGCGCCACCAATATGACCTGCATTATCGATACCAGGTACTGCAAAGCCGTAGACTAGGTTGATACCCATGACCATCACTAAGCTTTTTAAGTTGAGCACCATGTTATTGACTGAGATCTTAAACAAGGCTGCCACTAGCAGCGCTGCACCAATACCCATAATGCCACCAGAAGCGCCAGCAGATAATCCGGGCTGCCCTGTACCGTCCAAAATGCTCAACCAAGTCATCTGATTGTTGAGCAAGTTACCCCCTATCACTGCCAATAAAAACAGCGCTAGAAACTTGCTTGAACCAAACATCGGCTCCGCAACCTGTCCGAAGAAGTACATGGCAAAACCATTGAAGAGTAGATGCATCAAGCCAATGTGTAAAAATCCACTACTCACTAAGCGCCAAGGCTGATCGCCCATGCTAAAAGGCAACGCATTGGCGCCCCAGTATAATAAAGCTTCAGTCGTTGGACTATTGGCATCGACACCAGTTAACACTTGTAGGATATACAGACAGATAAAGCTGATTAGCAATAGAGTCGTTAACGGTGCCGTTTTAAATAATTGCTTGATAGTCATAGTGCTAAATATCAGTTAAAAGTTATAGGTAGAGTATAAAAGATATCTGCATTATAAACAAAATTACTGCTGTTATCGATGCTACCAGCGCATAGGGGCGACATAAGGTAGCGATGTTTTGAGCTGCTCAAACGAGCCTCTGACTAAGATGTCGTCGGTGACCTGATTGATATCAGTATGACCACAAAAAGCCATCGTAGTATCACACTCCTTATAAATCAGCTCAAGTGCTCGGCGTACCCCATCTTCACCATAAGCGCCGAGGCCATATAAGAACGCTCGCCCAATCATAGTACCGTTAGCGCCTAAGGCCATAGCCTTGAGCACATCTTGCCCAGAGCGAATACCGCTATCGAGCCAAATCTCAATCTGACTACTCTCCGCACGTACCGCTTGCACAATATCACTAAGCGCAGCGATAGAGGAGGGAGCCCCATCTAATTGACGACCACCATGATTAGAAACTACTAGCGCATCGGCACCACTGCGAGCGGCTAATACGGCATCTTCAGGCTCCATAATACCTTTGATAATCAGCTTGCCACCCCACATATCTTTGATACGCGCCACATCGTCCCAGCTCAGTGCTGGATCAAATTGCTCCGCTGTCCATGCCGACAACGATGAAATATCCTCGACGTTTTTTGCATGACCAACGATATTACCAAAAGTGCGTCTTTTGGTGCCCAGCATATTTAGACACCATTCAGGCTTAGTCATTAGATTTAAGATGTTAGCAAGGGTTGGCTTTGGTGGCGCAGACAGACCGTTTTTGATGTCTTTGTGGCGTTGACCAAGCACTTGTAAGTCAGCAGTGAGGATCAGGGCAGAGCAGTTGGCAGCTTTAGCCCGTCGAATCAGGTTAGCGATAAAATCCTGATCACGCATCATATAGAGCTGAAACCAAAACGGCGCACTAGTGTTTTCTGCTACATCTTCAATAGAGCAAATACTCATGGTCGATAGTGAAAATGGCACACCAAACTTTTCGGCAGCACGCGCTGCATGAATCTCACCATCCGCCCACATCATCCCGGTAAAACCAGTCGGTGCTATGGCTACTGGCATACTAACTGGCGTACCTAGCATTTCAGTGGCCAGCGAACGTCCTTCCATATTAACTAATACCCGCTGGCGCAGCTTGATACGATCAAAGTCGGTTTCGTTATTGCGATAAGTAGTTTCGGTCCATGAGCCTGAATCGACATAATCATAAAACATCCGAGGAATCTTGCGCTCTGCTACGCGGCGTAAGTCTTCAATCTCAGTAATTTTGCTTAAGTTTTTCATGGGTTTTTCCTTATTTACCAAACAAACAGCTTAATGAGTGCCTAGTGCTAATAGCTGTTTAACTATAAAGCTGACGCTACCACAACTATCATGGTAGCGTCAGCTCGAATACTTCTAAGGGTCTACTAACTATTTATGATCTGGCAGTTATTAATAATCAATAATTAATAATTAACTAATAACTGACCAATAGGTAGGTGATATAGGTTAACTATCTACTGTGGACTGCACCTTTTTTTTACCAGTCATGGCCATTAGTCCAAAGAATACTATTGGCCAAATCACTGCTAAGATCCACCATATTATATTACCAAAGATAATACCCATGCCAATTAATCCTGCTTGAATGACGTAATAGGTCATCGCCAGCAAGGTTTTGCGAATAACGTAGCCTTCTTTATCCATGAGTCCCACTACTGCGCAAGCGGCGACCACGTTATGCACGGCAATCATATTACCAGCTGCTCCGCCTACGGCTTGTAGAGCGACCACTTGGGCGGCAAGATTAGTATCGAAGCCAATTTGGCTGGCAGTAGACCATTGAAAGTAAGAGAACATCATATTACTAACCGTATTCGAGCCTGCAATAAAGGCACCCATTGCCCCAATCCACGGCGCTACTAATGGCCATGCATTTTGGAAAGCACCAGCGGCACTTTCAGCCAATAGTATCGGCATAGCTGGTAGGGCATTAACCACATCAGCGGCGGAACCAGAGTTAATAAATACTTGTACCATAGGCACAGAAAGCAGTAGGGCTGGTGCAGCGTCAACCATAGTTCTGGCTGAATTGCTCCAACTACGTTTTACTGCTTGCGCATTCATCTTGAATAATAAAATACATAGTAATGAGCTGATAATTAAAATAGTACCCGGAGAGTAGGCCAGCTGTATTTTACTAGATATGGTGGTACCAAATAGATTGCTAAATTCGATGGTAGTCATATCACCAGTTAAGAACGCTTTGAGCGGCGCTACTACTCTCGTTATAATCAATAAACCGATAACCACCAGATAAGGAGAAAACGCTCTGACCAAAGAAAACTTCGGGGCAATAGTGTCATCGTACTTTTCTTCAGGCAACGAGCCTAACCAGTCTTTGTCCCATTTAGCTCTTGGCGCAAAATGAAAAATCTCTTTAGGCATCAAAAATCCACGTTTTGCGGCAGGCAATACGATCATTAAGCCGATAAAACCACCAACGAGTGACGGAAACTCTGGGCCTAGATATTTGGCTACTAAGAAGTAAGGAATAGTAAAGCTAAGGCCGGCAAAAATAGCAAAAGGCCAGACCTTTAATCCTTCAACAAAAGAGCGTTTCTCACCAAAGAATCGGGTCAAGAAAGCCACTAGGATTAGCGGAATTAAAAAGCCTACTACCGCATGAATAAGACCGATATTAGCGGTGATTTGTAATAGATAGTTTTCTGGAGATAGCGGAGCAATAGCTTGAGTGATATCTTCTTTATCATTGATTCCTGTCCATACCCCAAGTAATACGGGAGTACCTACCGCGCCAAATGATACTGGCGTCGATTGAATAATAAGCACAGCCATAACGCAGGCCATCGCCGGAAACCCTAAGGCGAGCAGTAGCGGTGCCCCAATAGCAGAGGGAGTACCGAATCCCGATGAGCCTTCGACCATTGAACAAAATAGCCAAGCGACAATGATGGCTTGAATACGTCTATCGGGTGAGATATCCATAAACCCTTTACGAATGGCGATGATAGCACCGCCTTCTTTTAGGGTATTCAATAATAAAATGGCAGCAAAGACAATAAACAATAAGGTGAGGGCAACGATGACACCGTTTGCTGTAGCGGCAGCTACTTGCGCACCACTAGCTTGCCAGACGAATAAAGCTAACAGTGCAGTCACTAAATAGGCAACGCCCATCGATATTTTGGCGGGTAGCCGCATAACTACTAACAGCACGAGAACTACTAAAATGGGCGCTAAGGCCAAAAATGTATACATTTGAACAATCCTTGTTTCAATGTGTACTAGTCCATTATTTCACTAAGCTTGCCTCAATGAAGCTAAAGTCATATCAAATATTTTTGCATATTGCTTGGTTTATTAGTGTTTGACTCTATCTGGCTTTTGTTTTTTATAAGGGACTGAACATAGAATGAAATTGATACAGTTAATAGGTAGAAATTTGCCTAGCCAACGTCAGGAGTTGACTCATTAAACAACATAGCAAAAGTCAAAAAATTTTACTAGTAAATAATCTCTAATTACAGAAATCAGTACGGCTATCTAGTAGATAGCAGGATAAAGCTTGGCGGTTACGGTGCAACACGCCAAACAGTATACAGCTAACCCCTACTTTTACCCGAATATTTGAATTTATGTAGATTATTTTAATAGGGATGAAGCGCTTAGCAGTAGGCGGTTAGCGACAAAGTGCCTGTTATCGGGTAGGAGTAGTGCGGCTATTGTTATATTTATATTCGAGCGCGTGCTATCTCATTGCTTAAAAGCTAACTATGGCTAACATAATAGCAAGATAAGTGAGGTAAATTAACGGTTAATAATCAGACAATAGCTGCTGCAAATCTAGTACTGAGAAGGGCCAATCTAAACGCTTATTTACAGTTAGTAATACTGGAATGCTAGTGGCAAAGCTCAGCATCAAAGTTTCATCAAAGTCAGCGATATCGACATTTTGGTAGTTAAGCGGCTGTACCGCTTGTAAACGCATGAGTATATTTTCGGCCTCATCGCATAAATGACAGCCTGAGGTACCTAGTAGCCACCATTGCTGCTGATGTTCAGCTTTACTGAGCTTAGGTGTTGCCTTAATAATAGCCGCTCGTAGTGCTAGCATAGGATCAGAATAGTTCATACAGTTACTCATATAAAAAACTTATAGCCAAGCGCTCGAGAGTAAAATAGCTACTTAGAGTGCTGGCTAACGCAGTGGTTTGTTGGAAATATTGTGGCTAGTTATAAGGGTGAGAAGTGTCAGGTATGATAAAGAAATCAGCCTAATAATAACAGCAGCAGTGACACAGATAGTGAGATTGGGTAAGATAGCCTACTAATCAGCTTCGATCTTGGTCACTTATTATTCTTTTAATCAATTGGACACTTAGCGCATGACAAGTTTTGGCGGATTTATCAAACGGCTATTACTGGCAGTAGTACTGTTAATGATAGCTTTTCATGTGTTGGTAGCAGGACTGTTGTTATTGTGGAAGACCCAGCCTATTAATAACAGTATGTTTATGCTTACGCATCGACTCACTGGTGGCAGCGTTACTCAGACTTGGGTAGATTATGATCAGATTGCTAAGTCCGCCAAACAAGCAGCTATAGTCAGCGAAGACTCAACCTTTAGTCAACACAATGGCTTTGACTTTAAAGGCATTGAATTAGCTATGAAGAAGAACGAAGCGACTGGCAAATCCTCTGCTGGCGGTTCTACTATCACTCAGCAGTTAGCCAAAAACTTATTCTTGACCTCACATCGCTCTTACATTCGTAAAGGCGAAGAAGCAGTGGTTACGGTAATGATCGAAGCCTTTTGGGACAAGCCACGTATTCTAAGTGCTTATCTTAACGTCGCAGAATTTGGCGATGGTATTTATGGTATTGAGGCCGCTGCACAACACTATTTCGATAAATCAGCTGCCGATCTAAACCGTGATCAGTCAGCACTGCTCATTGCCACTTTGACCAACCCTAAATATTATGAAAATAATCGCAACGATAGACGTTTACGTAATAAGCAGCGTATTATAAAAAAACGCTTAAACAACGCCGCTTTACCGCAAGAGGCTTAACTATAAAAATAAAAGCAGTCATTAATTTGCAGTACTAATATTTTATGATGTTAAGCTTTTATTCTAATACGCCTTTACAACATCAAGTCTAATAAATCTAATAACTAAAATTTGTATCATCAAAATAGCCTAAGTAATACTAGTAGTAGAAAAGTAACAGTGACATTATTATCCTCTATAGTAGCTACAGCACTGAAGAATTATAGTAGCAATCAGCGTAGATAATAGTGCCTAATGACAACCTGGAGTAGGAGCATGGCAATAGTGAAAAGTAACAATAATAACGGTAATGATAATATTAATAATGATAGCAACACCGTTAGTAGTGAGAGCAGCGCTCTGCTTAAGCATCCTCCTCTTAGCCAAATTGATTGGCAGCGTTTTGAGGATGGTAGTTATTCTTCGAACAGCTATATCAACCGTGACTTATCTTTATTGCAGTTTCATCTACGAGTACTAGCACAAGCGGCAAGTCCCCTGCATCCTTTGCTTGAGCGCTTATTCTTCTTAATTATCTTTTCATCGAATATAGATGAGTTCTTTGAGATTCGAGTAGCTGGTCTTATGCAAAAGCTCAGTGTCGGTGATGCGGCGCATAGCCCTCATGGTATGCGCCCAAGCGAAACTTTGAGCGAGATATCAGCGATTACTCATAAAGCTATCGAAGAGCAGTATCGTATTTTGAATGAGGATATTTTGCCAGCGCTAGCGGAGCAAGATATTCGTTATCTAAAGCGTGATGAGCTTAATAGCGAGCAGTCGGCTTGGATGAAGCGTTACTTTATTGAGCAAGTATCACCAGTATTGACACCGATCAGTATTGATCCGGCCCATCCTTTCCCCCGTTTAGTTAATAAAAGCTTGAACTTTATTGCCAGTTTAGAAGGTAAGGACGCTTTTGGTCGCGATATTAATTTAGCCATAGTACCAGCACCCCGTAGTCTGCCACGAGTCATTCGCCTACCTGATGAGTTAACGGGTGGTAAAGAGCACCATGTAATGCTCTCGGCAGTGATTCATGAGCATATCGGTGACTTATTTCCAGGAATGAATGTCACCGGTTGCCATCAGTTTAGACTGACTCGTAATGCGGATTTGGACTTGGCTGATGATGTCGATGACATTGCCAAAGCCTTAGAAGGTGAGCTTGAGAATCGTCGCTTCGGTGATAAAGTGCGGCTTGAGGTGACTACTGACTGTCCAACGCCTATTAGTAACTATCTGCTTAACCAGTTTGAGTTAAATGAAAAGCAGCTGTACCGAGTTAATGGTCCAGTGAACCTAACTCGTTTATTATTTGATTTTAATATCCCTAATCTACGCTATCAGCCTTTTACTCATGTCCTACCCAAAGCATTTCGCCGCGAATTTGATAAGCTCGATCGCAGCACTAGTATGTTTGGTGCGATGCGTAAAGGGGACGTATTAGTACATCATCCTTTTCATTCTTTCTCACCCGTTATCAACTTGTTATGGCAAGCCGCTAACGATCCTAAAGTATTAGCGATTAAACAAACTTTATATCGCTCCGGTACTAACTCTGAGATCGTCCAAGCACTGGCTGCTGCTGCGCGCAATGGTATAGAAGTTACCGCTGTTATCGAATTACGCGCTCGTTTTGATGAAGCATCCAACATCGCCGTTGCTAATTATTTGCAAGAGGCAGGCGCAGTAGTGGTCTACGGTATAGTAGGTTATAAAACTCATGCCAAGCTAATGCTGATCGTGCGCCGTGAAGATGACAAAATCATTCGCTACGTGCATTTGGGAACCGGCAACTATCATGCGGCCAACGCCAAAGTTTATACTGATTATGGCTTGTTTACCGCTGACCCTGATATCTCAGAAGATGTACATAAAATCTTCCAAGAGCTTACAGGTATGGGCAAGCCTGCTAATCTAAAAAAACTACTTCATGCGCCTTTTACTTTGCATGAGCAGCTTATGCGCTTTATTGATGACGAGATTGCTCATGCCAAAGCTGGCAAGCCCGCTCGTATTATCATCAAGACTAATGCTTTAACTGAGCGTCGTCTGATCGATAAGCTTTATGATGCCTCACAAGCAGGGGTTAAAATTGAGCTTATTTTGCGCTCGATGTGTTGCCTGCGTCCACAAGTACAAGGCTTGTCTGAGAATATCACTGTACGCTCGATCATTGGCCGCTTTTTAGAGCATACTCGGGTTTATTATTTCCATAATAATGGCGATGAGCGCTTGTACTGTGCCAGTGCCGATTGGATGGATCGCAATCTATTCCATCGAGTAGAAGTCGCCTTTCCGATTCAAGATAAAAAGATGTTTAAACAGATCTACCAAGATGGTCTGCTCAATTATCTACAAGATAATGTGCAAGCATGGAGTTTGGAGGGCACAGGAAAGTGGCAACAGCTACAGCCAAGTGCTACCGAGACCGCTCACATTGCACAAGATTATCTACTAAAGACTATTAGTGGTGTTGGTGACGCCTAGATGCTTAGCAGTCCAAGCTTTGCTAATAGCATTGGCGGGGTATCACTAAGTAATGCTGATAAGAGTAACAGATAGCTAGCGGTAGTTAATAACTCCTGAGTCTGACAGTAATAATATCTATCAAAAACCAAATACGGCTACTAAGCTATATTTGGTTTTTTTTGCAAAACAGAGTGAGTTACAAACCGTGTTTTAACCTCACATATATTCACATATTGATACCGCAGTACACTAGAGTGGGAATCAGATAATTACTTATACTTAAGTGGTTTATAGTATTCAATATTACTGCTGGCAAACTACTACTTGCCCATTACTGACTTGCTATTAAGCGCTAAAGTTATTGAGCTCAGATTTTAGATAAAAGGCTTATACGGGGTTAAACCTAACTTTTAGAGCACATGTTTTGAAGGTACACAGTTTTTAGAGTAATTTTAGAGTACATAGTTTTTAGAGTACATAGTTTTTAGAGTACATAGTTTTTAGAGTACATAGTTTTTAGAGACAGTAGCCATTGTGAATATTGCACCTTAATCGCTGATAGGAGAGGTTATGAATAGCTTAGATGATGATTTAGAACCAAAGTCCGCAGTAACCGCAGCCGTAGAAAAATCTGATGCCGAGCAGATCGACAGTAATTTGAACCAGCCTGGACAGAATGATAAACCGCAGAAGTTGACGGCAGAAGAATCTACCCCTTTTATTGATGAAACATCTCGTACTGATAAGTAAGCTTACTACTAATAATAATCATGACACTTATGCCAAGGATACGCTATGAAACCTGCTATAAATAATACTAAAACTACTTTAGATAATAACATTACTCCTGATGAGCAGCTGATCATTGATAATGAACAGCCCAATAATGAAGAGAAGGTCATTGTAGAGGATCCTGCTGCTGTGGCGCCAGATAATCCAAAAGGCAGCTATGAAGGACGTAAGTATGATGCAGAAATAGATGGTCCTCAGCAAAAATCTCAAGAAACAGATGAAATATATTCTGATCCTCGTAAAGAGGAAAACTTACCAGATGGCGGCAAAAATGTTGGTGATCTAAATGCCTATGATTTAAGTCAAGATGGTAATAAGATTTAATTATTTAAGTTAGTTGATAAGTTCTAAGCTACGATTGTTACCTAAGTGATTGACTTAGCTATTAAGTAAACGGCTATTGAATTAACAGTTACTAAATAAGCAGCTATCAGATAAACAGCTATTAACTAGTCTAAGGATAATAAAATGGAAACCAAAGATCCGGCATTAACTAAAACTCCAATTAGCAGTCATGAAACTTTAAATGAAATGGTCACTGAGCATACGGCTAATACTCCTATGCATAATCAGGCTAGTATTGCTGATCATGATGAAATTAAAGGCACCCGAACTCTGCAAGAAACGGTAATAGGAGCAGGGCTCATTGAGGATATAGAGAGCTTGGATAATGATGCTATAGACTCACGTGTAGCTAATAGCCACACTAGTGAGCGTGTAGCAAATGCAAGAGTGAATCATCCAGACGCTTTGGCTACTACCGGAGCTAATGATGAGTGGGTAGAAGGGGATATTATCACTCAAGATGATATCGCAAATCATGATGAGCTAGAAGCTAATACGTCTGTTACTAATGGCACTGATACTTTTGATAAAAATATAGTCGATAATGTACATGTTAACGAGGGTGATAATGCTGCTCGTCAGCCTGATCGTCGAGATCAACAAGAGGGCAGTGCTTTTGATGAAGGAATTAATGAATATACTGTGGGTAGCGAAGCTCCTAAGAGCGAAGGCATTACTGAGATGAATCGTTATGCTAATGTTGATAATGCGCAAAGCCGCATTTTAACCCCTGATCAAAAAGACTAATAGTAACCAATCATTTATTGCATACAAGTCACTGTTTTTTTAATCAGCTATTAAAGTAAGGGCAAGTTATGACTACACCAGTTAATCGTGATGATGATCGAAAAACTTCTGATGAAGATTATAAGTTGAGGGATGCTGCTGATAATCAAGGCATAGTTCCTGATGATGCGCTACAAAAAGTTAATCCCGCTGCCGCTGAGCGTATTACTGAAGACCATGATCCGCATAACGTGGCAAAAGCCAATAAACAATATGATACTAGTGTCACAAAGCGCTAGTCGCTAAAGTTACCGATCAGATTTATAACAATAGTAAAGCGGTTTTATAAAAAGCCCTTGTTGCTAATCAATAATATTGACTAGTAGCAAGGGCTTTTTTTGCGCGATTTTTTTGCTTACTGTACTAGTATCTCTTTACACATTTATCTAAGTGTTTGTTAAAAAACAAGCAAATAGCGAGACTAATATTAAACAGGTACGCCACTATGGAAACGCAACTCAGTATCTGGACTCGATATCAGCTCAGATTCTACCGCTTTAAAAAGGGCGACTCGATCATCGATATTGTCTTCAGATAGTGATTGCGCCAAAGCTAAGTAATCCTCGAAGTGCCGACTTTCAGACTTGAGTAAGTAGCGATAGTACTTCGCTAAACGGGCGTCTTCTATCACCTCAGCCAGCGCTGCAAAACGCTCACAGGAGCGTGCTTCAATAAAAGCGCCAATAATCAATATATCTACCATTGCTGCAGGCTCAAAAGTACGCTTATGTTTGAGCATACCTTTAGCATAGCGTCCAGCACTCAGATACTGCCAATCCTGCCCACGCTCATGCATGATACCGAGCACTTGCTCATAATGCAGCATCTCCTCGCGTATTAGCTGCGCAAGCTTACGCTGCAAATCATAGGCAAACTCATAGCGAAAGATAAGATTCATCGCTGTACCTGCTGCCTTCTTTTCACAGTTGGCATGATCTTGTATGAGTAAAGGTAAGTGGTTAAGGGCATGGTCTACCCATGTTGAGTCTGTCCGGCTACCTAAAAAGTCATAGATAGGCGTCAGGTCAACTTTGATAGGCGTGCGTAGTCGTGCCACATCGACACTATCTTCACTACTGTCATCTCTATCTTCATTACTGTTAACAGCGCTAATAGCACTGTCTTTGGGAGCTGGCTCAATGGCTAGTTTTGCATCTAGCACATGGTTTTTATTAGCAGTCATAGAATATTCAAGCTTTATTGGCAAGTTAGTATTTATTAAGCAGGTTTTATCAGCGCTATTATAGCAGTCATCCTCTTTATTTGATTGAATCTCAGCGCTAGTAAGGAGCGCTGAAGATCATTGGTAATGATTACTTACAGTTTATGTAGACGCTCAAGTCATGTTTTTAACTAAGTTGTACTACCTCGCTAAAGGTATACACAGCCTAAGGTATCATTAATATAAAACTTCGCTATTTATCTTATGAATGGCTAATTATTGTTTATTTCTTAATTTGATAGTAGGATGCATTTTGCTTTCTATGTAATTTGTCTTACTATTAGTTACTAGTGTTTATTACTGGATAATCAGCATTTATTATTAGTTTGCGCTAGTAGGCATATCAAGCCGCTATAGAATGGTTTTACCGTACTATTTTAGTGGTTGCAATCTGCACTTACAATGATCTTGGTTGGCATTAAGTTTGCTGCTCATAAAGTATGATTAAAAGCCGTCAAAATTTAGTTAGCGGCTTTTTATTTGAGAGAAAATCAAGGTTTAAGTTATTGAAGTTTAGTTAACTACTACTACTTTTTATAACAGATATCTGAATCTAAAATGAGTTTAGTTTGGACAAAATATAGCACGCTAAACCCTGATTAGTTTGCGCAATCAATAGCACAACTCAACATTAACACCTTTAACGTATAGATAAGGACACTACTATGAGCCAGGCTTCTCACGCTAATCGTATCCAAAAAGGCACTCTTGCCATCGAACAGCAAATGTATGACTTTATCGAAAATGAAGTGCTACCTAGCGTCGGTGTCGATTCGGATAATTTTTGGGCAGGTTTTGAGAAGGTTGTCAAAGAGTTCACGCCACGTAATAAAGCCTTGCTGGCTACCCGAGCCAAACTACAAGACCAAATTGACCAATGGCATCTAGACCATCCTGCTAAAGAGGGGGTCATTGATTATCCTCTTTATAAGCAATTTCTGACCGACATCGGTTATCTGCTGCCTGAAGGTGGTGATTTCCAAGTTAGCACTGAGAATGTCGATAAAGAGATTACCGATATAGCTGGGCCACAGCTGGTAGTGCCGGTCAAAAATGCTCGTTATGCACTGAATGCTACTAACGCTCGTTGGGGCAGTTTATATGATGCGTTATATGGTACTGATGTTATTAGTTCAGAGAATGGTCAAGAGCCGGTAGGCAGCTACAACCCTAAACGTGGTGCAGCAGTGGTAGCTTACGCTAAGAAATTTCTAGACGATAATATTGCCTTAGCTTCTGGCTCTTATAATGATGTTACTGGTTTTAGAGTAGTTGATGGCAAGCTTGAGATTGCCCAAGGTGATAAGCGTATCGAGCTTGCTGATCCAACTAAGTTCGTCGGCTATGTTGGCGCTGCGGATAAGCCCACGGCTATCTTGCTGAAGAACCATAACCTACACGTCGAGATTCAGATCGATGCTAATAACTCTATTGGTAAAGAGGATCCAGCCGGTATTAAAGATGTGCTACTTGAGTCAGCTATTAGTGTTATTCAAGATTGCGAAGATTCTGTTGCTGCCGTCGATGCAGAAGGAAAAGTAGCTGTCTATCGCAATTGGCTTGGCTTGATGAATGGTAATCTAGAAGAGAGCTTTGAAAAAGGGGGTAAGTTACGTACTCGCAAGCAAAACCCTGATCGCGAATATACTATCCCAGATGGCGGCAAGCTAGTACTACCTGGTCGTGCTCTACTGCTTATCCGTAACGTCGGTCATTTGATGCAGAACCCTTCTGTATTAGTAGATTTAGGTGACGGACCTGAGGAAGTTTTTGAGGGCATTATGGATTCATTATTGACTCCGCTTATGTCTTTAAACGATCTAAAAGGCAAGTCTAAGCACTTGAACTCGCGCACAGGTTCTATGTATATTGTTAAGCCAAAAATGCACAGTCCCGATGAAGTGAAGTTCGCTAATGAGTTATTTGCGGCGTCTGAAGATGTATTAGGTCTACCACGTTATACCATCAAAATGGGTATTATGGATGAAGAGCGCCGGATGACGGTGAATCTTAAAGAAGCTATTCGTCAAGCTAAAGAGCGGGTTATCTTCATTAATACGGGATTCTTAGATCGTACTGGTGATGAGATGCATACTAGTATGAATGCTGGACCTTTTGTGCGTAAAATCAAGATGAAAGCACAAGCATGGCAGCCAGCTTATGAGCAATGGAACGTCGATATTGGCCTTGAAACGGGTTTACAAGGTCATGCTCAGATCGGTAAAGGCATGTGGGCGCGTCCTGATGACATGAAGGAGATGATGGCTACTAAGATTACTCATCCGCAGCAAGGGGCTAATACGGCTTGGGTACCGTCACCGACTGGCGCCACTTTACACAGTATGCATTACCACATGGTAGATGTGGCTGAAGTGCAAAGCCGTCTAAAATCACGTAAGCGTGCCAATATAGATGATATCTTGAGTATTCCACTGGCTAAAGATACTGATTGGACGGCTGAGGAAGCACAGACAGAACTGGAGAATAATGCCCAAGGTATCTTAGGTTATGTAGTGCGCTGGGTAAACCAAGGCGTTGGCTGCTCAAAAGTACCGGATGTTAATAACGTCGGTCTGATGGAAGATCGAGCCACGTTGCGTATCTCGAGTCAGCATATCGCTAACTGGCTACACCATAATATTGTCAGCACTGAACAAGTTATGGAAGTGATGAAGCGTATGGCAACAGTGGTCGATAATCAAAACGCTAATGATCCTAGCTATCAGCCTATGGGCCCTGACTTTGATAGCTCTATAGCCTTCAAGGCGGCTTGTGACTTAGTATTCAAAGGTCGAGAGCAACCAAGTGGTTATACTGAGCCTTTATTACATCGTGCCCGTCGTGAGCTAAAGGGCAGTCTGTAGACAGCCTAATCGATTAGGTGCCGTAATAGAGCTCGCTTAGGCTTTAGGCCGCTATACTGTAGATCAGTAGCTGTATAACTGGTCTAAGCTATGGGACGCCTATCTAAGCTGGTTGTTTTTATGGATATATAGAACCGCACTGCTATCTTTGTGAAAAAGTAGCAGTGCTTTTTATTGCAATTTTTTTGCTACTGATGCTAATGTTGCTAAAGCCTCACAGAGAATAACTACAAAAAACCATGATGAAGATTAAAAAAATATGTTGCAAATTATGTCAAAGTTGTTATGCTTATATCCGAAGTATGAGTTTGGTAACGGATGTTACGCACTAGAAAGTTAACCACCGAACATTACATTATAGTTACATTAATCTCAGGTTAATGGTGTGACTTATGTAAGTGCTGGTTTTTTCATCTTGTGGTAATAAAACTATGTCAAACTTGTTTCTGACTAATCTAGGTAGCCAGTTACACATTATATCTTTGTGGATTTGTGACGATACCATTATGAGCACCAGCTAATAATAGCTAGCTTATTACTAAAATTGTGAAGTGGAGATATCCCCATGAAAAAGTTACTTCTAGCTACAGCTATTGCAGCCCTATCCGTATCTGCAGCCAATGCAGCACCAACTATTTATGGTAAAGCTTTTTTAGCTGCTGATTATGTTAATGCTGAATTTGATGGCCCTAACGGCAGTATGTATGATGAAGACACCATAGAGATTAACTCTCATGCTTCACGTATTGGTCTTAAGGGTTCTGAAGCTATGACAGCTAACACTGATGTCATTTATCAGTTAGAGTATGGCACAAGTATTGATGGCGATAGTAATGGCTTCAAAAACCGTGATACTTTCCTTGGTGTTAAAAATAAGCAATTCGGTGAGTTCCGTGTTGGTAAAAACCAATCAAGCCTAGCTCGTATTGACAACGTTGTTGTGAACCAAGGCTACTGGGATAACCTAGGTCAGACTCAAAACGAAAAAGAAGTTGTTTCAGCATTAAACATGGCGGATAGTAACCGTATCCCAAGTTCAATCATTTGGACGGCGCCTAAATATAACAACTTACCATTAGAAATCTCTGCAATGTACAGCTCTGATGATGCTAATGGTAACGATAACACAGGTTTTGGTGTTGCAGCGCTATTTGACCAAGGTACTGGCTTCACCGCTGGCCTAGCTTATGACAAAGACCAGAATATTAGAGGTGATATCATCCGTGGTACGGCTACGGTTGATCTAGGTAAATATATCGCAGCTCCGGTAAGATTAGGCGCGTTATATCAAGTAGCTGATTATGATGGCGGCGAGTCAAAAGAAAAAGGCTTTGTTATCAGTGGTGAAATGCCTTTAGCTAACTTTGCTCGTCCAGCGTCTGTTTATGCACAGTATAACAACACCTCAAACCTAAATGGTGTTGACGATTCTGATTCAAATCAGATCGTTGTTGGTGGTAAGTACTTCTACAAAGACAACATCATTGCTCATGCCTATGCTGGTATGAACAAGGCTGACAATGTAGGATATAATCCAACCGAACTTGAAGTTTCGCCAAGAGGCGATGCTGAAGTATTAGTAATTGGTACTGGTCTAGAATACAAATTCTAATCTAACTATTAGAATAGTATTATAAAAACTCATCCTTCGGGGTGAGTTTTTTTATGTCTTTAATAACTAGCTATATGTTTATCACTACTAGATAAACAACAACTAAACTTACAGAGTGGTGCTTACTATTAAAAAAGTCCGCCACTACCTTAGCGATAAATGTTGCAAATAATGTCAAAGTTGCTATCCTTGCAAGCCAAGTATTACACCAGCAACAAATGTTGCTCAGCCCCCTATTTAAAGCCAGTTATAGCAAGCTCCTTATTTCTAAGCTTATGCTTGGTTGTAGGTCTGCGTTCTACTACTGTGCAAAATGATCTAAATATCACCGTAAAATCGAGTTTCGTTATGAAAAAAATACTTTTAGCTTCAGCATTATCGGCTGTTGCATTCTCTACTGCGCATGCCGCTCCCAAGGTTTACGGCAAAGTTTTTGTGACTACTGACTATATTAATTTTGAGTCTGATGTTATGACTCGTCTTGGTCCTAATGAAACCACAGATGCCCCGACAGACTATGATAAAAATGCACTAGAAATAAACTCCCATAGCTCGCGTCTTGGTATAAAAGGCTCTGAGTCGATATCTGATGAGACTGAAGTGGTGTATCAGCTAGAGTATGGCTTTAGCATTGATGGGGATAAAGATGGTTTTAAAAATCGTGATACTTATCTGGGTCTAGCCAATAAACGCTTCGGCGAACTGCGCTTAGGTCGCAACTCCTCAGTATTAGGGAAAGTGAATAACGTCACCCTTACCGAAGGTTACTGGGACAATCTAGGCGATAGTAAGCTCAATAAAGAAAACGAGCTAAGAGCATTAAATATGCTTGATGACTCTCGTCAGAATAATTCAATCGTCTGGTTTGCCCCTCAATATAAAGAGCTGCCAGTAGCTTTAGCTCTCCAGTATGCCGCTGATGAAAGCTTAGATAATAGCAAAAACGGTTACGGTGCCTCATTGATGTTTGATAAAGGTACTGGTTTTACCGCAGGTATTGCCTATAGTAAAGACATGGATATGGACGATGATATCAATCTGTTAGACCCAACGGATACTAAAGAGAAGCATAAAGTCGATTATGGGGGAGAGGTTATACGTGCTACTGCCACTGCCGATTTGACTCATTATATTAATCATCCAGTAACCCTAGGGGTTATGTATCAGCAAGCTGATTATGACTTTGCTGGCTCCGACAAAGAAAAAGGCTTAGTAGTCAGCGCTAAGATGGGCTTAAACAGCTTGGCAAAACCTACCACCGTTTATGTGCAATATAATAAAACTGATAATCTAAATGGTTTTAGTAACTCAAATTCAGACCAAGTTGTGCTAGGCGGTACTTATCAGTTTAAAAAGGATATCACCGGACATGCTTATATTGGTCAAAACTCAGCAGATTACGTTGCTGTAGGTAAAGTAAATAAAGTTAATAAAAATGGTAAAGAAAAATTTGATCGCTATGATGTCATTGAGTCTGATATCAATGTATTTGCCTTTGGTGCAGGTTTAGAATATAAGTTCTAAAGCTAGGCTTGCTGTAGAAATGATCTTTATCAAACTTAATCAAACTGGTTTTAGATTTAAAAACTCATCCTTCGGGGTGAGTTTTTTTTGGTCCTATGAGTTTTTTACAGACAATTTAGCGGGTTAAAGTGTCAACATAGGTATTAGTAGGGCTTAAAAGCTAACTATTTAACAGAGTTTTGGTTTTGCCCTATATTTCATGGCGTATTTTTAGTAAAATCCTCTTTTACCAATTACTGATAGAGTGCTATGACCAAGTTTATATTTGTGACCGGTGGGGTAGTGTCCTCGCTAGGAAAGGGTATCACCGCAGCGTCTCTTGCCGCGATATTAGAGGCACGTGGTGTCAATGTCACTATGACCAAGATGGATCCGTATATCAACGTTGATCCGGGTACTATGAGTCCTTTTCAACATGGCGAAGTTTTCGTCACTGCTGATGGGGCAGAGACCGATTTGGACTTGGGTTATTATGAGCGTTTTTTACGCCATTCAAAAATGAGTAAGAGTAATAACTTCACCAGCGGCCGTATCTATCAAAACGTTCTAAACAAAGAGCGTCGCGGCGAGTACTTAGGCGGTACTGTACAAGTTATTCCGCATATCACTGATGAGATTAAGAGTAAGATTTTAGCTAGTGGTGAAGGCTACGATGTGGCTATTATTGAGATTGGTGGTACTGTTGGTGATATCGAATCATTACCATTTATGGAAGCAGTGCGTCAAATGCAAGTTGAGCTTGGTCGTAATAAAGCCATGCTAATGCATTTAACCTTAGTGCCTTACATTGCTAGCGCTGGAGAGACTAAGACTAAGCCGACGCAGCATTCAGTAAAAGAGCTGCGCTCCATTGGCTTGCAGCCTGATATCTTAATCTGTCGCTCTGAGCACAAGATTTCTCTTGATAATCGTCGTAAGATTTCGCTATTTACTAACGTTGAAGAGCGTGCGGTCATCATGTGCGAAGATGCTAAGAGTATTTATCAAATTCCACGCACCCTCCATGAACAGGATCTAGATGATCTAATTTGTGAGCGTTTTGGTCTTGATTTGCCAGAAGCAGACTTGAGCGATTGGGACAAAGTAGTTGAGGCGCAGCTCAATCCTGAGACTACGGTAACCGTAGCTATGGTAGGTAAATACGTTGAATTACCTGATGCTTATAAGTCAATAAATGAAGCCTTATTGCATGCTGGCATCACCCATAAAGCAGCAGTAAATATCGATTATATCGATGCTGAGCATTTAGAGACTGACGATAGCTTGCTTGAGCGCTTGAAACAAGCTGATGCCATCTTAGTGCCTGGAGGCTTCGGTGAGCGCGGTACGCTAGGTAAAATAAAAGCTATTACTTATGCTCGCGAGAACAAAGTACCTTATTTAGGTATCTGCTTGGGTATGCAATTGGCAGTAATTGAGTACGCTCGTAATGTGCTCAATATCAATGCCAACTCTTCTGAATTTGATCGTAAGACTGCCGAGCCGATTATTGGTCTGATTACTGAGTGGTTAGATGAGCGCGGCGAATTGCAAATACGCAGTGATGATTCTGATCTTGGTGGTACTATGCGCCTTGGAGCTCAACAAGCGGAGCTAGTCGCTGGTAGTAAGCTTAGCCAAATATACGGCTCTAATATAATCACAGAGCGTCATCGCCATCGCTATGAGATGAACAACCGTTATATTGAACCACTAGAGCAAGCTGGCATGACTATATCGGGCTACTCAACTAAGCAGCATTTAGTTGAATCAGTAGAGATTGCTGAGCATCCATGGTTTATCGGGGTGCAGTTCCATCCTGAATTCACTAGCTCGCCACGTGGTGGCCATCCGTTGTTTAATAGCTTTGTAAAAGCGGCTAAAAACTATAACGACATTAAATAGTCTTTTGAGTTTAAACGCGTTTTAGTTGCAATAGTTATCATTGCAAACGCGGTTAAGCTTGAATAGCTGTAGTTTTAATGGTTTGAAATATAAAAAAGACTACTCTACGGAGTGGTCTTTTTTTGCTAATTATCTTATGTAAGTGAATGGTTTTGTTTTTATATCGTTTGTGGCTAATGCAACTTAGCGGCTTTTTTTTATAGGACTATCAGTTACAATAGCTATTGAGTACCAGATAATAATAATCAACAGCGCTAATCAGTAATAATAACTAGGACAGCTATTTTATGGACACTTTACTAACTGCGCAGTCGCATATCCAGCTTACGACGCCCAAACAAACAGACACCAACACCAACAGTCAGCAAATTATCACTATCGGTAATGATCAGCCGTTTGTGTTATTTGGTGGTATGAATATTTTAGAGTCCAAAGAGTTGGCTTTTGAAATCGCTGAACAGTACATTGATATCTGTGAGCGCTTAGGTATTGGCTATGTGTTTAAAGCCAGCTTTGATAAAGCCAACCGCTCAAGCTTGCATTCGTTTCGCGGACCTGGGCTTGAGAAGGGTATTGATTGGCTAGGCCAAATCAAAGAGCGCTATCAAGTGCCGATCATTACTGATGTTCACGAACCACACCAAGCGCAGCCCGTAGCTGAAGTTGCTGACGTTATTCAGCTGCCAGCCTTCTTGTCTAGGCAAACTGACTTAGTAGAGTCGATGGCTAAGACTGGGGCTATTATTAATATCAAAAAAGCACAATTCTTAGCGCCGCATGAGATGCGTCACATTATTGATAAATGTCTTGAGGCTGGTAATGACAAGCTTATCTTGTGCGAGCGTGGCAGTGCTTTTGGTTATAATAATTTAGTGGTTGATATGCTGGGCTTTGACACCATGAAACAGATGGATGTGCCGGTATTCTTCGATGTGACCCACAGTCTGCAGCAGCCAGGCGGGCGTAGTGATAGCGCTGGTGGTCGCCGTGAGCAGATTACTACTCTAGCACGTGCAGGGATGGCGACAGGCTTGGCAGGGCTGTTTTTAGAAGCACATCCTAGTCCTGAAACCGCTAAGTGCGATGGTCCTTGTGCCCTACGCATGAGCCAGCTTGAACCATTTCTACAGCAATTAAAGCAGCTTGACGACTTAGTAAAAGGCTTTGAGGTTTTAGATACTCAATAAACACTATCTTCTAAAATGAGAGGGCAAGCTTATGGCTATGCAAACAGCGAGAGTAAGTATCGATAACATCAGCGATGCTGAGGGCCTTGACAGTCTTATGATAGCGCTAAAGAACATTACTGGCGTAACCGCCATTGAGCTTGATACAGCCAGCAATAGCGCTATAGTCAGTTACGAGGATACGGATACCAGTATTCACGCACTGACCGCCGCTATCAGCATGGTCGACTATGTTACCCAACCGTTCCCAATTGACTCTCCACAGAATCCGCATTATCACGAGAAGTGAATACTGAACTGAACGGCAATTAAGCAGGTAATGAATCAGCTACTAAACGCCCTTGATAATCAGTTAGCATTGCTCTAACGTAGTGGCTAATAGTCAGAGGATAATAGTGAGTAGCTAATTATTCTAATAGATAACAATAAGGAGCCTAACATGGCAGAGCAAACGCGTACTATTAATATTGATGGCATGACTTGTGGTGGGTGTGTGGCTAGTGTGCATACTGCTACTGCTGACATCGATGGGTTAAATACTATCTCAATTGAGCTTGCTGATAATTTAGCAACAGTCAGCTTTGATGATACTAAAACTAGCGCTGAGAAGATTGCCGCTGCAATTGATGATGCTGGATTTGATGCCACTGTTGCTAATTCGTAAGAGGTTTATATCTTTATCATAAAACCAGCTGCTAAGGCTGGTTTTTTTTGCTACAAATCTAGGACTTAGCTTGTTGGTTTACAGTTAGCTAACTTGCCGATTAGACTTGAAAAGCCAGTATTTTGCCTAAGGTTAATAGCGACTGTTACTATTTCTAATATTTATTATGTTTTTGCTGCCTGAGATAATGAAGATAACGCTGCTGATGGATGTTATGCATTGATTTATTGCTCTAATTACCCTATCTTGTGCAGCATCCATCCACCCACTGACCTACTGTTATACGTTAATAGCGCTTATGGCGGTTATATCTCTGTACTCAGTATGACGAGCTTTTATTTATGAATGATTCCACCCGCACATCCTCTGATGAAAGCTATGCAGTAGAGACTGATATTCAGAAAAATACTCAGTTGCAACCGCAGCGCGCACATTTGCAGCTAGCGATTGAGGGCATGTCATGTCAGGCTTGTGCGTCGCGAATCGAAAAAGTACTGACTAAAAAACCTTCTATCTATGAGATTAGTGTCAACTTCGCTGGCGAGACGGCGAACGTAGATTATAATCCAATAGAGACGACACCCGAGCAGATTACCGAATGGGTCAATAAAACTGGCTTTGTAGCTAACCTACAAGCAGGCGAGGACTTATTTGCCAAACCTAATAAAGACCCTGAAACGCGTCTACCGTGGCGCTTAATTGGACTGTGGCTGTGTTTAATACCATTCTTAGTCGGTATGACAGGCATGCTAGTAGGTCAAGGCATGGCGTGGATGCCAGCGACTTGGATGCAGTTTGTATTGGCAACCATCGTCCAGTTTGGATTTGCGCTGCCTTTTTATAGTAGTGCTTGGGCATCAATAAAAGGTGGGCTGGCCAATATGGATGTGCTGGTGGTGATCGGCACTGTAACCATTTGGGCGTATTCCACTTATACTTGGTTAACTCACGGCGATAGCACCATGCTGCATGGCGCTATGAACCATGGCCCTGAGGTATATTTTGAAGCAGGGGTGATGGTCATCGTCTTTGTGCGTACTGGTAAGTATTTAGAAGAGCGTACCAAAAAACACAGCCTAAATAGCATTGATTTATTATTGACACTAACCCCTGATGAAGTTGAACAGCAGCAGCCTAACGGTGATTTTTATAATGTGGCTTTGCAACAAGTGCAAATCGATGACATCTTACGTGCCAAGCAAGGCAGTCGTGTGGCTACTGATGGAGTCGTTGTCGATGGTGAAGGCTGGTGTGTAGAGAGTCATTTAACTGGCGAATCTGTACCGCTGAAAAAACAAATCGGCGATGGACTGCTGGCCGGGGCGTTAGTCGAAAACGGTAGCTTGTTATATCGGGTCGCTGCTAAAGGTAGCGATACTAAGCTTGGTGATATGGTGCAAGCGCTCAGCGATGCGCAGGGATCTAAGGCCAAGCTGGCGCGCTTAGCAGATAAAGTCACTGCTATCTTTGTGCCAGTAGTAGTAGCCATCGCCTCAGTGACTTTCGGGCTAACTTGGTGGCTGACGGGGATGTTAGATACCGCCCTGATGCATGCAGTATCTGTATTAGTCATTGCTTGTCCTTGCGCCTTAGGTTTAGCTACTCCAGCGGCGATTATGGCTGGTATGGGCGTTGCTGCTCGGCATGGCGTTTGGTTCAAAGACGCACAGAGTTTAGAGGCGGCAGGGGATATTGATACTGTAGTCCTAGATAAAACAGGTACTCTGACTATTGGTAAACCGGCTATCGTTGATCAAGTAATGGTGGATAAGTCTTTAGCGGTTAATGAGGTGCTGCAACTTGCTGCTAGTGTCGAAGTGCATGCCAGCCATCCGCTAGCAACCGCCTTAATCAATGCGGCAGCTGAGCGCCAATTATCCTTACTACCAGTGACCAATATTAGCGTTATCAAAGGCGCTGGTATTCAAGCCAATATCGAAGGTCTTGGCACCGTTAAAGTCGGCACTGCTGATTTTGCAAATTTGCTATTGCCTAAGCTGATGCCCAAAGTATGGAAAATAGCTAGTACTGTGGCGGTGAGCATTAATGATGAGCCTTTAGGGGCGTTCGCATTAGCGGACAATCTAAAGTCTGATACTCCACAGGCGATTAGTGCACTACAAGCTGCTGGTATTAAGGTCATCTTAATGAGTGGCGATAAGCAGTCAGTCGTCGACCACGTAGCCGGGCAGCTAGGTATTGATGCCGCTTATGGCCAAATGAGTCCACGTGATAAAGCTAGCCAAATCGCTAAGTTACAAACGGCTGGACATAAAGTGGCGATGGCAGGAGATGGGGTCAATGATGCACCAGCGATGGCCACTGCTGATGCTAGCTTTGCAATGGTAGATGGTACTGATGTAGCACAGCATAGCGCTTCTGCGCGCTTGATGGGTGAGTCACTGATGCACATTGATGCAGCACAAAAAATAGCTCAAGCGACAGTACGCAATATTAAACAAAATTTATTCTTTGCTTTTATTTATAATTGTCTAGGGATTCCATTAGCCGCCTTTGGTTTCTTAAACCCGATGATAGCTGCCGCCGCTATGGCCCTTAGCTCAATCTCAGTACTGATGAATGCCCTACGCTTAACCCGTTTTAAAACGGCTGTAGAATCAACTAATACCGTATCTGCGCCTAATGTTGCAAACAAGGTCTAGTCGCTGACACTTAGGTAGCAGCTGATTTTTATTAGGGTCCGGTTTTGCAGACAGGTTTTAATAGATAAGGCTTGATGGCCAACGTCGAATAGCTGAGCTTTAAGGCTTAGCGCACTCCATAAAGGTTAGCGCTAACAGTGGTAATATTTCATTGAATTTATGCTATGATGCCAAGCACCATAGCCGTGTTTTTATAGTCATAAACATAAGACTTGCTTATGGTTAATATAAGCATAATTGACCGTATTTACGGTGTTAGTTACAGACTCATTTATCCCAGTTATATTTGTTCGTCTCTCTAGGACGTGTTGAATACTCATAAGTAAGCACGCCCAATATTTTATTATCCCTTTTTTATCCCACAAACTTGGCATGACCAAAGGAATTTAAGACATTATGTACGCTGAAGAAACCACCAAAGTGACCGCAATTAAAGACATTCGTGCTCGTGAAATACTAGATTCACGTGGTAACCCAACGATTGAAGCTGATGTTATTTTAGCTGATGGTACAGTAGGCCGTGCAGCAGTGCCAAGCGGGGCATCTACTGGCTCACGTGAAGCAATAGAGTTACGTGACGGCGATAAAAGCCGTTACATGGGCAAAGGGGTCAAAAAAGCCGTAGCCAATGTCAATAGTCAAATCCGCAGCGCTTTGATGGACAAAGATGTCACTGAGCAGCAGCAGATTGATGATGCGATGATTAAGCTTGATGGCACTGAAAATAAAGGCAGTTTAGGGGCTAACGCTATACTAGCTGTATCATTAGCTACCGCTAAAGCTGCTGCTAAATCACAGCATCTACCGCTACATCAGTACATCGCTAATTTGCGTAATCAGACTTCACTGACTATGCCTGTACCGATGATGAATATCTTAAACGGTGGTGAGCATGCAGATAACACTGTCGATATCCAAGAGTTCATGATTGAGCCTGTCGGCTTTACCAGCTTTTCAGAAGCGCTACAAGCTGGTACAGAGATTTTTCATAGCCTAAAGTCAGTACTAAAATCGCAAGGTTTGAGTGTTTCTGTTGGTGATGAAGGTGGTTTTGCCCCTAACTTACGTAGTAATGAAGAGGCCATCACGGTCATCATGCAGGCAATCGAGCAAGTCGGTTACAAGGCTGGTGAAGATATCCACTTAGCGCTTGATTGTGCGGCTAGTGAGTTCTATAAAGACGGTAAATATATTCTGGCCGGTGAGGGCAATAAAAGCTTTGATAGCCAAGGTTTTTCTGACTACTTAGTAGGGCTGGCGCGTCAATATCCGATTATCTCTATCGAAGATGGCCTTGATGAGTCAGATTGGGATGGTTGGAAGTATTTAACTGAGCAAATCGGTGACAAAGTACAGTTAGTCGGTGACGACTTATTCGTAACCAACCCCGCAATCTTGCAAGAAGGTATTGATAAGCATATCGCTAATGCTATTTTGATTAAGTTTAACCAAATCGGTACTTTGTCAGAGACTCTAGATGCTATTTATCTAGCTAAGAAAAACGGCTATGCGACTATTATCTCTCATCGCTCGGGCGAAACTGAAGATAGCACTATTGCTGATCTAGCAGTAGGTACAGCGGCCGGTCAAATCAAAACTGGCTCATTATGCCGCTCAGACCGCGTAGCAAAATACAATCAACTGTTACGCATAGAGCAGCAAGTACGCGCAAGTTATCGTGGCCGTGAAGAGTTTATCGGCTTACGCGGCTAAAGCTTAGTCAGTTAAATATTTGCTCATTATAGAATAGCGAATTTGGAACTAAGGTTTTGAATTCGCTAACAAAGTTTGGCTTAGTAGCTTGTATTTATTTTAATGATGATGCTAAGCTATTAAGATCTATTAACGATATAAATATAGTGATTTTCACTTTTGTATATATTCTTTTATTCTCTGGTTTGATGTTGTGAGCATATGAAATACTTTAGCCAATTTATGTTACTTGCTTTGGCCGTTGCGGTGCTGCTAGGGCTGCAGTATCAATACTGGTTCGGCGGTAATGGACATGTCGAACGCAATGAATTATTGAGTCAAATCGAAGAGCAACAGCGCTTTAATGATAATCAGGTAGCAGCAAATAACTTGCTACGTACTGATGTTTATGACTTAAAAAATGGCCTCGAAGCTGTAGAGGAGCATGCACGCTTAGATCTAGGGCTGATTAAGCACAATGAGACCTTTGTGCAGATATCTACTTCGCCCACTACTCGTAGTAGCCAATGATGGTTAGTAGCTTAATAAAAACTATAACAATCACTACCAAGCTGGCACACTATCCCTATGAGCATCCTCAACAATAAGCTGAATAACAAGCTTAATCCTAAATTTACTAGTAAGTTGAATACTCAATGCCATACTGAATTTAGTGCTAAGGCTGATAAGCAGCAGCTCAAAAGTCAGTCTCCGCTTAACACCCCCCCTAAAGTACACGCTATGATAGTCGCTGCTGGACGCGGCAGTCGTTTCGGTGCTGCTGTAGCTAAACAGTATTTACTCATCAATGAGCAGACCTTGCTGCAGCTTAGCGTCGCTAGGTTAGCTAGTAGTGCTTATATTAATCACTGTTTGCTAGTTATTGCCGCAGATGATACAACGGCGCAGACTCTAAACTTCGCCTTACCAGTATCTTATGCGCAGGGTGGTGCTGAACGTTGGCAGTCGGTAAGCTTAGGCATGCAAGCTATTACTCACAGTGGTGCGGCAGATGATGATTTAGTAGTGATTCATGATGCGGCGAGACCCGCAGTTACTACTGCTGATATCGAGCGTGTGATTAGCGCTGCTATGACTGAGCCTCATGGGGCTATCCTTGCTACTCCAGTTGCTGATACTCTAAAACAAGCACAACAGCAACCTTCTAATCATAATCTGCTACCGATGCAGAAGCCTGCCCTTGATGCAGAAGCTATGAGTAATAATCAGCGTTACTATTCTCAGTGCACTATAGATCGTGCCACTATTTGGCAAGCACAAACCCCACAAGTTTTCCGCTTGGGCAAGCTGCGTCAAGTATTGTCTTATGTTGCGGATCAACAACTACAAATCACTGATGAAGCTAGCGCTTTTGAGCAACTAAACTTGCCTATTAGGTTAGTAGCGGGCAGTCGTCAGAATATTAAACTGACTTATCCAGATGATGCGCTACTACTGAGTGCTTTACTAAGCGCACAAGGCCAAGCCTGCAACTAATAAGGTTGATGATAGCAGCATCCTAGCAAAAAGCCTTTTACAATAATCTGATCTCTTAATAGACCGGTTTATAACCTAAAAACAGTATTGAACCTTGCTTTTCTTACAAAACCCTCCTTTTCTTGTAAAGCACTCTTTTTGTTATAAAACCCTCATTTGCTTATAAAACCTTGCTAATAATAGGGTTATTTCAAATATTATTTTCCTAACGGTTACTTTGATATATGTCAAGTATTAGCATTCGCTAAAAAGTAAATTAAAAATTAGCAATGTAGAGCCAGTGCTTATTCCCTTAAGACCAATGCTATAAAGGCTGACAGATTATTAACAAGTTACAATGTAGCCGATTATTTATAACTTATTATTTGCTTTACTGACCAAACTGCACTACTATGTAACTAAATTAATACAATTATATATAAAAAATACGTATATATAATATAAAAATTTATTACAGGTTCATATTCTCTTACTTGTATATTATTCCTTAGGCCATGTAGTCTAGATTATGTATTATAATTATGAGGAGAGGCACAATGCTATCATCAACTAGTCCCACTCTTTCAAATACAGCAGATCTCTATCAGTTAGTATATGTCAGTCGTATTACTTCGACAGGTCTATCTGGTGCCAGTACCCTCAATGATATCGCTGAGATTTCTATAAAAAATAATAAAGCTGATAATGTGACAGGAATTGTTTGTTACGGTAATGGCTACTTTTTTCAGTATGTGGAAGGCTCAGAGCAAGCGTTGACTGACCTCAAAAATCGTATTTTGATGGATGATCGGCATAAAGATATGCATATCTTAGAATTCTCTGCCATTGCTAAGCGTCGCTTTACTGGTTGGTCGCTGCGCTCTATAACTCTTGAGCGTTGGATGCTTAGTGACTCTAGAGTTAAAGCGTTGATGCCGTTTAAGCCTTACAACTGGGACGCTAATGAGTGGCGACCATTCGTAGACACTTTACAAGGCTATTATGAAGAGCAGAAAAACACTGGTGATATTGATACGCAACCTATAAAGTATAATGTATTGGGCTTGACTTTAAGTAAAGTAGTAGGGGAGCACCAAGCGTTCTTTTTGATTCAAACTATATTAGGATTACTTATTATTTTGACCCTATTGTGGTTTATGCTATCAGATAAATTTTAGATCATTACCTAAAAGATTGAGCACTAGATCTTATTTTAAACCCCAGCGAACGGCTGGGATTTTTTATGCCTATAATATTTTCTTAATAGTTATGATTTTCATGATATTAAGGGTATCAAGGACATTAACAATTATGGATAAACGATTTAATTATACTGATAGTCACTATACTGTAAGCCGCCAATCTACCTTCTACGATAACTAATCATTAGCCCATAAAAAAACCTTCCAAAACCTATAAAGTTTTGGAAGGTTCTAAAGCATTACTACCGGAGTAGATACCACTTTTATATGTGGCGTCCCCAGGGGGATTCGAACCCCCGTTACCGCCGTGAAAGGGCGGTGTCCTAGGCCTCTAGACGATGGGGACTAGGTACTGCGCTTCAACTGCTTTCACCATTTATGCTGAAGTGGTGCACATTCTAATAGCGTCTGTGTCTACTGTCAAGCCTTTTTCTACGTTTTTTTAATAGTAAGTATCTTTTTTTCAATGCGCGACGTGGATGTAGGTTATTATTCTTTAAATGGTGGCGTATCCATAGAGAAGTGCAGGTGCTAATAGTTAAAGCTAATAACATATAACCAATAATAGTTCCCCATAACATGTGCTGCGGTTCTAGTTCCATTAGGGTAGCTCTCCTGTTGAGCCTATCACAGCCTGTTGCAGGCCATAAAGGCATCGTAAGCAGCTTAAATCATCTACAGGATATATCGATTAGTACTGAATCATAACAATGACCATCAAGCTAACTGCCGCTTCTGCAAACAGCAAATAACTTAAGCGACAGTCAAAATAGTTTCACTGTATCAATCATATCCTTATCAACTAAAAACTAAGATGATCAAGTCGGATTAATAATACAACAGCGTTATTATTCATTGCAGTAAAACTATGCTCATAGGCTAGCTATTATCGCCAGTTAACCAATAGCAATTAGTGAGTGTTCCATTACTATTGGTTCATTATAGATAAAATTTGGCTAATTGCTGTTTGTTAGTTGTTGCTATCTGTCAAAGTCTCGTTAGGTTCTTGGACACGCAGGGCATTAGGAAGCATTGGGTAGTGGTTAAGGATATGACAGAACAGCTCAGCAGTCTTTTGGGTATCGTATAACGCTGAGTGTGCATCATTACCATCGAAATCCAGCCCTGCTGCTTTGCAAGCACGAGCCAGTACTGTCTGACCGAAGGCTAAGGCGGCTAAAGTCACCGTATCAAATACTGAAAACTGATGAAATGGGTTGTGGCTTTTGCTATTAGTACGTAGAACTGCCGCATTCAAAAAGCTTAAGTCAAAATGAGCATTATGGCCAATAAGGACACATTGGCGACATTCTTCAGCTTTTCGCACTTCTTTTAGGCCTTTAAAAATGCGTCTTAGCGCCACTTTTTCATCTTCTGCAATAGCTTTTCGCATCGGGTTATTGGGATCAATGCCGGTGAACGCTAGGGCGCTTGGCTCTAAGTTAGCCCCTTCAAAAGGTTCGATATGGGCATTTAGCGCCTCGCCTGGATAAAAAACCCCTTGCTCATTGAGCAGAATAGGGATACAAGCAATCTCTAAGAGGGCGTCGGTTTGCGAGTTAAAACCAGCAGTCTCCACATCAACTACTACCGGTAAAAATTTACGAAAACGCTCTTTTAGAGTCATTGGCGTCTGAGTTTCTGTAGTCTCAGAGGGTGCTGATGCTTTAATAGAGCTCGCTTCATTAGTGCTAATACGCTCAGCAGGGCCACTCAAGACCTCATCGGATACAGGAGTGTTATTTTGGGTGGTCATAGACAGTCAAATCACTTTTATCGGTAGTCATAATAAGTTGAAATTATACGAGTAGCTGATGATATGAATGCTACTAGCTTGGCGGTCATATCATCAGACTTAGGCAGAATGTAGTTTAGGCCTTGATAGACCAAGGTAGCGTTTCACCAGCCATCAGTGGGGTCAGCGTTGAGCCGTGAAAGTAAGGATAAGCACTAGGGACTTGCATTGGCTTTTTGATTAAAGTGACCGTGTTGGTGCTGATTGGCAAGCCATAGAACTGAGCACCAAAACGACTAGCAAAGCCCTCAAGGCTGTTAATTTTGCCAACACTATCAAATGCAGTAGCATAGAGCGGAAGAGCTGTCGCTGAGCTATAACAGCCCGCACAGCCGCAAGCGGCTTCTTTTTTATCGGTTGAGTGCGGCGCTGAGTCAGTACCCAAAAAGAATTTTGGACTGCCACTAGTCGCCACATCTAATAATACTTTTTGATGCGAGGCCCGCTTGAGAATAGGTAAGCAATATAGATGTGGCTTGATACCGCCTAACAATAGATGGTTACGATTGAACATTAAGTGCTGCGGGGTAATAGTAGCGGCAACATGGTTACCTTGCGCTAACACAAAGTCAGCAGCATCGCTAGTAGTGATGTGCTCAACTACAATTTTTAATGCTGGGAATTTGGCGATAATTTGCGTTAATACTTCATCCAAAAAGCGCTTTTCACGGTCAAAAATATCGACATGATCATGAGTCACTTCACCATGTAATAGCAAAGGTAACTGATATTTCTGCATAGCTTCAAACACATCTGCTAGGGCATTAATGTTAGTGACGCCATCGGCAGAGTTAGTCGTAGCACCAGCAGGGTAAAGCTTAACGGCTTGTACTATGCCAGATTTGACCGCCATTTCTATATCTTGCACGCTAGTCTGATCAGTCATGTATAAAGTCATGCGTGGATCAAAAGTGACTTTGCGATCAGCACTAATGTCACTTGCCTGCAAATACTGCATTATGCGCTCACGATAAGCTTGGGCATCAGCTGCGTTTTTGACTGGTGGTACCAGATTGGGCATACAGATAATACGATTAAAGCTAGTCGCTGCATGGGCAACAGTAGTCGCCAGTGCTTGACCGTCTCGTAAATGGATATGCCAGTCGTCTGGCTGAATAATAGTTAGCTCTGCAATAGAATCAGTCATAAGGATTATAACGCTCTGTAGGATGAAATTAAGATGAAAAATAGGAACTAAGAGATAGTTGAGGCTGATAAGTTAATACATTTGTCAATAAACGACAGCTGATAAATTATTTTATTAGTCGGATTATATGGATAGTTTTACCCGTTATTTACTGGCTAGTTTTTATTAGGGAATTTTACCAGTGCCCATAATAACAGATTTGACTCTCTGACTAAATATGCCGCTAAAGATAAGCGGTTCATTATCAAATATTGCCTTGGATAATAGTCAGCTGATTATTACTAACAAACAGGGCGTAGACTAAATATGATATAAGGTCAATATAAGGTACACTAAGCAGGAAAAGTCAGTTCTGAGCGCTTTTTATGCTTGTTTTGCATAGTTTGTAAAGCGTCTCTAAACAACTGCTAAATATTCTCTGCATTTTTTACTTTATATTGTAGCCAACTAGCACTATGATATTTTAACCTTCCCGCCACTTACTAGGAGTCATTCATGGCAAAACTAGATAAAAAAAATATTAATAAAATTGTTCTGGCCTATTCTGGAGGTCTTGATACTTCAATCATCGCCAAATGGCTACAAGAGACTTATGATGCAGAAGTTATCACTTTCACCGCTGACATCGGTCAAGGTGAAGAAGTAGAGCCAGCACGTCTTAAAGCTGAAGCGATGGGTATCAAAAACATTCACATTGAAGATCTACGTGAAGAGTTTGCTCGTGATTATGTGTTCCCTATGTTCCGTGCCAATGCTATCTATGAAGGCGAGTACTTACTCGGTACTTCTATTGCCCGTCCACTAATCGCCAAGCGCTTAGTTGAGATTGCCGCTGAGCATGGTGCTGACGCTATTAGTCATGGTGCTACTGGTAAAGGTAATGACCAAGTGCGTTTTGAGCTTGGTGCTGTCGCTTTGTCTCCTGATGTGGTTACTATCGCCCCTTGGCGTGAGTGGGGTTTATCTAGTCGTGAAAGCTTGATGGACTATGCCAAAGAGCATAATATTGCCATCGATTATGCAGGCACTAAAACTAAATCTCCTTATTCGATGGATGCCAATCTACTGCATATCTCTTATGAAGGCGGTATCTTAGAAGATCCTTATGCTGAAGCTGAAGATGATATGTGGCGCTGGTCAGTAAGCCCAGAGCAAGCACCAGATCAAGCGCAGTATATGGAACTTGAGTATAAAAAAGGTGATATCGTCGCTATTGATGGTGAGCCGCTTAAGCCCTATGAAATTATGATCAAGCTCAATGAGATTGGTGGTAAGCATGGTATTGGCCGCCTAGATATCGTAGAAAACCGTTACGTAGGTATGAAGTCACGCGGCTGTTATGAGACCCCAGCAGGGACTATTATGCTTAAAGCCCATCGTGGTATTGAGTCTTTGACCCTTGATCGTGAAGCGGCGCACCTAAAAGACGAGTTGATGCCACGCTACGCTAAAATTATCTATAATGGCTACTGGTTCAGTCCTGAGCGTCTAATGCTGCAAGAGTTAATCGATAAGTCACAAGAATATGTCAACGGTACTGTACGTGTGAAGCTGTATAAAGGTAGCGTCAGCGTAGTTGGTCGTAAATCAGCTGATTCATTGTTCGATGAGAAGATTGCAACTTTTGAAGATGATGCTGGTGCGTATGATCAAAAAGATGCAGAAGGCTTCATCCGTTTAAATGGTCTGCGTCTGGCTATCGAAGCTAGCCGTGGTCGTGACTTGTCTAAGTAGTCAAGTCCAGTCAATGAATCTAATTAATAACAAACAGAGACCTTGAGTCTCTGTTTTTTTATGCGTCATAAGTTGCTGGCATTAGCCGATATCTAGTATTGTTTGTTAGACGGTAATGATCTTCATACTAATATCAATACCAATGCTAGCCGTTGCTACTGTTCTATTTTGCCGATAGCATCTTGCTGTTGACGCTCTTCAGCACGGTCATGCTTATATACTGCGGCGGCAGCTGGCAAGATACCGTTAGATTTTTGCTGCTGATATTTCAAAGCAGCCAAAGCACTAAGGCTACCGATGACTAAGATAATAATAAGAATGACTGGATTTTTCCATAGTGGTACAGAGGTATCGTAGTCGATAGGTACCTCGCTAGTAGTAACAGGGCTAGGGTCTTTATTGGCCTCGAGTAGTCCTAAACTGACTAAAGGCGCAACAGGTGCAGTAGTTGGTTCAGAAGTAATGCGCAATCGATCACGACTCAGATAGATATCAGCAATTTTGGCCAACTGCAGCAACCAGCGTTGATGTGGTAGCTCGATCAAAGGCATCGGAGCAAACACCAACAGATCATTATGACGTCCTTGCTGAACGTTCTCAGGCGCACGACCAATAACTTTTAAGTAGTTAGGAGTTGCCTGCTGCATATCTTGACTGGCGCTGGCTTGTAATGGCTGAAATCCAGTCAGCTCATACCAGTATTTATCGATAGCTGCTGCCTGCAAAAACTGCGGCTGTAAATCAAACCAATGACCCAGCTCTTCATGATCAAGTTGGCTATAGTCTGCTAAGATAGCCAACTCACGCAGTACAATAAGGCATAATGAAGTTAGTAGTGTTTTTACTTGTGCAGTACTAGCGTCAATTTGCGCCGCTATATGAGCACTAGCTTTCATCACAGTTGCCACATCACCAAATACTGCATCAGCGACATCGTTGCGATGATACAGACTGGCATTGATGGTTGCAAAGTTCATGGCATTGTACTGACGCAGCTCTTTGACCGCGCTACGAGTAAATAGTTTTTTATGCACCGCTGAGGCGTGATATTGCTGTTCATAAGCGAGTAGAGCCGTTACGATAGCTTGTAGACTAGCAGCTAGTCCTAATCGTGTTTGTGGTAACGATAGGTTAGCAGCATCAGCCAACAACGAAACTATAGGCTGCATATCTTGAAATAGAAAATCATACATCGACACTCGTGTCGGTGAAATATTGGTCATAATTTGCTAGCTTTAAAAGGTTTAAGTATATAGTACGGTGCCTACGAGTTTGATACAATCTTTTAACATTAAAAATAGGTGTTAGTTTATTCAAATGGCTACAAATTATTTATAACTTAGGTCTCAAGAAATCAATAGATGCTTACTAATAGACTGCTAGTGGATTATTACTTATGACACAACTTATGACACCACCGGTTATCCCGCAAAATAATAACTATGCTACTTATATCATTATTAATATTGTTGAGCAAAAACTGAGCTTATATCGACAAGATACCTTAGTCTGCCAGTATAGTATCTCGACTGCTAAAAATGGTATAGGCAGTCAACAAGACAGCGGCTGTACGCCACTGGGTAAGCATATTATCGCCGAAAAAATAGGCGGTACTGAGCCTATGAATGCCGTGTTTATTGGCCGAGTGCCTACTGGTGAGGTTTATAGTGCCAGCTTAGGGCAGGAGCAGCCGAGCCGCGATTGGATATTGAGTCGAATATTATGGCTCGAAGGTATAGAGCCAGGCTTTAATAAAGGTAGCAACGCTCAAGGGGGCTGCGATACCTATCAGCGTTATATTTATATTCATGGCACGCCCGATACGGAGCCGATGGGTGTACCCCTTTCTCATGGCTGTATCCGCATGCGTAATCAGCACATTTTTGAGTTGTATGAACAAGTAGAAGAAGGTACTCCAGTTATCATTATCGCCAGCTAATGGCATTACATAGTCAAAGCATGATCAAATTGCAAGAAAAATTACAAGGTTATTGATAAAAAAAACTTAAGCCAAACGATTCACTGTTAAGCTCACTGCTATAATATTGAGCCTTTCTGTTGTCAATATTGGGTTAGTACGGCGCCAAGACTAATTCATTAATAGTTGGCTAATGGCTATGTTTATTGCTATTGCTAGCTGGTTACTTGTCTCTGATCTTTAATATTAATTGCAATTATAAGGATAATTATAATGTCTAAAGCTACTTTGGAAACTCTGCAACAAACCTTTAATGAACGTCGCTCTATTTATGCTTTAGGTAATGAGTTAGCCGTCGCTCCACAAGCTATAGTCAATATGGCTGAACGTATCTTACTGCATACCCCTTCGGCTTTTAACTCGCAATCTTCACGCTTAGTGGTTTTATTTGACGAGCAGCATCAGCAGTTGTGGGATATTACCGAACTTAAGCTGCGCGAAGAAGTGGCTGATGGTGATTTTTCTAGTAGTAAGCAAAAGATGGATAGCTTCCGTGCTGCTGCTGGTACTGTGCTGTTCTATGAAGATACCGATGTGGTAAATTCGATGCAAGAACAATTTCAGTTGTATGCCGATAGGTTCCCTGTTTGGGCGCAACAGACTTCAGCGATGCATCAGTATGCGCTATGGACAGAGCTGAGTACATTAGAGGTTGGCGCTAGTTTGCAGCATTATAATCCGCTAATTGACGAAGATATTGCGGCAGCGTTCGCTATCCCTGATAACTGGGAATTAGTGGCACAAATGCCGTTTGGTAATATATTGCAAGCTGCGGGCGACAAAAGCTATCAGCCACTCAATCAGCGTATGAAAGTGCTAGGGTTAGAGCAGTAAGGATTCAAAACCCTATTAGTCAAAAACTGCTTTGACAGCTATTTAATAAATAACAGCTAGCTAAGCTTAGTTACTATGGTTAATCGTTAATCCTAATTAACAAGAGTACCGCCATTATGGTGTGCTGATGGTATAAATTTTCCTTGGGTGCTGTGTTCCCAGAGACTGCACAAAATTCATCCTAGTAGCACTTTATTTGTTAAGCCAGTCCCTTATAGTTGATCGATTATACTAAGTAGTAGCCATAAAAAAAGACAGTCTCTATTAGTGAGGCTGTCTTTTTTTATTGCTACTATTTAAAAGTGCTTTAACAGTGTTTTACTATTACTTTTTTTACTATCAGTATTTGGCTACTGCTTTCTATAAAACCTTATTAATTACCAGAAGGTAGCCGTACGGCGAACTTTAGCCAAGCGTTTTTGGCAGCGCTGCCAATCGCTGAGGGTTAAAGCGGCAAACCAACCAGCACCATAGAGTGCATTAATGTCAGTGGTAGATTTTTGCTGATAATAACGTTGGTATTGCTGATGATCTTGATGCTGACTTAAGGCTTGCTGAGCTTTAGTTAACTGCTTTAGGAAGCGTTTGGTTTTTTTACTAGCATATAGCGGGGCGGCAAATTCAGTAATATAACGTAAGTCGCTTAATTGACGCTGTACTTCATGTTGTGCAGCTTGCTGCTTTTCAACGCCAGTCATATGGCTAGCTACTACTGCCTCACTATCTACCTCAGTATCCTGTAAAGCAGGTTCTGATGGCTTTTCACTTAAATCATCAGTTAAGCCATCGCTTAAGTCAACGAGTTGATGATCAGCTTTTAGTAGTTTTAGCTGCTTTTTAGCTAGTATTTTTGCTAGCTTAGCGACAGCTAAGGGAGCTGCTGAGTCTTCATCACTATCAGCACTCATGGCGAACTCAATCAGCTCCAGTAAGGTAATCTGGAAGTCATTAGCAGCAATAGCATTAATAGGAGTAATTTTTAGTTTAGCAATATCTGCTGTCCATTGTACGTTAGGGGCACCTTGCTGCACTAACTGGGGCTCAACATGAGCGGCTATATAAGCAAGCCCACGGTAGTGAGAGAGTAAGTGCTCTGTTTGCCTAAGAATTAGCGACCATTCAGGATTAATATGCTCTGAGAACTTTTTAAAAGCTTTTAAGGCCACGCGCAGACGTCGGATACCCAGACGCAGTTGTAATAGATGACTGTCATCCTCACTACCTGCTACGATAGCACTACTATTGGGTAGTATTTGTAGCAGACAGTTATGTACTACTGCCCGAATAAATTGTGGCAGACTACTGTGCTCATCAACTTTTAATTGGCTAAGATCAGCACTGATCGCTGGACTATGATCCTCGCCTTTGATCAGCAAGCCGCCACGCTCAGCTTTAGTCACAGTAGATAAGCATAATTTATAACGCTTACACCAAATTTTGGCAGTAGCAAATAAAAATTCAAGCTCGCCGCTTACTAACTCAAATTCTATCTCTTGAATAGGTTGGCATGAGCTAGCATCATTACCGTGAATAATTTGCCCATAATCATAGGCCATTTCTACACGGTTAGGCAGTGCATTGCTATCATTGCCACGACTCTTATCACTATCCTTATTGCTAGTATCGTTTAACAAGCGGGTAGTACGCTGCACATCAGTAACGTATTGCCGTGTTAGATTTTTTGTCAGCTTTTTTAATTTAAATTCAGCCAACGCTGGGGCAATAGGAGTGTCTTGATAAAGGCTTAAATCAGGCAGTAAATTATTATCATCAAGCATAGCTTGCACTTGGTTAGCATCCAACAAGGTATTGTGCTCTAAACGCGCCGCTAGGCCATCACCACCGGCTTTAATAGTCTGTACCCAGTTACTACCTTCCTTACGGATACGCAGGCCAATACCAGCGTTTGCCAGTGTATAATCGGCGGTATCATAATAGTGAGCAGCCAGTTGACTGGTCTCAGATGATTTGACTTTTGCTTGGCGCATTAAGCCTTTTAGGCGTGCTGCTGGCACCAAAAATTTTAACTCTATCTCTTGCATGCGAACCTTCTACTTGTAGAGTGATAATGTCACTATCCTATGAGAGGCCGCTACTAATAACAAGCTAAATTTGATGCGTTAAATACCAAGGTTAGTTATCAGAGATATAGTTTTTATTAATAATCAGGATCAGGCTATATTTTGCAGGCTATAAAAAAGCCGCCCTACATAAAGTAGGGCGGCTTTTTGGTTTAAACATTTACTAGTTAGTGCATGTTTATAGGAGGATAAGGCCTATTTGAACTGATCCATAGTGTTTTTGCCACCACCAGCTTTAAGAGCGTTTTCACCTGAGAAGATCTCTTTATGATCATCACCGATGTCAGAACCAGCCATTGCTTGGTGCTTAACTGCTTCAACACCTGCACGGATCTCTTTACGCTGTACGCCAGCAACATAAGCAAGCATACCATCTTCACCGAAGTAGCCTTTAGACAATTCGTTCATCTCTAGAGCTGCAGTATGGTAAGTAGGTAGAGTGATTAGATGATGGAATACACCAGCTTCACGTGCTGCGTCTCTTTGGAAGCTCTTCGCAAGCTCATCAGCAGCAACGTTCAATTCTGTATCGTCGTAATCGCCGCTCATTAAGTTATCTTTGTTATAAGCAGAGATATCTTTACCTTCTTTTTCCCATGCAGCGATAACTTGCTTACGGAAGTTAAGAGTCCAGTTAAACGATGGGCTATTGTTATAGACCAATTTCGCTTGTGGCTGTTGCTCTTTAATACGATCAACCATCATTTTGATGTGTTCAACGTTTGGTGTAGGAGTTTCGATCCATAGTAGATCAGCACCGTTTTCAAGAGCAGTTACACAGTCAAGAACAACGCGGTCAATATTAGTTTCTTCACGGAAGCTATATAGGCCATTAGCTAAACGCTTAGGACGTACTAGTTTACCGTTATGCTTAAGTAAGCTGTCGTTTTCGTTAGCAGTTTCAAGCGTTACTTCTTCCATTTCGATGAAATCGATATATTTAGAAGCTAAATCACCAGGCTCATTCGATACTGGGATTTTTTGCGTTAGTGATGCGCCTTCAGAGTCAGTACGGGCAACGATAACGCCGTCTTCAACACCAAGCTCTAAGAATGCATAACGGATAGCGTTAAGCTTTGAGATATAGTCTTCATGCGGTACAGTAACTTTACCCGCTTGGTGACCACATTGCTTAGCATCAGATACTTGGTTTTCGATTTGTAGGGCACAAGCACCCGCTTCGATAAGCTTTTTAGCAAACAAGTAAGTCGCTTCTTCGTTACCAAAACCGGCATCGATATCAGCAATAATTGGCACAACATGTGACTCGAATTTTTCGATTTTCTCTTCGATAGCTTTAGTGTCTTGACCAGCTTCTTCAGCAGCGTTTAGCTCACGGAAGTAATCGTTCAATACTTTAGCATCAGCTTGACGTAAGAAAGTGTAGATCTCTTCGATAAGATCAGATACAGCTGTTTTTTCGTGCATAGATTGGTCAGGTAATGGACCAAACTCTGAACGTAGTGCAGCTACCATCCAACCTGATAGATAGATGTATTTTTTTGAAGTAGTACCGAAATGTTTTTTGTTAGCATACATAGTTTGTTGAGCGATAAAACCATGCCATGCACCTAAAGACTGAGTGTATTTAGAAGTATCTTGATCGTACTCTGCCATGTCTTGGCGCATGATTTTTGCAGTATATTTTGCAATGTCTAAACCAGTTTTAAAGCGGTTTTGAACCATCATACGTGCAGCATCATTCTCGCTGATATGGTCCCAATTGCCGTATTTTTGTTTCAGTTCACGTACACGTTCAATTGCAGATGTATAATTTGACATCTAGACTTCTCCTTGGTGGGTGTTAAAAGACTAACGAACAAAGTTTAATTTTAAATAAGCTTGGTTATAAAAATGATTTTAGCGATACTCACACTATTATCCATATAGCTGAGCTGCTATCGAACGTAGCAATAATTGCACTGAGTTGTAGCCAACACGATGGTAATAATAATATCGAAACTTAGGACTGATTATGACCCTAAGGGTGTTGCAGTTTGAGGTAACTATGAATAATTATTTATTCAGCATAAATCTTTGGCCTATTACCCTAAACAAACTTGATGAAGAATACAAGGGCTATAACCAGACAAATTAATAAAAAATAGTTGGCAGTACATTACCATTTAGTAGATGATCTAATAGCTGGCAGCCCTAGTGTAGGCATAGCAGTTAGTGAATACTGATTAAACTATGGGCACAATAAATCCAGTAAAGGCACAAACTGTTGTTAGTTATCCTAGTCTATAATGAGCTAAGTTGCCGTAAGCCAATCAATATAACTGCCGTTATTCAGCACAATGTATAATGTATTTGCGGTAACGCTTTTAGAGTAGTAGTGCTGAGGTATATTTTAACGTATTTTAGCAGTTAGCAGTCGCTGATATCGCTAACTACTAATAAGAGGTGCTACAATGATCTATAGTATATTAGCAAATGGGTCATTAACATCAATCCGTGTTGTTTACGTTTTGACCTAACTATATTACTCACTATAACTACCTTAGTAAGATTTATCTAATTTATGATTGTTATCTCTAGTATTTACTTTATGTATAATACAGTAAAAACAATAGCTTGCAGCAATATATGTTAGATATTGATCGGTAGTATAGAACGAATTACAGGTTGAAATCTAGGATGATGTATTGATTTGATGGCTTATTAGACCATAATGCAGTAGAAAATTGCCAATATATTCAGTTTATAAAAAGCATTTATTTTTGAGCTAAGAGAAATACGTATGAATTTGCAGCGGGTCGATTTGAATTTATTGGTACATTTGGATGTATTGCTCCGAGAAAAAAACGTAACGCGAGCAGCTGAGCAGTTGGGTATTACTCAGCCGGCTATGAGTAATATTTTGCGTCGCTTGCGTAAGCTATTTAATGACCCTTTACTGGTGCGTTCATCAGAAGGCATGACTCCTACGGAGCGTGCGCTTGAATTACAACCACGTATCCGCGAAATATTGGCCGATCTGACACAAGTATTAGAGCCACGCACTGAGTTCCGCCCTTATAGCACCTCACGTGTTTTTCGTATTATGACTTCAGACTATGCTGAAGCCACTTTGGTGCCCAAATTAGTTAAAGCACTACGCTCAGAAGCCCCCAACGTTATTTTAGATTTTTTGACACCTTCAGATGTCTCTTATCGTGACATGGAACAAGGGCGAGTTGATCTAGCGATTAATCGGTTTAATGAGATACCACAAAGCTTTCATCAAGTACTGGTTTGGCGTGATACCTTTAGTTGCTTACTATCTGCCGATAGCCCTTATGCTAGTCGTTTTAACCTAAAAAACTATTTAAAAAGTCAGCATGTCTGGGTGTCAAAAACTGGAATGGGTGTTGGCTTTGGGGTCAATCCTGAAAAGTCAGGTGGGCTAGGCTCTATTGATCAAGCTCTGCAACGCTTAGGTCAGAAACGTCATATCAGTGTTTTTACCCGTCATTATCAAATGCCAGCGATGCTAGCGGCTAATAAAGATTTGATTGCCACTTTGCCTACTCGAGTGGCCCGTATGCAAGCGACGAATGATAGTATTGTCATGAGAGAGCCGCCGTTTTTTATACCAGAGTTTGAGCTGACCATGGCATGGTCGCCGTTACTCCAGCATCATCCAGCCCACCGCTGGTTGCGACAGCTGATCATGCATGTGGCTCGTCAAGTAGTGGCTGATGAAGAAGAAAAAGAGCACGATATCCCATTGATTAACCAGCTTTTTGGACCGCAATAACCGTTAACTATTGCCAATAATTAGCACAGATTACAGTGCTGGTTGTGGTATAAAACAGTCTATCAACATTGACGCTACTCGTAAGCTTGACGCCTATAAATAGAGCTTTGATTAACTGATATGGATTTTTAATTAATTAGAATAGAGCTTTGATTAACTAATAATAATCGATAAAAAAGCCCAGCATCTCTTTTACTAGAAATACTGGGCTTTTTATTGGGCATAAAAACTTAAATAGAGGTAACACGCTGTCAGTAATACTCTACCGTTATAACAGTAGTTTTAAAGGTAAGGTAGGTAAGTAGGACTCAGTATCTTGCGAATATCGTTCATTGATAGTGAGTACCCCTTTAGCCAGTAATAGCAGCGTCCATGGCAGTAGCTTATGCTCAATTTTTTGCACGCGAGCTTGTAGGCTGATAGCAGTATCTTTGGCACCAACACTTAGCACGCCTTGGGTCAGTACTTGCCCAGCATCCAGCTCAGCGGTCACAACATGCACGCTACAGCCATGATGACTATCGCCCGCTTGTATAACACGCTGATGAGTGTCTAACCCTTTATAAGCGGGAAGCAAGGCGGGGTGTAGATTGACCATAGGAGCAATGCGCTTATCAATAAACTCAGCACTAACTACTCGCATAAATCCGGCCAATACTATTAAGTCGGGCTGCCACTGTTGTAATTGTTCGCTGGCATGACGCTCAAAGGTCTTGATAGCCATGCGTTTGCCACTAGCAGTATGCGACAGTACCGCTACTGGGATGTCAGCTTGTTGGGCACGAGTGATAGCATAAGCATCTTCACGATTGCTGATGATGCCCACGATATCGATTGGTAAAGCGCCCGACTGCATAGCGTCTATCAGCACTTGTAAGTTACTACCGCTACCAGATACTAAAACGGCTACACGCATAGGACTAGGCGCTTGCCTTAGAGGAGCTACCGACATTAACGGTACACCACTGCATCAGCTTCACGCTTGATCATTTCGCCAATTTGCCAAGCTTTTTCGCCTGCATCGGTCAAGGTTTTAAGAGCAGCAGCAGCTTTATCTTGTGGCACTACAATCACAAAGCCCACCCCACAGTTAAAGGTGCGGTACATCTCGCTCTGTGCTATATTACCTTGGGTTTGTAGCCAAGTGAATAGCTCAGAGAACTGCCAGCTATTAGTATCAATACTAGCCGCTAAATGATCTGGTAATACCCGTGGTAAGTTGTCGGTAAGACCACCACCAGTGATATGTGACATCGCATGTAGCGCTGCATTCCCAACCGTATCTTGTAAGGCTTTAATAGCTTTGACATAGATACGAGTAGGGGCCATTAGGGCGTCTTGAATAGATTGACCGTCTAATTGTTCAGTACTAGTAGTCACATCTATACCGCTAACTTCTATCACTTTGCGTACTAGTGAATAGCCGTTTGAATGTGCGCCACTTGATCCTAACGCTATCAGTACATCACCTTCAGCTACGTTTTCGCCAGTAATCACTTCAGCTTCTTCGACTACCCCAACACAAAATCCGGCTAAGTCATAATCGTCTTCTTGATACATGCCTGGCATTTCGGCAGTCTCACCACCGATGAGCGCACAGTTAGCAAGCTTACAGCCCTCGCCAATACCAGTAACTACAGTAGCAGCAGTATCTATATCTAGCTTGCCAGTAGCATAATAATCCAAGAAGAATAATGGCTCTGCACCACAAACTAGTAGGTCATTAACACACATAGCGACCAGATCAATGCCGATAGTGTCGTGACGGTTTAGTTGTAGAGCTAGTCTGAGCTTAGTGCCTACACCATCTGTACCAGAGACCAAAAGTGGAGAGGTATAGCCGGTTGGAATACGGCATAAAGCACCGAAGCCACCAAGACCACCTACTACTTCAGGTCTAGTAGTGGCTTTGGCCACTGACTTGATACGCTGAACCAGCGCGTCGCCTGCGTCAATATCGACGCCTGCGTCTTTGTAGCTTAAAGAAGGCTTGTCACTCATGGTCATCTCACAGTTAGAATAATGAATTGGGTTGGGCGGAGTAAATCAATAATGGTTGGCGCATTATACCCAAAAATAGCAGCTACTCGCAAAGCAACTTAGCAATAATCCGCTAACATTGCTAATAACAGCAAAATAAACCTATAAAACACAAAAAATCACTGCTTTTTTTAGCTACTCTGCGATAATAAGGCATTTAAATTTTGCCAAACTTATTTGTTTTGTGCACAGTTTCTGCTACCTATTATATAGATATAAGCTTAAATTTAGGATTACCACTAATGATAAATCAGACTATAGACCCTTTTTTCAGGCGTTTATTTATCGTCGTTGCTATTGTCATAGCCTTTGTGCTTTTGTATCTTATGGCGCCGGTCATCATACCGTTTGTATTTGCTTTTGTATTGGCCTATCTTTTTAACCCCTTAGTAAGAAAACTATCAAAGTATGTGCAACGTTGGATCGCCATTCTCTTGGTCTATGCGACTATTACTTTGAGTATGGTTTTACTGTTATGGTGGCTGATACCTACCTTATGGTATCAACTGCAAGCCGCTTGGGATTATTTACCCAAAGTATTGAACTGGTATAACGAGGTGGCCCGCCAGTGGTTCGTTGATAATACTCGTATCCGTATGCCGGTATTAGAGAGCAAAGGCTTTTCGGAGACTTTAGTGGGTTACATGCAAAGCCATTACGAGTTTTCTGATGCCGGAACTTGGGTTAGCCAGCTGTTAGCTTCGAGTATGAACTTCATTAATAGTGCTGGCCTGATTGTACTAGTACCTATTTTGACCTTTTATTTCTTATTTAATTGGGATAAACGTCTACACAATTGGAAAATGGCTATACCCGCTGCTTACAGCAAAAAAGTGATTACTGTGGCACGCGAATGTGATCGGGCATTGATGGAGTTTGTCAAAGGGCAGTTACTGGTTATGGTATTGCTAGGAGTTATTTATGCCGTTCAGCTTCAGCTCATCGGCTTAGAGCTGGGACTTATTATTGGCATGGGAGCAGGTATTGCCAGCTTCGTACCTTATTTAGGGTTTGGTCTAGGGTTTATAGCTTCAATTATCGCCGGTTTGTTCCAGTTCGGCTTAGACTGGTTCCATTTGTCGTTAATTGCTGGGGCTTTTTTAGTTGGACAAGCCGCTGAAGGGTATGTTTTACAGCCGCTATTGCTAGGGGACAAAATTGGCCTATCGCCATTATGGGTTATCTTTGCCGTATTGGCAGGGGCTAGTCTGTTAGGCTTCGTGGGTATGCTAATTGCCTTACCAGTGTCGGCCGTGCTCAATGTATTGTTCCGTCACCTATACGCCTATTACCGTTCCACTGATTTTTATAAAGGTCGTAAGCAGTTAGAGCTTTTTGAAAGAAAATAGCTTAGCTAATTCCATATAGAGTACTGGCAGTTGCTATTCGTAGTGCTAAGTTTATAGTGTTAAGGTCATAGTGCTGAGCTCGTAGTGCTGAGCTCGTAGTGCTGAGCTCGTAGTGCTGAGCTTATAGCGCTGAGGATCGAATACTAAACCTGCTTTAGGTAAGTTGTGCGCTAAAAGACTTGTCAGTCATTTTGTAATTATGGTATATATAGGGGCATTGTCTACTATCTTGCATACTCTACATGTTAAGTTGTCTTATTTTTATAATTGGGCAGTTATGCAGGGTAGTAGGCATAACTAGCAGTTGTCTGTAGTAATAGTATCCCTGCTAGTATTTTTAAGTAATATGATGTCATATTTGGCATTCTGTTTATTTTTAGTCTATCGTCCTACGCAAACTAAGTTGATGATTCATGGCAAAAGCACAGCTAAGTCTCAATCTGGACATTAAACACGATGCGAGCCTCAGTGACTTTTCTGGTCCCGGCTGGCTGTCTATCATTGATGCTATAAGGCAGTTACATGTCGGTTTAATCGGTCAGCTGTATCTGTTTGGTAGTCCTGCTACTGGTAAATCACATCTGCTATCGGCTATTTGTGAATCTTTTATTGAAATGGATAGGTCGGCTATTTGCTTATCATTGAATGAGCTAATACATACTGATGTTAACGTATTGTCCTCGTTGGAGAATTTTGACGTCATTGCTATAGATGACCTAGAGGTCCTTGAGCATAGTAGCGAGTGGCAAGAGGCCCTGTTTCATTTAATAAACCGCAGCCGTGAAGGTCAACGTCAAATACTGTTTGCCGCCAATAAGCCGGCCAGCGAGCTACCCTTTAAGCTAACCGATCTATTGAGCCGTCTTGCCCAAGCGCCTACTTTTAAGGTCCCTAATGGCCATGATTTGGCCGATCGCCAAGCCTTAATGCAGTCTATTTTGCGCCGCCGTGGCTGGCAGTTCGATGAGCGCATTCTCAATCATTTACTGACTGAAGGCCCACATCGTATTGGGGCTATGATGGAGGTATTAAATTACATTCAGCCTATGTTCTCAAACTTGGGCCGAAGTAATATCTCTAAAGCGGTTATTAGCGATGCACTGCGCACTATTGATGAGCAGACCCTTGCCGCTGAACTGGCTGATATTAGCCAAGAGACCCAAGTAGATCATGACGCTGCTACTCTAGATCAACATACGATGCCGCTAGACTTTTAATAACTCGAATACTTAGCTACTCAATCCGATAGCTTTTTATAGCTGTTTTTATCGCTAAAAAAACTTAGCCTGTTTATCAAAAACTTACTATTGATAGGATACCTTATGACCGTCTTCACTTCTCAGTTAAGAAAACTTACCCTTGGTGCTGTATTGATAAGTGCAGGGTCAGTATCTATGCTTACGCATGCAGCAGTAACTCTAATGGTTGATGATAATATCAAGGTTACAGCTATCAACGGTCAAGAACTCAAACAAGGCATTCTTGAGCCCTTGACCAAACAGCTGAGTCTACAGCCCGGACAACACGTCATTACTGCTAAGTATGATCGCTTTTATCAACTCCCACGCGATGAACATGACTATCTACGCTCAGGGAATATCAGTGTTGCAGCAAATCTATTAGATAATCAAACCTATCGTTTGACTATGCCTAATCAGCCAGAAGAGTATCGTGCAGCCAAACAGTATGCTCAACAGCCAACCTTAGCCATACAGCAGAATAATACCATTATAGCCAGTCAAAAAAGCATAGTGGGTAATGATGGCGGTATATTCTCAGGACTAGGTAAAGCTTTAGGTGGAGTATTCGGTGGCGGTAGTAATGCTGAGATGCAAAACCAGCAAGCTATCGCTGCTTTGAGCCAGCCAGGAGTAAACGCACAAAATAATACTAATACAACCGCGATAATATCTTCTGGTACTTATGCAGCGATTCCTAGTGCACCAGCCGCTAATAGCGCTCAAACCAGCAGCACTCTGGATAATTTTATGCAGTTATGGCTAAATGCTACGCCGGCTGAACGTGAAAAGATGAGCCAATGGATCAAGCAGTAAGCAGGCCCTAAACAGTAGCTGGGTTATCTATAACCTTTATAGCTGAGCACAAAAAAGCACCCAGTAGGGTGCTTTTTTATTGGAAGTAAATTGGCTAACTGATAGTTTTATAGATTAGACGATTCTAGCCTAAAAAAGCGTTGTACATCCAAACGAGTTTTTCTTGTTCTTGCACATAGGCATCTACTAGATCCGCTGAACCTTGATCGTCTGCTTCTGCCGCTGCTGCTGACACTTGACGCTGCTCTTCTATCAAAGCTTGTAGGCCAGTAACTACCCCTTTAACACAAGTATTACCATCTTTAACGTTTTTATCTTCTTGAATACTAGCATGCTGGGTAAAATCGCTGTAGGCATGATAAGGAGTGCCACCTAAAGTCAAAATACGCTCAGCGATCTCATCGATTTGTATCTGCAGGGCAGTATACAGCTCTTCAAACTGAGGATGTAAGGTAAAGAAATGCTCGCCTTTTACGTTCCAATGATAGCCTCTAACATTGATATAGAACATATGATAGCTAGACAATAAGCCATTAAGTTTAGCAATGATGGCGCTCATATCTGCTTTTTCTAAACCGATTTGATTAGTACTCATAATATTATCCTTTTAGTGTTATTTTAGAATTAGAATGCTGCTTTTATTTTAGAAGTACAGTAGTCACTAACTACCAGCTGATCGGCGACTGGTTTTGACGATTAGTAACTAATCTGTTTATGGTCACTATCATAACAACTGCAGCTCTATAAGTTAAATTAATTAAACCAAAAGACGAGTTATGTTTTGTAAAATCAATAGGGACCTTACCATCAAATAACCAATAAATTATATCTTGTCAGCAGGCGGCTGTAAATTCTCAGTGTTCAAACCACGAGTAGGAATCACTTCTTGTAGATGTTGACGTACTGTATCGATAGGGAACTTTTGCGCTTGCAAACGCTTAGGTACGATTTGACTGCCTTGCTGGCCTTTAACCTCAAACATCATAAAGATATAATCATCAGTCTCATCCCAGCTTTTAACAGCGCTCCATGGGATTACCGCTTGCTGAGTGCTCGCTGCACGCATTTGCATACCACGCATTTGATTGTTCACCGCACCAGGCTGATTGACTGGCATCGCCATAACCAAACCATGTTTTTGTACCCCAAGTTTCATTTGACGCATTTCATCAGGCATCTCTTGCTCAGAAACTTGCTTTTCAAATTGCTTTTTGACATACCACTTAAAGCCAAGCGTACGCACTAGCAGATAAATTACTACTGCAACTAGCATCACCCAAAAGATAATCGTCGAATAGCCAGATACAAAGACCAGTCCTGCGATCGCTAATATGACTACTACCGCCATGATAATCCATTCTTTAGTCTTAATACTAGATAGACCAAACGAGGGGCTAGCATTAGCAAACAGTTCATATTGTGCTTGCTGAAATTCAGCTTCAGTTAAGTTCAAAGCGACAGGTTGTAGGGTATAAGGATACAGGGCCATAAAGGGTTCTCAAATACTTTGATTAAATGCGATGGCGACAGCGAAATAGCATGCTGCCCATAAGTGATAATAGATGTGTGCTTATCTTACCGAAAAGCGCCTGTAAAAGAAACATATATGCATCTTAGCATAGCAATAGACAGCTTTTAGTAGCTTATAGATAGTCGCTATAATGCGATAAAACCTAGGCTAAAGCTACGCTAAACATAGTCAAAGCTATCTGGTCTTGGTATCATAGCAGCTGCTTTCAATAGCTCTGTCTTAGTTTGACCCTTAACTTCTAGCGCTACAGGCCATTATTATGATCGATCCAAAACTCTTACGCGGTGATTTACTTGATTTACAGCAGCAACTGGCCACTCGTGGCTATACCCTAGATATGGCATTCTGGCAAGCTGTAGAGAGCGAGCGCAAGTCTCTACAAGTGCAAACCGAAGAGCTGCAATCACGTCGTAATGCTGGCGCTAAACAAGTCGGCATGCTAAAAAAGACCGGTGAAGATGCCAGCGAACTGCTAGCTGAGATGCAAAGTGTCAGTGGCGAGATTAAAAACGCAGAAGACACTCTACGTAGCTTACAAGAGCGTATTACCCAAGCGGCGTTGCAAATACCGAATCTACCAGCAGCAGATGTACCCGTTGGCACTTCAGAAGATGACAATGTAGAAGTGCGTAGATGGGGTACTCCCCGCAAATTTGATTTTGACATTCAAGACCATAGCTATCTTGGTGAGTCGCTAGGCATGCTAGACTTTGAAGCTGCTGCGAAGCTAACAGGTAGCCGTTTTAATGTGCTAAAAGGTCAGTTGGCACAGATGCACCGTGCCCTTATTCAGTTCATGCTCAACACTCATACTATGAAGTATGGCTATACTGAAACTTATGTCCCTTACATCGTCAATTCAGAGAGCCTAAAAGGCACAGGCCAACTGCCAAAATTCGAAGATGATCTGTTTAAATTGACTAACCATACTAACAATGAAGGCACAGACTTCTATCTAATTCCAACTGCTGAAGTACCGATGACCAATTTAGTCCGTGGCGAGCGTTTAGATATCAAAGAGCTACCATTGAAGTTCACCGCTCATACCCCCTGCTTTCGTAGTGAGGCGGGCTCGCATGGCCGTGATACTCGTGGCCTGATTCGTCAGCATCAATTCGAAAAGGTCGAAATGGTCAATATCGCCACTGCTGAACAGTCTGATGCGTTGCTAGAGGCGATGACGGGACAAGCTGAATTTATCTTACAGCAGCTTAACCTACCTTATCGTACCGTGCAATTATGCACAGGTGATATGGGCTTTGCCGCGCAAAGAACTTATGACATCGAAGTATGGTTACCGAGCCAAGAGACTTATCGTGAAATCTCTAGCTGCTCAAATTGTGGCGACTTTCAAGCACGACGTATGGGTACGCGAGTTAAAGATGGCAAGCAAACTAGCTTAGCGCACACTTTAAATGGCTCAGGTCTAGCGGTCGGTCGTACTCTACTGGCAGTTATGGAAAACCATCAAAATGCTGATGGTAGTATTACTATCCCTGAAGTGTTACGTGCATTTATGGGTAATGCTGAGACTATTTCGGCTTGATACCAGTTTCTACAGTAGATAAATTAAATTACTCTCAGTATTTAATTTATGGTCAGAGTGATGGCAATAATCTGCTTGGTTTTGAGATTGATGTAGAAGCTTATGTTTGTGATGAGTTAAAATGTTTTTCTCTAGTACAAGAACGCAATGATAATGCTAATTGCATGTTAGTTTTGCACTGTAAATTCGCTGATAATTTCTCTACGCAACAAATAGCCGACTATATAGAAGAAAAGTGGCTCAAATACATATGCTATCGAGATTTTGAAAAGCACTATATTGAAGTCATTGATAACCAGTTAATTTTTTACTACGTTACTCGTTCTGATGTAGGTTTAGGAGTGACAGGAAAAATCGTTGCAACATAATTTATAACGAACACCATATTTAGATAGATAAAAATTTCATCAAATGAATTTTAACCCAATATTAGGACACTCTATGCCAGCTCCAATTAGCGAACGTAAATTAGCCAATGCCATCCGTGTACTGTCGTTCGATGCGGTTCAAAAAGCCAACTCAGGCCATCCGGGCGCACCGATGGGTATGGCCGATATTGCTGAAGTATTGTGGCGCAAGTTTTTACAGCATAATCCAGCAGACCCTAGCTGGCATAACCGTGACCGCTTTGTATTGTCGAATGGTCATGGCTCAATGCTCATCTACTCATTGCTGCATTTATCAGGCTATGATGTCAGTGTCGAAGATCTAAAAGGTTTCCGTCAGCTGCATTCAAAGACTCCTGGCCATCCTGAACTTGGCTACACTCCAGGTATCGAAACCACTACTGGTCCATTAGGCCAAGGTATCGCTAATGCGGTTGGTTTTGCTATCGCAGAAAAAACCTTAGCGGCGCAGTTCAACCGTGATGGTCATAATATCGTTGATCATCGCACTTATGCGTTCTTAGGCGACGGCTGCTTGATGGAAGGCATTAGCCATGAAGTCTGTTCATTGGCTGGCACTTTAGAGCTAGGTAAATTAGTATTCTTCTATGATGACAATGGCATCTCTATCGATGGCGAAGTCGATGGCTGGTTCACTGATGACACCCAAGCACGTTTTGAAGCTTATGGCTGGCAAGTTATCAAGGTCGATGGTCATGATACTGATGCTATTACCCAAGCTACAGAAGCGGCAATCAAAGAGACTGTTAAGCCTAGTCTGATCATCTGTAAAACCACTATTGGCGCTGGTAGCCCGAATAAACAAGGCTCAGCTTCTAGCCATGGTGCACCACTAGGTGATGATGAAATCGCTTTAACTCGTGATGCTTTGTCATGGAAACATGCGCCGTTTGAGTTAGATGATGAGATCTATCAAGCGTGGGATGCCAAACCAAAAGGTGATGTGCTACAAAAGAACTGGGAAGCGGACTTCCTAAATTACACCAAAGCTTATCCTGAATTGGCCAGCGAGCTATTACGTCGCTTGAATGGCGATCTGCCTGCTGACTTTGAAGCCCAAGCGCAAGATTATATTCAGCAAACCCAACAGCAAGGCGGTGATGTCGCCAGTCGTAAAGCCAGTCAAAATGCGATCAATATTTTGCAGCCCTTATTACCAGAGTTGATGGGCGGTTCAGCAGATCTTGCTGGCTCGAACTTAACTTTGTTCAAAGGCGCTAAAGGCATTCAAGACGATGCTGCTGGTAACTATATCTATTATGGTGTACGTGAGTTCGGTATGACCGCTATCGCTAACGGTATCGCCTTGCATGGTGGCTTTATCCCTTACGTGGCAACCTTCCTCATGTTCATGGAATATGCGCGTAACGCGGTGCGTATGGGCGCTTTGATGAAACAGCGTATCATCCACGTCTATACTCATGATTCGATCGGTCTTGGTGAAGATGGCCCGACCCATCAGCCAGTAGAGCAATTGACTAGCTTACGCACTACGCCGAACCTACGTACATGGCGTCCTTGTGATGCAACTGAATCAGCTAGTGCTTGGGTAGAAGCGATCAAGTCTGTACATAATCCATCAGCGCTTATCTTCAGCCGTCAAAGCTTGCCGCATCAAGCACGTGATGAGAGCCAAGTCGCTAACATCACCAAAGGTGGCTATGTCCTCGCAAAAGAGAAAGGCGAGCTGCAAGCAATCATTATCGCTACTGGTTCAGAAGTTGGTCTTGCGATGCAAGCATATGAGACTTTAAGTGCTGATGGTGTTGGTGTGCGGGTAGTTTCTATGCCTTGTGCTGAGATCTTCGTAGAGCAAGACGGCGATTACCGCGAGTCGGTATTACCTGCTAATATCCGTGCCCGTGTCGCTGTAGAAGCCGCGCATGTGGACTATTGGTATAAGTTCGTCGGCTTAGATGGCAAAGTCATCGGCATGACCACGTACGGCGAGTCAGCACCAGCTGAGCAACTTTATCAAGAGTTTGGTATTACGGCTGAAGCTGTCACTGATGCGGTTAAGAGCTTGATTAAGTAATAGTCGTAGGCTATAGCACAGCGATGAGTCATATTGTGATGAGCATTTGAGTTAATCGTAATGCACAAAAAAAGAGCTACTAGAGAAATCTGGTGGCTCTTTTTTTGATTTTATTTTTCATGACTGTGTATATGGAGCTTATCCTGCCAACCGCTTGTATCTACTAGTCTGGACGAGGCGGTGGCACGAGTTGAAGCATTGCTGTTGCCTCGACACTACCTCAAGCTCTAGCCACCGCAAGGCGACTATTTTATGCAAATAAAAGAGGTAAGGTAGTTATAGATATTGCTTTCGAAAGGTGCAAGGTTAATACAACGTACCTTCAGCTCGTTGTTATAATATGTTTTATGATTTATTTTCGACAATAAATTTTGCCCTGTCATATAGTTCATCATAAGTAATTATTTCTACATTTCGAGAGTCTCTACGAAATAGCTCAAATGTTTTGGCCTTAATCTTTTTTTCTTGGTCATTGCAACTGTTTTCTTCTGAGTTTAAAGAGCCGATTATTAGGAATGTTTTGGAATCGTAAGCATTTTGTTTAATTTCTACACCATTCTCATCAAATAGCTCACAGCGTTCTATTTTTATTTCACCACATGCTTTCTGTTCAAGAATTTGTGAATAAGCTTCGAGCAACTCATGAGACAACTTCCAACAACCTGAACGGTTCTTTATGCTGCCAAATAATGGAGTATTAGGCAGTTTAATTTCTACAAAAGATGTAAATATCTTATTTCCAAGCAAAAAGTCTGATATTACTCCGTCTTTTCCTGCAGCATTAGTATCCGAAGCATGAAATTCTTTTTGCAGGATACCTTGGAATTGATAGTCTAATCCATAGCCAAATATCCATTGATTTAATGTAAAAAACTCTTGCCAAGCCGTTTCATCTTTTGTATTAGGTTTATTTATAATATCTTTCTTATAATCATTAATATAGTCTTCTTCTAAAAGCTTCTTAAAAATATTGAGTTGAGATTTTCTGTATCCAGTGCTAACAATATCATGAGTAGTTATATTATCCGTAGCTAATATTTGTTTTAAGATTTCCTCACCGTCACCATTTTTTATGACTCTCATAAAATCTTCGAATATTTCTGAATTATTATTGTTTGAAGATAGTACTGTTTGTTTCTGATGAAAGTTACCAATATCAATATCGATTAGGAAAGCCAAAAAAGTTTTAAGTTGAGAAGTACATATATTGCTGAGCCGGACACTCTCTTTTTCTTGTCCTCTAACAAATTTCACTATTTCAAATGTACGAGCTTCATTACTACCGTTGCTAAATATGATTTTTATCTGAGTTCTGGAAGCAATTTTAATTAAGTAAATTTGTTTATCTTGCAATATTTCCTCAGAAATTATTGAAAAACATTTCCCTCCTTCAAATTGATGTTGATAAATGGTGTCTAGTTTCGAATTGAAAATAATTTCTTCATCTGAGGGTTTTGTTATATCAAACATTATGTATCTACTATTAATTTAAAACAATTGTTCATATTGGTTTGTATTGTAAATATAGTCAATCATTAGTTTGATATAATTTTTAAGTACTTTTAAAGAGGGACATAGATATCAACAAGTTTGCATAGATTTATCAAGATTAAGGTATCGATACAAATTCCGTGGGTTAGCACACGCTACCTCTAGAGTTACCATTTCTTCATAATAAAAGCCACCTCAAAGTCATGCTTAGGTACAAAATTCGTTTCTTTAATCTCAAATGTCATAGCATTTACCTTCTTAACTTTACCCTTACCTTTCCAGCAAAACGATACCAACTCATTAGGATCGCGCTCTACGGTGAGTTTAAAGTTGGCTATTGGCTTTGCCCAGTTAGCGCCTGTAGTCAAGATATAGCTTAAGGCATGATAAGGGCGAGCGCCGGTCTTACTCAATGCTTGCTCCGTAGCTCCGTCCAAGCAAAAAGTGGCAAATTCCTCCTCGCCTAAATGCACGGAGCCACCTACTAAAGGCTGGTAAGAATGATTGATTTTAGTAGTGGCATTAGCTTTAAAGGTTTGTTGCCAGCTATAAACAATTTGTGATTGCCAGTAGAGATAGCTGTCTTCTTCATTAGTATTAATAAATTTATTCAGTCTTTTGTCAGTACAGTTTTGTAGCTTTTGATCCACACTGGCAGTATTGCCTTGATTGGTCCATGGAATCATCATTTCACTGTCTTTAACCCCACAGGCTTTGAATATTTCAGTAGTATCAATAGTAATAGAATTGTCAGCGTAGGTTCTCTGACCAGCTTCAATGACAAGAGGGTGCATAAAGGTACGCACATTAGTTTTTGCAGTAATAGGCTTGCCATTGCTCACAATCTTAAAGCTATCAACCAGCTTAGTAGTATCTGCAAAGTCACTCTCTAATCGTGAGGGCGCAGCAGGCATAGGGAACAATACCGTCTCGGTGATATCTTTATTGCTTAAGTTTTTAAACTCATAATTGACCCGAATATTATTTTTAGAAATGTATAAGTCTTCGCTGTGCATACTAATATTTTTGTTTTTAAGGTAAGCAACGCCGCCTGTGCCTACATAACCTGTAGAGTCGTTGGCTTGGGCTGTCGTTATAGCTAGTACAGCTGTGCAGGCGAGCTTAAGGCTGGCGCTAAGGCATGACTTAATCAACTTATTATTATTTAGCATAGTAGGCATCCTTGCTATTTTTAGGTATAAGACTAAATAGTTTATACCCAATACTGTGCGCTGTACGGTTTAATAGTGGCTAATTTAAGACAAAAAAAGAGCGACTAGAACATAATCCTAGCCACTCCTTTTTTTTGCCGTTTTAAAACTAATTAGCAGCGATAAGATTGCCTGATATCTCAAGCGGAATCATATTACCGATGATTTTTGGAAAAGCCGTGACCCCGTAAGTATATCGATTGATTAATCCTGTCGCTTTGAATTTCAAGATAGGTTTTTTAGTCGTAGGATCATTTACCACATCTGTTAGAGTAACTTTTACGGTTAGAGGTTTAGTCTGACCCAATACCGTAAAATCACCAGTGACATTAGCTTCTTTAGCATTAATCATGCTGACCTTTTTTGAGACAAAAGTCATGGTAGGATATTGTGCCGTGTTAAGCAGCTCTTTGCGACGCAAAAAAGCATTGCGCATATTGCCACCAGCATCGATACTGTTAGTATTTACGGTGAAATTAATGGTGGTGTTAGTAGGATTTTTTACATCATAATTGATAGCACCATCCATCTTATGAAACTGACCTTCAACAGAACCTTTGCCCAAATAAGCCACCTGAAAATCTACGTTAGTTTTCGGGACATCTAGCTTCCACTTTTGTGGCGTTGCCGCTAACCCCATCATTGGTAATGAGAGTAATAAACTGGCAGTTAACGTGGTCTTGAGCAAAGAGGTAGTAAGGGTATTCATACGAATGTTCCAAGAAGCGATATTGAAGTTAGCAGGTAGGCCTAGATGAAGTAATCTCTACAAGGCTATAAATACTTAATAGTATTTTTAAGGCCAATAATAAGGCGCTAGGGTACTACACCTATTTGGTTACCCTGTATTATTATAGTTATATCTTATGACAACTGTGCAGTAGTAGCAAACCGCTAATGGGCTATAGCTATGACTGACTGGTGCTTAACCTTTGGAGGCTAAGGTGTAAGGCTTAAATGACTCACTAAATACAGCAGATAGCACAGAGCTAAGATCTTGCTTGCTAAGCGTTTTTGATATTATAAAACTTATGCTGATAAAACCAACTTTCATAAGAGTTAGTTTTAGAGGTGTCTTGGGCGAGGCTCTCATAAAGGCAACCATTCGACTAACGTTAGATAATGCTATTTGACATTGGCTAAATAATATCAGACTGCCATTAAACAATAAGGGTTCGCCGTGTTATGACCAACCCTTATACTTTTTATACCTTGAAGCGTCTAACGAAACTAGGCTGGGAGTGACTGTTCTATAGATTCGATAGCAGCTACAAACTCAGCCTTGATACTATCCGCTAACTTCTCAGCGATCATGATAGTCGGCGCATTAGTATTAGCACTGATGAGCGTGGGCATGATGGACGCATCAATGACTCGTAATCCGCTTACCCCTCTGACTTTTAACTCTAGATCGACTACTGACTGCTCGTCTGCACCCATACGGCAAGTACCGACAGGATGATAAATAGTATCTGATCTATTGCGAATGAAACCAAGCATACCGTCTTTCTCTAAATAAGGAGCAGGGTAATCTTCGGTAATATACTTAGCCATAGGCGCCTCCGCCATAATAGCGCGAGTACGCTCAGCGCCTGCGATCATATATTCCACATCTTTGGGATGTGACAGATAGTTTGGATCAATGAGCGGTGCAGCAGCGGGGTCATTGGAGGCGAGCTTGACCGTGCCGCGACTCTCTGGACGTAAGTAACAAGCGTGACAAGAGACGGCATAGCCACGTTTGAGATCACGGCCATGATTCATCACTCGAGCTATGGCGAAATGCAGCTGAGTATTCGGCCACTCTTGCGGTGCATCACCGACACTAAAGAACGCACCCCCTTCAGCGTAGTTCGTTGATAGCAGACCAGTGCCATCTTTACGCCATTGCCGCATGGCCTTAAAGAAGTTCATCCCAGCGATAGTGCCAACGCCGAATACGTCAGTGGTATTGACTTCATAATCAAATACTACATCCAAATGGTCTTGTAGATTTTCACCTACTTCAGGGGCATCTACGACTACTTTTATATCTAAAGCTTCAAGCTGAGCTTTTGGCCCGATACCAGATAGCATCAACACTTTAGGCGAGCCAAAGCTACCGCCAGACAGGATGACTTCGTGGCGGGCATTGACCATTTGCTCAGCACCGTGTTTTTCGTAGATAACGCCAGTGGCTTTATGATCCTCGATGATTACTCGATTGACTTGCGCATGAATGACAACGGTCAAGTTCGGGCGCTCTTGTACTGGGTGTAGGTAAGCTGCTGCTGCTGAACAGCGTTGGCCTTGTTTTTCTCCATGAAAGTGGGTCACTTGATATAGACCTACGCCTTCTTGTTTAGGGCCATTGAAGTCTTGGTTGTGCTCGAGTCCGTTAGCGATGCCAGCCTGCACAAAAGCTTTAGAGATATCGCGAGGGCTCAACAGATCACTGACATTTAATGGCCCACTATCACCATGCAAGTCATCGCCACCACGCACATTGTTTTCAGCTTTTATAAAATAGGGTAGTAAGTCGTCGAACCCCCATCCTACGCAGCCTTGTTCGACCCAACGCTCGTAATCTAGCGGACTACCACGAGTATAAACCATCGCATTAATAGCCGATGAGCCTCCTAAACACTGACCACGAGGTTGAAAGCCACGCCGATCGTTTAGATGAGTTTGTGGGGTAGTATGGAAGCACCAGTTGTTCAATTTTAGCGGCTTGCCAGGTACTAACAGGATGAGACCAGCAGGCACCCGCACTGCTAAATCTTTGCCATCGCCACCATACTCTAGTAGACAGACACTGATATCTGGGTTTTCTGTAAGACGGCTGGCGAGTACACAACCTGCTGAACCGCCCCCTACAATGACATAATCAAAATCCATTTTTTATTCCTCGTAGCGTCCCTGCTAATTAAGCTGGTCGTATACTGTATTTATTGCATTGAAATACTTATTTGCGCACCAAACCTCATAGTGCACAGACCTCTGAGCGTACTATAAAGCGTTTGCCCTCTGGTATTTCTAACGAAAAGCTTGCTCCACGGCCATTGACTACATCGATGGTTAAATCAGTATGCTGCCAGAGTTTATATTGTGCTTTACCCATATAAAAAGGGCAGCCAGCCAGCTCCCCGAGTAGGACGTCTTGAGCGCCTACTTTGAACTCGCCTAGTGGATAACACATAGGAGAGCTGCCATCACAGCAGCCGCCTGATTGATGAAACATCAGCTCGCCATGCTTAGATTTTAGTAGCTCAATCAGTGCTTCGCAAGATTGGGTAGCGGTGAGTTTCATAACAGTTTCCTTGTCATTAAAAGTGCTTATTAATTATTAATATGAAGAGCTAATAAAAAAAGTCGCATCAAATCCAGTTACACCATTAATAGCATGTCACTGGAAATAATACGACTCATTATTTATGACGCAATGTATCTATACAGATACCAACGGTTTAAATACTTACATAGTGTAGTCGATAACAATCCGACCTTCGATTTTTCCCTGGCGCATACGTTCAAAAATATCATTGATATTCTCTAACGGTTCAGCGGTTACAGTAGCTTTTACTTTGCCTGCTGCCGCCATGTTTAACGATTCTTGTAAGTCCAGACGTGTACCAACAGCTACAGCAGCGACGTTTAAGCCCATAGCAATAGCATACTGCACCGCCATGTGACCCAGTCCGTCAATACCTGAAATCACTACCCATTCATAATTCCATGACTGGCTAAATAATACAGTCTAAGCAAACGGCTTAGAAAAATCCCATCGCTTTAGGACTATAAGAGACCAGCATGTTTTTGGTTTGTTGATAATGATCGAGCATCATTAGATGGTTTTCGCGGCCAATACCTGACTGCTTGTAACCACCAAAGGCAGAGTGAGCAGGGTAGATATGATAACAGTTGGTCCATACGCGGCCGGCTTGTATACCACGGCCAAAGCGATAGGCCTTATGTACGCTACGAGTCCAAACCCCAGCGCCTAGACCGTACAAGGTGTCATTGGCAATGCTCATAGCTTCTTCGTCATCTTTAAAGGTAGTAACCGCCAGCACTGGACCAAAGATCTCTTCTTGGAACACTCGCATGTCGTTGGTGCCCTCAAAGATCGTTGGCTGTACATAATAGCCCTCTGAGTTCTCGCCTTCATGCTTTGCTTGTTCACCGCCAACTAGAATTTTTGCGCCTTCTTTTTTGCCGATATCGAGGTAAGATAATATCTTCTCTAATTGATCAGAGCTAGCTTGAGCGCCAATCATGGTTTCGGTGTCTAGTGGGTTACCCATTTTGATAGCTTTAACACGAGCGATACAACGCTTGATAAACTCATCGTAGATGCTTTCGTGTACTAAAGCGCGTGAAGGACAAGTACAGACTTCCCCTTGGTTAAGTGCGAACATGACTAAGCCTTCAACCGCTTTGTCTAAGAAGTCATCATCTTCATCCATAATATCGGCGAAGAAGATGTTCGGGCTCTTACCTCCAAGCTCTAAAGTTACAGGGATAATGTTTTCACTGGCGTACTGCATAATCAGGCGACCAGTAGTGGTCTCACCAGTAAAGGCAACTTTATTGATACGTGGGTTAGAGGCTAGCGGCTTACCGGCTTCAACCCCGAAGCCATTGACCACGTTGAGAACGCCTTTAGGTAAGATATCTGCCACACCTATGATATCGAGCATATAAAGAATAGAGGCCGGTGTTTGTTCAGCAGGTTTTAATACCACACAGTTCCCAGCAGCAAGCGCAGGAGCTAGTTTCCATACTGCCATTAAGATAGGGAAGTTCCACGGAATAATTTGACCGACGACCCCTAGGGGTTCGTGGAAATGATAGGCAACTGTGTCTTCATCTATTTGACTAATGCCCCCTTCTTGAGCACGAATGGCACTGGCAAAATAGCGGAAATGGTCGATGGCTAAGGGAATGTCGGCAATAAGGGTTTCGCGAACAGGCTTGCCATTCTCATAGCACTCGGCAATAGCGATAGACTCTAAATTAGCCTCCATACTATCAGCGATTTTTAGCAGCAGATTGGCACGTTCAGCAACGCTGGTTTTTCCCCAAGCCTCTTTTGCGGCATGAGCGGCATCTAGGGCTTTTTCAATATCAGCGGCTTTGGAGCGGGCTACCTGACAGATAGTCTTGCCATTAATGGGACTAGGATTATCGAAATACTCACCATCGATAGGAGCGACCCATTCGCCATTAATAAAGTTATCGTATTTTTCACGAAAATGGACGGTACTGTCTGCGGTATTAGGATAAGGGTATAACATTAACTTCTCCTTGTTGCGTTATATAAGGCAAAACAAGAGCATGAGTAGTTATTAAGAGGCTATTTAAAACCTTATAAAAATAAATACTTATGCACTAATTACTAGATCTTCCTGATCAAGCAATAGCTCTATCGTACTCAGCTTTGATATAGAGCGATAGTTACTTTTAATAATATTTGGTCTAGTGATACATAAATTTAAGTTATGTATGGCTATCCGCTTAAAGTGGTTTGCAAAGGTCAGGTAGCTGTTATAATTGTTAGCAAATATTTTAGGCTATTACAGTTATTGATTTGCTGATAGCCGCTTTCTTCCCATCAGCTTATTAATTGGTTTAGATATATGCGTCAATCATCCGCTCTTGATATTTTACAAACAGGTCAAAATGTTTTTTTGACAGGCTCAGCAGGTTCCGGTAAGACTTATACCCTCAACCAATATATTAATTATTTGCGTGCGCGGCGTGTGCCTGTAGCGGTTACCGCCAGCACTGGTATTGCCGCCACTCACATGAGTGGTACTACTATTCATAGCTGGTCGGGCATAGGGATCAAAGATGAGCTATCAGAGCGGGATTTAACCACTCTAGCTCGTAAGCAGTTCTTGGCAGACAGACTTAAAGAGACCGCTGTGCTAATCATTGATGAGATATCGATGTTGCATGCCAAGCAGCTTAATCTAGTCAATCAAGTACTCAAGCATGTGCGCAAAAGCGATCAGCCCTTTGGTGGTATACAAGTAGTAGTCGCCGGAGACTTTTTTCAGTTGCCGCCTATCGGTAGTAGGGGGGAGAGTAACCGTGAGAAGTTTGCCTTTATGTCAGAGGCTTGGCTCGATGCGCAGTTTCATATCTGCTATTTGAGCGAGCAGCATCGACAAGTCAGTGAAGCGGCCAATGGTGGTCTTGACTTGGATGACATCCTAAACCAAATCCGTCGTCAAGAAGTGAGCTTTGAGGCTATTGCGGCCCTAGAAGCTACTTATGATCAAGATGTCGATATCAAACGCACTCGGCTATATACCCATAACCTCAACGTCAATAAAATAAACGATAAAGAGCTAGCTGAACTCTCTGGTGAGATGAAGCGTTACGAGGCTATTTCTATCGGTGAAGACAAGCTAGTCGATACTTTGAAAAAAACTGTGCGCACCCAAGATGAGTTAGTACTCAAAGTGGGCGCAAAAGTTATGTTCATCAAAAACAACACCGAGCTCAACGTTTCAAACGGCACTATGGGCGAGCTGATTGGCTATGCCACTGTAAAAGTTGATGACAGTCAGGCTAAAGCAAAAGCTGAAAAAGATGCTAGAAGCCATGCGTTAGAGAGTAAAGAAACGCTCATAGCTAGTGATGATGATCCGGACGATAGTATCGTTGAGCCGCCAGCAAAAAAAGCAGAAAAAGCCCTCAGCAAACAGCCGACCAGCCAAAAAATGCCAGTAGTAAGGTTGAACTCAGGGCGTGAAGTGATAGCTGAACCTGAAGAGTGGATTATTGAAGATGAAACTGGCGAGGTGCTGGCAAGCTATCAGCAAGTGCCACTATGTCTAGCTTGGGCGATTACTATCCATAAGTCGCAAGGTATGACATTGGATGCCGCTGAGATCGATCTATCACGTACCTTTGAGCTGGGACAAGGTTATGTCGCATTATCACGCCTTAAGTCACTAGCAGGCTTACAGTTACTAGGTATGAATAGTATGAGCTTGCAGCTAGATCCATTGGCACGTGGGGCTGATAAACGCTTCTTGGCGCTCTCAGCGGAAGCGGATGCTAACTATGCTATGCTCGATGAAAAAAGCATGCAGCAAAACCATGAAAAATTTATCATAAAATCAGGTGGCACTACCAATCAAACTATCATTGATGCTTATGCTACTTTGCAAAAGAAACGCCGTGAGCAGCAGCAACAACTGCAAGATAAAAAGCAAAAGCAGGGCAATCAAGTCGCTGATAAATCCGACACTACCTTGCTAGTGACACGGCAATTATTAGAAGAGAGCCTAACTATTGCGGAGATTGCAGAGTCGAGAGAGCTTGCACAATCGACTATTATGCGCCATATTAGTGAGCTGAAACACCAAGACCCTAGCCTTGCCTGTGATCATCTACGGCCTAGTGATGAGATAATGACTGCTGTTGGCAATGCTTATGTGGCCATCAAAGTTGCTAATAATCCTAATGATTTCAATGATGATGGTACTGCCAAGCTGCGACCTATTTATGATTACCTTAAACAGAACGTCGATTACAACACCATTCGTTTAGCACTGATTTTTATCACTCCTTAAGGCTTTTATATTTAGATACTGTTATTGCTAGGCGCTTGTCTATCAGTATCTTGATAGATAGCTATTTTATATTTTTCTGCCTGTATACGAGCTTGTACGCTGCCAACCAAGCGGTTGCTCAGCCTCAAGCTCTATTCTTCGACAATCTCGGTTCTTTCGCCCTTTCTCTATAGTGATACTTTGTTATGTCTGATTTTGCCAACGCCACCTATCGTCGTGTCAATAGCGACTCCGATAACTCATCTCTGCGTGCCACAGGTGGAAATAGTAAGCCTCTACGTATCGCTATTAACGGCTTTGGACGTATAGGCCGCAATGTATTACGTGCACTACTTGAGCGCTTTGAAGTGCTAGGTCGATCGATTCATGTAGTGGCAATTAACGATTTGGCACCTGCTGAAACCTTACTGCATTTATTGAAATTCGACAGTACTCATGGGCGTTTGAGTCGATTGGGTATTGATGCCAAAATTGTCCAAAATGGCATTACTGATAAGCAGCAAAAACTATCTCCTAGCGCAAAGAATGAAATTGAGCTGTGTTTAAGCAAAAATGATTTAACTTATTGTATTCGCCTGCTATCGAGAAGTGATCCAAAGATGCTACCTTGGGATGATCTCGATATCGATGTAGTACTGGAGTGTACTGGGAATTTTCGCTCTTACGAACAAGCGAGTTTGCATATCGCATCAGGCGCAAAACAAGTCATCATAGGGGCTGCGCCCTTCGATGATGTCGATGCTTGTATTATTATGGGTGTTAACAGCGATGAGCTGACTTTGGATCTGCCGATTATCTCTAGTGTCTCTTGTACGACCCAAGCTCTAGTGCCGCTGATTGACACTCTAGATAAAGCCTTTGGGGTAGAGTCAGCGATGATGACCGAGATTCATGCAGTTACTGCTGATCAGACGGTACTGGATCAAGCTCATCGTGATTTAAGACGCGCACGGGCTTCAGGCTATAATATTATCCCGACTACTTCTAGTAGCATTGCAGCGACTGAGCGAGTACTACCAGCGATGATAGGCAAAATAAATGGTCATTCCATTCGAGTACCAACCATTGATGTGGCGGCTATCGACGTGACGTTTGTATTTGGCAAAGCAGAGGTGACTGTAGAAGATATGCGTGAAGTCCTTAAATCAGCTAGCCAAGCTCATTTAATCAATATTATGGCTTATACCGATGAGCCTTTAGTATCCAGTGATTTTATCCATCAAACCGAATCGCTGATTATCGATGGTCAGCAGCTGATGCAAGTTGGTTCTCAGTATAAAGTATTTGCTTGGTATGATAATGAATGGGGCTATGCCAATCGTCTACTCGATATGTGCTTGCATCTTTCCTGCAGCAAACAAGCCAATACTAAATAGAAGAGGGTTACGCAAGTATTCGGCCCCTAAACCTTTAGTAGACAGGCCTAAAGTCGGCAATAAGCCAATAAATAATGCCTATTTGCAAAATAATTTCACTTTTTTAATTTAACCTCTTGCATTATCATTTCAGATCGCTATAATGATGCACAAATGGAGACGTGGCAGAGCGGTTGAATGCACCGGTCTTGAAAACCGACAAGGGTTAATAGCCCTTCGAGAGTTCGAATCTCTCCGTCTCCGCCAAATTTAAGCAGTACTTAGTATAATAAAAAAGCCCCAATCAAATAATGATTGGGGCTTTTTTTATTTGTCCTTCTACTGGCTAATAAATGTATTTAATAAGATTTTTAGCGTTAAGGTATCAGTTTTTCAGCGAACTCTATCTTTTGGCCATCAGTCAAAGTTAGCGTGCCTTCAGTTATTTCAATGGTTACGTCTTGAGCGTTTTTAATAGCACGCATCACATTGATATCTTCGATACTGCTTTCAATAATGATCTTACCCGACTGCTCAGGGGTAATAGGAGTTGCAAACTGCGTAAGGGGAATATTAAAGCGTTTGCCCTTAGTAAGCTTAGCGTCTTTCATTAATAGCTTACCTTTAAAACTCTTGATAGGCACAGTGCCATGATTAGATAGCATAAACTGTAGCTTGACCTGAGTTAGGCTATCGTTATCACTGGTTTTAACCGGCAGTAGGGCGATAGGATAAATCTGATTATCAACTTTAGCTACTGTCTGGCTAGCGCCTACAGGACTCTTTTTACCAGTTGGATTGTCAGGGTGCAGGCGCTCATACTCGCGCTGCTGCACTAAGGCCTGCTTTATCGTCGTACTTGGCATGGCTCCTGACTCGTAAGCATCACTTAGCTTCATACGTATCATATAGCGGCTAAGCAGACCTCTATCGGCCTCAGAGAGCTTCTCAAAAGTATCGCCGAGCTTTTTTTGCCACTGATTAGAGTCAGTAGGGATAGTTTGTTTGCTGGGATCGGATTCTGACGTCGAGCAGCCACTGATGGCTGGTATTAATGCTATAGCGCAAGCGAGTACTAATGCCGTAGCCAAACCTTGTTTTAGGACCGTCATTATTACTCTCCTTGTAAATTATTATTAGCTTTTGCCAATGCTTTATTGGTTAGGGTTATTAAGCGGTTCAAGATGATGCTTAGCCAATTCAATATTCAGTTGACTCAATTACTTGTGGAAATAAGTAATTATAAATAGCCCCTAGATATTTTGTTGCTGCTATTCAATATACCGTGTTTTTAGTATTTAGCTGTAACTATATATTTTGTTAGACTTTATAGGCAGATGCCTTAGTCTGTTACTAGCTTTCAATGGCTAAAGTTGCCAAAAGACAGACAAACAAAAGGCTAAGCGCTATTAAGCAAACTTAGCCTTACTGTTTATCTTTTTGAGGCACTGATGGTAACTGTATTTATGCCTACGCCTATACTTAAACTCAATAGCAATAGATAACAGTCAGCTACTACTATTTTTCTGAATCTTGTAGCTTAGATAGCGGGTGAGTAATATTGTTATTGTGGGTTACGACGATAGCTTCATCGATGATGCGTTGGCTAACTCCGCGCTTACGTAGAGTCTCAATAAACACCTCATCATGCGCTAAGGTATAGTCCTGATGGTCACGATCGAGACCTTGACGAATATACAAGCGAATCAAACCTTGGATACGTTTAAAGCCAAGCTCCGATGAAGTAGCAGTCAATAGCTCAATCATCTCCTCGGAGAGACGAATACTAATAGGACGCATGACTTTTTGCGGATGATCAGAGAACTTATTTTTTATACGTACAGGTATCATAATAAACCATTACTATTGATGAGTAGGAATAAATATCTTCAGCGAAAATGGTGGCTAGCTAACATTATAATTTCGGCAGCTATTAGACTAGTAGTCCCAAATATATCGAGACTGCGCCATGCAATTTACAGTATGAATAAAGGCGCTAATCAACAGCTCTTAGTTACCATACAACAAAATCAGGCAAAAAAAAACCACAGTCGCTAAAATAGCAGACATAAAAAAACCTTCATCATAGTTTGATGAAGGCTTCTTATAATATGGCTCCTCAACCTGGGCTCGAACCAGGGACACACGGATTAACAGTCCGACGCTCTACCAACTGAGCTATTGAGGAATAACTGGTCATAACTAAGAATTTAATAGATGCAAAAATATGATCTAGTCCTCGTTACGTGACGCACATTTTAGCCAAGTAGGCACAGACTGTCAACCTTATTAATGCATTAATTATAAAAAACTAGCCTTAGCGAATAATAAGTCACTTTTATAAGGTGAAAATCTTAAATAACGAGGTAGCAGTAGAGTAGTTAAAGCTAATGGATAGCCCAGATAGGTAGCGTGAGGCCTAATAAAAGGTAACTATATACAACATGCATAAGCAACACTGCAAAAAACAGCCATAAAAAAACCCCCATCAAAGTGATGAGGGTCTTGGCATATGCCATAATCGAATCAAATATGATTCAATGCAGCTATAAATAACTGCTAAAATTTGGCTCCTCAACCTGGGCTCGAACCAGGGACACACGGATTAACAGTCCGACGCTCTACCAACTGAGCTATTGAGGAATAAAAGGTTATTACCTTAAGCTTAGTAACTACTGTTATGAGTTGTTGCTAAGTGGGGCGTATTCTAGCAAAGATAAAAAATAGGTCAAGCCTTTTTTTTAAATTTTAAATATTTTCAAGCGTTATTAAGCACGATAGCCAGTTAATCCATTGATTTTAATAAATAAATATTCATTAAAAAAAGACGCCCTGTTTAGGACGTCCTGATGCAATTATTATAGTAACCGCTAATAAACCCTACTATTAGTTATTCAGCAACTTTAAAGCTAGGAACATCTAGATCGGCAACTGCTTTTTCTATACGAGCTAATGCGTCTTTTAAAGTTGCCTCATCAGTAGCATAAGAGATACGCATAAAGCCACCTAGACCAAAAGCATCGCCAGGAACTACCGCAACGCCTACTTTTTCTAGTAACCATTCTGAGAATTCAGTACAAGAAGATAGGCCAGCAGCTTTAATTAACGGCTTGATGTTAGGATAAACATAAAAAGCACCGTCTGGACGTAAGCAAGTGATGCCTTTGATAGCATTTAAGCCATTCACTACTAAGTCACAGCGTTTTTCAAAAGCTTCGATCATAGGCTGTAATACGCTTTGATCGCCATTAATAGCGGCTTCTGCTGCCACTTGGCTGATTGAAGTTGGGCATGAAGTAGACTGTGATTGTACTTTTTTCATAGCACCAATCAATTTAGCAGGGCCACCGGCGTAGCCGATACGCCAACCAGTCATTGCATAAGCTTTAGAGACACCATTTAAGATAATAGCGCGCTCTTTAAGCTCAGGTGCTGCGTTTAGGATGTTATAGAACTTGTCCTTAGTCCAGCGGATATGCTCGTACATATCATCAGACACTACATAGACATGCGGATACTTTTTAAGGACTTCAGCAAGCGCTTTTAGCTCTTCTAAACTGTAAATCATACCTGTTGGGTTAGAAGGACTGTTAAGCACTAACATTTTAGTTTTGTCAGTGATAGCTTCTTCTAACTGCTCAGGAGTGATTTTGAAATCTTGCGCCTCGTCACATTTAACGATGACTGGCACGCCTTCAGCGATGATAACCATATCCGGATAGCTGACCCAATAAGGTGCTGGAATAATAACTTCGTCGCCAGCATTAATAAAGGCTTGGGCTAAGTTAAAAAACGACTGTTTTCCGCCTACGGATACTAAGATTTCATTGGGCTCATATCTGATATCGTTATCGCGTTTGAACTTCTCGATGATCGCTTTTTTAAGCCCTGGGGTACCATCAACTGCCGTATATTTAGTAAAACCGCTATTAATGGCTTCAATCGCTGCTTGTTTAACGTGTTCTGGCGTATCAAAATCAGGCTCGCCGGCCCCTAGACCGATGATATCTTTGCCAGCTGCTTTGAGCTCTGAGGCTTTATTGGTAATGGCAAGAGTAGGGGATGGTTTGATACTGTTAACACGGTCAGACAGTTGCAATTCGCTCATGAGAAATCCTTGTAAAAATCAGTAAAGTGGATGGATTTGGATGCTGTAGATACGGCTTATATGGACTTAGCTATTGGCAGAAGGCAATAAAAGCGCTGCAGACTTAGCAAACTATAATAGGAGTCTTATAACCAAGGCGAAACCCTTGTAAAGAGCTCTTTAGTTTTTAGGTCGCCGTATTGTAGCATGTAGATATTACCCTGTCTTAAGTTGCTACTGACAGAAAACAATGTAGTTAATTTGGGCAATATATCAGCAAACGCTCATAGCTTTATAGGCAATATAAAGTTGAGAGTCATAGTATAAATCCCAACTATAAGTGAAATAACTGGCCGCTTATCATTACCTGCAAAGTGACTACAATAACGACACCTTCACTCAAGATTAATTGGCTATGATAAACCATACTCACATTAGCAATAAAGGTTGCGACTAATTAGCTATTGAGCCCCGCTGGCTTGACCCTTAACGGAAGGTAGGGTGATTATCTTAACCGCCCACTAACAGGAAAATTATAATGACTGACTCTCGCAATAAGCTTAACATCGTTATTACTGGTGCCACTTCTGGCATAGGTAAGCAGTTAGCAAAAGATTATCTTAGCTCAGCTCATAGGGTCTATGCTGTTGGGCGTGATGAGGAGTCCTTGGCCGAGCTTAAAGACTTAGGGGCAGTAGCTATTGCTCTCGATTTGATGGATCGGCAAAAGGTAATTACCGCTTTTGCAGAAATTGAGCAAATCGATTTAGCAATTTGTGGGGCGGGTACTTGTGAGTATTTGGATATGCCAAACTTCGATAGTGAAGTATTTATGAAGGTCATGTCGGTGAACATGGGCACCTTATCGCATGCTATCGAAGGGGTTATACCGAAGCTTATTACCTCAAAAGGGCGCTTAGTCGGTATCGGCTCAGCCTCCGCTTATGTGCCTTTTGCCCGAGCAGAAGCTTATGGTAGCTCAAAGGCTGCTATTCACTATCTAATGAAAACCTTGCAAATTAGTCTAGCACCGTACGATGTTGCTGTGAGCCTAGTAGTGCCAGGTTTTGTAGAAACGCCTATGACTAAGCAAAACGATTTTCCAATGCCGTTTTTGCAAACCCCAGAACAGGCCAGTCAAGCTATTCGAGCCGGTATTAATAAAGGCGATGAGGTTATTGAATTCCCTAAAAAACTAACCATCCCCCTAAAAACTTTAGGCACACTGCCCGATATGGTTTGGCAGCAAGTCAGTCAAAAGCTTAATAAAAAATAACTCGCGGATGACAAGTTTGTTAGCTCACCTTATTACTGTAGTGCTCTAACTGCTAATAAATGCCGCGATAAATTTTACCGCTATATTTTCTCTTTTAAACCCCTGTAACTTCAGTCTTTAAAAGATTGAAATATAGCTTTTATTATAGCCATAGTCTTAGCAAGTCAAAACCAGCCAGCTTAGCTAGAGTGGTAAATTAAAGACAATCAAGGAAAAGTCCGTATGTCGTTTATCGGTGGTAAAAGCAACTCTAAAAAAAACAAGCTTAATAAAGCGGCTCCCATAGCAGCGCCAGATAAACAGGGTAAGTCGTCAAGCGCCATAGCTAGCAGCAATAATAGAGTCAGTAACACTAGCTCAAAAAAGCGTGTAGCCATCATTGGCTCTGGGGTTTCAGGGCTGACTTGTGCTCACTATTTGGCCAAGCTGCATGAAGTAACTATATTTGAAGCTAGCGATTATATCGGTGGTCATGTCAATACTATCGATGTCGAGTTGCAAGCAGGCAAGAAGTCGAAGCAAGTAGAAAAAAGTGCAATTGATACGGGTTTTATTGTCTTTAATGAGCGCACGTATCCGAACTTTTTTCGTTTACTGCATGAGTTAAAGGTGCCTTTTCAAGCTACTGATATGAGCTTTTCGGTAAAAAACACCGCTCTAAATTTTGAATACAATGGCCATACTGTTAATACTTTATTGTCACAACGAAAGAACGTATTGAATCCTAAGTTTTGGCGCTTTATAAAAGATATATTGCACTTTAATAAGCATGTGCAGCAGCTACGTAAAGACTTTGAGAGCGCCCGCATGGCAGGGCAAGATATTAATCAATACACTGAGCAAACTCTTGGTGATTATCTAGCCAGTAAACGTTACGGCAAGTTATTTACTGATAACTACCTACTGCCTATGGTGTCAGCGATTTGGTCAACTAGCTTAGAGGAAGTAGCTGACTTTCCTTTAGTGTTCTTTGCGCAATTCTTCGATAATCATGGCTTGTTAGATGTGGTCAATCGCCCACAGTGGTTCACCATAAAAGGGGGCTCTAAACAGTATGTCAATAAGCTTATTCCACGCTTTATAAAAGCTGGCGGCACAGTGCGGATCAACACCCCAGTACAGTCAGTAACTCGTCAAGACGGTAAAGTTGCTATCGTTATAAACACGGTCTCTAATAGTGAAAGTGATACCGCCAGCACTAATATAAAAGCTAACAAGGACATAAACCGTCCTACTGCTAATACTAGTGAAGCACAAGCCCTTATATTCGATGAGGTGATCTTTGCCTGTCACGCTGATACAGCGCTACGCTTGTTAGCTGATGCTAGTAATATCGAGTCCGAAGTATTGCGTCACTTCCGTTTTACTAGCAATACGGCAGTACTGCATACCGATAGCAGTATATTACCAAAAAGACCGTTAGCTTGGGCGAGCTGGAACTACCTGCTTGAGAAGCCAGCCGATGAAAACCGTCAGCTAGCTAGCAGACCAGCTACTAAACCGGTTCTGACTTATCACATGAATATCTTGCAGCGTTTGACTAAGCAGCACAATTATTTGGTGACGCTTAATCCTGCGACCTTAGATACTTCCTTAAATAAAGGTATTGATGAGGCGCAAGTGATTAAGACTATTGATTATAGCCATCCGGTCTTTGACAATCCTATGATCGCGGCGCAAGAACGATGGGCACAAATCTCTGGCAATGGCTCACATAGCCACTTTTGCGGTGCGTACTGGTTTAATGGCTTTCATGAAGATGGGGTACGCAGCGGCCTACGAGTCTGCCAGTCACTAGGCAGTACTATCACTATCGAAGATGAGGTAGATGCTAGTCACTTACCCGATGCTGAAAGCGCTCACACGCCCTTTCGTTATCAAGACTTACCTATCAAGGCAGACAAGTCAGCTCGTAAGCTCAGCAAGCGTCAAGTGGTTACTGCGACTACTAACCAAGAGCTAAATGACTATATAGCGGCTCTAAAACCTACTGCCGATAAGATGATTGAACAGAAAAAACAAGGTTTGCTGGCCCGCCTTATTAATAAAAAAGCTCTAGCTAAATAAAAGATTTGGCCAAATACAGGTCAGCCCACTTACAATATAAGCTAATAATATCGCTATAAGAGAGAGTTTTATGTGTGCTGATACCTTCTATGCCTCTGATACTGTACTAGACAATAACAGCTGCTTAGACTCGGCTCCTAGTTTGCCTCATTTACTGTTTCATGGCACTACATGGCATAGTCGGCTACTCCCTAGTGTGCACAAATTTGCTTATCCGTACCGCTATTGGGGGGTCAATATCAGTGCTCTGGCAGCAGGACAGCCATTGCCGGAGGTAGGCTTCTACACTGACCCAACAGCAAAGCTTGACTCTGTAAAGTATAGATTACTAAGCCGTCGGCTGTTTACTAATAGCAGACTAAACGTATTAGCCTTATTTTCAGCAAAGCACAGCGCTATCCAACAGTTTTGTCCTAGCGATTATTTACATCAGCCGGACAACGAAGAAGCGCAAGTCGAGCAAGATAAAAATAAGCGTAAAGCTCGGCGTTATATTAACCGTGATAACAAAGTGTCACTGCAAGCTGCCAATGAGCAGCTATTAGCCCGCTTAAATGCGGCATTTATTGAGCAGACGGGTAGTGCCCCTACCGGTGATATGCTGGGCTTAGTGGTGTGTCGTAATGCGGGTTTGTACTTTAGCCCAGTGAATTTTTATTTAGGTTTTGATGAGCTGCAAATACCGAGTCATTTATTGGCTGAAGTATCTAATACTCCATGGGATAAGCGTCACTATTATGGATTTTTATTACAAGGTGCAGATAGCGAGTTCTGTCATGACAAAAACTTTCATGTGTCACCTTTTAATCCTATCGATCAACAGTATTGCTGGCAAGTTTCCATAAAAAACACTATCAATGATATCAAAAACAGTACCCTGAAAAATACAGCGCCCCGTACTAACGCTGACCCTCAAGCCAATGAGTCGCTATTAGGCGGTTTGCAAGTTCGTATCGCTATTAATATCAGCGATGTGCGTGGTGAAGTATTGAAGACGGGTATTAAGATGAGCGGAGTACCGATGAGTGCGCCTGCTGTTCGGGCCAGTTTGGCTAAAAACCCTCTAATGAATATCACCTCGCTAACTCGAATATATTGGCACGCCCTTAAACTCTATGCTATCAAAAAAGTACCTTATGTCGGCTATGATGAAAAGTTGGCTGATAGTAAACAGCGCTAAACCATAAATCTACGACTATTATGTGTAACCAGCACAGGCTATTTGTTAGCAGCACTTACTTTAGTTACATTTTTGATAATTAAAACTAAACAGTTATAAGGTATCCTTTTATTGCGTTCTCATTTACTTGTGCTTTTATATCAATAAGCAATAATCCTAGGATTTTTATGACCCTTTTATCAAAACTACCTAAGCATTTATCTAAAGCTTTATTCGCTGCAGCTGTATTAGCTAGTGCAATGAATGTGGTAGCAGCAACTACAACTACAAGTGCCAAATCTAAATTAGTATTACAACAGTCAAATATTTCATTAGCCTTAGCCAATCAGCTGGTTGAAGCGACTATGGAAGCTTGTCATGCAGAAGGTAAGTCTGCGGTAGTAGCAGTCGTTGACCGTGCTGGCAATCTAATTGCCTTGCAACGTGATGATAATGTTGGTCCGCACAATACTGATGCAGCTATTCGTAAAGCCTATACTGCTCTATCTACTAAAACCGCTTCACGTACTTTGGCTAACAATGCTCGAGCTAATCCAGATTCAAGTAACTTAAATACGGTCCATGACTTGCTACTTATTGGCGGCGGTGTACCGATCAAATTTGCTGGTGAAGTAATCGGCGCTATCGCTGGTGGGGGCGCAGGTGGTGCTGTACAAGATGAAAGCTGTGCCTTACAAGGTATCGAAAAAGTTTTGCCAAACCAAAAATAGTAAAGCGAGCACTGATTATCTATAGGCTCAATGGTGAGACACAATTGAATCACTATAAAAGATTAGGGTAGACGAGTGGTAATTACTCTTAGGGTGATTACCACTTATTTTTACTCCCTTTATAATTATTGATTACCTTTGTTTTATAAGCATTTTTTTATACTTCCTTTAGCATACTATAGCTTTGTACTAAGCTGTATTAATGCCTAGCCAAACTTAGACAGGATACTAGTCATATGCCAGCAAGCCCTACAAATCGTACGCCCACTTCAAGACTAGGTAAGCTCAATGCCCGTTTAAGCCAGACCGTTAATGATAGCGCTGTCCTTAAGCCTATGCTGAAGCCGGTAAGTCTTAGTGTTAATTACTTGGCTAGAAAGGCGATATTTCAGGCATTAAAACATCTGCAGTTTGGTAGTTTGACTCTCATCGAAGATTTTGAGCAAGGGGTGCCTAATAGCCAAACTTTCGGCAGTGCTGAGGCGCAAGCGGTGACTGATACTGTCGCTACCTTAAACAGCTCGACGGTTGGCCGTCATCCATTGCAGGTGACCTTAACGATCCATGATAGCAGTGTCTATCGTCAACTGTTATTCGGTGGCTCTATTGCTTTAGCTGACAGCTATATCAATGGCGAATGGGATACTGAAGATCTGACTGGCCTTGTAAGATTAGCGGCTCGTAACTTGGCAGTACTCAATAAGCTTGAAAGCCGCTTTGCTGGGGTTAGCAGGACGTTTGAGAGGGCGAAGCATCAGCTGCGTAATAATGATGAGTCAGGTTCAAAGTCAAATATTTTAGCCCATTATGATTTGGGCAATGCTATGTACGAGCGTTTCTTAGATGATACGATGATGTACTCATCCGCTGTATATCCAACGCCTGAGACCTCGTTAGCTCAAGCACAGCAGCATAAGCTGGCGTTGATATGCCAACGGCTGCAACTCAGTGCGGACGATCATGTAATTGAGATCGGTACGGGCTGGGGCGGTTTTGCGATTTATGCTGCGCAGCACTACGGCTGTAGAGTAACGACGACGACTATTTCTGATGCGCAATATCAAGAAGCGCAACGACGGGTGCAGCAAGCAGGACTAGAGGACAAAGTCACTCTGCTCAAGCAAGACTATCGTGAGCTGACTGGGCACTATGACAAGCTAGTGAGTATTGAGATGATAGAGGCAGTAGGGCATGAGTATTTACCTACGTTTTTTGCCAAATGTAATGAGTTGCTTAAGCCTACTGGCTTGATGGTGCTGCAAGCCATTACCTTTAATGATCAAAACTACCAAGACTACTTAGGTTCAGTAGATTTTATTCAGACTCATATCTTCCCTGGCGGTTGCTTATTATCGAATCAAGAGCTGAATACTCAGTTTACTGAACAGACTGATATGGTCATCAAGCAATTACATGACTATGGCTTTGACTATGCTTACACTTTGCGCGATTGGCGAGCAGCCTTTATGGATCAGCGTCAAGAGATCAAAGCGCTTGGCTATGATGAAGCCTTTATCCGCTTATGGGAGTTTTATTTCTGTTACTGCGAAGGAGGCTTTTTGGAGCGCACGATTGGGGTAGTACAAGTGACGGCGGTTAAACCTAATAATATTGACACTATGCATCTGTCTGCTCTAACCGCTACTGATAATTGACACTAGGCTGTCATCATATAAGGATATTATTATGGGTTACTTATTTATTTATCTTGCGGCGGTCGCCATCTTTTTGGGCATTGATTTCGTTTGGCTAACGACGATGAAAAGCGCGTTCTATGAACAGCGTATTGGTCATTTGTTAGCTGATGAGCCTAATATGATGGCTGCTGGTGTGTTCTATCTGTTCTATGTCCTAGCGCTGTGCATCCTCATCTTATATCCGCAGATTAAGGCTCAAGCTTCTATTGGCCATATTTTCTTATTAGGCGGCTTGATTGGACTGATGGCTTATGGTACATACGACTTTACTAACTTAGCTCTATATAAAGGCTTCACTCTCGATACAGCATTAGTCGACTTTGCTTGGGGTGGTATCCTAACGGGCACGGTCAGTGCGGTTGTGGCATGGTTGGCCTATCACTTCAATTGGTTAAACTAAATAGTGTTTTTAATAATTATATAGTGCTTAGCGCAGGCTAAGCAGTGGTAGCAGCGGTTAAATAGTTGTATGATGGGAAATTCTTTACTACACTCTTAAATAAAATAAGCGTAGCTCAAGGAACTGAGTTACGCTTTTTCTATGCAGTGTGCGCTAACGTTAGTCTGGTTTTATAGCGAACAGTAAAATTAAAACTTAGTGATAATAGCAGCACTGCTGGCAAGTAGTTTATGGTTAGCCTTATTCAATATTGCCAAAGTTGCAGAGCTGTCAAATCAATATCTATTCACATTGCTAAGTTTTCAATCAGCTACAAGCTAGTAATAAAGCCAAGCTAAACTGCGCCCATCTGAGCCTACCTAAACCTCCCTAAGGACTGCTATGCCACAATACAACACCTCATCTACTGCCAAAAAAGCGCCCCTCAATCACGAACTTTACATGTCAGTATTAATGACCCCTGATATGGCTAACTTCATTGGTAATGTCCACGGGGGCGACTTGCTAAAGATGCTTGATCAGGTGGCTTATGCTTGTGCCAGCCGCTATAGCGGTAGTTATGTGGTTACCTTATCAGTCGATCAAGTTATGTTCCGTGAGCCTATCTATGTAGGTGAGTTAGTGACTTTTGCCGCTAGTGTCAATTATGTCGGTAGAACATCGATGGAAGTAGGGATTCGGGTAGAGTCTGAGGATGTGCGAGCACGTACTATTCGCCATACTAATAGCTGTTATTTCACTATGGTTGCTATCGATGATAACGGTAAACCTACCCCTATACCGCCGCTAGATATTAAAAATCCGATGCAGCAATGTCGTTTTGATGCCGCCTTAGATCGTAAACAGCTGCACATGCAAAATTCAAGTCGCCCTAGCTGTGATATCTCTAGCATGGTTGGTGAACTAGCGGTCAATCATGAAAATGGTAATTAGTCCCATACTGAGTTCAGTAATGAGTCCAAGACTAAAATCGATAGTGACTGATATCCTAAGAGGATTAGTAGCCTACTACTAGTAATAGCCTACTAACAGCCAAGCGGTGTAAGCTTGGCTTATTTAGCTAAGCATTCACCGTTAGCTACTTATACTAATAAGCATTTAGCAATAAATGCTTGCTGATAGACAGGGCTAGTTCGCCCTCTCAAATCACCAGCATCAACTACGAGTCACTAAAAAGTTACTGATAAAATTTGCCACTTATTTTAGGCTAAAGCAACTATAAAGCTTAGTTTGTCTTATCACCATACTTTATTGAGTCTAGCATGAGTCTAAAACCATCAGTCGCCAAACCGCATTTGCATACTAATAATACCGCTGTAACCCATAACGCTCGCGGCGTAGGCGGCATCTACTCTAATAAAGAGTCGGATAACGCCAGCATTACTGATAATACCTCTAACGATGCTCCCAATAACAAGCAACGGCATTCAGGCTCAGTAATCACCGTATTGATCGCTATTGGTGCCAACTTATTGATCGCTATTGCCAAATCATTTGCCGCTTTTATAACGGGCTCCGCTTCTATGATTGCCGAAGCGGCGCACTCATGGGCGGATACCGGTAACGGGGTATTCTTACTTATTGCAGAAAAAAAGGCGGTAAAACCTGCCGATACTAGCCATCCGCTAGGCTATGGAAAAGAGTCGTATGTCTGGTCAATGATAGCGGCCTTTGGCGTATTTATGGCCGGCTCTATTGTCTCTATTTATACGGGTATTAGCGAATGGAATGCGGCCGAGACCGAGACCAATTATACTGTCGCCTTCGTGATTTTGGCAGTCGCCTTTGTACTCGAAGGGTTTTCATTGCTGCAAGCTTATCGACAAAGCAAAGAGCATGGGGCAGCGATAAACGTTAGCGCTATTGATTATGTTATCGATACTTCTAATCCTACTTTACGTGGGGTATTCTTCGAAGATTCAGCGGCAGTCATCGGTCTGCTGATTGCTGCAGCAGCGATGGGGATGCACGCTTATACTGGTAGTCCGATTTGGGATGCTTTAGGTTCTATTATCGTGGGTATATTATTAGGGGCAGTGGCGATATTTTTGATCAGCCGTAATCGGGATTTTTTGGTCGGTTATAGAGTATCAGACAGTATTCATCAGTATGTATTAGACAAATTATTAGTGTCAGACGACGTTGAAAGTGTCTCTTATTTGCATTTAGAGTGGGTCGGGCCGAAGAAGATATTTATGGTCGCCGCGGTAAACTTCGTTGGTGATCAACATGAAGATAGCATCGCTCATAAGTTTGAAACTATAGAAAACCAATTCCGAGCCAATCCTTTATTTCAAGAGGCGATCTTGACCTTATCGGTACCCAACGCTAAGCCTTTATGTACAAAAGAGGTTGAGCTGCTGCAGCACCGATAAAACCAATTATTTATACTAATAGTCAGTTTATTAGCTGCAAAGCAGGCAAATAATTTCAGTTAAACCATCCAAACGAGAGAGTGATATGAGCCCTAGAACTGAGCAGGCACAAGACCTTAGCCTTGATTATTCGCCAGTAGTTGCTAGTCCTGTGACTACTTCATTGCCATCAGCAAAATCAGCATTCAGATCAGCATTGCTAGTGTCAATAGGGGTAGCTTTTGCCAGTACAGCAGTTATGACCCCAGCCTATGCTGAATTGATTGTTCATGATCAGCCCAGTCAAAAGATCAATAGCGTAGGGCAAAACATGGGCTCTCAAGTTTATATTCCTCAAGTTAGCAATAATCGACCGCCCTCAGACACTTCTATTATTAAGCTGATGCAAGTGATGCATATTGATGAGCAAATAACTGCCATCATCAATGGTCAGCAAGCAGCTATTGATATTATCAACAGCCAAGCCGCTAATGCCAAGCAACCAACAGCGGGTGATAAATTAAATAAGCGTCAGCGTGAACTACAGACTAAGATTCAGGGGATTTTAGGTCAGTATACTAAGATTATGGGCGAGGGTATTGATCAGGCCACTGATGCTGAAACTATGACCCAAGCTTATATCACTGCTGCAAAAGCTTACTATAGCCAAGCCGAAGTTGATGCGCAGATTAAGTTTTATGATACCCCAGTCGGTCAAAGTATTTTGGCCAAGCGGCCACAAGTAACGGCCGCCTTTTTGCAACAGTCACTGCCCAATGAGAGAGATATGAGTGCTACTAAAGAGCAGCTTAGTCAATTAATACCGCAAATGAAGCAGATAATTAAAGATATACTGTAGCAAGTGCTAACTAGTTTGTGCTTAACTAAAAACAGCACAAGCTAAGAATTAACAGCCAATAATAGTCAGATATAAAAGCAAGGAAATACTATGAAGTCCTTACTAAGAAATAGCGCAGTCGCTCTCTCATTGACAGTAAGTGCGATGACGGTGATGGCAGTACCAACGCTGTCTGCACAAGCTGCTGTCCCAACCGAAGCCTCTTTATTAAAGCTAATAAAAGTCACTAAAGTGGTCGAAATGATGGATGATATGACTAGCGAAAGCAGAGTGACTGAGCAAGTTATGCAGGGATTGTTAGCAGCGATGCCCAAGGATGATTTGAATGAAAATCAGCGCCAGCAGTTCGATAATATTGTGAATAAGTATAGCAAAGAGATAGCTAGTAGCTTTGACATGCAGAGCTTTAATCAACAAATTATGGGTTTTTATATTGACTCTGCTAAGCAGCATTTTAATCAACAAGAAGTCGATGCTCAAATTACTTTTTATAGTAGCGCTATAGGTCAGAGCATCATTAACAAACAGCCAGCTATTATGGAAGACTACTTAGCAAAAGTAACTAGCCAAGTTATGCCTACTATTATGAAGACTAGTATACAAAAAACTCAGGATATCATGCCGCGTATGGCTGCAGATATTAAAGCACTAACTGCTAAATAGTAAAGCCAGTAAGTTCTATAGCCAGTCATTATATAAAATACAAAAAAAGGTTATCAATGAAGATAACCTTTTTTATTGTCTACGCTTTATTCTAGGTCAGTTATTGATGAAATAAGCGCCCATTAAAATAAAGTTATTTTTTTGGAGCATTAGCACCGATGAACCAAGCATCTTTATCTACTATACGACTAACTTCAGTCAATAAGTCAGCAGTATCTTCATCACCAGCATCACCCGCTGCATCAATACCTTCACGTAAAGTTTTAGCAACTTGCTTATAACGATTAGTCAGTTCACGTACATGCTGATCAACGTCAGTAATATCAGTAGGGTAAGTCTCTAAAATAGAATCTTCAACCACACGTTTAGAGATACCATTGGCCTTACCGCCTAGAATAACAATACGCTCAGCAACAGTATCAAAGGCTTCAGTCAAACGGCTATAAGTATCATCTAGTAACTGATGCACACCAATAAAACCATTACCTTGTAGATTCCAATGACATTGTTTGCTATCCATACTTAAGTCAATTAAGTTGGCTAAGTTAGCATTCAATAAGTTAATCATTTTTTCTGCAGTTGCGTCGTCTATTCCACTTGCGTAACGTTCTCTCATTTTAAGCTCCACTATTTATTAGATTATTAGAATTTAAATTATTATAGGTTGTCATTTTAACTCAACAAAGACGCTAAGATAATGCTCACTTTTGATAATTGCAGTAAGCAGCTAGTAATAGAATGCTTTGTTGTCATTGATTAATTCAGTACTGATAATAGCAGCTTGTATCGATGATTAAACCCCTAAGCGTTAGGAGTTAGTTAGTGGTCGTGTAATGACTTTGTTAACCGTGAAAAGCTTTGTAAATTTGACGGCCAACTTATAGATACTATGTAATCAAAGTAAGCCGATCAAGGTAATAAAATCAGCTAAGAACAGCTGGTTAATTAAAATACATAAGGCTTAATATATAACCCTTAAACTTATGAATAATTTTAGCTGCCAATCAGTCTCTTAATCCTGTGGTCTAATGCCTTTATCAGCGAACTTATCAAATAGTTGCTGTTGAGTGAGGTTTTCGGTGTCGTTAGCGAACTCGTAGTAGGCTGGCTTTTGATCGACAAATATTTGACTGGCAAAATCGAAGTTCGGATGATCTTGGAATAAGCCTAAAGATAGTACATAGCCTTCAGCACCGAGCTGATGGTAATACAAGTTAGTACCACATTTATTACAAAAGGCGCGCTCTGCCCAAGCTGAGGATTGATAAACGGTCATCGACTCTTGACCGGTAAAAGTGACTTCTGAATTACTATGTACGGCCATTAGAGGACCGCTACCCCAACGTCGGCACATACTACAATGACAAGCTTCAAAAGTATTGATGTCTTCTAACTCTACAGTGATGCTACCGCACAAACAATGGCCTTTCATAATGTATTCCTTGCTGGTTATTAAATAATAATGGCCTCTAAAATATAACTCACTTTTTAAGCGCTCCTTTTGTAATATAGCACCTATACGACGCTAGTACGCTCTAGTTATTGTTTACTATTAGTGACGCTGATTTTAATATTAATAGCGTTTAAAAGTTAGTATTAACCGCCCTTACTAGTCACTATTAACAAGCTTTAAACAGTACGCTATTTATATACTTATAATCCTGATAAACGCTATAAACTACCTTTAAAAATAATGCCTTAGCCCCCACATTGTTATAAACCTATTGACGAAGAAAGACCTTATGCGTATGCCCGAACCGCGTTCATCGCGTCAGTTAAATCAATTAGCCACTCAGTTGCAAGGCGAAGCTGAAATTGTTGGTGTTAATGCGTCAGGAACGCAGATATCGAGTCGTGCCTTTGAGATGGTTACCGACTTTGAGCCAGCAGGAGATCAGCCACAAGCGATTGAAAAGCTGGTAAAAGGTATTAATAGTGGCATGAAAGAGCAGCTATTATTAGGAGTAACCGGCTCTGGTAAAACCTTTACGATGGCAAAGGTCATCTCTGAATGCCAGCGTCCCACTATCATTATGGCGCATAACAAGACGTTAGCGGCGCAGCTATATGGTGAATTTAAGGCGTTCTTTCCTAATAATGCTGTCGAGTATTTCGTCAGCTATTATGACTACTATCAGCCGGAAGCTTATGTGGCGGCTAGTGATACTTTTATCGAAAAAGACAGTGCCATCAACGATCATATCGATCAGATGCGTCTATCGGCGACGCGCGCCCTGCTAGAGCGCCGTGATGCGATCATTGTAGCTTCGGTATCTTGTATTTATGGTCTGGGTGATCCAGAAAGTTATCTAAAAATGCTACTGCATATCGTAGTTGGCGATATGATTGATCGTACAGCGATGATTAAGCGTCTGGTTGAGATGCAGTACACTCGTAACGAGCTGGACTTTGGCCGCGGTACTTATCGTTTGCGCGGCGAGATCTTAGATATCTATCCAGCAGAGTCTGAACAATTGGCCGTGCGAGTGCATTTATTCGATAATGAAGTGGAAAAAATATCTTGGTTCGATCCGCTCACTGGTAAGACGGTGCGTAGCGTGCCCCGCATTACCATCTATCCTAAATCGCATTATGTGACGCCACGCAATAAGCTGGAGGCCGCCAGTCATACTATTCGTGCTGAGCTTGAGCCACGTTTGGAGTATTTCCGTCAGAACAATAAGCTAATCGAAGCGCAACGTCTCAAAGAGCGTACCCAATACGATTTAGAGATGATTCAGCAGCTTGGCTACTGTAACGGTATCGAAAACTACTCACAGCATCTATCGGGTCGTCCACCCGGAGAGGCACCGCCGACGTTGTTCGATTATATTCCAGACGATGCTTTATTGTTCCTCGATGAGTCGCATGTGACTGTATCGCAAGTAGGGGCGATGTATAAAGGCGATAGATCACGTAAAGAAAACTTGGTCAATTATGGCTTCCGTCTGCCGAGTGCTATGGACAATCGGCCGATGAAGTTTGAAGAGTGGGAGCGCATCAAGCCGACGACTATCTTTGTCAGTGCCACACCTGCCGCTTATGAGCTTGAGCATAGCGAGCAAGTGGTGGAGCAGTTGGTGCGCCCGACGGGTCTGATTGATCCTGAGATTGAGATTCGTCCAGTACTGACCCAAGTCGATGATGTGTTATCAGAAATCACTAAGCGCAGTGCCAAAGATGAGCGGGTATTGATCACTACTTTGACTAAGCGTATGTCAGAGGATTTGACGAGCTACCTAAAAGAATACGATATCAAAGTCGCTTATCTACATTCCGATATCGATACCGTCGAGCGTACGCAGATTATCCATGAGCTGCGTACTGGTGTTCACGATGTGTTAGTTGGCATTAACTTGCTGCGTGAAGGTCTTGATATGCCTGAAGTATCGCTGGTAGCGATCTTTGATGCGGATAAAGAGGGCTTTTTGCGCTCTGAGCGCGCCTTGATTCAGACTATTGGTCGTGCGGCGCGTCATCTAAATGGTAAAGCCATTCTCTATGCCGATCGTATTACCCCAAGTATGGAACGGGCCATTGAGGAGACTGATCGTCGCCGTGAAAAGCAGATCGAGTTTAACCTTGAGCATAATATTACGCCGAGGGGCGCACGTCGTAATGTCACTGATAAGATTGATACTGGTGAAGACCTCGATGCTAATGATAACCAAGCGATACCGGTTAAGAGTAATCTGCCTGACGTCGATATTAGTATCTTACGCAGTCCTGATTTGCTCGCAAAAGAGATCAATCGTTTAGAGAAGCTAATGAAGCAATTCTCACGTGATCTTAAGTTTGAGGATGCAGCGAAGACTCGTGATAAAGTGCTTGAGCTTAAAGCGCATTTAATACAGTAGCATTAGAGTTTAGAAAAGTAGGGCGGGTTGCGAAAGTGACCCGCTTTTTTGTGCTATCTTTATTTATTTGGCAGCTGTATTTCGTTATTTTAAAAGAGTAAAAACAGTGAATATAAATATCAGTTATTTCTTAGAAGAACAGGGTTGGAGTTATTGTTGGCTATATGCCAATGGTGATTGGTATAAGATTGTGATAACTCACTCTTTTAACGATCCTATTATAGAATGTATTGATGCTTTAATTGAGCTGATGAGAGGTGATAAAACAAGTAGTTTTAATTGGCATGGCGAGCCTGGAGGGGTAAGAATAATAATAGATGAAATATCGACACAGCAAAATTACGTTTGGCTAAAGGTAGTAGAGTTCAACGAGGATTATCTGTTTCATACTAAAGAGCTAATTACACAAAACAAAGAAGCTGTTATGGAGTTTCAAATCGCTAAAATTCAATTAGTCCGAATGTTTTACTATGAGTTCAAAAAAATATCTGAGCTTATGAAAGATAAATATTTTGCACTCAATAGGAAACATGAGTTTCCTTTCAAACATTTTTTGGAATTTGAGACTATTGCTTTAGAATATATGAATTGATGTGGTAAGTTATAACAGCTTGTTTCGGTGCGCGCGGCACACCCTACGACTAGCCTAAAGCGTCAGCCTACGATAAAGTTAGCCTTATATCAGCAATGCTCCTAATCAAATTAAATCCCATAACCTACCAAAAACTAAGACGGATTATTCATCGTGCATACTAATCATTTACTAGAGTTAAACTCTAATGAGAACTCACTAGGCATGTCAGCTTGTGCCAGACAAGCTATCATCGACTCTTTAGATATCGGCTTTCGTTATCCAGACGATCAGCGTGCTAAATTAATTAGCAAAATCGCTGAGATAAATGGCGTAGCAGAAGACCAAGTGTCTTTAGGTAATGGCTCAATCGAAAACGTCGGCACCGTAGTACATATGCTGCAAGATAAAGCCTTAAATACAGCTCAGCAGTTACAAGTTGTAGTGCCTGATCCAACTTTTGACTGTGCACAGCGCTATGCAGAATCTATAGGAGTAGCCGTAGTAAAAGTGCCGCTGACTGCTGATGATTACCAACTAGATTTTCACAACCTGCAACAAGCTGCCGAAGAATTTGAAGGTATTAGTCTATTTTATCTTTGCAATCCTAATAATCCAACCGCCACTATCACGGCAACAGCAGAGTTAAAAGCTTGGGTGGAGAATGCCCCTGATAATCACTATTTTTTATTAGATGAAGCTTACTCAGAATATATTACTGACCCAAGTTTTGAGAGCGCTATCGAGTGGGTCAAGCAAGGGCTATCTGACAATATTATTGTAGTCCGTACTTTCTCAAAACTATGTGCGCTAGCGGGTATGCGTATAGGTTACGCTATTGCCAATGCACCAACTACGGCTGCTATCAGCTCATTTGTGTCGTTGGACAATACTAATTTAGCCGGTGCGGTTGCAGTGTTAGCAACGTTAGAGGACCAAGCTTTCTTACAGCTAAGTTTGCAGGTTACCAATCAATCGCGTCAAATGATTGAGACTGAGCTACAGAAGCTAGGTCTGCGTTATTTGCCTTCACAAGCCAATTTTATCTTCCATGAAATCAAAGGCGATGTAAAAATCTATATCGATAGAATGAGAGAAAACGGCATCTTAGTGGGGCGAGAGTTTTTGCCTATTACTGGCTACAGCCGCCTGACACTTGGCACTGCTGATGAGATGCAAGTATTCGTCAAAGTATTACAATCTTTTCGGCAAAAGGGCTGGGTCTAATAATTGTTTTAGAAAGTAGCACTCTTAAAAGACTGATAGGTTAAAACAGGGTAAGAGAACTTAAAAAGGTGAGTTGCATATTTGTAGCTCACCTTTTTTGTGCTCTGCTAAGTGGTTGAAAAATATTGATTTTTGCTTATCGGGATTAATAACTAATTTTTAGGTAATACAACACTTGTATTCATACCAAATGCTCCTTAATATGATATGAAATAATATTGTTAAGCTCATAAACCAATAACAAATTAGGCGGATCATATATTGTGCATACGAATAATCCCATAGAGCTAAATGCTAATGAAAACTCACTAGGCATGGCAGATTCTGCTAAACGAGCGGTTACAGATTCTTTAGGTTCGGGTTTTCGATATCCGGATAATCCAAGTGCTGCTCTGATTAGCAAAATTGCCACTCTTCATGGCGTGGCAGAGAATCAGATCTCACTAGGTAATGGCTCAACTGAAAATATTCGAGCTATCTTACAGATGCTGCAACACAGAGCATTAGAGGAGGGCAGAAAGTTTCAAATGGTGATTCCTGTACCAACGTTTGATTGCGCCGAAATGTATGCAGACTCTATTGGCGCACTTGTAGTAAAAATACCATTAACAGCCGAAAATTATGATTTAGACCTGCAAAGATTGCAAGAAGCTGCCAATGATTTTGACGGGATTAGCTTACTTTATCTTTGCAACCCTAATAATCCGACAGGGACGATTACATCAACGGCAAAGCTAAAAGATTGGGTAGGTAATGCACCCGATAATCACTACTTTTTATTGGACCAAGCTTACTTAGAATACGTCACAGACCCAAGCTTTGAGAGTGGGATTGAGTGGGTAAAACAGCAGTTATCTGATAATCTTATTGTCATTCATACTTTCTCAAAGCTATATGCGTTAGCGGGTATGCGAGTCGGCTATGCCATTTCTAACCCGCAAGCTATTGAAGATGTTGAAGCCTTTATGTCGATGGATAACACCAACCTGTCAGGTGCAATTGCCGCTATTGCAACGTTAAATGATGCAGAGTTCTTAGCGCTAAGTTTGCGCACGACCAATCAATCGCGTCAGATGATTGAAAGCGCATTGGACGAGCTTGGTCTTCGCTACTTACCCTCACAGGCCAATTTTATTTTTCATGAAATAAAAGGCGATTTGAAAACCTATATCGATAGAATGCGAGAAAATGGTATCAAGGTTGGTCGCGAGTTTCCTCCTGTTAAAGGTTTTAATCGCTTGACGCTTGGCATACCTGAGGAGATGGAAGTATTTATCGAAGTGCTAAAGTCATTTCGTAAAAAAGGCTGGGTTTGATTGGATGCTTTCTGCTATTAGCAAAGGACAAATAACTTATATTAGCTTTTGCCTACAGGCTATATTTTACTAAGCATAAACGCAGTTTTACATATTAGCTGTTAAAAAATAATAGACTTTCAAATACTATATAATAGACTCTCTCATACTATAAATGAGTGCCAATTAAAACTGATTTAGAGTGTCAGAACCTTACTTAACCTGTTAAATTTTGAACTATAAGGATATAACTATAATGGACGTTGCCTCGTTATTTAAAAAAGGTATAGAGAAACAATTACTTGATGTCGATGACTATATTTTTAAGCCTGAACGCATAGATATGGTTATTGATAAAGGCGATCTAAGCTGTGTGCTCAATAGTGATGGTAGTGTTAATATCTTTTACACTAAAGATGGCATTACCGATGTAAGAGCAGCCGCTCGTAAGCATCCTTTTACTAATTTTGATACTGAATTGCATCATGGTATTTATGATGATGTTATCGAAGATTTGGTCGATGGTGTCAATGATATTCTCAAAAGTCATTCTAAGTATTTTCGTATGAGTAAGATATTGCCAATGGCTGCTGCTTTAGGTAGCCAAGCCATTATCACAGAAGCAGACAAGTATTAGATTGTCGGTTTAAGATGGCTTTGTTTTATAGTTAGTAAAGCTGTGATGTTCTGCATAAAAAAGGCTGCGTGGTCATTAACGCAGCCTTTTTTATTGACTGTTTTTCAACAACGGGCAATTAGCAGTTAGCAACCAGCAGTTTACTTAGTGAAATTGGCATAACAACTTTGTAGGGATTTGGCGACAACTTTAGTCACTAATTGACCTCGGTAATTGGCATCTATAGCAGCATTACCTAATTCAATGAGAGTTACTTGCTGCGGTGCTTGTTCGCTTACACAGCCACAAACTTTGCTCTGTACTGCTTCTTTTTGACTTTCGGTCATAGCCACACTAGCGATGCGCCAAGCTGGCTGCTGTTGAATTTGGCTACGGCATTGGTTATCGATAGCTGCTTTGAAGACATTCATGCCGATTTCGTTTGCAGTACCGATAGCTGTGCCTGCATTATTGTTGGCTCCAGTAGTCGCGCACCCAGCTAAAGCAAGAGTAGCTAGCACTACAGTTGAGGCTAAGAGTTTTTTCATTGGTTTGTCCTTTAAGGGGGTTGAGTAAGTAGGAGCTTTTAAAGATTTTGCATATTGTCCCATCTAATTCACTGACAATAATGTGCGATTATAATACCTTTTTATAGCTTATAGCGTTCACTTATATCAGCCTAATCACAAACCGTTAATAAGCAATCAATCGATATAGTCACAGCAAAGCGCCTGTTTCGACAGTGATAAGCTTCGCTAGAGTTCTTTAGGCTAAAGCCGGTTATTTTATTTACATCGCTTTTAGCGAAAACTAAAGCCATACTATACTAATCATAATCCGCTATTAGTATTGGAGGCAAGTATGCAACGACATAATCTTCTGTTATTAGCCGTATTAATGGCGACTAGCTTGAGTGCTACTGCTGAGGTAAAAATCCCAAAATCTATTATCATCGATTTGATCGAGAGTCGCTGTGATAACCCTGATCCTAATCCTCGCAAGACAGCCGCATTAGAATACGACTGCTCAGAGAAGTATGAAGATGATGATGGCGAGCAGCAGAGCATGAATTATAGTTTACGCTTACATCCTTTACTAGCTATGGATTTTAATCAAGATAGTATAGAAGACTTAGCCATTGAGGTTGAGTCTATGGGACCACTAGGCGGCAGTGTATTTAGTGACAGTACGGTAGAATATCTACTTTTGGATAGTAAAAAACAAATCGTTGGCAGCCACGAGATATTGCTTTATGCGCCCTTTAGTGAGCACATCGTAACTTACAAAGTGCTAGGCAAGCAGATTAATTATAGCGCTGTGCCCAATTTTCGCTCGCATCCTGAAGCTTATGAGGATGGTGAGCTGATAGATCCGGCTCTTAAGTTCACTGTCAATTGGCAGGGCGATAACCCTATAAGCAGTTATTATCGAGATCATTGCCGACTAGCTAATAGTAAAGATAAGGGCTTATTAGACCTCAGTTTAGGTGGCGCCAGTCATGTTGATATCGATATGCATGAGTATACCCAAGTGGTTACGGAAACGGTTCAAGTAAAAGGCTTGGATATTGAAGCCACTTTATCTGGCTGTGATTTATCTAGCGTGACATACGTCATCACTGCGCAACAGGGACACTCATTGCCAGTATTATCAGAAGTTTTAAAAATATTAGTACCTGTAGCGCATAATAGTAAGCCGCTAAAAACCCTACAAAAGCTAGAGCAAAGATCAGAACTTAAATTCGCTGAAAAAGTGCCTTTACACAAAGGCTGGCAAGGTTATGTGTTTGTTGATAGAAAGGATAAGATAGCAAATATACGTATTATTATTGAACAAATTGAGTAGCGTAACGATTTAAAAAGCTAGGGCTAAAATGAGTTGCTCTAGCCATTACTGCTTTTGTCCTACTTGCAACTGTTAAAGCAAATAAAAAGCCAGCTAAGATAAATAGTCTTAGCTGGCTTTATGCTTGTAAACGGTAAAGAGCTTTTAAATAAGCTGCTAAAAGTTAAACGTTTTTACTATGTTGCTTAGTTTGAATATCTTTTGCCAATTCATAGCACTGATTGATATGATCAACAGCGATTTTTTTGAAAATCATATAGCCCATAGTAGCGGCGACCAATTGACCACCAAGTGGGATAAATTTAGTGACTTGCTTAGCGGCGATACGACCACCAAAGCCTTGCACTGTCTTTTTGACGATGCCACGAGTAGCCATTAAGCCTGCAAAATCAACCGTACGATTTTTAAGCTCATTCCAATGTATTTCACGTGACTCTAAGTCGACAGCGCCCTGACGGTTTTCGAGCAAGCCAAAACGTTCACTAATATCAGGTAGCAGTTGGGTTAACATCCCAGCATCGACGGCGACATCAAAGAAAGGCACAGGAACAACCGCTACACCAGCAGAATATCTAGCACGTTTTTTCACTAAGGCGATACATTGCTTTCTAACTTGTTCAAGATCTAAATTGGGATCAATAGTGTTGGGTAGCTTTTCAACAGCTGGGGTGGTTTTCATATAGTTATCCTTAAGATCGTTCAATAATTTTGGTTTAGTAGCTTTTAGTTTAGTAAATTTAGCTTAATGGCTTTTAGCTTAATACTTTTTAGCTTAATGAGTAGGGTTGAAACAAACGCTAAAAGAAGATTAAGGCTGATATCAACACTATCAAAGTTAGTTATCATTTTAGGGATTTATGCGCGCTATACAATCATAGCTTTGTATCAAAATAATAAGAAACCGCTTATCTTTATACGGTTTTTGTAAATAATACTGGCTAGAGCCACTAAGCTGTATAGGGGTGTCAGTATCAAAAATAATAAACTCCAATCACAATTACTATCGTCAACAGTCTAGCAATCATCGCTAAACGAATTGCCTATAAATTCACATTGAGACCTGACGTCAAAGCCAGTAGAATGGCCCTATGCTAAATTTAACTCCCCGATATACTGGCACTCGCATCGACGAGCTGCCCACTGCGCTACAACCACTAGCCGCCCAATCCTTCACTCTAGCTCGCCTCTATGCCGGTCGTGGTATCGTGCAGCCTGATGAGCTCGAAACGGGGTTAGCAGGTTTGTTGCCAGCCGAAATGCTCCATGGCGTCACTGAAGCGGTGCGCCTGCTAGATGTGGCAATTGACCAAGGGCAACGTATTTTGATCGTTGGCGACTTTGACTGTGATGGGGCGACTAGTACCGCGCTGATGATGCGAGCGCTGACTAAAATGGGCGCAGACGTTAATTTCTTAGTGCCCGATCGCTTTAAGTACGGTTATGGCCTGACCCCTGAAATCGTCGAATTAGGTATTGAGACTTATCAGCCACAAGTGATTGTCACTGTCGATAATGGCATCTCTAGCCATGAGGGGGTAGCACGGGCCCAAGCTGAGGGTATTATTGTTATTATCACTGACCATCATTTGACTACTAAGCAAGTGCCACCAGCAGAAGCGGTAGTTAATCCTAATCAGATAGACTGTGACTTTAGTAGTAAAGCATTAGTCGGAGTCGGGGTAGCTTTTTATGTGCTCGGTCGTCTGGCAAAACTGCGCCGTGAGGCAGGTAAGTCAACCGTACAAGTGAGTCAATATTTAGACTTAGTGGCCTTAGGAACTATTGCCGATGTGGGGGTTTTGGATAAAAACAACCGCATCTTAGTGCATCATGGACTGAATGCTATCCGTCAGGGGCGGTGCTGTATAGGTATCTTAGCATTGCTCGAGCAGGCTGGTCGTGATCCTAAGCAGTTGCATGCGCAAGACTTTGGTTTTGTACTAGGCCCACGTATTAATGCCGCTGGGCGTATGGACAATATGCGTATCGGTATTGAGTGCTTATTGACTGATGATTGGGGTAGCGCCCAACGTTTAGCCCATGAGTTAGAGCAGCTTAATCGTAATCGCCGGCAAGTTGAAGGCGAGATGCGTAATCAAGCCGATAGCATTGTCGAGCAGCTAGCTGGCAGCAATGAGTCTGACAATAATGCTGTTGATGGCAGTAATGAAGTCGATGACAGTAATGACTCAATCTTAATGGATAAAACTACCAGTCAGCCAGTGGCTGCTAATGATCAGCTTAATAGTCAGCGCAGTATTGTGCTTTATCAGGATAACTGGCATCAAGGAGTTATCGGGATTGTCGCTGGACGCTTAAAAGAAAGCCATTATCGGCCCAGTATAGTATTTGCCCCTGCTGACACTCAAAACACTGGTGGTGATGATGCTATCAAAGGCTCGGCACGTTCGATCGCTGGCGTGCATATTCGCGATGCTATTGAGCAAGTTGCTGAGCAAAATCCTGCGTTGATCAGCCATTTCGGTGGCCATGCTATGGCAGCAGGCTTGACCTTGAAACGTAGCAATTTTGAGAGTTTCGTTACGGCCTTTAATGAAGTAATGGCGCAATTAGATGCTGAAGTGTTCGCTGAGCAAAAATTCACTGATGGCGCTCTACAAGCCTGTGACTTTAGCTTGTATTTCGCTGATAACTTAGCTGATGCTAGCATTTGGGGTCATGGTTTTGCACCGCCAATATTTGATGGGGTATTTGAAGTATTGAGCTTTAAGATACTCAAGGATAAGCACTTAAAGTTGTCGCTACGTTATCCTGATGTACAGTATCCTATCGATGCTATTTATTTCAATTATGATAGTGCCGCTTGGGACTACCGAGCTGAGCAAGTGCATATCTTATTTGAGCTAGGTATCAACGAGTGGAATGGTAAACAGAGCTTACAGTTAATGGTCAAGGATTTAGCCGTTATTAGCGCTTAGCTTTACTATGATGGGTGCAACATGCATCAATAAACACTGCTGATAGATCAAGCGCTTGTAGAGCAGGGCAGCAGTTATAGTTAGGCATAAAATAAGGGCACTTGATTATCCAAGCGCCCTTATTTTTTTATCAAAATTTATTCTATACCAATATAGAATTACATATTAGGCTTTTTTATCAGTCCAATATCTGGAAAGTGCCAATCATAATGCACAGCCAGCATACGAATCACAAAGATAGTAATCATAGTACAAGATTCGGTAATCCAAGGAGTCACGCCCATGCCATCCATCGCAAAATACAAAATACCACCTATGATCGCTGCGGTAACGTAAATCTCGCGCTGTAATACTAACGGAATCTCATTACACAGCATATCGCGGATGACGGTACCAAACAAAATATTCAATACCCCAAGCAAGATACAGATGGGGATATTGGCGCCCATTTCTTGCGCTACTTGAATACCAATCAGAGTGAAAATCGCCAGAGCCATACCATCAAATAGTTTTAGTAAACCGTCGACATGGCGAGCTTTTGGATTACAGAACATCTGAAAGCCAATAGAGGTAATAGTGATAATTAATAGATAGTTCATGTTGACCATCCAAAACAGTGGATAGCGATCTAAGATGATATCACGTGCAGTAGGGCCGCTAATAGCAGCAATCATCGCCACCAAGATACAGCCAAAAACATCGAATTTTTTATATTTAGCTAGGATAGTTCCTGAGACACTACAAGCAAAAATACCAAACATCTCTAACCAGAACATAAACGAGGTTGGCTCGAATCTAGTTACAAATTCTGGAGTAAGAGCAGCACGATTATCGGTTAAAAGGGCTGTAGGTGCGGTTACAGCAAGAGCAGGGGCCAATAGCATATCGAAAGATTTGCCAAATATTGCCATACAGTAAGTGTTGAGCACAGCATAAAGGTTGACACTAATAATACTGATCATAAGGATTCACATAAAGAATTCACGCAAGCCAACAGAATGAAGGTCAGTTGACCAAGCGAATGGAGGGAAGATGCCAATCGAAGCGCAGTGCTAACATTCGCACCGCAAAGATGACGCCAAGCATAATAAATTCATTGAAGCTTGAATTAAAGCCCCAGTATTCCAGTAGCAAGTAAGTCACTGAACCGGCGATACTAGCAGAGATATAGATTTCACGCTGAAGAAGCAGGGGTATTTCATTGCAGATAATATCGCGTAGTAAGCCACCAATAATAGCTGTCCAAACGCCCATCATTACCGCAATCATTGGTGATAAGTCTTGATCCAAAGCAACCTTAAAACCAATGACGCTAAAAGCGGCCAGCCCAATTGCATCGAACAGTTTGAGGGCATTATCAATTTTGGGATAAAGATGAAAGAATATTTGCAATATGAGCGAAGTAGCAGTGATTACTAGGACGTAATTAAGATCGGTCATCCAAAATAACGGGTGTCGATCTAATGCCATGTCACGTAAGGTGCCACCGCCAATAGCATTAACCATAGCCACTAAAATGCAGCCAGCAATATCAAAGCCTTTGTGCTGCGCTAGTAAAGTCCCAGCGATAGCGCAAGCGACTATACCAATCATATCTAATAAATACAGCAGAACATCAGGAAAAATTAAATTATTGATCACAATGCTTCTTCCTGTAGCTGTCTTATAAATAATAGTTTTTATAAACAGCGCTATTAGCCATCCTTAGCAAACAGTACCAATCCTAACATAATTAATCCGATACCAATTAGACCCATTACTGACGGTAAGGCATTATTTAACAATAATATACCGCCGATTAAGGCAAAGATTACTTCACTGGCTTGAGTGGAGTCAACGCCAGCAACTTCGCTGGAAGTCTCAGCACGCTCACGAGCATATAAGAAGATACTGGTAGCCCCGACGCCTGCGAGTAGAGCTACTAGCAAGGTGTTAAAAACTTGTGATGAGCTGGGTGCTTCAGGGTGGACTATGATGCCTAAAATTAACCAAAATGGCAAACTACCAAGGGTCATGAGCCACACTTTATTAAAAGCGTTTTGTAGCAGCTCAGTTTCGATAGCTGGAATGCGGCTAATTAGCTTTTGTAGCGTAGATTGTGCTGCGGTTTCAGCCACAAGTAATGGATCGCTATTAGCGCTATTGCTAGACGCATAGCTTTGGGTGACTGAGCGGGCATTATCGTTATGATCGCTATTACTTTCTTGCCACTTACGTCGCTCAGCATTTTGCATGCGAGTATTATAAGACACTTGCCAAACTAACTGATTGCCGATGGGATAACAAAAAGCGGCTACTAATGCAGGCAATGCGCCATAAAGGAGCATTTCTAGCATCGGCGTAGAGGCAACCTCAGAGGCAGTTAAGCCTTCGCTAACGTTAACTAACAATACCCCTATAAAGACTAGCAGGGCATAAAAAATAAACTTCTTATCGAAGCGCTGACCAAAAGCTATCAGTACTAGTAAGCTTGTGACCACCGTAAACATAAAAGTCGCCGCTACTACCCAGCCGGCAACGTGATCCCCAGCGTAGCAAATACCCGTATAGAATAGGCCAAAGCCGATACTGCCAGTAATGCACCAAAAGCGCCAATGGGCAGAAAAAATAGCCGTCAGCTCTTTGATGCGGCCAAAGCCATGCTGCATGGTGATAATAACCGTGAGCAACAACCACATAAACAAGTAACGTAGGCTAGCTGACCAAAACCAATGACCGCCAGCGCTGCTCATAAATTCGTTTAAGATAAAGGTTGAGCTAAATAGCGCTCCTGCTAATAAGCCGAATAATATTAACTTAACCATCCCTGCATCCTTGCACTTTTTAGCTTTGACAATCATGATAGCAACTTATAAATAATCAGCTATCTATAGGTTTCTATTAGCATTGACGGTATGTTTTATTTACCTTTGGCATCAGCCCAGATGATCTTGTGCAATTGCAATTGGAAGCGAACCGGCAGCGCATCAGCCAATATCCATTCAGCCAATTGGCGAGCCAATACTGGCACCTCAGGACTACTGTCATTTTCTTCGACATTGAACATTGGCGAGAACCATACTGTACCGACGAGTTTGTCTAGCTGGTGCTCAACTAGTTTGGCTTTCGCCCAGTCGTAATCAGTGCGATTCATGATCACGAACTTTAACTGATCATGTTGGGTTAGATAAGCCAAATTTGACCATAAGTTTTTATCGACTTCCCCTGAGCTTGGGGTTTTCAGATCCATAACTTTGCTTACTGCTGGCGGTACCTTTTGTACCGATAACGCCCCTGCAGTCTCAAGCGATATCTCACAGTCATCGGCAAGCAAACGTTTAATTAGCTCAATGGCATTAGGCTGGGCTAAAGGTTCGCCACCAGTAATACAAATACGCTTACAAGGGAAGCTTTTGATAGTCGCTACGATAGTCTCTAGCGACTGACGCTCGCCACCACTAAAGGCGTATTCAGTATCGCAATAGACGCAGCGTAGGGGACAACCAGTCAAGCGCACGAATATCGTCGGCAAGCCTGAGGTTAGCGCTTCTCCTTGTAAAGAATAAAAAATCTCAGTAATTCGTAACCCAGCTTCAGGGTCAGTGACAGCAATAGCGGATGTGCGTAGTGATAGCTCAGTCATAACAATTTCAAATAAGGTAAGGTGTCGATCATCTATCTCGACAAAAAGATTAAAAATTAACGTTTTTTTATAACAGAAAACAATAAAAATACCGCGATAAGGGCGGTATTGGATAAGTTTCTTTCATTGCGCTAAATTATAGCGTAAGCCAGCATATTAAGCTGTAAAAATCTCGGCGCAATTGCATTAGCGCTCTAACTAGCAATAGTAGGATATTTATGACAGCTGCGACTTAATAGAAGCCGTTCTAGGCTAGTGCTTTTGGCTCAGTATTCTGGTTGCTGTATTTTGATGGGCGTATCTGGTTGCTATGTTTCAATAGCGCACAGCATAGGGTTTATTCTAACAGCTATCTTTTATGCCTTTGAGCGTTTGATTTAGCTACAAAAAAAGGTGCTTAGACATTCTAAGCACCTTTGAGTAAGCGGTCAGCGATTAAGCTTTGCTGGTGATTAATCTAAGCGCAATAACTCATTAACGGCAGTCTTAGCGCGAGTTTGTGCATCAACTTTTTTTACGATAATAGCGGCATATAAGCTATGAGTGCCATCTTCAGAAGGTAAAGAGCCAGGCACTACTACTGAACCGGCTGGTACACGACCACGATGAATCTCGCCAGTTTCACGATCATAGATACGCGTTGATTGACCGATGTAGACGCCCATAGAGATTACTGCACCTTCTTCAACGATAACCCCTTCAACGATCTCAGAGCGGGCACCGATAAAGCAGTTGTCTTCAATGATAGTAGGGTTAGCTTGCAATGGCTCTAACACACCACCGATACCTACGCCGCCAGAGAGATGAACGTTTTTACCGATTTGAGCACATGAACCAACAGTAGCCCAAGTATCGACCATTGCGCCTTGATCGACATAAGCGCCGATATTGACGTAAGAAGGCATCAAGATAGCACCCGGTGCGATATATGATCCTTTACGAGCGACAGCGGGTGGTACTACACGTACGCCAGCTTCTTTGAATTGAGCTTCAGTCCAATCAGCAAATTTAGTCGGTACTTTGTCATAAAACTGTACGTGCTCACCAGCAGCCATCACGTAGTTGTCATTGAGGCGGAATGATAAAAGCACGGCTTTTTTTGCCCACTGATTAACTACCCATTCGCCATCTTTCTTTTCAGCGACACGTAAAGTACCGTTATCAAGTTGCTCAAGTACTTGTTCGATAGCCTCTCGGATATCTTGCGGCATATTGGTTGGATTGTATTCGTTGCGGTTTTCAAAAGCTTGTTCAATCGTTTGCTGTAATGACATAAAAATTCCTAAAAAGAGTAAAGATAAAATAATAGAAGATTTTGCTCATAGTAGTCATTAGCCTCCAGCTAGCCTTTCAATTATAACCAGCCTGACTAACTAGCATCAATGAACACTAAGTTAGCTTAAATACAGATGCTAAAGACAACGGCTTTTATTGTCGCTAATTTATTGCCCTTTAGCAAATGCCTGGCTAAGCTAAATAGATAAATCATCTATCCAGTGCAGAATATCATCATATACCAAGTTACTGTCTTGCTCATGTAAAGGCTCGTGACGCATGTTGGGATAGAGTTTGGTGCTTATATTAGCGAACCCTTGCTTCTGTAATCTATTGTCGATAGCGCGAATACCACGACCCATATTGCCGATAGGATCATCTTTACCGCTGATAAACAGCATAGGAAAATCTTTAGTAATGGTTCTAGCCCAGCCTTTATCCAGTCCTGCCTGCATAAGCGCAAATAGGGTATAAAAGCCATTATTGGTAAACACAAAACCGGCTAGTGGATCGGCTTCATAGGCGGTGATATTAGCCTTACTTTCGCTCAGCCAAGCAAATTCAGAAGAAGAATCAGTAGCAAGCTTACTATTAAGCAGCTTATTCATCAAATCAGAAAATACGCTATTGGGCTTTTTAGCCGCCGCTTTTGCCAAGATCTTATTGATAGGGAGCAAAACCTTTATCAATGGATTGGCATCGGCAGTACCCATTAAAATAGCCCCTGCAAAGTTATGAGCGTGATGCTTGAGCACGGTACGCACGATAAAAGATCCCATCGAATGACCCATGATGAAGTGGGGCACATCAGGATAGCGAGACTTTATGCTGTCCGCCATAATAATGACATCTTTTAATAACGACTGCATAGGATGTTCGCTACCAAAAAACCCTAATTCGTCAGGCGATTTAATAGTCTGCCCATGACCGAGCTGATCATAAGTTACTACGGCAATACCGTTATCCGCCAAGAACTGCGCAAAGCTGGCATAACGACCACTATGCTCCGCCATACCATGAACAATTAATAATGTGGCTCTAACGGTTTTGACGCTATCAGGCTCACTATCAGAGACAGTGGGTTCAAAAAAGGTATGATGCAGATAATGGCTGTTGTCAGAGGAAGTGATTTGCTCGTAAGTACTCATAGGCCTCTCTTTAAAGGGATAGGTTAAGCAATTGACAGTTTAAAGGGTTCAAAATTAAAAAGGTAAAAAAGTTAGTCATTATCAAGACAGAAAAAAGAAAAACAGTCGAATAACTAAAAGATCCGACTGTTAATGCTAGCCCGCAATTTTAAAAAGTTATCTAGCATCAGGCAAGCATTACTCACCTACTAATAAAGCTAGCGACGCTGATAAATAGTTTTGCCTGCTTTAATAGTAGTCATCACCTTAATGTCCTTTATCTTACTAGCATTAATAGTCAAAGGGTTACTATCTAAGATCACTAAGTCAGCCAGTTTACCTGGGGTTAGAGACCCTTTGCTGTCTTCTTCATAATACTCATAAGCTGGGTTAATAGTAATGGCTTTTAGGGCTTGATAAGGGCTGGCACGCTCATCCTTACCGATGATCTGACCGGAGCGTGAAGTGCGATTCACTGCTGACCAAACCGTAAATAAAGGACTAACTGGGGTCACCGTATCATCAGAGTGGTTAGTGTATCTTAGACCCATCTTATCAGCAGTAGCTATCGGACTAGAAAAATTAGCTCGTTTTTCGCCTAAGTTTTTGACATGGACATCACCCCAAAAATAAGCGTGATTAGTAAAGAATGATGGCAGCATATTATACTTTTTAAAGGCTTGTAGTTGATCAGGACGAGCAAATTGCGCATGGATAGGAATAGTACGACGATCTTTATCGGCCGCTTGCCCAGTCTTTTTTACCGCATACTCATGCGCTTTGATCACCATATCAGTGGCACCATCGCCATTATTATGAATAAATAGCTGATTGTCACGCGCATAAGCTTTGGCAAACATCTCGTTGAGCTGGTCTTGGCTGACACTAGGCAAACCACGGCAGTCCTTTTGGCAATCTGGTACTGGTGTTAGGTAAGGCTGACTGAAATAAGCCGTTTTACCTTGTGGCGAGCCATCAGCGACGATCTTAGTGCCTTGAACTTTAAAACCATGGTTGTAAGTCTTCCAGCTAAAGTTTTTATCGGCCAAGTTTTCATCTAAGTCACTAACGCCTGCTAGTGCTACTAAATCGATTTTGAGCTTGCCAGCATCTGCCTGCTTTTGGAAGAAAGCAATAGTATCACGAGTCGTCGAACCGTTTTGGGCGGTAGTCAGACCATTTTCAGCATAATAATCTTGCGTAGACTCAAAGAACTTAGCTTGATTGGGCTCCAACACTTCTAGCATCTTGCGCACGAAGGGGTACATCGCGGTTTCTTGTACTAGGCCATTAGGCTCGTTCGAGCCTTTAACTCGTGCAATATTACCACCTTCAGGAGCTTTACTATTAGCCGTTATCTTCAGTGCTGCTAGAGCTTTGCTATTTGCTACGCCCATATGACCACTAGTATGTTGTAGATAGACTGGGTTATTAGGCAGTACCGTATCGATCTCATCTTTAGTAGGATGGCGATCCTCACTCAATTGAGTTTCATCATAACCCCAGCCGTAGATCCACTCACCATCGGCAATATTATTGTCTTTTTTATAAGCTTTGAGTGCTTGGAGTATGTCATCGATATTAGCCACTTTGCCGACAGGTGACGGGTTAAGATTAACTTGCCCCATAGTGTTCGACACCATATCGAAATGGCTATGCGGATCGATGAATCCTGGTAATAGAGTTTGGTTTTTTAGATCGACTTGTGCCGCATTAGCGTATTTTGATTGAGCCGTAGACAAGTTACCAACGTAAGCAATTTTACCTGCTTGTGTCACTAAGGCTTGTACCATTTGTGGCTGATCGCCTTCCATAGTGATGATATTGCCGTTGTAATATACAGTGGCGGCATTAAGCTCAGTGCTGACAGGATCGGCGCTAGTATTCTGCATAGCGGTACAACCCATAATGCTCAGTAGCGCTACACTAAGTAACGTCGGTTTGATCAAAGGGTTCAAGGTGATTGTCTTATGCATCGTTTGCTCACAATTTATCGATTTAGTCATGACCTTATCCTTAAGGGTTTAGTTAGTATATTTCGCTATTATTGTTTATTAGCCCTTATTAGCATAACGTATTTTCAATCATAAATATGCTTAGTGGTTATTTGCCTTATCCTTACAAGAGTATGACTCAAAATTTTATAATTCATGTTCTAATTTGGCTCATCTTAGCTATTAGTAATGGGGCTGCTTATGAACTGTGTATCGACCAAAAAACTGCTATTAGCTGGAGCCGGTCATGCTCATATTGATCTACTGCGCAGTATTATTAATAGTAGTGAGCCACCGAAACATTTGCAAATTACTTTAGTTACTGAGCAGCCACAGACTATCTATTCAGGGATGTTGCCGGGTTGGATGGCGGGGCACTATAACCTTGCTGATATCAGTATTGATGCCCAAGCACTCTGTGAGCAGGCAGGGGTGACTTTCATCCAACAGTCACTAGCCAAAGTAGATGCTGCCTCTGGCATAGTAACGACTGCTGACGATAAGCAATTGGATTATGACGTCTTGTCTTTAAACACCGGTGCCAATACAGATTTGCGGTGGCTCAACAAAGCGCAAGATCAGCTGCCAGCTAATACTGAAACAGCCGTAGTTCCTACACAATTTCCTACACAACTTCCTACACAAGTGGTTGCTGTGCGTCCGATATCGTTGTTTATCGAGCGTTGGCAGCAGATTATCGAAGAGGCTAAACAGTCTGCATGCTACCAGCTGGCTGTAGTCGGTGCTGGGGCTGCTGCTACAGAGTTGGTACTGGCAGCACAGTATGCTTTGCGGCTTATCAATCCTAACCACCAAGCTTATTTGGTCTGTGGGGACGAGCTATTATCGGGCTTTAATCAACGCTTTAAAAAACAAGTTATCAAGCAGCTACATAGACATAAAGTACAGATAGTTTATGAGCGTGCTTTGGGCTATAGCGAAGGTCAGTTGCATACTAGTCGTCAACCATTAGCTATTGATGCGCTGATAGCTGCTACGGGAGTCACTGGTTCTGCTTGGACAAAACATACTGATCTTAGTACTGTCGATCATGGCTTTATCGCCGTCAATAAGGTGCAGCAAAGTATCTCGCACCCGAATGTATTTGCAGTGGGCGATGTGGCTACTCGAGTGGACCAAAAGATGGCGCACTCAGGGGTGCATGCGGTACGTGGCGGGGCAGTAGAAGCGGACAACTTGCTCGCTTATTTAGCAGATCAGCCTTTACATAGCTATGATCCAAGGCTCCGTACTTTGTACTTATTATCTTGTGGGGATAAATATGCCATCGCCAGTTGGGGCCGTTATAGCTTACAAGGCCGTTGGGTTTGGCAGCTAAAAAAACGTATTGATAAACGCTTCGTAAAGGCAGGATTTAACTAAAAGGTGGCTAGCTAGATAGAAAAAATAACGTTATTAGACATAAATTGTCATTAACAATAAGCTATTATTGATTAGATAAACTATACATTAGTTAAGATCCTTAGTGCCTTTTTTTCATATTTTTTTGTGTGCTTTTTTATACATTTTAGCTTTGTGCTAATAAAGTTTGTACGCTACTGGTTATAACTAATTACTAATAGCCGCGGCTAAAAGGCTATCCTGTTATCATTAAATATATTATTAATAAGGTTTTATACCATTATGAAATCTACCATAAAGTTACTAGAGCATACTGATTTCCCTGCTATTAAACGACGAGAGTTAAAGATTCTGCAAGTTAATATGGGGTATTTGTGCAATATGTCCTGCGTGCATTGTCATGTCGCAGCTAGCCCTTATCGTACTGAAATGATGTCACGGGCATTAGTGGAGCTAATACCCCAAGTGCTACAAGCGCAGAATATCGATACGTTAGACTTAACCGGCGGTGCACCTGAGATGCACCAAGACTTTAAATATCTAGTCAAAGCTGCCCGAGCCTTGGGGGTGAAAGTAATTGACCGTTGTAACCTGACTATTCTGATGGAAGAAGGTTATGAGGATATGGCAGGTTTTTTAGCTGATAATCAAGTGGAAGTAGTGGCTTCGCTACCTTGTTATTCGCTAGAAAACGTCGATAAACAGCGTGGCAAAGGGGCCTTTGATGGCAGTATTTTGGGCTTACATAAGCTTAATGCTTTGGGTTATGGAAAAGCGGACTCTGAGCTTGTCTTAAACTTAGTCTATAACCCGCAAGGGGCTACATTGCCACCTAATCAGCAACAGTTAGAAGATGATTATAAGCATGAGCTAAAACAGCATTTCGATATTGAGTTTAATCAATTATTTGCGCTAACCAATATGCCTATTCAGCGTTTTGGCGCCGTATTATTGGCTAAGAATGAGTTTCATCCTTATATGAACTTGCTCAAAGATAATTATATGGCTGACAATCTAAAAGATGTGATGTGCCGTGAGACTATTAGCGTTAACTGGCTGGGGGAGCTATTCGATTGTGATTTTAATCAGCAATTAGAGATCCCAGTGGCTAATAAATCGCGCCGACATTTAGCTGATTTACTGACTCAGAACCCTAGCGGTGATGATATCGCTATTGCTGATCATTGCTATGGCTGCACTGCTGGGCAAGGCAGTAGCTGTGGCGGCGCTCTAGACGAGGAAGCGGAGAAAGCTCAAGCCTAGTTTTATGCTCTATAGCAATAATCTAGGCCTACTAATATTTTATATATAAAGGACAACCTATGAAAAAGCTATTGATTGTCCTAGTGGTTATTTTGGTTATCGCTGGATTCTTTTTATCTGGCTTCAATGATTTGTTAACCTTAGAGGGTATCCAAGCGCGTTTAAGCCAGTTCTATCAATGGCGCGATGACACGCCACTGCTTGTTGGTGGTCTATTCTTCTTAGCTTATGTACTCATCGCCGCCTTCTCGTTACCGGGCGCTGCGCTGATGACGTTATTGGCTGGGGCGTTATTTGGCTTGTGGTGGGGTTTATTGTTAGCCTCATTCGCTTCTAGTATTGGGGCGCTGTTTGCATTTTTAGCCTCACGTTATCTGTTACGTGACAGCTTTCAAACGAAGTTCGCCAGCAAACTAGATAGTATCAACCAAGGTATAGAAAAAGACGGTGGCTTTTATTTATTTACCTTACGACTGCTACCTTTATTCCCATTTTTCTTAGTTAATATTTTGCTGGGTCTAACCAATATTAAGACTTGGACTTACTATTGGGTCAGTCAATTAGGCATGATCGCAGGTACTTTTGTCTACGTCAATGCTGGAGTGCAGTTGGCACAAATTGATAGTCTTAAAGACATCATATCGCCAATGTTACTGGTCTCCTTTGCCTTATTAGCAGTGTTTCCATTACTTGCCAAAAAAGGTCTAGATTGGTACAAAGCTCGGCAGGTCTATAAAGGCTGGCATAAGCCAAAATCTTTTGATCGTAATATGGTGGTTATCGGTGCCGGTGCGGCCGGATTAGTATCGTCGTATATTGCCGCTACCGTAAAAGCTAAAGTTACTTTAGTCGAAGCGCATAAAATGGGCGGCGATTGTCTAAATTACGGTTGTGTACCTAGCAAGTCGCTGATTAAGAGTGCCAAAGTGGCTCATGACATGCGTCACGCTACTGATTATGGTCTACAAAATGTAGCCGTTGAATACGACTTTAAGTCAGTGATGGCAAGGATAAAGCATATTATTGCGACTATTGAGCCGCATGATAGTGTCGAGCGTTATACCAACCTTGGTGTCGATGTGGTCAAAGGCTATGCAACTATTATTGATCCTTGGACAGTAGAGATTGCCAAGGAAGATGGTACTAAGCAGCGACTGAGCGCTCGTAGTATCGTTATCGCTGCTGGTAGCCAACCCTTTATACCACCGATTGTAGGGCTTGAGAATGTTGATTATCTGACCAGCGATACGCTATGGGAGGCGCTTAGTCATCAATCAGCGCCTCCTAAGCGCTTAATCATCGTTGGTGGCGGTCCGATTGGCTGTGAGCTGGCGCAAGCTTTTGCCCGTTTAGGCTCTAAAGTGTCCCAAGTACAACGGGGTACGCAGCTACTGAATAAAGAAGACAGTGAAGTTGCGGATTATGCCAAGAGTTGTCTAGAAGCGGATGGCGTACAAGTACTATTACAGCATGATACGCTGCGCTGCGAGCGTGTCGATGGTAGGCAGTATCTGATAATCAAAGATGCTAGCGCCGCTGACAGTATTGCTGATAACGACACTGAGATCGCACTTGAATTCGATGCGATGATTATTGCTGTTGGCCGTAGTGCCCGTATGAGTGGTTATGGGCTTGAAAGCTTAGGCATTGATACTAAAAACACCGTCGTCACTAATGACTATCTCGAGACTAAGTTCCCTAATATTTTAGCGGCAGGTGATGTGGCGGGCCCTTATCAGTTCACTCATGTCGCCTCGCATCAAGCTTGGTATGCGGCGGTTAATGCTTTGTTTGGTAGTTTTAAAAAGTTTAAAGTTGATTATCGAGTTATTCCTTGGGTGACCTTTATCGATCCTGAAATTGCTCGGGTGGGTCTTAATGAATACCAAGCTAATGAAAAGAATATAAAGTTTGAAGTGACTCGTTACGATATTAGCGATCTAGATAGAGCTATCACTGACACACAAGCTACTGGTTGGGTCAAAGTGTTGACAGTACCCAATAAAGACAAAATCTTAGGCGTGACGATCGTTGGTACTCATGCTGGTGAGTTGCTCGCTGAGTATGTGCTGGCTATGAAACATGGTCTTGGACTGAACAAAATCTTAGGGACTATCCATACTTATCCTACTATGAGTGAAGCGAACAAATACGCAGCAGGTGAGTGGAAACGCAATCATGCACCGCAGAAGCTATTAGCCTGGGTAGAGAAATATCATCGATTTAAACGGAGTTAAAGATATGTTATCAGTTACTCATCTAGTTAGTCGTTCAACCCCACTTGTAGTCAGTAGCATAATAGCAAAAACGGCTATGGCCACTTCTATACTGCTAGCGAGTGCCGCCGCTTATGCTGACTTTAATCATAGCAGTTGGGATAGCTTGTTAAATAAAAACGTTACTATGACCAACAGTAGCAAAGCCTCAGTAGTTAATTACGCGGGCATGAAAGCTGATAAAAGCAAGCTTGATAGCTATATGGATGCCACTAGCAAAGTCAGCCAGTCAGAATTCAATGCTTGGAGCAAAGATGAGCAGTTGGCATTTTTGATCAACGTTTATAATGCGGGCACCGTAGAGCTAGTGTTGACTAAATATCCCAATATTAAGTCTATCAAAGACATCGGTGGGGTGTTTGGCTCCCCATGGAAGCAGAACTTTATCTCCCTATTAGGGAAAACGCGTTCACTCGATGATATAGAACACAATCTCATTCGCGGCTCTAAACGCTATAACGAACCACGCATTCACTTTGCAGTAAACTGTGCTAGTATCGGCTGTCCGGCGCTATTAAACGATGCTTTTACTGCCAGTAAATTGGACAAGCAGTTAGAGCAAGTGACTAGTAGTTTCTTAGCAGATACTAGCCGTAACCGTCTCCAAGGCAATACATTACAGGTCTCGCCAATTTTTAAATGGTATAAAGAAGATTTTGCTACTAGCTGGCGTGGTACTAATGATTTAGCAGGATTTTTGGCTCGTTATAGTCCTTCTTTAGGGCTTAATAGCGGCCAAGCAGCCCAGCTAAAAAACGGCAAAATCAAAATTGGCTATAGTAGTTATAACTGGAATTTAAATAAAAAATAATTTACAAAAGTAAAATTACTATGGATTTAGCGTTATTCGACTTTGATGGCACTATTACTGATAGCGATGCTTTCACAAAATTTGTATTTTTTGCTGCTGCTAAACAGCGCATAGCTACCGGTAAGCTGTTGCTATTACCAGAAATCATAGCTTATAAAGCTCGGTTAACGACTGGTAAACGTATTCGGCGCAAGATATTTAGCCATGGCTTTAAAGATACTCTTGCTGTGGATATAGCAGCGCAAGCTGAGAATTTTGCCGCAGAAATTTTGCCAAATTTAGTACGCCCAGAGGCATTGGATAGAATCTATTGGCATCAAGATAGGGGCGATGAGGTTAGAGTAGTTTCCGCCTCGCTAGATTTGTATCTAACGCCTTGGTGCGCGCAACATAATATCGCCTTATCCTGCAATCAAGTTGAAGTAATCAACGGCAAGCTGACCGGTAATTTTATCGGTAATGATTGCAGTGCTGAGGAAAAAAGACGCCGGGTTGAAAGCGCTTATGAGCTAGACGCTTACGCAAAGGTTTATGCTTATGGCGATACTTCTGAGGATAGAGCGTTGCTAGAACTAGCGGATTATGCTTTTTATCGTCATTTTTAGAGCATTACTTTTAGAGCATTACTTTTAGAGCAGCACTTTTATCGAGGATTGCAGGCTATGCTGGTGTTAAATATAGAATGGGTATTATGCTGATAAAAAAAAGCTGGCGCTGTTTTACAGTATTACCGCCCTCAATGGCTAAATGGATAGCGAGGGTGAATAACAATTCGGTAACTGCCCAAGGTAGCAGTAGTCAAATTAACAGCAGCGCCTTTAATAGCAGGGCAGCAGAAGCAAGCGGCGTGTCCATTATTATCCCCCTCCTTAATGAAGCGGATAATCTGCCTCGATTGTTTAATAATATCACTAGCCTCAAGCCATTAGCGCAGCAAGTATTACTAGTCGATGGCGGCTCTACAGACCAATCGCTTAGCGTTGCTGAGCGCCTCATTAAGCAGTACAACCAGCAACTAGCTAATAAAGACTCTACTATTGAGTGGCAAATTATAGATTCTGCTGCTGGTCGGGCTATGCAAATGAATACTGGGGCTGCACAAGCTACAGGCTATATATTATTGTTCCTACATGCCGATACGCAGCTGCCAGAAGATGCTATTAGTCATATCAAGCAAGTACTGAATCAAGCTAATAGTAATTATAAGTGGGGGCGTTTTGATGTGCGTCTAAACAGTCGCCAGCCGTTGCTATGGCTAGTCAGTACTATGATGAATGCTCGTTCACGCTTGACTGCAATTGCTACCGGCGATCAGGCTATTTTTATAACAAAATCGCTATTTGAGCAAATCGGTGGCTATCCTCAGCAGCCTTTAATGGAAGACATACAGCTATGCAAAAATTTAAAAGGCATAGCTAAGCCTGCTTGCTTAACCCGTAGAGTGACTACCTCAGCTAGGCGTTGGCAGCAACACGGCACTTGGCGAACGATACTGCTCATGTGGCATCTGCGCTTTGACTACTGGCGTGGCGTGTCAGCTGAAGCGATAAAACAGCGCTACTATAAAACTAATAATTAGAAAACAATAACTAGAAACTAATGATTAGAAATTAGAAATTAGAAATTTTAATGCTCAGCTTATAAACAGCATAGTACTTATATCGAGTGCAGGAGCAGCGGTGAGCAGAGAAAAACAGGCAACAGGATAGCTATGGCAAAACCAGTCGCAACATCAATAGCGCAAACTAAGGTGCAGCAAATAAATAACCGAACTTGCATCATCATCTTCGCTAAATATCCAGCTAAAGATAAGGCTAAGACCCGTCTACAACCAGCATTAGGTATCGACGGTGCAGCAAAGATGGCACGGCAGTTATTATTACATAGTATCGAGCAAGCAGTAGCTAGCGGATTTAGCGTAGAGTTATGTGTCAGTCCAGCGCCAACAGATCGCTGCTGGCAAGACCTTGAGTTGCCGGCAAGCTTATGCTGGTCAGCACAAGCATCAGGTGACTTAGGATTACGTATGCTAACTGCTAGTGAGAATGCCTTAAAGAGCTTTGATAAGGTGTTGCTAATAGGTAGCGATTGTCCTGATTTGACAGCCGAACGATTGCAAAAATCAGTGCAACAACTACAGCAGCATGATACGGTAATGATTCCAGCGTTCGATGGCGGTTATGTGTTACTTGGCTTTAAGCAAGTCGCTGCTAGCTTATTCTCGGATATCATTTGGAGTACCAGTAGCGTCGCTACGATAACTCAGCAGCGTATTGCGGCGCTGCATTGGACATTAGCGCTATTAGAGCCTTTGGCTGATATCGATGAGCCTACCGATCTACAATATTTACCACTAGGCTGGCTCGATAGCGAGATTAAGGTTAATAACCATAGTGAAGTTAATGCCCCTGTTCATTGATAATGAAGGAAGTAATTTGACCCTATCGTCTGGATGAATAAAGTATTTCACTAACTGAAATCAATACCCCTTAAAAGGCAATGCAATATGTATGATGTTGTGCAAGATTATTATGGCAAACAGCTACAGAGCACTGATGATTTAAAAACCTCGGCTTGCTGTGATGTCAGCAATATGCCCAGTTGGCTCAAGCCGCTACTAGCTAATATTCACCCTGAAGTACTAAGTCGCTATTATGGCTGTGGTTTAGTATGCCCGGCGCTGCTACAAGGCTGTCGAATCTTAGATTTAGGCTGTGGCTCAGGACGTGACGTTTATGCTCTAGCCCAATTAGTGGGTGCGACTGGGCAAGTAGTGGGTGTCGATATGACCGCTGAGCAGTTAGCAATCGCTAAGCAGTATCAGGACTATCACAGTGACAAATTTGGCTATGATAATGTGACCTTCTTAGAAGGTTATATTGAAAAGTTAGATGAGCTAGGCTTAGAAGCTAATAGCTTCGATATCATCGTCTCTAACTGTGTGATTAACCTATCGCCTAATAAAGCTGCGGTGATGGCTAGTGTCCAGCGTTTACTTAAGCCTGGCGGCGAGTTCTATTTCTCTGATGTCTATGCCGATCGACGCATTCCGCAGCAACTTATAAACGACCCTGTGCTTTATGGCGAATGTCTCAGTGGTGCATTATACTGGAAGGACTTCGAACGTTTAGCCGCTAATGCGCAATTCTTAGACCCTAGGCTGGTTGAAGATCGCCCATTAGAAATTACTGATCCCGCCCTAGCGGCTAAAATAGGCAATATTCAGTTCTTTTCAGCAACTTATCGTTTATTTAAGAGTACGGCGATAGAGGATGCCTGTGAGGATTATGGGCAAGCGGTTATCTATAAAGGTAGTATCGATCAGTTAGCTCAGCGCTTTGATCTCGACAAGCATCATCGTATTGAAACTGGTCGGGTGTTTCCTGTTTGTGCCAATACTTATAATATGCTCAAAGAATCACGTTTTGCGCCGCATTTTGAGTTTATTGGTGATACTAGCCAGCATTATGGAATTTTTGCCGGTTGCGGTGAGGCCCTACCTTTTGTTCAGCAAGCAGCCATTGAGCAATCAAACATAGCACCAGCACTTAGCCTCTCTAGTAAGTCGAATACGTCAAGCAGCTGTTGTTAATTGTTTATGGGTAACTGTCTATTTTGACAAGCTTATTACTTATGCTGTTTTTGCGCATTGATGGTTAGCTAAAAATTGCATAGTGCACAATAAAAAAGGCCATCGATTAATTTGATGGCCTTTTTTGCTACATAGTAGAAGTTAAATTACTCAGGCAATAGGGCAATGAGCTTAGCTTTAATGGCTTCATCCATATCTTGAACAGGAGTGACTAACGCTTGTGCTAAAGCATTATGAGCAATGGATTCGGGCTGTTCAGCAGCTAGTAATGCTACTGCTTGTTTGATCACATGCTGAGCATTGTCAGCATTTTTTATAAGGTTTTGAATAGCGTAATCAGCACTGACTGCTTGCTCAGTAGGATGCCAACAGTCGAAGTCGGTGACTAAAGCTAAGGTAGCATAAGCGATGCTAGCTTCGCGTGCTAATTTGGCCTCGGGCATATTAGTCATACCGATAATATCTGCTTGCATCTGTCGATACCAGTGCGACTCAGCACGGGTAGAAAACTGCGGGCCTTCGATACAGACATAAGTGGCTTTTGCATGGCATTGACCGTCGTTGATTTTGGCTTGCGCATAAGCCCGTTGCAAAATATCGGCTACCGCAGGGCACAGAGGATCAGCCATCGACACATGAGCCACTGCACCAGTACCGAAAAAGGTGCTAGCACGGTGTTTGGTTAAGTCGATCATCTGATCAGGTACTACCATATCTAGAGGCTTTATCTGTTCTCTCAATGAGCCAACCGCTGACACTGAGATTATATAGCGCACCCCCAAGGTTTTAAGGGCGTAGATATTGGCACGATAAGGAACCTTAGAAGGAGTGAATCTATGCCCTTGACCGTGGCGAGTCAAAAAAGCGACGGTAACACCATTTAGTTCACCAAGGACGATATCGCCTGATGGCTTACCATAAGGTGTCGCTATACTAAAGCTACGTTTATTGGTTAGATCCTGCATTTGATACAAGCCGCTACCACCAATGATGGCAATCGTAGCAGTATGTGGCGCTGGGTCGTCGATTAATGGAATGGTCATTAAGGTTTTCCTAAGGATGAATAAGTGACTACTCATTCTCGCACAGAACAGACAAAAAACAGATGTTATTTAACACAGAGCCTTTAATTCCACTTTTAGCTTTTTAGCGCATTCAATTATCTTTTTTCTATCGGCAGCAAGGGCACCATTTTCGATAGCGGTCAGTCGCATTTGTAGCGTGATATCATAATGAGGATAGCTAGCGTTACGATGAAATAGGCGCTTATCTACTTCGATAAGCTCAGCAAAATCATGCAATTCTTGCAGGCTGTCCGCTAGCATATGGCACCACTTATGCCCTTTAAATTCTATACTGACAAAATCTACATAGATGGCCATTTGCTTACTTCCTATATGCTTACCAGCTTGCTAATGATCAAACTGATCAAAGTGCCAGCCTGTTTACCTAAGATTTGACTGTTGATAACTCTTAACAAATACTAAGTAAAACAATTCAATAAAAGGGCCGAACTGTCGTCATAGCAAAGCGCTAATCTAGTGGCGAAAACGATCAGTCTGAGCGGGTTTTTATTAGATATTATTTAACTTACTACCAAGCTAACTCAATCCGGTACGAAATAAGCTACCGACAATCAGCAAGCTTACTGATAGAAGAGTAATCAAAATAATATTAACAGAAAAAGCCTTTAGCGTATTAGCAGATAGGGTTGGAATCACCCAAAAGCGGGCATGTAGCGCTACTAGAATAGTCGCTAATAACAATGATAATTTAAGACTAATTAGAATGCTCAAGTCATTATCTAAAGTGAACCAAGCGCTAAAAGTAGGCATTATCCGCTGTGCCATCCACAGACCAGTAACTATTTGTACCGCTAAAGCCGGTAGACCTACTTTTTCGAACTGCTGCTCGAATTGTAGCAGCATTGCCAGATCACGGTTAGCTAGGACTTTAGGTAAAATGGCTAGTGATAAAATCAGATGACCACCAGTCCAAATCGTAGCTCCTAATAAATGCGCAATTAATATATAGTTGAGCATAGCTGCAAATTCCTAAAATTGGATGTTGTCAATAAAACAGCAAGTTATAAAGCGTACTATAAAATTTACTAAGCAATTACCGCCTTTGTCACCGCCGCATTATTTTGGCTGATAAGATGTATTCATTGCACTGCTAAGCCAATCTGATAAATAGATAGACTAAATAGCGACTTTGTAGGACACTATAAAAAATACTGATCTACTGTATTTCTAAATAACAGTGCAAACATAATACTAACAAGGATGACTATTATGACTAACTACAGCTCTGCTAACCATACTAATAATGCTAACCATACTAATAATGCTAACCATACTAATAATGCTAATAATGGCAAAAATATCAAAACTAGCCAACAACGACCTGCTTTTTCTACTATTAAGCTAATGGTAGGTGGCGCAGCCCTTAGCGCCCTCTTAGCCAGTTCAGGCTGTGCCACTAACGAATTATTAGAAAGTGGTACTAGAGTCAGTAGCAAAACCGTTAACAGCATCATATCTCAAGATCAGATTATCGCTTTTGGCCGTCCTGCAACGGCCTTACCTAATGTGCCAATGGCGAGTATGGTGATCGTCGGCGCTAAGAACAGTTATGTGCTGACCCAAGGCGGTACAGAAATGGTCAATCTGTTGACTAATTTGTCAGCGAAAAATATTCAAGTCGAAAATGACATGACTTTTAATGTGCCAAAGAATGATGGTTATTTTCAAGGTCAAATGAAAATGTCCTATGCTAAGCTCAAGGATGAGTTTGCCCGCTCAGATTATCAGTTCTTCTTACAGAATGGCGGCAAAGAGTGTACTTCAGCTAGTGACTTGCGCATTAATGCTCAGCGTTTTTGTTTTACGGTTCCAGTGCAAGGGGCTATCTATCCGCAAGTTAGTAACTTGAGTATGATTCAGTCAAAGTATCAGCCATTAAGCAAACCTTATACCGTGACTTTTTATGGTCAAACTCAGCAGACTCAAGCTACTAGTAGCGGGGCTAATACCGGGCAAAAATTAGTCCTACTACCGTTTGCATTGGCCTTTGACGTCATAACTCTACCGTTCCAGATTTTAGGTGCTGTTGCCAATTAACTCCATCTCTAGCGCAGTTAGCATAAAAAAAGCACTCAATCTTGAGTGCTTTTTTAGCGGGAATTTTTACCATGTTGTTTAAGGCTAAGTAGTCGATTGCTATTACTTAGGTTTTAGTACGGAAGTTTTACTACTTAGCATGCATGACTTAACCTTAATTGATTAGCTTTTATTACCCCACATCTATCATCTTGAAGGGCAGTTAAACCTGAAAGCTAAGTTCTACCAATAATCACTTTTAAACAACCATACTAACCACTGGCTTCACCATGAAGTTAAAGATGAGGCGCTGTTTTGAGTGATGAATCCATCTGGCGTTTGACCATTAACGGCTTGCCAGCGTTGAAAAGCTTTGCGGGTGTTAGAGCCGATAACCCCATCTGAACCTTTGGTGTCGAAACCTGAACTAGTCAAACGCTGCTGCAAGCGCATAACTTGCGAGGTTGATAGTGGACGCTCATAGCGCGGCCATGATTTGCGCAGACCGCTTTGACCAGCAATAGCTTTGCCCAGTAAGCTTACGCCGAGCGCATAATTTGAAGAGTTATTATAGACTTTGATCACGTCAAAGTTAGGGCTTAGTAGTAGCACAGGACCGTCTTTACCAGCGGGTAGCCATAGCTCCATCTGAGTATTGGCATCTAAAGATATATTATCTATAGTGTCGACACCTAGCGCTGCCCATCTAGCGGCAGATTGCTTACTACCAACAGTATTATAGTCAAACGAGGCGGGCAAAGATGCCTCATAAAACGGAGCAAGGCCACGTACCCAACCCGAATTACTTAGATAGTTGGCAGTAGAGGCCAGGGCGTCAGCAGTAGACCATGGGTTACGATGTCCGTCTCTATCGCCATCTACCCCGTGCTTGAGCCACGTATCTGGGATAAATTGCGTCTGTCCCATGCCACCGGCCCAAGAGCCATCGAGCTGCGACCAAGACACATCACCACGTTGTAATAGAGTCATTAACGCTAGTAGTTGAGACTCAGCGAACTCTTGACGACGCCCATCATAAGCTAGGCTCGCCAGCGAACTTGGGATATGACTGTTGCCAGTTACTGCCCCAAATGAAGACTCCATACCCCAGATCGCTGCTATTATTTCGCTACTGACCCCATATTGTGACTCTAAGTTTGAGAGGTATGAGCGCTGCTGTGAAAACTTACTTTTGCCACTGCTGACTCTACCACTAGATACCGCAGAGTCCGCATAGTCCCAAGGCATCTTAGAAAATTCTGGCTGGCTGGAATCCAGAGAAATAACTTGTTGATTCAGATAAGTGGAGTCGAGCAAGCGTTGCACATCTGAAGGGCTTTGACCGGCAGCGATAGCCCGCATTGAAAAGTCTGACTTCCAATCTGCAAAGTTACGATAACTAGGCTGCGGAGCTGGTATTGGCTTTACTACGGCAGGCTTCACAATGACCGGTCTAGGCTTGATGGTCTGCGTTTGAGTCACTTCAACCGTACCCTGACGTACAGGTTTGCTTTGCTGCTGCATTGCTTGCTGGCCAGTACAACCAGCTGCTAAAAGGATAGGGAGAATAGCAATATAATGCTTGTTTAACATAACAGGAGTCTCGTGTATTGATAGGAGGCTATAGGCCAAGCGCTATACAAATAGGTCAAATTTAATACAAGATAAAAACTAAAGAGAGCTTATAGTAAAGGTATATATTCACTAAGATCGAAATTACTTTAGCAATAAATATCCTTAAAGTCGATAACTAAGTAAAGTTGTGGTAGACATAGTTGCTAGAGTAATCCTCTAAACCCAAAAAACCTCAAGGCTTTTAAGCGCGTGAGGTTTTAGTAGATAAGAGCACTAACTGATATCTCGCTATCAGTAACGAGCATCTTTTGGTTTTTTGGCAGTAGGCCAGTCGCCGTCTTTTTTGGCGAAGTCAGGACGTGGCTTATGAGTAAAAAACTCAGCTACGTCGACTGCATCTTGATCGGTTAACACATTACCATGACCCCACAATCCTTTAGTTTGGATACCCATTGGCATGTTGTACTTAACGAAGGCAGCAGCCTTATAAGTGCGCGCTATACCAGCACCTATATTAAAGGATTCGTCGCCCCATAGTGGCGGGAAGACAATGTCACCACGGCTGTCTTTTATCCCTTCACCGTTGTCACCATGACAAGTAGCACACTGAGCATAATAGATCTGCTCACCATGTATAGGGTCTGGAATCAATGACTCATCTACCTTACCAGCATTATTAATAGCAACCTTTTGCGTCTTAGGCGTTTTCTGCGCTAACCATTCCATATAAGCCAAGATGGCGAGCATCTCCTCTGATTCAGGTGGCAGAGGCTTCCCATTCATTGAACGCTGGAAACAACCATTGATGCGTTGGGTTAAATTAATCTCTTTACCAGCTCGAGGCATCACGCGCGGGTAGAAGTTGGCACTATTAATATAAGGGTCGCCAAGAGGAATTTTACCTTGCGCAATGTGGCAGCTATTACAGTTCATTTCAGCGCCAACGTGATCAGGCAACAGACGCTTAGTTTCGTTTAACAAGCGTTTACCATAGATAATCTGCTGAGCATTAGGCTCATCGGCAATAGAAGTATCTTGTGGTAGCACATAAGTACCAATATCTTGGTTAGCATCGTCGGCGGTTACTAGCTGGTACTCAACTGGGTTACGCTCGGCAGGTTCGGGCTGCGAGCAACCGCTGACAGTCAGGGCTATAAGAGCAGCAGCTAATAGGCCAGCGTTCAAATGATGAAGAGTGGCTTTACTACAGTCAGTAGCAGCAATATTAGGCAAGTTACGTGAGTGCTTTTTCATTATTTTGCTCCTTTTGCAGCAGCATCAAGGCTTAGATCTGGGGCAATGTCTGTACCTGTTTTTGGCTTCTTGGCAAGGAAAGCTCGCATTTTTACTACATCAGTAACGCTGATGTCTGGTGCTTGGTTGCTCCAACTATTACGCACATAGTTAACCACTTCTGCAATGTCAGCATCGGCTAAATTAGTGAACTCTGGCATAGTAAATGCCATACGGTCATGCGGTGTATCGGGCATGCGGCCACCACCTAGAGTTATTTGCAGCACAGAGTCAGCATTTCTAGCGAATACCGCACTATTGCCATCGAGCGCTGGGAAGATGCGTGGTACGCCTTTACCGTCAGCACGGTGACAGACAGTGCAATACTCAACATAGAGTAGAGCGCCACGTGAGTCATAGTTACCCGCCAATAGCTTTTCGGTAGTAACGTCCTTTTTGATAGGTAGCGTTACCTCCTTATTAGGAGCAGGAGACAAGGTTTTTAGATACGATGACATAGCATTCAAATCATTATCAGTCATGTATTGAGTACTGTGCTCAACCACTTCAGCCATAGCACCAAAGGCGGCTGTAGTATCGGTACGACCGGTTTTGAAAAATAGATTTAAATCAGCGACATTCCAAGTACCTAGACCGCGATGCTCACCGCGAATACTTTTTGCCCGCCAGCCATCGATAACGGCACCGCTTAAGTACTCTGCAGAGTCAGCGTTGGTCAAGGCAATCTCTTGGAAGCCAATACCGCGTTCTGTATGGCAAGAGCCGCAGTGACCAGGACCTTCAACTAAGTATTGACCACGAGCTAAGACCACATCATCAGTTTCAGCAACGAAGTCACGCTTAGGGTCAAATAACAGTTGCCAATAAGCCAAAGGCCAGCGCCAATTGGCAACGGGTGGTAGTTCACTTTTGATATTTGGCTCATTTACGGCTTTTACTTCGGACATAAAGTAGGCGTACATCGCTGCCATATCTTCATCAGGCATAATTTGATAAGAAGGGTAAGGCATAGCAGGATATAAAGCTTTATTACCAGGGGCTACACCGTGTTTGACTGCATTAGTGAAGTCAACAAGGCTATAATTACCGATACCAGTGTCTTTATCTGGAGTAATATTAGTCGAATAAATTGCCCCAAGTGGCGTTAGCATCGGTAAGCCACCAGCGTAGTCTTTACCACCTAGCGTAGTATGACAAGCGACACAGTCAGCCGTACGTGCCACGTATTCACCCTGCTTAATCAACGCCGGATCCTTTACATCGACAGCAATAGTATTGCTTGTCGTACGCATATTTGGTAAAAGCTGTCCAATAATAAACGCTACTGCCAAGCCGATAATTGCGATCATCAGGATAATGAATGGCCATTTCTTCGCCAGCCCCTGTCTCATAAGCCAATCCTCTGTAATAATATGTTTTTCTAGCATGATATCGCTTACTAGTTAACGATTACCATACTGGGTGTGATACGGGTTGTTAGAGCGGTTTACTGCAAATATTTTCTAGTCAACATCTAATCAATACTTTTTATACTTAAGCTTTGCTAAATAAAACTTGTACTGTTGCTATTTAGTATAGATTAGCTAACAGAAGAGTGATATTGTGGAAAACCACATTATTTGTAGGGCTATATTTTTATAAGGAATTTTCTTTAGGTTTGCCCCAAAATGGTCTATAAAAACCAGCGCTAAAGAATGACGAATAGCGAAAAAGGGTGAAAAACAGCAGCAAAAAATGGTGAATAAAAATGACTTAGCGGTTGTTTATAACCCTAATATTTGCAGTCCATTGAACAAGTGATGTTTTGAAATAGTGAGTAATGATGCATATTGAGGACTACGGGCAACGCCCCAACTTATCAAGCACAGTGAAGATCTTTAGGGCAACATCTGCCCCGGCTATTCATATGAATGCCGTGAGCGCTATGGCGTCGTTGTTGTCGATTGGTTTTTCAGTAATTGCTTTTTATGTGACTGCTATGTCCATTATGTCAACGCTTGCTGTTTTAGCGCTAATGCCTACGCATAAGGCCAATGCCCAGACTTATTACTTAGGAGTGTTAGCACCGCAAGGAGAAGCGGCCGCTCAACAGCGTTGGCAGCCTTGGTTGGACAGTGTTAATGCTAACTTAGCAGATGACACCTTAGTGTTAGTACCATTAGCGCTTGAGAATTGGCAGCAGCAAATAGAAGCGCAGCAATTCGCCATGGTATTAGGCCCACAAGTACAGCTGATAAAAATGGATACCTTAGGGTGGCGTTGGCTAGCTACTTTACAAAACTATAGTGCAACCGCTAAGCCAACAATATTTAGGATGGCTGATGTCAAACAGTCTGATTTTCAAACTGATGAACAATATAAGTTATATAAGCAGCTGCAAGCTGAGTTGGCACTAAGCGAAGGAGTCGAAGGGCAACCATTAGCTAATGAGACCAGTGCTACTGAGCAAATTGCTAGCGCATTATGGGTGGCTAGAGACAGTAATATTGAGCAAATAAAAGATCTTCAACAGCGTAAAATAGCGGCGGTCACCGCTGATGCTTTTGGGGGTTATTTACTCATAGCCCATTTATTACAAGACAATGGACTATCAGCAAATGATTATCAGGTGCAGTTCGTCGGTTATCCTATTGAGCTGACTTTATATAGGCTTGCTAGTGGCGCAGTAGATGCGGCCATAGCACCCTTATGTTTGATGGAGCAGATGAACCGTCAGGGCAAAATCAATTTGGCCCAATACCGACTCCTTAATCCGGTAGCAACAAGTTCTAACTGTCAGTCTTCTACCAAAATTTATCCCAACTGGACTTTAGCCGCGACAGCGCAAGCCCCAGCGTCCTTAGTAGAACAGATCAATCAGCAGTTATTTGCTGTACAGCTGTCCAGTAAGGCTAATGACAATACTAATGCTGGTGGCAATACCCAACGTAATACTGAGAGCAGTGCATTACGTTGGTTACCACCAGAGTCTAGTATCGAGGCTGAGCGTATCTTATATGAGTTAGGTCGTCACCCCTCACAGCAGACGCTAGGCGCACAAGTGCTGGATTGGATACAATCGCATCGTTGGTGGATGAGCGTTATAGTTTTTATCGTTTTGATATCGATGATCAATTACGCTTGGATGAGTTGGCTGGCATGGCGTCGTCGGCAACAGTTAATCAAGCAAAATCGTCTAATTAGTGATTATGATCAGCAGCTGCGGCGCTCAGAGCGTTTTGCGGTTATTGGAGAGATGAGCGGGGCTATCGCTCATGAAATTAACCAGCCGTTAGCCACTATTCAAAACTATGCACAAGGCTTACTAATACGTAGTCAAAACTCAAATTCTTATCAAGAAATATCAGCAGAGCAAATACTAGCAGAACGGGTAGCTGAAAGACAAATGTCAGAAAAAGCCTTACAACAGATTGTCAGCGAGACTGAGCGCGTCGCCGCAGTGATCACTAATATTCGACGTTGGGCAGGGCGCTCAACGACTGATGAAACCAAGGTCAATATTGCCGAGACTTATCAGCAGTGCATCATCCTTATGGGAGATAAGGCTATAGATATTAGCTTTGGCTACGCTAGCAACTATCAGTATTTGCAATTGCCCAGCTTAGTACTCGATCAGCTATTGATCAATGTCATGCTTAATGCGCAGCAACAAGGGGCCAAGCATGTAATGCTGCGTTGTCAGAAGGTAGTCTATAAAGAGCTAAGTTGGTTGGCTTTGATCCTGTCTGATGACGGTGGCGGCTTTGACCAAGATCGTTTGACGGCTAAGCAACCCACTACTATAAGTAGTCAGCAGCCACACTATGCCGCGCCCTCAAGTAAAGCGGAAGGTCTAGGGTTAGGGTTAATGATTTGTCAGCGCTTATGTAAGTCGCTTGGTGGTATGATGCAGCTAAGTAATATTGATAGCCAGCAAGAACTTGCTGATATGCAAAAATTAGCTATTCATTATCAACTGCATCTTAAACACCCTTCATTAAATCGACAAATACAGCTGAGTAAAGCGATTGATGGCTCGTCCTTAAATAACCAAGTCGGGGCGCAAGTTAAGATATATCTACCATTGAATTTGGTGAGAGATAATCAAAATATAACCGACTAAAAGTACTCCCTTACAAAATACTATCTAAAAAATTGCTCCTATTAAAAACATTACCCTTATTGAAAATATTGATATAAAAAGTAACAGGTAGCCTATGACTTCTTTGCCTACGCCAAGCGACCCGCCTGATCCTTTGACGGGCGATGATAGATTTTATGATGAGCAGCTGCTGATTCATATTATTGATGACGAGGAGAGTGTGCGTACTTCTTGCGAGTTTTTGTTGAGCAGTCTAGGGTTAGTGACCCAACTATGGGCGAGCGCAGTGACGTTTTTGGCTGAAGTAGATATTTATAGTCCTGCGGTCGTTATCAGTGATTTAATGCTGCCTGATATGAGTGGGCAGGAGCTACAAGCTCATCTTAATAATAAAAAAAGTCCTATAGCTTTGATTGCTCTAACGGGCAATGGTGAAATTAGCGATGCAGTAATGATGTTGAAAGAGGGGGCGGCAGATTATTTAGAAAAGCCTATTAATAGCCGTCGTTTGCAAGAAGCACTGGCCAGTGCGCAAGCCTTGACCTGCAAACGTGCCAAGCTTTATTATATTCGTAAGCTCTATACTCAGCTGACTGATAAAGAGAAACAAGTCGCCAATGAGCTTATGCAAGGTAATTTAAATAAAATAATTGCTGATCATCTAGATATAGCAGTACGCACAGTAGAAGTGCATCGCTCACAAGTAATGAAGAAGATGGAAGCGCAGCACGTTAGTGAGTTAATTCAAAAGTTGGCACTATTGGATTTGTAATTGCTGATTGCTGATTGCTGTTTGCTGTTTGCTAATAAATACAAAAAACCTAAATATAAATAGTTATACCTTTTATATTTAATATGACTAGCAAATAAAAAGCCCATTTTCAATTTAGAAATGGGCTTTTGGTTAAGCGGATTATTGGGCTAGATCTAGCTCAATATCAAACTATCATCTTCTACTTTTTCACCACGGGTTTGCTCAAACATATCGAGCAAATCGTGGACAGTCATCCCTTGGCGAGCATTTCCTGCCACATCCAAAACCACTTGTCCTTGGTGTAGCATCACCGTTCTAGTGCCATGCGCTAAGGCTTGCTGCATAGAGTGGGTGACCATCATTGTCGTCAGCTTATTGTCAGTTACGATCTTGTCGGTCAGCTCTAATACAAAAGCAGCAGTCTTAGGATCAAGAGCCGCAGTATGCTCATCGAGTAATAGGATCTTTGAGGGTTGTAAAGAGGCCATCAATAGGCTGACTGCTTGACGTTGACCACCAGAGAGTAAACCCATACGATCGGTCAAACGGTTTTCAAGTCCCAGTTTCAATACTGAGAGCTTTTCTTTAAATAGCTCACGGTTAGTGGCGTTAAGAGCGAAGCTTAGCCCACGTTTGCCACCGCGTTTATAGGCCAAAGCCATGTTTTCTTCAATAGTTAGCGCTTCACAAGTTCCAGCCATAGGGTCTTGAAACACGCGAGCCACCCAATGAGCACGTTGATGAGCACTCTTTTTGGTCACATCAATGCCATTGAGTAAAATGGAGCCACTATCTACCCGTGTAGTACCGCTGACCGCATTCAAAAACGTCGATTTACCAGCACCATTAGTTCCAATGACGGTGACAAATTCGCCATCAGCAATATTTAAGTTGATACCGCGTAGCGCAGGGTTTTCAATAGGTGTGCCTGGATTAAAGGTCAAGCGCAAATCTGTAGCTTGCATCATAATCGTGATTCCTTCTACTTGCTTATATACAGTGGCTAATAGGCTAAAATGGATAGATGCTAAGCCCGAAGTTTGCGACTCAAGAATTTATTTTTAGCTTTGGGTAATACTAAAGCAATGACCACCAATAGGGCAGTAATCAAGTTTAAGTCTTGTGGTCCAAAGCCAATACTACGTAGAGTATCACTTGATAGCGCCACTTGAATAAATAGCTTATAGAGTATCGCGCCAACGATAACCGCTAAAGTAATCAACCAAATACGTTTGGCTGGAATGATAGTCTCGCCAATGATAACCGCAGCTAAACCGATGACGATAGTACCAATACCTATAGAGATATCTGCACCACCTTGCGTCTGTACAAACAGCGCACCCGCCAAGGCAATCAAGCCATTCGATACTGCCATACCAGTGATAGTCATCCACGAGGTATTGATACCTTGCGCTTGTGCCATGCGCAAATTGGAGCCAGTAGCCCGCATAGATAGACCGGTTTCTGTACTATAAAACCAATCTAAAAACAGCTTAGCGATGATGATTACTGCGCCGATAATCACACAGCGCATCCAATAGCCATTGCCATCGGTGACCAATGAGCTAAATACCGTATTCTCACCCAATAGCGGTAAGTTTGGCGCACCCATGATACGTAGATTGACTGAATAGAGGGCGACCATTACCAAGATACTGGCTAGCAACTGTAGAATACCCAGTTTGACATGTAGCCAAGCAGTGACGATACCAGCAACAGAACCAGCGAGCATGCCAAGAGCACAAGCCAACCAAGGATTGATTCCAGCAACGATGGAAATACCCGCAACTGCGCCGCCTAATGGAAAACTACCATCAGCAGTTAAGTCGGGGAAGTCTAAGGTTCTAAAGGAGATCAGCACACCTAGTGCTACTAAACCATAGATTAGGCCACTTTCAAGCGCGCCAAAAAAAGCAATTAAAGACATAAGGAATCAATAAGTCATAGCTACAAGCTACTGAACACTCTCAGTCGCTATTGAGCGGTAAGTTTAACAGATCAGACAATCTGCAGTTATAGTGAACCAAAACAGTTTACAGTGAGGAATTAACATAAATTTTCAGTTTTAAACCTTAAAAAACAAGCCCAGTCTATTAAAGGATAGCTGGGCGGCTTCTATATTTTGTGAACTATATTATAACGCTAAAATAGATAATGATAAGAGTAAATATTATCCCTTTTAGGGCAATTAACCGTTAATAGTCGATAATGACTGGTTAGTGCTATTACTAGAGCTATTAGCTGCTAGTAACAGCAAGGCGTGGATTGAAAGCGGTTAAACAACTACCTCTAACTTTAAGCTTGCAGCAGTAACCTTTTCAAGGGCACTACTATCATAACTCGGCCCACGCCTCTTCTATTAATTACTACTCAGGCAGTAATGACGGTGAGCTATTTTACTACTTCTTTAGCTTTGTCGATGACCGCTTGTGGCAAAGTAATACCTTGCTCAGTAGCATGTTTTGGACTGACGTATAAGTTAAGCGCTTGCGGCGTATAAACAGCGATTTCACCTGGTTTCTCACCCTTTAAAATACGCGCTACAATTTTGCCTGTTTCGCGACCTAGAGCATAGTAATCAACCCCTAAAGCAGCAATAGCACCACGCTCAACAGAACTAGTATCCGAGGCAATCAATGGAATTTTGCTTTCTTTAGCTACTTGATATAAAGACTCATAAGCCGAAACCACGTTATTATCCGTTGAAGTATAAATCATATCGACTTTACCTTCTAAACTACGAGCAGCCATAGCAATATCAGTACTGCGCTGAGCAGGAGCTTCTAATACATTGATACCGAGCGGCGTAAGCTTCTCTTTAAGATTCTTTAAGATAATCGTTGAGTTGACTTCACCTGGGCTATAAACATAACCGACATTCTTAAGACTTGGGATAATTTGGCGCATCAATTCGATCTGTGGCTCATAAGGAAGCGCATCAGAACCACCAGTAACGTTAGTGCCAGAACCGTCAAGCTTAGAGACTAGTTTAGCTTCTACTGGATCGGTAACGGCTGAGAATACTAAGGGAATGGTACTAGTAGCAGCAGCTACTGACTGTGCTGACGGGGTACCAATAGCGACGATAACATCTGCCTGATCTGCGACAAACTGCTTAGCAATCTGACCTGCAGTAGCGGTATTGCCTTGCGCACTTTGGAAGTTAACCTTTAAGTTTTCGCCCTCTTTAAAGCCAGCTTCTTTTAACTCATCAATAACGCCTTTGCGCACTTCATCGAGTGCTGGATGCTCAACGATAGCAGTAATGGCTACTGTTTTCATAGCTAGGCTAGTGTCAGCACTTGCGGCGCCATCGGCACTCTTAGCATCCTCTTTTGGTGCTTGGTTGCAGCCCGTCAAGATAGCAGTACAAACACCGCCCAATAATAAAGCTTTCGCAAAACGATTCTGATAGAACATGGGTGTTACTCCTAAAATAATAGTGTATCCATACGATAAATGAAAAAGCGCTAAACTCTAAAAAAGGATTATGGTAACTCCTAGCTGCTACTTAGCAGCGGTCTCAGTACTACTTTTAGTATCAACATTGATAGCTTTTTTGAGCATGTCAGCAGGTAGGCTTACCCCTTGTGCTTTGGCATGCTTAGGACTGACATATAAAGTCAGATCATTCATAACTTGTGGCTTAATAGTATTGACCGCTTCACCATTTAATATGCGGTAAACCATCTTGCCAGTGACTCGACCGAAGTCATAATCATTAACCCCAAGAGCTGCTGTTGCACCGCGCTGAACGCTGAACTCATCAGAAGCTACGATGGGCATACGCAGCTCATTAGCTGCTTGAGTCATCGCTTCAAAAGCAGAGGCTACATTATTATCAAATGAAGTATAGATGATTTCTGCCCGTCCTTGCAGGCTGCGAGTTGCCATCCCTATGTCAGTTGGACGATTGGCTGGGATATCTAGCAACTTGAGACCACGTGCTGGCAGCGCTGCTTTTAGATCATCACGTAATGAAACTGAGTTGGCCTCACCAGGGCTATAGACGTAGCCGATAGTCTTAAGATCAGGCTTAAGCTGTTGCAGTAGATCCAATTGAGGCTCTAATGGTAGCTGGCTTGATAGACCGGTTAAGTTATCCTGAAATGGCTTACCATCAGCAGTGATAAGTTTAGCGCCTAGCGGATCAGAAACCGCAGTATAGACGATAGGTATCGTGGTGGTGGCCGAAACTATAGACTGGGCTGATGGGGTGGAGATAGCAACGATAGCATCAGGGTTGTCGCCAACGAATTGTTTGGCGATCTGTCCTGCTGTGGCGGTATTACCTTGCGCACTTTGAAAGTTGACTTTTAGATTCTTGCCTTCTACATAGCCATTATCTGCCAGCTCATCAATAATGCCACGACGCATATCATCTAAAGAGGGATGCTCAACGATCTGAGTGATGGCTATGGTCTTAATGGGCTTGTCCGCTGTAGTGCTGCTTTGATCAGCAGCCACAGTAGTTTCGGTAGAAGAGTTCGAGCAGCCAATAGCAGAAAATATGCTAAGGGCGCTGATGGTAACTCCGTATAAGCTTAGGCGTAGAGTAGAGGCAATAGTCATTTTATTAGGTTAACTCTTAAGTTGGAAAGTACTAGTCAGTCATCTAGCAATACCATAAGTAGATATAAAGTTTTGCTGATGGGCGACCCTTAAAGTAATCGTTTCGTTAATCTGAATAGCTATATTATGACAGTAATGTAACTAATCGCAATAAGTAATTGAGCCATAAGGCTTATTGAAGCCAATAGCTGACTATAAGAACATAACCGACCTGATAGTAGACCTAATAATTATTAATTTATAATAAATTATCAGCCATAAAAAAGATGCCACAGCGGGCATCTCATTTAGTGTTTTAGGGTGTTTAGCTGCTATTTAAGCCATTAAGCCAAAAGGTCACCAATGACACAGTTGTCAGGTAGAGTAATAACCGTTAGCTGGGTCTTTGGATTACCAGTAGACAGTACCATACCTTCAGATATGCCGAACTTCATCTTGCGTGGTGCCAAGTTAGTAACGCAAATCACTTTTTTATCTACCAGTTGTTCAGGCTCATAAAATTTACGAATACCACTAAATACATTGCGTGGCTTATCTTCACCAACATCTAAGGTGAATTGCAATAACTTATCTGCACCTTCGACATGATTACAAGCAATGACATGAGCGACTTTCATCTCAACTTTGCTGAAGTCATCAATACCGATATAGTCAGTTTGCTCAGCATCAGCATCAACATTATTGTCGGCTTTAACCGCCGCCATAGTAGCACTAGTAGAAGCCAGCGCAGCTGCCGCATCAGGGGTAGGGGCTAACGACGCTTTTGAAGCTTCTACCATAGCCTCTATATCTTTTTCTTCGATACGCTGCATTAAAGGTTTGAACTTATTAATCTGATGGCCTAGCAACCATTGGTTACGACTGGCAAAGCTTAGGTCATCGATATTTAAGAATTCTTTAGCGTTAGCAGTAAGCTCAGGCAATACTGGCGCCAAATAAACCATCAGTTGGCGGAAGATATTGATAGCTACTGAGCAGACATCTTGAACTTCTTGTTCAGCACCTTCTTGTTTGGCTAGCGACCAAGGTTTTTTCTCATCGATATATTCATTAGCTTTGTCAGCACATTGCATAATTAAGCGCATGGCTCGGGAGAATTCACGGTTTTCATAAGCTGCCGCAATCTCATCACCGGTCTTAGTGATGTCTTCTAATAGGCGCGGTTCTGCGCAGATCTCTGATAATTTACCATCGTATTTTTTTACTAAGAACCCAGCACTGCGACTAGCAATATTGACCACTTTTCCGACTAAGTCAGAATTGACTTTTTGCATAAAGTCTTCTAAATCGAGGTTGATATCCTCAACTTTATCAGACAGCTTACTGGCAAAATAATAACGCAAGTATTCAGGATGTAAGTGTTCAGCATACGTTTCGGCTTTGATAAAAGTACCGCGCGATTTACTCATTTTTTCGCCATTGACCATCAAGAAGCCATGAGCGAATACTCCAGTCGGGGTACGGAACTCACTACCAGCAAGCATCGCTGGCCAAAACAGCGCATGAAAGTACACGATGTCTTTACCGATGAAGTGATAAACCTCGGTTTTGTGTTCGTTCTCTTGCATCCAATAGCGGTCAAAATCTAGAGCATTCTCTGTACCTGCTCGCTGCTCACACAAGTTCTTAAAGCTGGCCATATAGCCAACTGGTGCATCTAGCCATACATAAAAGTATTTGTCAGGCTCACCCGCTGGCGTATCGGGTATTTTAAAACCAAAATAGGGCGCATCACGAGAGATATCCCAACTGGCAAGACCAGCATCGAACCATTCTTGTAACTTGTTCGCAACTGACGGTTGCAAGCGCTTATCAGTACGTGTCCAATCTCGTAAAAACTGATCAAATTCCGGCAAGTCAAAGAAATAATGCTTAGATATTTTTAATACTGGCGTAGCATTTGACAAGGTTGAGCGTGGGTCTTTTAGCTCCATAGCATCATAAGTGGTACCACAGACTTCGCAGTTATCGCCATACTGATCGGCAGCTGCGCATTCAGGGCAAGTCCCTTTGACAAAGCGATCGGCTAGAAATAGCTGCTTTTCAGGATCAAATAGTTGCTCAACATCACGAGTACTGATGTGACCGGCACTCTTTAGGCGACGATAAATCAGTTCTGAAAAATGTTGGTTCTCTTCTGAATGAGTGGAATAATAATTATCAAAGTCGATCAAAAATTTAGCAAAGTCAGCTTCATGCGAAGCTTTAACAGTAGCGATTTGCTCTTCTGGAGTAACATTATTATCTTGAGCTTTGAGCATGATAGCGGTGCCATGGGCATCATCGGCACAGACGTAAGTCACCTGATGGCCTTGCGCTTTCATGGCACGTGCCCAAATATCAGTTTGAATATATTCTACAAGATGGCCCAAATGAATATAGCCATTAGCATAGGGCAGGGCACTAGTTACTAAAATCTCACGCACAAAATCACCTTTATATTAATATAAGTACAGTAGTTATTGGCAGCGGTATAGCTTTAGACATAGTCACTAACCGCCGCTAAGTTATAAAATTTAAAAATGCTGTCTATGATACCGTAATTCAGTCAAATTTGTGCTAATGCTTAGTAATTATCTACTGTTAGAAGCCCTAAACAGCATTTAAATGATTACTGATAACTTTTTTTTATCATAGAGGTAACTTTTCCAAGGGATAATTATCGAAAATTAATCTGCATTAGGACGATAAATGGTATATATTAAATCACCGCTTAAATCCAGTCTATGGATGTTCACTGTTAATTTAGTTATTAAGACTGCTCTTATAGCGCTCTACTACAGAATATTTATAATACCAATCAACAGCCAATCATTTATTTTGATGCAAAAAATTGCTTCTTCGAATCATCCGCTGTTCCACAGTTACCGATTATTCTCAATCATCAAAGATATCCAACACTGTTGGCTATGGCATGCTACAACTAGTTACTTCTATAAATACTCAAGTATAAACATCGAAGGTAATTAGCAGTAGGCATAAGAATAACCCCCTATAGAACCCTGAGCAAAATCATAATTAAAAACTATCTGCACTATTCATAAGTAATAACAAGTACTGGTAAACACTATAAGACTCAAGCACACCTCGTAATTGATTTTCATTTCCTCAAATAATAGCAAATGGATTGCTACTATTTACTCTGCAGCACGTCATAAGAAACCTTTTTAAAGCGTTTCAACTACTACGTGTCAACGACAATCAACCATAATAAGGACAATATATGGCGACCCAAGTACAACAAGATTTGACTGGAAAAATAGCTTTAATCACTGGTGCAGCAGCTGGTATCGGACGTGATATCGCTGAGACATACGCCAGAGCTGGTGCTATCGTCGGCGTTGCTGATATTAATTTTGAAGGTGCCCAAGAAACCGTCGATATCATCACCAAAGCTGGTGGCAAAGCGTTAGCGATCGATATGGATGTTCGATCTGAAGATGCCGTTAACAGCGGTGTTAAGCAGCTGATTGATACCTTTGGCGGCATTGATATTCTAGTTTCTAACGCTGGTATTCAGCTTATCAACCCTATTAATAAGATGACCTTTGATAACTGGAAAAATCTGCTAGCTACCCATTTAGACGGTGGGTTCTTGACTACTAAAGCCGCTGTAGAACATATGTATAAAGATAATAAAGGCGGCACGATCATCTATATTGGTTCTATTCATGCTCATGATGCATCGCTATTTAAAGCCCCTTATATTACAGCCAAGCACGGACTGTTGGGCTTGTGCCGTGCAGTCGCCAAAGAAGGCGCACCACATAACGTCCGCTCGCATATGATCTCTCCAGGCTTTGTCAGAACCGCAATGGTTAATGAGCAAATCCCACTGCAAGCTGCCGAAAAAGGTATTAGCGAAGAGTCCGTAGTGAACGATATTCTATTAGCTAATACCCTTAATAAAGAATTTACTACTATTGAAGATGTCTCACAAACGGCACTTTTCTTAGCTGCCTTCCCAAGCAATGTCTTCACTGGTCAGTCTATCAACGCTAGTCATGGCTGGTGCATGAGATAGTTTTTTGCATTAAATTAGAAATCTAGAAGAGTATTTATATCACCACAAGGTCATTCAATGGCGTTGTGGTTTTTTATTAGCCCCCTGCAGCTTGCTAATAAAAAGTTAATGCATTAGCATCCTCTTTTCGATCAACTCAAGCCAATACTATTGGTTCTTTTTAGTGATTGCTTGCTGCGCAGATATAAAAGCGCACGGAGTAAAAATAATGAAAAATCAAAATCTGGCTTTAGCCTTAAGCAATGCTATCGAACAACAACAATTCGACAAAGCGATTAATCAAATTAAAGCGCTGCGCCCCATTGATATCGCTGACCTATTGGCGCTAATCAAACCCGTATTTGCCTGCCAGCTCTTAGAGCGCCTGCCTAATCGATCAAAAATATTCTCCTATCTAGAAACTGATATTCAAGTAGTACTTGCACAAACCTTTCCTCGAGACAGTTTAGCCAGAATAGTAGGTGAGATGCCTGCTGATGAACGTACTGACTTATATAAAAGTCTACAGCAAGATCAGCGTGATGCCCTATTGCCAGCATTAGCTCATGCAAAACGTGAAGATATTCGCCTACTATCCGCTTATGAGGAAGGAACTGCAGGCGCTTTGATGACCTCGGACTATGCAGCTTTAGGTATTGAGATGAACGTCGCTGAGGCACTCGATGATTTGCGACGAGAAGCTCCCGATGCAGAGACTATCTATCATGCTTATGTGATCGATGATCAGCGTAAGCTGCTAGGTGTAGTGTCATTAAGAGCCTTGATACTGGCTACTCCAGAGCGGTTAATCAGTGACATCATGATGAACTCTCCGGTGTTTTGTCACGTCAAAGACGATCAAGAAGATGTGGCAAAAATGGTAGCACGTTATGATCTAATTGCTTTGCCAGTTATTGATGATAGTGGGGCGTTAGTTGGGATAGTTACCCATGATGATGCTATGGATGTCGCCAGTGCAGAGGCTACCGACGATTTTCATAAGTCAGGTGGGGTATCGACTATGGTGGGGAGGTTAAAAGATGTCAGTATTACCCTGCTATATCGCAAGCGCGTCTTTTGGCTAGTGTTTTTAGTCTTCGGTAACTTATTATCTGGGTTTGGTATCTCGCACTTTGAAGAGGTGATTGCTGCCAACTTAGTACTGGTATTTTTCTTACCGCTACTAGTCGATAGTGGCGGTAATGCAGGCTCACAGTCCGCCACTTTGATGGTACGAGCGTTGGCGACTGGTGATGTGGTAATGCGTGATTGGTTCTCGCTACTAGGCCGAGAATCTGTGGTTGCCTTGTTGCTGGGCGCTAGTATGGCCGTTGCCATCTCTATCATCGGTTATTTTCGTGGTGACGCTATATTGTCTCTAGTACTGGCGCTAAGTATGATGTCAGTTGTGATGATTGGTTGCATGATTGGTATGAGCTTACCTTTTGTACTAAGTAAATTTGGCTTCGACCCGGCTACTGCTAGTGCCCCTTTAATTACTTCGGTATGTGATGTCTCAGGAGTTCTGATTTATCTATTTATCGCTTCAAAGTTCTTAGTGGTTTGATAGTGAGTCTCATGATTTAAGCTTTAGTACGCTGTAGATATGCATTAATTTTCCGCTGGTGATCAAGGGCTAGATGTAGCGCCTGTTTAACGCTGCTGTTAAGATATAAGCGTTCTGTAACCACAATGTCATATCTAATGGCGTTGTGGTTTTTTTATAGCTGTAATTCGGCTACACTGATAGCATCAAACACTCTATAACTCCATCGATCATAATCTGTAAAGGCCGCTATGTTTAACTTTATAAAAAAAATAACCCCAGAAAAACCTGAAACCGCTACGCAAAAAGCCGAGCGTGATAGTGCTGTTGACAAAGTGCTACTTGGTTATCACGTCAATAACGTCAGTATTGCGCAAATGGTGACTGGCATAGACCGTGTTGGTGATGAGCTCACTTTAGATTTGCGTCTGCCACAAGATAGCGATCCTGAGATTGTGCAGCAAGAGCTCGGCTCGCTACTACACCTACATGGCATTAAGACTATTCATATGAACGTGCGTCTGCCACCCCCTGTTAAAGGGGGCGGTTCTACTTTGCCAAAACCTAAGCCTATGCCGCAAACTACCGACGCTATGAGCAAGAGCGCTAGCACTTCTGATGCTCATAGTGCGGCGGCGACTCAAGCCAATGCAGAGCCGCCTATTACTAAGGCTGCACCTACCCAAGCATCGCTGGCGGCCCACCCCCGTATTCGTCATATTATTGTAGTAGCCTCCGGTAAAGGCGGTGTTGGTAAATCAACTACTACTGTGAATATTGCCTTAGCTCTACAACAGCTAGGTAATCGTGTTGGGGTACTTGATGCTGATATTTATGGTCCTAGCATGCCGACGATGCTCGGGGTCAAAGATGTCAAGCCAGAGCTGGAGAATGAGCAGTTTGTCCCTGTTAATGCACGTGGTTTGGCGATGTTGTCTATCGGTAGCTTACTCGATGGCGATAATACTCCAGTAGCTTGGCGTGGGCCAAAAGCAACGGGTGCCTTGATGCAGCTGTATAATCAAACCAATTGGCCACAGCTCGATTATTTAGTAATAGATATGCCACCAGGTACCGGCGATATACAATTGACTCTAGCTCAGCGTATCCCAGTGACTGGTGCGGTTATCGTCACTACACCGCAGCATATTGCCTTGCTCGATGCGCAAAAAGGTATCGAGATGTTTAACAAGACCAATATTCCAGTACTTGGGGTAGTAGAAAATATGGCGCTGCATACTTGTAGTAACTGTGGCAATACTGAAGCTATCTTTGGGGCTGGTGGTGGCGACTATCTTGCTGAGCATTACCAAGTACCGTTACTAGGACAGCTGCCTTTAGCTAGCGGTATTCGTGCGCAAGTAGATACCGGAAACCCTAGCGTCTCTGCTAATGATGAGTATGCACCGTACTATATAAGCATTGCCAAGAATATCGAGGCCAATATTAATAAATTTGCTAAGCCTGTCGATGACAAGCGCATTTTTTAAGGTTAATCAGCTCAAAGTCTAAGCGACTTTAAAGATAATGTAGCTAATGGCAGTAATGCTAATAGCAATTGCAATGCCAATATTAAACGCATAGAGTTTAGCGCTATGGTTTGTGTTAACAGTAGCGCTAATTTACAAAAGACTCTAGGCTGTATTTATATCCATTAACTGCCTAATTTATATCCACTAACTGCCTATAAATTTAGTCTGTAATTCCGTATAATCATCGCTATTAAATGTTCTAGTAAATAAGCTAAGGGTTAACAATGTCTATTAAGTCTGACCGCTGGATTCGTGAGCAAGCTGAAGCTCATAATATGATTGAGCCGTTTGAAGCCGGTCAAGTACGTTTTAATGATGCTGGTGAGCGCTTGATCAGCTACGGTACTTCAAGTTATGGCTATGATGTGCGCTGTGCTCCTGAGTTTAAGGTATTCACTAACGTACATTCCGTAGTCGTTGATCCAAAGAATTTCGATGAAAAAAGCTTTATCGATATCGTTGGTGACGAATGTATTATTCCGCCTAACTCATTTGCGCTGGCACGCACAGTTGAATATTTCCGTATTCCACGTGACGTATTGACCATTTGCTTAGGTAAGTCGACTTATGCACGTTGCGGCATTATCGTTAACGTCACACCTCTAGAGCCGGAGTGGGAAGGGCATGTGACTTTAGAGTTTAGTAATACCACCAACTTACCAGCGCGTATTTATGCTGGTGAAGGGGTAGCCCAAATGCTGTTCTTCCAAAGTGATGCTGATGATGTTTGCGAGACTAGCTATAAAGATCGTGGCGGTAAGTATCAAGGTCAACGTGGAGTGACTTTGCCTAGAACTTAATCGGTGATCGTAAGCGATCGGATAGGTTTTTCTTGATCTTAAAATATAAAAAAGCTAGGCATAATTAATATGCCTAGCTTTTTTTGTACCCCGCCGATCAGTCCTTATTTTAGAACTTTTAAACCGGCCTTGTTAGGGCGTTTAGGGGCGGCAAGTTTTGCATGGGTAGTAGCGGCAGGAACTTCTTCTGCTGGTTGATAGTTATCATACTCATTAGGGTCGAAGAACATACCTTGCGAGTTCTCTTTAGCATAGATGCCTAAGATAGCCTTCACTGGCACCCAGATTTCTTGTGATACACCACCGAAGCGCGCACTAAAATGCACATAGTCATTTTCCATACTCATGTTGCCAGTAGCACGGCTAGCTATATTTAATACAATACGACCATCTTGTACATGCCCAACAGGAATTTGCACGTTTTCAGCAGTAGCATCAACCATCAGATAAGGGGTGAGATCGTTGTCTTCTATCCACTGATAAATTGCACGTACCATATAAGGGCGAGTAGGAGTAATTGAAGTAGTAGCATCGCTCATTTTATAATTCCTCTACAAATAATACTTAAAAGTTGTGGTTAATGGTTTATTCAACTAATTCAACGTACGCTCTTTTTAAAGCTATCACGCTCAAACAAACGACTTTGATAGTCTAGCAATGGACGACTGATCGCCCTTGGCAGCTCGATATCCATCTCCCCTAAACGCCATAACAAAGGTGCTAATAATACATCACACCAGCCAAAATCATCAGCCATAAAATACGATTTATGGGCGAACAGTGGTGATAAAGTAATCAGAGAGTCTGTAAGCTGCTTTTTGGCTTGCTGCGCCTGAGCCTTATTAAAACTATCTGGATGCATTAACAGGCGCTTGCCCAATACCAACCAATCATGCTGGATACGCCAAGCCAATTGACGAAATTGCGCACGCTCTTGCGGCGTATCTGGCAACAGCTTATTTGCATGATAACGCTCTTCTAAATACTCAAAAATTACATTGATCTCATACAAAGCAATTTCACGCTGCTGCAATACTGGCAAAGTATGATAAGGGTTCAGTTCCGTTAAGTCTTCAGGACGCTCAGAATGCAGACGTGATAAGTAGTAAGCAAGTTTTTTTTCTTCAAGCAATAGGCGCACCACATGACTATCGTAGCCGTCATCAGCATATAAAATTAGCTGACTACTTGGAATGTCATTTGCATCGATCATAGCAGCCTAAAGGTAGTGGTTAAGGCTGCCATCGTAAACAAAGTTAGTGCTTTTATCAAGGTGGTAAGCGTAATCTATGCTTTTATCGTACCGCTATACATATAAGATTTAGCTACTATTTGACTAGTATTTATCCCTTTTACCCTGCTAGCTTTTATCATTATCACTAGTTATCAATCGTTTATTAAAAATAACATAAGAAATGCCATTAGAAAAGGTCATTAAAAAAAGGCACTACCGAAGTAGTGCCTTTTTTAAAACCAATGCTAAAAGCTAGCAGTATCTAATGCGGGTTTATACAGAAAATATTATTTGACGTCTTTCCAGAATTCTTTATTCAATAACCAAACTGGAATCAGTAATACTAACAAGAATAAAATTACGAAGAAACCGATTACTTGACGATCATGACGGACAGGTTCAGCCATCCAAGCCATATAGTTAACCAAATCACCAACTTCAGATTTAAATTCTTCATCACTTAGATCTTGTTGAAGATTATTCAACACGTGAGGCATGGCCACGTTTTTAAGAACTAAGTTGTTAGCACCCCAAGGACGGCTTGGATCTTCATAAAACGATAGTAAGTAGGTATAAACCCAATCATCACCGCGCAGTCTAGTCTCTAAAGACAAGTCTGGAGGAGGAGCACCAAACCAAGATGCTTGAACTTCAGGATCAATCTCAGCATTGATATGATCACCGATCTGATCCGTAGTCACCATCAAGTACTTTTCCACCAATTCAGGCGGAATCTCTAAATCTTTAGCGATACGAGAATGACGAACATACTTGGCTGAGTGACAGCCAGCACAGTAGTTCATAAACATCTTAGCACCGTTTTGTAGCGAGCCTTTATTGGTAAAATCAATAGGGGCTTTACTACAAGCTAGATGCTCAGTGTAACCTTCTGCATTGATAAAGTCGCCACATTCACCACCCTCTGCTGCTAGCGCAGTGCCAGCAGTAAAGCTCAATGCCACGCCTAAGCCTAAACCAGTTAGGTATTTGATTAAGGTGCTCATTAGTGACCTCCGGTGACACGTTCTGGTGGCTGTTTACACTTCTCTATGGCAGTGTAAAACGGCATCAATAAGAAGAACAGGAAATATAACACAGTGAATATTCGAGCCATTACTGTCGCTGTTGGCGTCGTTGGCGTCGCTCCTAAATATCCTAAAGCTACAAAACTGATAGCGAAGATAGTTAACGCAGCCTTCGATAAGATACCTTTGTAACGCATAGAGCGTACAGGTGATCTATCTAACCAAGGTATCAAGAACAGTACCGCAATCGCACCACCCATCGCTACAACACCACCAAGCTTATTAGGAACAGCTCGTAAAATGGCATAGAACGGGGTGTAATACCACACTGGTGCAATATGAGCTGGGGTCTTCAGTGAGTTTGCCGCTTCAAAGTTTGGTGGCTCAAGGAAGAAACCGCCGCCTTCTGGGAAGAAGAATATCACAGCAAAGAAGCAGATAAAGAACACTACAATACCAACCATGTCATGCACAGTGTAATACGGATGGAATTCAATACCATCTAAAGGTACACCGTTTTTGTCTTTTAGCTTTTTGATGTCGATACCATCTGGGTTATTTGAACCCACATGATGCAGAGCTACCAAATGCATAAACACTAAGCCGACTAACACTAATGGAATAGCCACTACGTGTAGGGCAAAGAAACGGTTAAGGGTGATACCTGAGATAATATAATCACCACGTACCCATTCGGCAAGACCATCACCAATCACTGGTAGTGCTGCAGGTAAGTTCAAGATAACCTGTGCGCCCCAGAATGACATGTTGCCCCAAGGGAGTAGATACCCGAAGAAACCTTCTGCCATCAATGCTAAGTAGATACCCATACCGATAAGCCAAATAAGCTCACGCGGTTTTTGGTATGAACCATAAAGTAGCGCTCTAAACATGTGCAAATATACTACTACGAAGAACGCTGAAGCGCCTGTCGAGTGCATATAACGAATTAGCCAGCCACCTTTTACGTCACGCATGATGTACTCAACCGAAGCGAATGCCCCTTCGGCACTTGGGTTATACATCATCGTAAGCCAGATACCAGTAACCAATTGGTTAACCAATACCACCATAGATAGCACACCAAAGAAATACCAAAAGTTAAAGTTCTTTGGTGCATAATACTTTGACATATGATATTCATAGGTTTCGGTCGCTGGAAAACGCGCGTCCACCCAGTGCATAAGTTTTTTGCCTATACTCATGTTAAGCCTCCCCAACCGTCAAGATGGTACCGTCCATACTATATTCTGGAATAGGTAAATTTAGCGGTGCTGGAACGCCACTATAAACACGACCCGCTAAGTCATATTTAGAGCCATGACAAGGACAGAAAAACCCACCATACCAATCATTACCACCTAAGTCAGTTGCACCAACATCAGGGCGGTAGTTTGGAGCACAGCCTAAATGTGTACACACGCCTTCAACCACCAATACTGATGGATCTAATGAACGTGTAGGATTGGCACAGTATTCAGGTTGCACTGATGCAAGAGAGTCAGGGTCAGAGAGTAATGGAATTACTGGCTTTAAGTTACCTAACATTTCTTCTGTGCGTTTGACTACAAAGATAGGTTTGCCACGATATTTCACGACGATCATTTGACCTTCTTCGACAGAACCAATATCTTGGGTAACTGCTGCTCCAGCAGCTTCTGCTTTGGCACTTGGATACCAAGAGCGCACAAAAGGGGTGGCAACAGCAGCTACCCCAGCGGCGCCAATTGCGGCAGTTGAGGCAATAAGAACTCTACGACGTTGTACATTAACGCCTTCGGCTTGGCTCATTAATACTTCCTCCAGGTGAATGAAATGGGATTATCCCACACTGGGTTTGTGTCTTAGAAATTTACAATGTCAGTTACCAGCCACTTTAGCGGTGCCTAATTTTGCTAATTGTTGCTATTCTAAGCTATTTTGGTCATAAAACAAATTATTGTGTTAAAAATAAAGCAGACCCGATAGGCTATACTTGACTGGTAAACATTATAAAAATGCCTGTAGCCATCTTGTCATCACTGTTTGAGACAAGATATATATTACCGAAGTTGGGGTATCGATTACCTTATAAATTATAAGGGTATTTAACAATAGGGAATGATACTGCAAATGAAGACAATGTTCACTAACTTTCAGTATATTTCGGTAAGGTAAATAGACAAAATAGAGCAAAAATCATCTCTTACCATCCACCTGTCATTGTGGTGATAAACTTATTTTTAAATGACAGCAATGGAAGATGTTTTCCAATCAACATATTTTCAAACTAAAAGTTTTCAATCAACAACCTTGTATTTACTTAAGGCTATTGATTGTCCACTCAGAGATGCAGTAGGCTACGCCGTATAGTGTAGCCTTAAAGCTACTATAGTTTAACCTTCAAGCTAATACAGCTTAGCCTTCAAGGGTATCCCAACGCTCAAGCTTGCCCATTATTTCTTCTTCAATAGCTAATAGGCGTTCGCTAGCCACAGTAGCCGCATCAAATTCTTTGATGAACCAAGAACCATCGGCTAGTTTCTGTTGCAGCTCAGCTTGTTCAGTTTCTAAAGCGGCAATTTGTTTTGGCAGAGCGTCAAGCTCACGCTGATCATTGAAGTTAAGCTTTTTTGTGCTTTTATTGGACTTAACAGCGGCTGGTGTAAGCTTAGCCGTGCTCTTAGTAGCAGCAGTGTTAGATTTAGCAGCTTGTGCCGCTTGGGCACGATTTTTTTGTACTAAGTATTCTTGATAGCCACCAACGTACTCTTGCACAACGCCTTTACCCTCTGCGTCTTCATCAAAGACCCAAGTGGAAGTGACTACGTTATCCATAAATGAGCGATCATGACTAATTAGCAATATAGTGCCGTTAAAGCTAGCTACAGACTCCTCTAAGAGTTCAAGCGTTGCCATATCCAAGTCGTTAGTTGGCTCATCGAGTACTAGAATATTAGCAGGCTTAAGAAGTTGCTTAGCTAGTAGTACACGGTTACGCTCACCACCTGACAGGGCTTTAACAGGAGTACGTGCGCGCTCTGGAGCAAATAGGAAGTCTTGTAGATAGCTCATAATATGAGTTTTGCGACCGCCAACTTCAACGAAGTCTGAGCCTTCTGAGACATTTTGCGCGACACTAGCTTCTAGGTCTAACTGATCACGCAGCTGATCAAAAAAGGCGATTTTGAGGTTAGTACCCAATTCAACATTACCAGTTTTGATAACTTCATCGTCAGACATATCGAGCAAGGCTTTGATCAAAGTAGTCTTACCGGCACCGTTTGGCCCAATAATACCTATTTTGTCGCCACGCATGATAGTAGTAGTGAAATTATCGACTAGCACATTACCATCATATTCAAGATGCAAGTTTTTGACTTTACAGACTAGCTTGCCACTTTTCTCGCCAGCATCCATAGTAATATTGACGTTACCGACTTGCTCGCGACGACCACCACGCTCTTCACGCAAGGCCTTTAGCTCACGAACACGGCCTTCATTACGGGTACGACGTGCCTTGATACCTTGACGAATCCAGACTTCTTCTTGGGCCAGTTTTTTATCAAAATTGGCATTATTCTTTTCTTCAGCTAGTAGTTGTAGCTCTTTGAGCTCTTGATAGCGAGCATAGCCACCTTCGCCTTGCGTTACATCATAGCTAGTCAATAATCCACGATCCAGCTCAACGATACGAGTGGCCAGTTTATTCACAAAAGCTCTATCATGGGTGACGAATAATAAGGTCAAACCCTGCCAGTCTAACAAGAAGCGTTCCAGCCACTCGATACTATCAACGTCTAAATGGTTGGTTGGCTCATCAAGTAATAGCACATCAGGCTTAGTGACCAAAGATCGGGCTAATAGTACTCGGCGCTTACGACCACCGGATAATGAGGACAAGTCATCATTAGGATCAAGCCCCATAGTAGTGATTAATCGGGTAGCTTCACGCTCTAAATCCCAGCCATGTACCGCATCGATATCATGCTGTAAAGTGGCCATGCGCTCACAGGCATCCATGTCGCCATCCGCACAAAGATTAGTCTGCTGGTTATAGCTGATCAGTAGATCGGCAGTGCGGCGACTGCCACCCATGACGATATCTAAGATGCGACCGCTAGTTTCAGGGACATCTTGCTCAAGCATAGCAACACGTACACTACTGCTAGTAATGACTTCGCCACTATCAGGCTGCAAAGTACCACTAATCAGTTTGAACAAAGTGGATTTACCTTCGCCATTGCGACCGATTAAACACACACGCTCACCGGCGTCAATGCTAAAATCTACGCCATCAAGAACGGGAGCTACGCCAAAGGCGAGATGAATATCTTTTAAATGTATCAGTGCCATAAAGTATCTTAAGCTTATATATAGTAAGTGGAATAGGTTTTAGTCTAATAAAACCCTTATTATTGTTACAATAAGGGCTGTGACTAAATTGCCAATATTATAACATGCCCCCATAGCAGTTTAGTGGCTATAAAAAACTTTATCCTAGTTACTGTAACAGCCTCTATTAACCTCCCTGTATTACTAACAAAACCATTATTGAGAAAATTATGACTACAGCATCATCGCGGCCAGCCAACCATGCTGACGTGCAAGCTGAACTTACAGAGCAAGTGATTGAGCTACAAATGACTATGGCTCATTTAGAGATGACGGTAGAGCGTCTAGATCAAGTCATTACTCACCAAGACAAAAATATTCGTGATCTGCAACGCCAGCTGCAACTGGTTTATAAACAAGTGGAAGGTCAAAGCGGCGAGGAGGGCATTGCGCCATTCGATATCATGGCTGACCGCCCGCCCCACTACTAATCGGTGTCCTAGTGGCAGGGTAAAGTTAGTATCATGATAACCGCCTTATGACTGCCTAGTCATAATAGGCAAATAGCGCACCTTGATGGTTGTCTTACTAAGCAAAAGACATTAATATCCTTCGCTTAAACTGCTGCCCTGCTATTAGCTAGCCTGAGTAGTGCAACAATAAGGATATTTGGAGATCATTATGCAAGCCACTTTTCAATTAAAAAAGCTTACTGTGGCTATCACAGCTTTTACTATCGCTAGCGTTGCTAGTGCTGCTGGCTTGGATCGTTCGGGTCAAGATATTACTGCATTTCTACAAGATGGCTTATACGCTGAGGCTAGCTATACTTATCTAGATGCTGACGTAACAGGTACTGATGCATCAGGCCACAGCATCGACGATATCGCTGAGTCTTATGACTTCTTCCGCTATGGAGTAAAGGCTGATATTAACGATACATTCAGTGTGGGTGTGTTGTATGACGAGCCTTTTGGGGCATCAGCTGACTATAGAGGCAATAATAATTTCGTCGATCAAAATCCTAACTCACCTAGAAATGGTGAAGGGACTAATGTCGAAGTGCGTACTGAAAGTATCACTGGTATCGTTGGCGCAAAACTTGGTGCTAATAAGAATTTTCAACTCTATGGTGGTCCAGTTGCTCAGCGCGTACAAGCTGACGTAAAATTACGCGGTTTAAGCTATGGCCCAGCTAATGGTTATACTACTCATGTCAGTGCTGACCAAGATTACGGCTGGCTAGCAGGGATTGCTTATAGTAAGCCTGAGATAGCGCTAAAAGCGGCGTTGACTTATCGCTCTGAGATTGAGCATAACTCGCAAGCATCTGAAAGCTATCCTTTGGCAACGATAATTGGTGGTTCTATACCGCCAGTAGCTGGTGGACCGTTTGCATTTCCAACAAACAGAAGCAGTGGTATTGAGATTACTACCCCTAAGTCAGTAAACTTTGATTTTCAAACGGGTATTAATCCGACTACTTTAGCCACTGCAAAGGTGCGCTGGGTACCTTGGAGCGACTTTGCCATTGTGCCGTCACTATACAATGAGGTGAGCACTGCTAATCCTGCCTATCGTCCTGATGGCTTGCCATTAGTGAGCTATGATAAAGATCAGTGGGTAGTAGAGCTTGGACTAGCTAAACGCCTTACACCAGCCCTAGCCGTAACTGGTAATATTGGCTGGGATAGTGGTGCTGGCGATCCAGTAACTTCATTAGGCCCTATCGAAGGTTACTATAGCGCAGGTCTTGGTGCTAAGTATAATGTCACTGAAAACTGGGCGATATCAGCCGGCGGTAAATACTTGTGGTTCGGAGATGCACAAGGACAAATACCTTCCAAAAATATCGTTGGTGACTTTGAAGACAATGAAGGTTATGCACTGGGTCTAAAACTTTCTTATCAGGCCGCACAGTAACCAATAGAAAGAACTAATGATTTAAGGTATAAATTTTTTATAAATAATTTTTTTATAATAAATTCAAAGAATTAAGTATAAATATAGCGATCCTAAAGGGGTCGCTTTTTTTATACTCTTTACAAATGTTTAGCTTCATTGTTAGTTTTCTAAAACATATGTCAATACTATTTGTACTATCCAGTCGTATTTGAGAAATAAAGTACTTTACTTGTTGTCTTAGCGTGAAAAAGGAACTACTATTCAATTTAGGACGCCGATCATATATTCAGTAATAACTTAATCGTGATAACGGCAAAACAATGCGGATGTTTGGAGAGATATAATGCGCCCTACTTTTCAGTTAAAAACCCTTGCGGTAGCAGTTGCTGCTTTTTCTATTGCTAGTGCCGCTAGCGCTGCCGGCTTAGATCGTTCAGGTCAAGACATCACTGCTTTTTTCCAAGATGGACTCTATGCTGAAACCGTCTATACTTATATTGATGCTGATGTCAGTGGTAAAGACAGTGCCAACGTTGTTCCTACTAGCAATACTTATGTCGAAGGTCGGGACACTGGTGATATTGCTGAATCATACGATTTCTTTCGCTATGGGGTAAAAGCGGATATTAATAATACTTTTAGTGTAGGTATTATTTATGATGAGCCGTTTGGTGCTGCTGCTGAATATAAGGAAAGCAACTTTGTAGCTCAAAGTGGCGATACCCGTGAAGCTACTATTACGCGTATTTCTGGAGGTCTTATTGGTCCAAGTTCACCACTTGGTGTCACTAGTTTTGCTCAAGCACAAGCTACAGTGAACGCTCTTCAACGTAAAATAGGACTAGGCGGCACTTTGACGCCGCAAGAGCAAGGTGCTTTAACAGCATTAGCTCCAGCAGTTGGCATTGTTAATGGAGAGTTCGGTACGGCAGGTCAAAATACCAATGTTGAAGTACGTAGCGAAAACTTAACCGCTATCCTTGGTGCTAAGTTTGGTGCTAATAAAGAATTCCAAATTTACGGTGGCCCAGTCGCTCAGCGTATTCAAGCGGAAGTAAAACTGCGTGGATTGGCTTATGGCCCGGCTACTGGCTATACTTCAAACAGTAATCCTAATATGGACTATGGTTATATCGCTGGGATGTCTTATAGCAAACCTGAAATTGCCTTAAAAGCAGCGTTAACTTATCGTTCTGAAATTGATCATGATTTAGATGTCTCTGAAACCTATCCTCTAGCAGGAACCTTAGCAGGTAATCCAGCTGCGGCTACTCAGAATAGTAATTATCGTATTACTACTCCTAAATCCGTTAACTTTGATTTTCAGACTGGCTTGAATCCAACCACTTTGGCTACGGCTAAAGTACGCTGGGTACCTTGGAGCGATTTTGCCATTACACCGCCATTATATAATGAGGTTAGTAAGCGCAACTACGGTCCTAATGGTTTAAACTTAGTTGATTATGATGATGATCAGTGGCAAGTAGAACTAGGGGTGGCCAAGCGTATAGCGCCAGCACTTGCCGTTAGTGGTACAGTAGGCTGGGATAGTGGTACTGGTGATGAGACTACTTCACTTGGTCCTATCGATGGCTATTACAGCCTTGGTCTTGGAGCTAAGTACAACCTTACCGAAAACTGGGCAGTATCAGCTGGTGGTAAATACTTATGGTTCGGTGATGCTAAAGGTAGATTACCATCAGGTAAAATCGTTGGTGACTTCCAAGATAATGATGGTTACATCTTAGGTGCTAAGCTGTCTTACCAAGCCAAGCAAGGTTTCTAAGCGCTAAACGCATAGTGAGACTATTGTAAGAGTTACTATAAGAAAGCGATCCTAAAGGGTCGCTTTTTTGTGGCTGTGATTTACGGCAGATAAAGTAACTAGCGGGTGAGATAGGTTGGAAGGCAGGAGATAACAGGACGCCTTATTTGGCATTCAAATAGCTGTTGGTTCAATAGTAAATGACTGACTTTATCGCTGAGGATAGTAGCAAAAGTGCTGGGCTAAAATGACTAACTTAGCAAGATTTGGTTAGCTAGAAAAACCAAATACTAGTATAAATAGCCAATAAAAAACCTCGCTACCGTAACGGCAACGAGGTTTGTAATTATGATTTATAGTCAATAAGCTAAGCTTATTTGTGTAGATTAAGTTCCATCTCTTTAAAGGTAGCAGCAACGGTAGGTTTTGGACCGCCTGTTGCAATACTCACCACAAAGATAGCTATAGTACTTAACACAAAGCCTGGAACGATAGCATATAACCAGCTATTGAGCGCCATACCATTCATCTGGAATGGACCATATATCCATAAAATAACCGTTAACGCCCCAACAACCATACCGGCAACTGCGCCATTACGGTTCATGCCACGCCATATAAGGCTAAAGATAACTAGAGGTCCAAAGGCAGCACCGAATCCTGCCCAAGCGTTAGATACTAAGGTTAGTACTGAGCTATCTGGGTTAGAAGCTAGCATAATTGACACGATAGCAACCACTATAACTGAGATACGTCCTACCATTACTTGGCGAGACTCTGAAGCCTCTCTATCCAAGAATAACTTATAGACATCTTTAGTTAGTGAGCTTGATACTACTAACAGCTGTGATGAGATGGTACTCATGATTGCCGCTAAAATAGCCGCTAACAAGAAGCCTGAGACTAATGGCGTGAACAAGAACTGAGTGAATACTAAGAAAATCGTCTCAGGATCATCCAACGTCATAGCCGTTTTTTGTACATAAGCACGACCAGCAAAACCAGTCATTAATGAACCAACTAAGCTAACAACCATCCAGCTCATACCAATGTTACGGGCAGTAGGAACGTCTTTGACCGAGCGAATCGCCATAAAACGGACGATAATGTGCGGTTGACCGAAATAACCTAGGCCCCATGCCATCAAGGAGATGATACCCAAGATCGCCATACCGTCAGGTAAGCCGTTGGTGAAGTTCAATAGGTTTGGATCGATGTTTTTAACAGCAGTAGTAGCCGCTGAGATACCACCAAGATCGGTAAAGGCCACAACAGGTACAATTATCATTGCAAATAGCATGATAACACCCTGCACAAAGTCAGTCATAGACACTGCTAAGAAACCACCGAACAAGGTATAAGCGACAACGACACCTGCGGTAACCCATAAGCCAGTAGCATAAGAAAGATTTAGCGAGCTTTCAAACAACTTACCACCACCAACTAAACTAGCGGCAGTGTAAACCGTAAAGAATAAAATAATAACTATCGCTGAGATAACGCGCAACATATGCGACTTATCTTCAAAGCGGTTGGCGAAGTAATCAGGTAAGGTAATAGCATTATTGGCAACCTCAGTATAAACCCGCAGACGAGGCGCCACAATAATATAGTTCAATAGAGCACCAAGAGTTAATCCTAGTGCAATCCAGATACTGACGACCCCGTCAGCATACATATAGCCAGGTAGGCCAAGTAATAACCAACCGGACATGTCTGATGCGCCGGCAGATAATGCTGTGACTGCTGGGCCTAAACTACGGCCACCAAGCATATAACCTTCTGTGTCATTGGATTGCTTAAAGTAAGCATAAACACCAATCCCAAGCATTACCAAAAAGTAGACGCCAAGCGATATCAGTACGCCACTTGAAACTCCGTTCATATAACTGTCCTTAGCCAACTGCTTGGCTGTAATGAGATATAACTATAAGACAGACAACTATAAATACACTATAAAAAGATAGTATTAAAAAGCAGAAAAAACCAGTAGTAAAAAATAGTTAATACCAGTAATACTTAATAATTGGTAAGCACTCCGATATTAAGTAAATATTTACTGAAATTTTTACATGATTGATAGTAGTTCAGAGGCTTGTTCAGACTTGCTATATGTTGCTAACAATCAGCTCATCTGCATAAAACCAATCATCTAAAACTGTTAGTTGGTCTATTATTCGGTCTTTTTAGCTCTATCTTAATAGTATTATTGTCGATCTTATAAGTGACTTATTATGAAGTGCAGCCCCTAATGGACTACTAACCTCATTAACCATTGTCATCTAATAATCTATAAATTCAATAGCTTGCGTTGATTTACTGGTTAAAAATAAAGTTGCTAAATATAGGGCTGTTAATTAATTAATCTAACAAACTGTTTATACAGGTTTTAAAACCAACCTGCAATAAAAGATTGCTAAAGATGTACAATCAGTACTAATCAATATTATAAATGTAATTTTTTGTGAAAATATATGAGGTAGCTAGGGTTGGATGTTTATCAGCAGACGCTAATTATAGAGCTAGTTAAGCCAAGTTAGGTTTCGGATAGGATTTGAATGGAAGATATCGAAGATGGATTGCTAGTATTATCGTTATTAGCAGTTATTGACATTTATCAATATGGTTTATCTAACTTTACTATATCTTAGTGAGTAATATCAGCTAGCCTCACAGACGAGCAAAGTACCGCTTTGCTCGTCGGCAAGCCAACAGCTATGCTTACTGTTGGCAAAGGGAGGGGGTGTTGCCAGTACTTACGTGTACTTACTAGTAGAACTATGCTTTTATTGAGACTAGTCTATAGAGCTTTATTTGGCTACTGTTTTACAATTAGCCTTTAAATAATAGCTGTTAATAATATAGCTATGAATAATGAGGGCTGTAGCCGACGGTTGAACAGGCCGTAGTATTGTAAAGTCTGTAAATGTCACTGCACTCTGATTGTAGTGAACAGTCGATCTATAAATATAGACTGTAGGTCTATCTGAGTCATAAAAGATCTATGTGAGTCATAAAAGATCTATGTGAGTCATAAAAGATCTATGTGAGTCATAAAACACAATCAACCCCCGTTACTTTGACAACTCAAACCGTTGCTCTGATCGGTTAATCAATAGGAGAGAGCAAGTCAAGTAAAGCAGTAACGCTGCTAGAAGGCGTTAGTTTTGGATTGATCACCACGCCTAAATAGCGTTGTAGCTCTATATTGTCTGCCATATTTATACGTTCTAAATCTTGGCTAATAAGGGTCTGTGGTAGTACTGACCAACCAAGGCCTACTGAGACCAACATGCGGATTGACTCAAGTGGATTGGTACTCATAGTGGCATAAGGTTTTAAGTTATGCTTGGCAAATTCTGCTAAAGTAATTTGACTAGTAAAAGTGTTGGCAGAAGGCAAAATAGCAGGATAACGCGCTAGCTGCTCTAAAGTAACGTTGGTTTTCTTAGCCAAGGGTGATAAGGTGCCCGTCATAAAGTACAGTGGATCTGACCATAAGGTATGATAGGTTAAGCGCTTATCGTAGACTGGTGGCAAAGTCATAAAGGCCAATGACAGATCGCCATCAAGCACGGCTTTATGAGCTTCTTCTGAATCGACAAAACGTACATCTAACTGTACGGCTGGATAGCTTTGAATAAAGTGCTTTAATACTGGTGCCAAGTGATGTAAGCCAATATGATGACTAGTACCGATGACTAACTTTCCCGATATAATATGTTTTGAATGCTGTAAGTTTATCTTAAAGTTTTCATAATCATCCAGCCACCGCTTAGCATGAGGCAGCATCTCGCTAGCAGCTTGAGTCGGTACAATGCCTCTTCCTACTGTATCAAACAGAGTGATTTTGAACTCATCTTCTAAATTTTTGATACGTTTGCTTACTGCAGGCTGAGTAATAAACAGCTTTTCTGCTGCGCCTGATATACTGCCTATCTGCATAACCGTGACAAATGTAATCAAATTAGTAGTATTCAAACTAGTATCCTTAGCTATAAAAGCGAATCATAAATAAAAGTTGTCTCACCCAATCAAAACTTCTTAGAAATAAAAGTTTGTGAATAGATAAAAATCATCAATTATTATTATAGAATTAGGCTGTTATAATCACAAGGTATCAAGACAATTATTGACACTATATATGATAAATATTTTCGATAACCCTTTTTAGTAAGTAATATTAGTAACTAATAATCGCTAACGACTTTGCGATACTCTTAATAACAACAGGCAGCTAACGCTGAAATAGTTACTTCCTACACGGTATCTATAGTGATTTGATAGACAAAGTACCCTATCAGTAGGAATAACTAGCCATTAGCCACCAAGAAAGGACAGTAATATGGCCGCTCAAACTTTATATGACAAACTTTGGCATGCTCATGAAGTCACTAAGCGTGACGATGGCTCCAGCCTAATCTACATTGATCGCCATCTATTGCATGAGGTGACTAGTCCGCAAGCCTTTGAAGGTTTGGAATTGGCCAATAGACTGCCTTGGCGTTTGTCTGCCAATATTGCTAGCCCTGATCATAACGTACCGACAGTCACCAAAGAGCGTTTACAAGGTGTAGCTGGGATCAAAGATAAAGTTTCCCGCTTACAAGTAGTCACTTTAGATGACAATTGCGCTAAGTTTAATATTGCTGAGTTCACTATTAATGATGCGCGGCAAGGTATCTTGCATGTCGTCGGCCCTGAACAAGGCTTAGTATTACCAGGTATGACTGTAGTCTGTGGTGACTCACATACGGCTACTCATGGAGCTTTGGGCTGTTTGGCTCATGGTATTGGTACCTCAGAAGTTGAGCATGTATTGGCCACTCAGTGTTTGATTGCCAAAAAAATGAAAAATATGCAGATACGGGTCAATGGTAAGCTTGGCACTGGAGTAACCTCAAAAGATGTAGTATTGGCTATTATTGCCCAAATTGGCACTGCAGGCGGTACAGGACACGCCATCGAATTTGCTGGAGAAGTATTCGAAGCGATGAGTATGGAAGGGCGGATGACCGTCTGTAACATGGCTATCGAAGCGGGTGCTCGTGTAGGCATGGTGGCAGTAGATGATATCACTATTGATTATGTCAAAGGCCGTCCTTACGCACCAACAACAGAGCAGTGGCAGCAAGCCGAAACTTATTGGCGCACGCTACACTCGGATGCTGATGCAGTATTCGATACTGTTATTGAAATCGATGGTAGCAAAATCGCACCGCAAGTCTCTTGGGGTACGTCTCCTGAGATGGTGGTTGATATTACTCAATCGATACCGACTGTTGATCAAGCTATTGATGAGTCGCAGCAGGAAGGGTGGTTACGCGCTTATACTTATATGGGTCTAGAAGGCGGCCAAAAAATCACCGATATTCAGCTTGATCGTATCTTTATTGGCTCTTGTACTAACTCACGTATCGAAGATTTACGTGATGCTGCAGCAGTTATTAAAGGGCGCAAGGTAGCTAGTACTATTAAAGAAGCTATCGTGGTTGCTGGTTCTGGACAAGTGAAACTGCAAGCTGAGGCGGAAGGCTTAGATACGCTATTCACTGAGGCAGGCTTCGAATGGCGCGAGCCAGGTTGTTCAATGTGCTTGGCTATGAACGCTGATAAGCTTGAGCCACAAGAGCATTGTGCTTCAACTTCTAACCGTAACTTTGAAGGCCGTCAAGGTAATGGAGGACGTACTCATTTAGTCAGTCCTGCGATGGCAGCAGCAGCAGCTTTAGCGGGTCACTTTGTCGATGTGCGTAATTACTGAGACTTTTTGACATCATAGTTAAGTTTGAAGTAACTAGAGATTCTGTTGGGATGGCCGATGACATTGATGCCCCTCATTGTGTTGAGCTCGGCCTAGAATCCACACTGCCTCTGCAAGCATTGATAACTATAATTTTAAATGACTATCAATTGCCTAGTGTTGCAAGTCCTATGATTTACTGGATATGCAAAATAAACCAGCGCCATGTGGCTACTATTATAGTTACTGATAATTTAGCTACAAGAATTCATTTTGAAGAGAGTAATGGGGTTGAATTCTCTTCAATGAATAAAGTTCATTTTAACTACACTTGGCTATTTTATAGCCACTACCATTACATTGATTTATTAAAAATAGAATAGGAATAATCATGCAAGCTTATAACACCCAAACGGGTATAGTCTGTCCGATGGATCGCTCAAACGTTGATACCGATCAAATTATTGCCAAACAGTTTTTAAAATCTATCAAGCGCACTGGCTTTGGGGTAAATCTATTTGACGACTGGCGTTATTTAGATGAAGGCTATCCCGGTCAAGACAATAGTAATCGTCCTATTAACCCAGACTTTATTCTGAATCAACCGCGTTATCAAGGCGCGAGTATTCTATTGGCACGTAAGAACTTTGGCTGTGGCTCTAGCCGTGAACATGCTCCTTGGGCACTATCGGAATATGGTTTTCGTACGGTGATTGCCCCAAGCTTCGCTGATATTTTTTATAATAATTGTTTTAAAAACGGCATGCTACCTATCGTTCTTGATGAGGCTATCGTTGATAGTCTTATGCAAGCTACTTTTGCTAACGAAGGCTATCAGTTAAGTGCTGATCTTGAGCGCCAAGTGGTTATTACGCCAACAGGTGAAGAATACCCATTTGAGATTGATGCTTTTCGTAAGCACTGTTTGTTGAATGGGCTTGATGATATCGGTCTAACTTTGCAACACAGTGATGCTATTAAAACTTATGAGCAACAGATGATGCAAAAAACGCCTTGGATATTTAACCAAGTGCATGCCTAAATCTAGTTCTGACTACTGCTACAAATAAAGGCAGACAGTTGTTACTATGGCGTTGAGTTATAGTAACAATATGGCTAGAATAATAGGTAATTTATTATTAACCTAGACAGTAGCTAACATTATGAAGGAAAGAATTTACACTTTATTCACTAAAACGGCAGTGGCAATCAGCTTGCTGTCTTTGTTAGCTATGTCAGGCTGCCAATCCTTACCAAGCTATCAGTCAGGTTATAAAAAGATAGAAAATGCTAAGCAAGCGCAAGTGTGGGCAGGAGAAATCATTCCTATGCTCAATGAGGTCAACATTGCTTGCGTAGGCACTTATCATTGTGAGATTACTCAAATTGATAATATATCTATAATATCGTCTGACACTCATAAGCCAGTTAATCCAGCACTGTTAGTCTCTATGGCAAGCACTAATGGCAAGCCTTATGCTAAGCTTAGTAAAGCTGAGCAAGCACAAGTGCAGGCTAAGGTATCACCATTGACTGATAATAAGTCAATAAAAATAATACCGCTAACCGCTTCTGCTATGCCCAACCTGACTAATTATTATGCTAGTGTTAAGCCGATCAAACGTGAAGTGCACATCAATTTTTATCCTGAGAATAATGTCGGTTATGTTGAACGCTTTGCCCTGATTGATGAGTTTAAAGAACAAGGCACTTATGTGTTACAAGCCTACCGTCAAAAGCTTGCTGAAAATAATGACAGTTTATTAGACAGTGCTTCACCTACACCACTATGTATTGATTTGTTGAAAGATAAAGTTTTAAAACGTCGTTTTTGCAAGCAGCCAGATGTAGAAAGCGAAGGCGAGTTTGTAGAATTAGCACTAGCAAATGAAGCTAACAAAAATAACAAACGCGACTAGCCTTATAATGGCACGGATAATTTACCTCATTATTGTCGAAGTTATCGATTATTAATGAGCAACCAGTAACAAGGAATAGTATGGCAACGATTTTAACCTTAGCAGGCGATGGTATTGGTCCTGAAATCATGACCCAAGCGCTTGATGTATTAACCGCAGTTAATAATAAATTCGATTTACAGTTAACGCTTGAGTCTGGATTGATTGGCGGCGTGGCAGTCGATGCTACTGGTGAGCCTTTGCCAGAAGAAACGCTGGCACGTGCGCGCGCTGCTGATGCTGTATTATTAGGCGCTGTTGGAGGGCCTAAGTGGGATGCTATAGAGCGTAGCAAGCGTCCTGAACGAGGTCTGCTAAAGATTCGTAGCGAGCTTGGTCTCTTCGCTAACTTGCGGGTGGCTAAACTCTATCCTCAGCTAGTGAATGCTTCGAGTATCAAACCTGAGATTATCCAAGGGCTTGATTTACTGATTGTACGTGAGCTAACTGGAGGCATCTATTTCGGTGAGCCACGCGGTATTCGCACTTTAGAAAATGGTGAGCAGCAAGGCTATAACACTATGGTCTACAGCACTAGTGAAATTCAGCGCATAGGTAAAGTAGCCTTCGAGCTGGCGAGAACTCGGGCAAAAGCTTCAGGGTTAGCACCAAAAGTGTGTTCAGTGGATAAAGCCAATGTGTTAGAAGTCACGGAGCTGTGGAAGCAGACTATGACAGCTATGCAGCAGAGCGACTATAGCGATGTGGCCTTGTCGCATATGTATGCTGATAATGCTTGTATGCAGCTGATCAAAAATCCAAAGCAGTTCGATGTGATGGTTACTGGCAATATGTTCGGCGACATCTTGTCTGATGAAGCGGCTATGTTGACTGGCTCTATCGGTATGCTGCCTTCTGCCAGTCTAGATAAAGACGGCAAAGGCATGTATGAGCCTTGTCATGGTTCAGCGCCAGATATCGCTGGGCAAGATAAAGCCAATCCATTAGCGACTATCTTGTCTGTGGCTATGATGCTGCGTTATACCTTTAAACAAGAGCAAGCCGCTCTAGCGATTGAGCAAGCGGTAAGTGATGTATTAGATGATGGTCTACGTACTATAGATATTTTGGATAAAAACGAAGCTGGCTTGATCCAAGTAGGATGTAAGCAGATGGGTCAAGCAGTACTAGCCAAACTGTTGTAAATTTATTATTGAGGTTGCTATCTTAGCCCTCTAGTTAATCATCATAAAACCTATAAGTAGCTCAGCTATTTATAGGTTTTTTTATGCTAGTTATTTTTTGCTGGCAAAACGGCCAGTATTAACATAGATACCTTAAGGGTAGGCGTCTATTAACACAATACTAGTGTATGCGCCCATAGGCTTATGGCATGATTGATAGTGTTATAAGTGTAAAAAAACAGCTGCTAAATAACCTAACGATAATAACTGAAATAAATAATTAAAAATCACCAATACCAGTAAAAAACTTGAGGAGATCACATGTATTCATTAACTAAAATTAGTAGTGCTATGGCAGCAATTGGTTTGTCTACTATGCTATTTATGAGTCCAGCTATAGCGGCACCTAACACTGATACTGACATTAGTCCCGTTACTAATGGGGTCAGTCAAAAATTAACAGGGGATAGCAAAACAGCAGTTTCGTTAAACAAGCTGCTACCTACTATCAACTATAATACTGAAAAATTGCCGAAGACGGCGCAAAAAGTAAACAGCGCTAAATGGACAAAAGGGGCAAAAATAGATCAAAGTTTAGGCACTAAACTACAAGCATTATTGAACTGGCATCAGCATGGCGTTGGGGCTGTGGATGGCTATTGGGGAAAAAATACTCGCAAAGCTATGCAAGCTTTTCAACAAGCTAATAACTTAAGCGTAACTGATACTTTGAATGAAGAAACTTGGCAGGCACTAACGGCGAGTGAACGTCTGACTAGTCAACCAGTCTTAGTTAATTATAAGTTAACTGAAGATGATATCAATATAAAAACCACTACGATTCCTGCTAGTGCAGAGGATAAGGCCAAACTCGATGGCATGTATTACGAGAGTGTGCTTGAGGGGCTGGCAGAAAAGTTCCATATGAATGAGAAGTATCTAAAGTCGCTCAATGCAAACGCTAGCTTTAGTGCTGGGGAGACTATCATTGTCTATAATCCTAGTAACCCTAATACTAAGCCCGTCAGTCGAGTAGTCGCTGACAAAACTACTCAGACCTTATATGCTTATGACAAAGCAGATAAATTGATTGCCAGTTATCCTACTACAGTGGGCAGTACTTCGACGCCTTCACCTACTGGTAGTCATACCGTAAAAGTCAAAGTCCATGAACCTAACTATACTTATACGGCTGAGGATGGCAAAAAGTCTATTATTCCACCAGGACCAAACAATCCTGTAGGTTCCGTTTGGATTGGGCTAAGTAAACCCTCTTATGGCATTCATGGCTCGCCAGATCCTGCTCGTATCAGCCGTCAGGCGTCAGCAGGTTGTATACGTCTGACTAACTGGGACGCTTTGGCACTATTAGGTACTATTGAGAATGGTGCTACAGTTGAGTTTAAATAAAATACTTCAAGTATAACTAAAGAAAAACTGCGCCACTAGATAGAATAATAGCCATAAAACGCCCATAAAAATACCGCTGATATTAGCGGTATTTTTATGGGCATTAGGATTAAATTCTAGCTTATTCTATTGCTTAAAAAGTGGCCTAAGCAATAAAATAAGCTTGTATATCTCTAGTAAAACTATGTTAAAGAACTTAAATAACAGTGTCTTAACTAACAATTTTTTAAGTTACTACAGTGAGCGGGTATTTATTATTAGTATCCTATAGTCCATCCAGCTATAAATCAATGATTGCTGGCTGTATTAGCTGGATAAAGCGCCCACTAAGTTAAACTAGCTATTAGGTTTTACCACGATAAGTGATACGACCTTTTGACAAGTCATAAGGGGTCATTTCGACCTTGACCTTATCACCAGTCAAAATACGAATATAATGCTTACGCATTTTACCTGAGATGTGAGCAATGATCTCATGTCCGTTCTCTAAACGAACTTTGAACAGAGTGTTAGGAAGGGTGTCAATGACTTCGCCTTCAAATTCAATAATGTCGTCTTTTTTGGCCATAATTCTATATCAATCAATGAAAAATAAGCCCATATTATACGTAAGTTAGCGCCTTAACGCAACCAGACATATGATTTTTGCTTGACACTGTGTAAGTGATATGTATATCTGTTTTTCAATATTTAAGCTCATTAATCAGGTAGATTGAGCCAAATAGGGGTTAAAGGCGCAGCGGGCAATTGCTGCTGGAAGTGTTCAGGGTAATAAGCATTGATAAAGTATAGCCCGTCACCTGAGGCAGTAGGAGGAGCAATAGTACGATCCTCTGCTGCTAGGATCTGCTTAAAGCTGGCTGGTGATAAATCATGGCGTCCTATCGCATACAAAGTACCCATCAAGTTGCGTACCATATGATGCAAAAATCCATCAGCTTGAATATCAAAGACTATAAATTGACCATGCTGAAAAAGTTTAGCATGACTGACATTACGTACCGGTTGATTAGATTGACAAGCTGCTGCACGAAAGCTAGTAAAATTATGAGTACCTACTATATCTGCCGCCGCCAGTTGCATTGCTGCCAGATCTAAGGGCTCATAAACATGAGTGACTTGATGATTAAGGATAGCTGGACGCTGAGGCTGGTTCAGGGTGATATAACGGTAGCGTCGAGCCATAGCACTAAAACGTGCATGAAAATCTTCAGGCATCGGCTGCACCCATCTTAATGCAATGTCACCAGGGAGTAAGCTGTTGACCCCACGTAGCCAGTTATGAGGCAGTCGATAAGCATGAGTGACAAAGTGGGCGATCATATTACTCGCATGAACGCTAGCATCAGTGCGCCCAGCCGCGACTACTTCAACAGTCTCATTAGCCACAGTGCTGATGGCGGTCTCTAGTGCTTGCTGAACACCTAATACTTCCCTCTGTCTTTGCCAGCCATGATAGTGGGTACCCAAAAACTCAACAGCAATCGCTAAGGTATAAGTGGCAGGTTCGGTATTACTGTTTTTGAGCGCTGGGGCAAACTTTGGTTCTATCATAAGAGTTGTAGGTACAGTTCTATTAGTGATTGGTTAGCAATATTGAGGTCAATTCGCTACTGTTTTGATTGAGGTTTTTACTAGTGTTTCGCTACTCTTTGACTAGCTAATCTTTAAGCAATAGAAATTAGCGTTTTTTTATAGCAGTGCTAGTCTGATTGACATCGTAAGTCCAGCGTTGGCGTCGTCGTGCTGGACTATCATAGCGGAGCAGTAACCATAATAAACGCGCATAAATAGCAGCAATAGTTAAGCGCCCACCAGCAATCACTTGATAGTCATACTGCCAGCTGCCAGCCGCATAACTGTCGCTAACCCCACCGAATGGACATTGGCTAGCACAAATGACCATATGACCTTGCTCATAAGCGGCTTGTAGAGCGCTGGCAAGTGCGGGTGAATAAGGGACATTACCAGCCCCAAAGCCTAATAAAATAATACCACAAGGCAGCTCACTCAATAACGCTTGTAGTTGATTGGCCAGCACTGAAGTATCGTTAGGTAAGCAATATAGTGCATGAATGCGCGCCTGTTGAGCACGACCTTCGATATCGACCTTGAGCAACTGCTGATCATCGAGCCAGTGTTGACGTCGGGTATCTGCCAGCCATTTGATATAGCTGTTAGCAGGATAGGCCGCTCGCGTGTGACCCGTAAATGCCATAAAATCTTGGCTGTGAATCTTTTGTACCGTTTGTGCTGGCCATGATTCACCACCGAAGCTTATTTTCACCCCTGATTCGCCAGCACTAGCCAGTCTTAATGACTCTGTTAGATTGTCCCAAGCATCACCGTTCTCATCGACTTGATAACTGTTTAACACTTCGCTATTAAGTAAGGGTCGCATGCTACCGGTAACTACGATACAGATATCCGAGCCTGCAAAAGCTTCCGCTAAAAAAGCTCCTAAATAGCTTAAAGTGTCAGTACCAGTAATTAAGATAAAACGGCGTGATCCTTGGGCATAAGCGGCTAATAATAGCTGATAAAAGTGCACAAAGTCATTGGGTGTCAGCTGACTACTATCCTTGATTAAGCTGTTGTCTAACCAAGAGATAGTAGGCAAAAAATTCACTTGCTCGGGGGCCGCCAATAAGGATTGGAGAACAGGCAAAAACTCATCAGCTGCTAGTGGTGCTAACGGGCGACCATAACTACCAAAAGTACCACCAGCATAAATCAGCTGTACTGGTTTAGTATTAGCTTCGATGACAGTAACGGATGGAGCGGATAGGGACATAAGAGTATCGCTATAAATAATGGATAGAAGTAATAAAGATGATAAAGATGATATAGGGAAAACGCTAGTATAAAATGCTAAATAGCAGCGGCTGACCAAAAAATTGCTAGGTCAGCCGCTGCTATTTTTAGCTAGAGATTGTTTCAAACAATATAACGAGGATTAAAAAAACAAACTAGCCGTTTAAGTGATCTGAGCTAATAAAGCTTGCGCTTGTTGCTGCTGCTCGCTACTACCTTGATCGACTACTTCAGTAAGCAAGCGTTTAGCACTATCATTCTCTCCTAGCTGTAAATACTGATATGCCAAATCTAAAATGACTTGATAGCTGTCTAACGACTTCACAAAGTTAAAATCTGCTGAAAATGGTGAGTCAAACTCAACAGGGGTCTGCTCGCTACTATCGGTTGCTATCTCTACTGACGATAGCTCTGTGGCTGCACGAGTAGAGATAGTAACTGGTTCAGCACTACTGGCAACTCTGTTAACGAAATCATCAGTAAGCAGCCAATCCTCTTCTACAGATGACTTATCAGCAACATCAGTTACGGTGGACTCAGAAGCGGGGGTACTGCTTGAAGAGTCTGTAAGGTCAGCTATAGCCATATCATCAGCATCAGCATCATCTGAATATGCAAAATCAAATAAATTATCGTTAGTTGGACTGTCAGCTGTATTTGCTACATCAGCAGCAGTTAACTCAATATCAAAGTCAGTATCAGTATCAGTATCAGTATCAGTATCAATATCAAAGCCATCAGTAGCATTATCTACAAACGCAGCAGCATCAATACCAACCGCACTATCCTCTAAACTAAATACAAAGTCTTGTCTGTGTGCTTGTGCAGCAGCAAGCTCATTAGCACTAAGACTATCTATAGTGCTGTCTATCTTAGGCTCAATACTAAGATCTGCTAAATCCATAACAAAATCATCATTATCATTATTGCTATTGCTATCATCAAAGCTACCATCAAAACGGTCTTCAAGACCTTCGTTAACCTCTTTCTCAAAGCTTTGATTAAAACTGAGCTGGTCAACTGCGCTATTAGCCCTAATAGTGTCAGCTAGTAAGCTATCAGCGCTTAAGGTTTGCTGAGTAGACTGATCATCAATTAAAGGCTCAGAGCATTCTGCTGTCAACGCACTAGTATCAGGGTCAGCTACATCGTCAGACATATCATCAGAACCGTTATCAAAACTAAGGCTAAAGTCATCGTCGATATTGCTGGCGCTATTAGTAGCAGTTAGGTTAATAGCATCAGCAGAGACTATTGAGGCAATAGGGGGCTTAGCGCTATTGCCAGTAAAAGGGGTATCAGTGAAAGGGGTAGCGGTTAGATCAGCAGCTTCTAAATCAGCCAATAACAGATCAAAGCTGGCGCATTCTTGCCCATATTGCTTAGGATCAACAGCTATACTAGCAGGCTGAGCATCAGTTACTGAGGGTAAGGAATGCAAATCTAATAAACAGTCATCTTGCTCAAAGGTACTAGCAGTATCTGAGGTAGCAATAAGCGGCTTGAATTGGCTATGAGATGCAGCAGCGCTAGTATCATCAGTAACTAAACTCATAGTTAACAAAGCATCACTTTCTTCTAAGTTCGGTTGCTGTCTCGCCATTAAGTCTTGCAGTTGCTGCGCTTGTTCAATAATTGTCTGATCATTATCGGTCTGGATAGTATTATAAATTCGATAGAATTCATCACGTTGGTTGGTGACTACATAGATATCTAATAACTTCAATAATAACGGACCGTCATTAGGTTTTTTGCCTAAGCCACGCTGTAGGGCCTCAATAGCTTTATCATAACGTTGCTGATCGATAAAACGCTGAGCAATAGTGACGCTATCAAACTTAGTTGCCTCGCCAGAACAGTTATCGAGATTGTTTTTGCTAACCGTAGAACGATATACCGTTGAATTAGATCGGGAGGACTCAGGTTTTTTATTCATCATTAAAGGTTGTTGAGCGCTATTTCTGCGTTTGACTAACAGCACTAACAACAAGACGATAGCCAATCCTGCAACGATATATAGCATGTTATCCATGGATACTCCCAAGCTTACGAGCGCTTTTTATAGCAGAAAATACTGAGTAGCTAGGCAATTATTGATTACTTAACTTTTTAAGATCAGCTTTAACCTCAGCTGGTTTTGTAATTATAGCTTTTGCCTATAGCCACTAAGAGTATGGTTAGCCGCTTGTACCTCTTGGTCTTGAGCCACTTTGCTTTGCTTCGATTGCTTGAGTGTCGCTAAGATGTCGGTACTGACAGTACTGACAGCTGCACTCTGAGCTTTAGACTCAGTACTATCAGACTCAGTATCATTACCAGCTGTCGACTTCGTAACCGTGAGCTTAGTAGGGATTGCTATAGCTTTTTCTGTAGCCGCCGCCTGTTCAGCTTTATTGATAGGGTCATCTGTTAAAGGTTCAATGCGATAGTGTGCTCTGTGTGCGGCGATAGCTACTGGCAGGATTTTTTGCGATGGGCGAGTTTGGTAATTGGGAAGCTGCAATTGTGCATCGGCTCTTAGACGATTGGCATCTTGCGCTATAAAAGCATCAGGGTTTTGATGTTGGATTTTCTTCATCACTGCTTGTACGTCGATATTGTTTTGCACAGCGATCTTTTTAGCGATGCTCCATAAGCTATCATTACGTTGCACATCATAGCTTATAGTAATTGTTTGGTTATCAGGCGCTATATCTTTTGGCACAGCCGTAGCGGAACCGTTACTGACATTGGCAGTACTAGCGCTAGGTATTTTAGTGCTGGGCATAGCTATGGCCAGTATTTGCGCATTAGCCATCGCAGAGCTAGCTACTGAGGGGCTGGACGAAGCGAATAAAGGCGGCGGTGCTCCCCGTTTGACAGCTAAGGTTTGCGCTGTATGATCACTAACTACAGATAGATTATTCTTTTGTGCTGTGGCTGTGGCTTGGTTAGGTTGCCTAATCGCTACGCTTTTATGCAATGGCATCAGTAAGGTCTTAGGTATGATATTGCGTTGGCCTTTCTCATTGATAGACAACACTACATCAGCAAAAGGCTTAGAGACAGGCTGCGTGGTGCTAATCACCATGGTACCCGCATCAGCAGAAGTGGTGACAAAGTGTACAGACATGGAGTCCGTTGGGATGAGCCCCAGTTGTTGATAAACCACGGGATTTGCCAAACTAGCAGAAAAGTCTTCAGTGTGAATATCAGTAACTGAAATAATAGCTACTAGAGGTTGATATTGCTCAGAGGTGACTACGATCTTGCCTAGAGTCGCCGCTTGCGCTGTAGCTAACGATAGCGTAGCGCTAATGGAGTAGAGCAACCCGGTCGCTAGCGTTTTATGTACAGCCGTTAAATGGATATTGGTTAAGCGCTGAGGTAAATGCCAAGACATGCTTAACCCTTTTATAATAAGTGATAATGACTTTAAGTACGGAATATAAGTAATGACTATAAGTAATTATCAATAGTAAGCTATTATCATTACTATGACAACAAAAGCTGACTTTTATCTGGTTAAAACCTAGTGTAGCTAATTTGCATAATTTATATAAAGCAACTATATTTATATATAGCAACTAGGGATTAAGCTTATTATTCAAAGGGTGCAATACTTTTTTACTAATTTTTGTTGCCCTGTTTATGGTTTTATTTGCTTATGATTGGCTAATAATATTTATTTAGTAACTAATATTTACCGTTTTTTGTCCAGTAACATGGCATCACCATAACTAAAGAAGCGATACTGATGCTCGATAGCATGTTGGTAGGCTTGTTCTATAGCGGCTTTGCCAGAAAAAGCGGCGACTAACATTAGCAAAGTCGATTTAGGTAAATGGAAGTTAGTCAGCAAGCGATCAATCACCCCAAAACGGAAGCCTGGATAAATAAATATATCAGTATCTCCTGACCAGCTAGCTAGCGCCTCGCCATTCTGTGTAGTCTGCTGATAAGCGCTTTCGAGAACCCGAGCTACCGTAGTTCCAATGGCGATAACTTGCTTGCCATTAGCATGAGTTTGATTGATCAGCGCTGCGGTATCTTGCGGCAGATAGGCATACTCGCTATGCATAGTATGGTTGAGCAGATTGTCAGTTTTGACCGGCGCAAAAGTACCAGCCCCGACATGTAGGGTGACAAAAGCAGTATTAATGCCTTTGTCGCTGAGCATAGATAGTACTTTTTCATCAAAATGTAAACTGGCAGTAGGAGCGGCGACGCTAGCAAGCTTGGCTGGGTCATGAAACACAGTCTGATAACGAGTATTGTCAGTTTCGTCAGCATGGCGCTCAAAGTACGGCGGTATCGGTAGCTCTCCGTAGCTTTCTAAGTCTGGCAAAATAGGCGCGGCAAAAGCCAAGATAAATAGGTTCTCTTGACGTCCGAGCATAATGCATTGCATCTGATCATCAGCTAAAGATAAGCTCTGACCTAGTTTTGGCGCTTTGCTGGCTTTGACATGGCAAAGTGCGACATACTGCGGTGTTTCTAACGGTTTATCTGCATCAGCGATAGTGCTTTCTAACAGCTTTTCAATAGCAGCGCTATCCAATAAACGCTCGATCAACACTTCTACCTTACCGCCAGTATCTTTACTACCGAACAGCCTTGCTTTCATCACTTTGGTATCATTAAATACTATTAAGTCGCCAGCATTCAATAGTGAGGCCAGCTCAGTAAATAGATGGTCTTCTATCTGTATGCTAGCGTCAGTAGTGGCTGGCAAGTACAGCAACTTAGAAGCTGAGCGCTGGGCTAGGGGGTAGCGGGCGATTAAGCTATCCGGCAGCTCATAATCATAATCAGCCACACTTAAGTAGTCTAGAGGAGCTGAATCAGGATTGTTAGCACAGGTTTTGGGATCAGAAGTTACAGAGTTAGAAGCAGTCATAAGAGTCAGTAAGTAGAGGAGTATTTTGGCGTAATTGTAGCAGAAAGCACCAGCAAAGGGAGTAGATTACGCAGGCTATTTATCTAACTATATCTGCCTTTACTTGTCGGCATTGGCTGGCTGATTTTAACGGTTTTAATCAGTGCTTAATCTACAACCAGTTGCAGTGTTGCAGTGTTGCAGTAGGCATGATCTTCCTATGACCAGAATGCTACTATTAAAATAGCCTGAGTAAAATAGCCTAAGTAGAATTATACAAGCTATAAATTAGTCAGTTGCAATAGCAAGGCGCTATTCGAATAAATCCAATTGCGCTAAGGTCTGCGTCGCTGGAGCTAACGATGAATAAGTAACCCCTACTAAGCGAATAGGCAAGTCACGTGGGATATCAGCAAACAGTTTGTTGAGCCAGTAGTGAGCAGACTCAGCACTATCAAACGCTGTTGATAAAGTATGCGAGCGGGTTATTTGACTGAAGTCAGCATATTTAATCTTAAGGGTGATAGTGTAGGCAATGAGCTGTTTATTATGCATTTGGGTATAAGCATCAGCGTTTTGCTCATAAATCTGTACTAGCAGCGCTTCATCAAGGCTTAGATTATCTTGAAAGGTAGTCTCAGAACCAACTGATTTGTGCTGACGTTCAGCCTTAACTGGACGCTCGTCGCGACCATGAGCGATATCATGATAAAACTGGCCACGCTTGCCAAATTCATTAACCAACACTACCGCTGACGCACGGCGCAGATCGGCTCCGGTACTGATATTCATCGCATGTAAACGCTTAGCGGTAGCTTTACCAATACCATGGAAGCGCTCGATTGGTAGCGAACTAATAAAGGCATCAGCATCGCTAGGGGTAATGATTGCCGTGCCATTAGGCTTATTAATATCAGAAGCGATCTTAGCTAGCATCTTATTAAAAGATACCCCAGCCGAGGCGGTGAGCCCAGTATGCTCTAGTATCTGCGCTCGTAACCAATTGGCCATTAGAGTCGCTGAGCCGTGATGGACTTGTAGCCCAGTGACATCGATATAAGCTTCATCCAAAGATAGAGGCTCTACTAACGGGGTAAGGCTATGCATAATCGCTCGGATATCAGCACTAACTGCACGATAAACTTCAAAGCGTGGACGCACAAATAGTACTTCAGGACAGCGCTTACGTGCCTCATAACAAGACATCGCTGAGCGTACGCCAAATTTACGCACTTCATAACTAGCGGCTGCAACTACACCACGTCCTTTAGGATCGCCGCCTACTACTAATGGCTTACCACGCAGCTCAGGAAAATCGCGTTGTTCGACGCTAGCGTAAAAAGCATCCATATCAAGATGGATAATCTTACGCTGAATTGGCATTACTAAGTTTGTATTAACCAAGTCTTGGTTAACTGGATGGGCATCAAAGGTCATAATTACTATTTTAACGGATATAGGACCGTCTTTTAATAGGAGATTTATTATGTAGCCTGCTATTGAGTCATATATTTGTATGGCTTTTGATTTTACTCTGGTTATTGATGATCGGCTTTTTATAGCAACGGATTATGGCTTGAGCTTACCGCCCAATCGGTCAGAGGCAGTAGATGAGGGTGTTAGCTCTGGGGCTACTTTAGAAGACGGTACAGTTGTACCGACCCTTTCAGTCTCTACAATAAACAACCAACAGCAAAATATAAAAAAGCCAGACACCATAAGTATCTGACTTTTTATAATTATTTAGCTGATCCTAACACTCGTCTTCCTAAGATAAGGTTAGTTCAGACTAAAGTTTTAACTCAGCGGTTAAGGGTTACTTTTTCATTGCCAGATAGTCTACTGCTAATTGGCTAAGAGCTTTAGTACCCACCTTAAATGAGGATTCATCGGCATAAAAGTAAGGAGAGTGGTTAGTAGGTGCTTTGCTAGCATCTTGTCCCACTGGCGTTCCCCCTAAGAACACAAACAAACCAGGGACTTCGTTGGCATAAAATGAGAAATCTTCAGAACCTGTTAATTTAGAGACTTCAATGACGTTATTTTTACCGGCTACGTTTTGTAAGGTAGGTAACATTTTAGTCGTTAACTCTGGATTGTTGATAGTGACTGGATAACCCTCGATGATTTTAACGTCTGCTTCTGCACCTGAAGATTTTGCTATATAAGTCGCGGTGGTTTTAATTTTTTCAAATATCTGTTGGCGATTATCCATATCAAAATTACGAATAGTGCCTATCATGTCAACTTTATCAGGAATGATATTATCGCGTACGCCGCCTTGTATTTTACCGAACGAGACAATAGCAGGCTCTTTAGTGATATCAATTTGACGGCTGACGATATGGTTCATGCCAGTCACAATTTGCGCTGCTGCGGCAATAGGATCAACCCCGCCCCAAGGTGCTGAGCCATGAGTTTGCTTACCATTCACTGTGATCTCAAAAGTGTCTACACTAGCCATGATAGGACCACTGCGATAACCAATTTGACCGCTGTTTAGGCTCGACATAATATGCAGTCCAAAGGCAACGTCTGGCTGATATTTTTTGAATATGCCTTGTTTTAACATGAGCTCAGCGCCGCCTTGTTCTCCTTCTGGAGCACCTTCTTCAGCTGGCTGAAACACAAACATAATGTTGCCATGCAACTCGTTTTTTACCCCTGCTAGTACTTCAGCGGCCCCCATTAGCATAGCCACGTGAGTATCATGTCCGCAGGCATGCATCACGCCTACCTCTGATCCTTGATAGATAGCCGTTTTGGTTGATTTAAAAGACACATCTGTTTTTTCGGTAACAGGTAGTGCATCCATATCGGCCCGAAGCATTACGGTAGGTCCTGGTTTTGACCCTTTTAAGATACCTACAACCCCAGTGTAGGCTATGCCGGTTTCAACTTCCATCCCCAGGGATTTCAGGTGTTTGGCAACAATGGCCGCAGTACGAGTTTCTCTATTACTGAGTTCGGGATTTGAATGTAAATCACGACGCCATTCAATGACTTTTTTTTCTACTTTTTTGGCCTCTTTATCGACATTGATAGTAGCGTTAGCACTAAACGTGCTGCAGGCAACACAGCCGATAGCTAATGATAATAAAGCTCTTTTCATATTTATTCCTTCCTTGGTTGGCGCTCGAGTTAAAAGCTTAGTATTATTTACTCTATAGTGAGGTTAACAGACTTAGTAAGGAGGTTATAGCGTATCGATCACGCTATGCTAGCCTTAATTAGCAGCAATGAAGCCTCGGCTATAATGTTAACAATTTGATCGTCATATGTATTGAAATAATTTAAATATTTGCAGTGAAATATATATAGGATTACTTTATGAATAACACTCTATTTGATGACTTTGTGCAAGCACAAGATAGTGTTTACCCACAAGTAATAGCAGAACTAACCCAAGGTCGCAAACGTTCGCATTGGATGTGGTTTGTTTTTCCGCAGCTTTTAGGATTAGGTCATAGTGCCATGGCTAGACGTTTTGCTTTAGACAGCCTAGCGCAAGCACAAGCCTACTTGCAGCATGAAGTACTTAGTGGGCGATTACTGCAGTGTGCTGAGCTGTTATTAACGCATTCTGATAAAAGCGCTTTAGAAATTTTTGGTAGCTCTGATAACTTGAAGTTGCATTCTTCATTAACGCTATTTGCTTTAGCCGCTAGTAAAGGCTCGGTTTTTGAGCAGTTGTTGCAGCAGTTCTTTGCTGGGTCATATGATAAAAGAACCCTAGCCTTGTTAGGACGATAATAAAGCGCTATAACCAAATGTAGCTATTTTTTAATTACAGCATGTTGACCCCTCACAAGTAGACACTGCTGATAGCTAAAATTACTTTAGTCTAAGTAAAAATCGGATGCAAATGCCTGGGCTAGCTTTTATAACGGATAGAGTGATATTAGCATCAATCTAACAGGCCAATAGGCCAACAGATAAAAATAAGAACAGGACTTTTTTGCCGCTACTTTATGACAACTATTCCCTTATAAGACTCGTCTAGAGAGTTTTAACTGACTACTGTTATAAAATCAGCGCCTAACAATAGTCTCTGCTAAAAAGGTGTCAGTGTTGTGGTCGAAGGTTCAATATGCTCTATTACTATTATTCACTCGGATCAGCGCCCGGCGGGAACTCATGACGTAGCTGGGCGACATCAGCAGCAGTGACAGTATCAGTAAAGCCATTTAGATCGCTATGCACATACTGAGTAACCGCTGCTATTTGCTGATCATTCATCATGCTGTGAAAGGAGGGCATACCACGTAGGCCATTAATGACTACACTGATAATATAGTATTTTGATAGCATTTTGCTGTTGTTAGCTAGCGGTGGGTAGTAGCCCGCCCCTTGTGCCCCTTTGCCATCAGCCATGTGACAGCCTGCACAAGAATCATTATAGAGCTTTTTACCATCCGTACTAAAAAACCCAGTTTTGCCCTGTAAGCTGCCTTCGAATTTGATTAACCAAGGTTGCAAGTCAACATCTTCTGCCATTGTTGATAGCGAGCTGACATCGACAATATTGCCCCTTGGCTCTCTGAGCTCTTCTTTAGAGCTATAGACTGCGCCCCAGGCTCCATTATTGCGACTGGCTTGATTATCAAACCTCACTTGCGCAGCTTGTAGATCGGCTAGGGTAGCAGTGCTAGCAGCGGCTTGGTCTTTGCTATAGCGACTACAGCCCGATAAGGTGGTGACACCTAACCCTACTATTATTATAGATGTAGCAAGCAAGTTTGGTTTTATCATCTCTATCTCCCCTTCTAAGGCCTCTATTATTGCGTCAATATGGCTTTTTAGCTCAATATCTTTTTATCTCAACAGCTTTGCAGTTTAATTGTTTTTAAATCAACGGTTTTTAACGTTACTGCTATTAAGCTGTCAGTTTTTAGCTAAAGGCTACTACTGACTACTAGCCAATACTTTTTGCGCGTTGATGCAAACGGGTGGCAGCATCCATACCAGATAGTATCGCCCCTTCCTGCCAAGCCGGAATATGCGAGCAATGCTCGCCTGCCAAAACGATACGATGATCGATAGCACACAAAGTATTGTAATACTGATCACGACTTGACTCACTCCAAATACCATAACAGCCGAGTACCCATGGGATACGATGCCAAGCTACTGAAGTACCAGAGCGGAACTCTTTGGGATATTGTGGATGAATGTATTTGCCATATTGCAGTGCTGCGTCGATGCGCTGTTTAGGATTGAGAGTATTAAATTTATAAGACGCCTCACCAAATCCATAAGCACCTAGTAGCACTCCTGAGCCAGTAGTAAACATATCTTGTGAAGGATAAGATATCTGGGTAATGGGCATATCGGTATAGCTGATACCACCATAAATCCACTCGTCCTCTTCCCAAAATCGACGTTTAAATTCTAAGCCTACTTTATAGGAGGTGTCATAAGGCACGGCTGCCATAGCTTGTTTCATCGGTGCTGAAACATTGATGTCTATTTGGGTTAACACTGACAATGGAATGGTACAAATACACCAATCGGCACGTACGTTTTTTGACAGTCCATCAAGATTATTGCTATCGACATAATCGACGCTGACACCGCTATCATCCTGCTCGATTTTGGTGACTTTTGCATTGAACTCGATCATATCACCACATTCACGAGTGAAAGCATCACCGATTTTCCCCATACCACCGACTGGCTGAAACATCGCTGGTTGATGGACTTGGACGGTATAATTATTATAAATATCGGACCACATTCCTGAATTCAGTAACTTGTCTCTAGGTATGGGTGTCGATGGCTGAGCATCTGGCATCAGACCACCACCCGGATAGACACTATAGCCACGGTGCTTGCTAGTTTCGTGGCTCTTGACATAACGGTAATTATTATCCAGAACCCCCCAACCTTTTAGACCTTCTAACAGCTTTTCTTTATCCTCTTTATTGACAGCATTATCAAGGCTACCGACATTCACCGCTTTAGATAGTAGCTCTGAGACATAACCACGGATATCGCTTTGTACTTCGCCCAGACGCTGCGGTGCGCCATTGAAATGATTGGTACGGTGTAAGTAGGCACGATCGTTAGTTTGAATAAACGGCTGTAGTGCAACGCCAAACTTTTTGCAATAGTGAAATACTGCGTAATGGTGAACGGGTAGGCGCCAAGGTCCGCCATTGAAGTAGTTGCCCTTTTTAAAGTCGCAACTAACCTCGCTACCGCCTAACTCAGTATATTTATCACCGCTATTGAGCGTCCAACTGCGGCCACCACCACGATTTTGGAACTCAAGCACAGTTACTTTATAGCCCGCTTTACGTAGCTCATAAGCAGCGGTAAGGCCAGCCAAACCAGCGCCAAGTATGACGATACTAGCACCAGCAGGCGCGCCTTTTAGCTCGATCTGGGTTTTAAAACTAGACTCAGCAGCAAACCCTAGCGTAGTCATCGCCTGATACATAGCGGTTGCCCCAGCCGTTTTACCGATCATCGCTAGCAATTGCCGCCGTGTGGGCGCTTGAAATAGGTGGTTCATTGTTTATCCTTGTTATAGAGCATTCGTCCATGACTGCAAATACTGACTTATTTCATTACTTTTTTTACCTCATCAGCAGTAACCTTACTGCTTTGCAGACCACCTATGTTCACTCGCACGTAATTGGTGATATCAGCAATCTGCGCATGAGTTAATTCTTTAGCGAAGCCGGGCATTTTTGGAGCGGTATTTAGCGCCCCTTTAGCGCCATAAGCGATGACGTTAATCAAAGCATCAGGTTTGGCTCGGCGAAGGCTACTAAGACCGACGATAGAAGCGTAACGGGCGTCGGGTTGGGCGTAGCCATCGACGCCATGACAACTGGCACAAGCGGCAAGATATAGTGACTTGGGCGAGCTGCTATCAGTAGGACTATCAGTAGCACTATTAGCGGTATTAATTTTTGCTTTAGTGTTGGCTAAAGTTTGAGCCAAATAGTCTTGTTGTTGTATTAAGTCATAACCAATAGAGCGGCTTATGGGACTTGGCAAACGTGCGAAGTTCACAGGTAGCAAGTCGTCGTCGGTTTGGATAGCAGGAACGACTTTTAGGTAAGCGGCCATCGCAGCCAAATCTTCATCGGTTAGATAACGAGTGCTATGGGCCACTGCTTCGGCCATTGGTCCACCCGCATAAGCGCGTTTATCCAACATGCCAGTACGGAGATAAGTGACGATATCTTGCTCGCTCCAGCGCCCGATGCCACTGTCGTTATCAGGAGTAATATTGGGTGCGTACCACTTACCTAATGGCGCACCAGATAGGTATTTTTTCTTATTTAAACCTTGAGTAAGATTGCGCGGCGTATGACAAGTACCACAGTGCTCAGCATTATTAACGAGATATTCTCCATGTTGCTGGGTTGCGGTCAGCCCTGAGCGATTGTCAGTAGAGGGCACGTTGATCAGATTCCATGCCAGCATCAAAGTGCGGATATTTAGCGGAAACGGTAGATGAGTGGTTTTTTCAGGGGCGGCTTCTACGGGCGGTACGGTTTGGAAATAAGCGAATAGCGCCTTGATATCTTCGTCGTTCATACCATGATAGGACGGATAGGGCATAGCTGGATAAAGCTGATGGTTAGGCGCACGGCCTTTTTGTAGCGCTTTTTTTAGATCTGCTTCAGTATAGTTGCCGATGCCATAGAGCTTAGAAGGGCTAATATTGGTTGAATAAATATTGCCAATAGGCGTTTCGATCGCTACGCCGCCACTATAGTCTTCGCGATGACAAGCCATGCAATCAGCAGTGCGCGCTACATAAGCACCACGATTTGCCAAATCGCTATTAGCTGGACTGACACTAGGTAGGCTAATAGCTGGGCTAGTATTGAGCAAACTCGTATTATAAAGGCTGGAGCTAACAGAGCTTGCGCTATCAGCCAGCGCAGCACTGGATACTATACTAAGTAGCATTGCTGACAAGAGTGCAGAAAGTGCAGTCATAATATCCTTATAAAACTGGCTAGTACTACGATGTTGATGTGGTTACTGTCATAAAGCTATTGCCTGATGGCTTTGACTTGAATGTTTAAAGTGAGGTCTTTAGTAATACCAAATAAAGTGTATTTCTTAATATTCCATTTGGTGCGGTCAATAGTGGCGGTAAAACCACCCGCACAGACATCCTTGTTAATGGTAGTGCTCAAAGCACAGTTGAACTTAGTGGCTTTTAGACTGATAGGATGAGTCTCACCATGCAAGGTAAGGTTGCCATCAATTTGGGTAACCTGTGTACCTAGTTTATTATCGTTAAAGTGCCAGTGGGTTGAGGTAAAAGTAGCAGAGGGAAAGCGTTGCGTATCAAAAAAATCTGCACTAGTGAGCTTTAGATTAAAAGCTTTATTACCAGTATCTAAAGACTTTATAGGAATAATAAGGGCGACACTGCCGGTTCTTAATAGTGCATCGTATTGCAGCTGACCCTTAACGTTATAAAAGCCGCCAGTAGTGACAGAAGTTTTGAGATTATCAATAGCGAAGCGTACGTTAGTTTGATTAGAGTCAATGACATAGTTGGCAGCATGACTATTGCTAAAACTAGTTAGCATCACTACCAGCATCGCTAATCGCTTACCCAATAGTCCTACCATAGCTATATTCCATTATTAATTTTTTATACACTAAGTACTTTATTGCTGAAGGTAGGCTTTATTATTTATTGAGGATAAAAATCGTTCTTATAACCATTTTATATACTATTTTTCAAGGGTTTAGTAGCTGTATTTTATAATATTTTTATCGTTTTGCTTGTGACTTTGTAAGCTGGCTATTAGTCATGTTAACCAACTGGTTAAAGCTGGTTTTAAAAAATCCAACAGCTAATGCACAAGTTAAAGTCCATGACAGCAGCATCGATACTAAGGTATGACTAAAAAAGTGATCACCAATGCTCATTTTATATAAGCCCATACTCCAGCCTAAAATAGTGACGGTGATAAGAATTCTGCTTCGATAGCGCTGCAAGCTAGGTAAGTATGCCAAGCCATATAAGGCAAATCCGGCGCTGGCATGAGCGGCTGGAAAGCACTTTGCTGGCGTTTTAGCGAGGATGTTTTGCCAAATATTTAGATAAGCTAAGTCGCCATTGAATAGAGTTAGATTGTTGGGACAGCTGACATGAGTGACGCCTTTGAGAGTGCCAATAATGCTAGGGACTAAGATGATGACAAGCAGTAAATAACTGATTTCACGGCGGGGTAACCACGTAAATATTTTGCTAGGCAATGATCTAGCATTATTAGGATCAGCATAAGCAGAAGGACGTCGGTTTCGCCAATAACTATAGAGTAAGCTTAGGAGTAAGTAGACCCCGAACAGTATGAGTGACGCTTTAGGAAAGTCGTAGAAGATAAATCGATAAGGCTGTTGGCCTTTTGCCAGCAACCAGTGTCCATTAGAATAAAAAAGCTGACTGATATTAATATCTAATTGGCTGTGTTCTAAGGTTAAAGTTGCGATTATAGTTAAGCCCAATAGTTTGAGCCAAAGCCAGTCAGTTGAATTAACTTTTAAGGTCATTGATATCTCGTATTACAGTCATTTAGTTGCGCCAGCTTTCGACAGTCTTTGATCCTTTGCGATATGCTTAACTATTGCTCAATAGAGTAGGCTTGATAAGGCCAGCATCCATAAGACAAACATTAGTAGCAAGGCTAGAAATTGCGCAGCAGAGCCGACATCCTTGGCTATCTTGGCCAATGGATGTTGCTCTGTCGAAGTATGGTCAACGCAGGCTTCAATACCTGTATTGAATAGCTCAACGATCAAAGATAAAAAACAGCTTATTAACAGCAGCATTTTTGTAGGGATAGCCAAAGGCAGGAATATAAGGGCAATAAACAATAGTACGTTGAGCCAAAGCACTTGCCTAAAAGCCGCCTCAAATTTATAAGCCGCTTGCAAGCCGTCAATAGAATAGCCCGCAGCTTTAATAATACGAGAGACACCAGTTTTACCTTTAGCCTGACTAGCAAAGCTGTCGGCTGCGAGTAACGGCATAGCGGTTGCTGAAGCTAGCGGGTCGCAGTTGATCTGTTGGACATTGACAGGGGTAGATATAGGATTATCTTTGCTCATATTAAGGGCTTCACTATCATTAATAATCAGTGGAGCTGAGTATAAGACAGTGAATATTAAGAAAGCGTTAAGACCTTGGGATGCTCGTCTACAACCAGCAATTAGGGCGGAATTCACAGGGGTAGAGTCAAGCTAGCGATATCAGTGACTGGGAGTGCTAGTCACTGAGCAAGCAGATTTGACAGCCAGTTTGAAAAGCAATCAGTTTGAAAAGCAGTCATTTTTTAAGAGCAGGAGTTTTGGTAAAGCAGTTGTTTTTCTGAAACCACCAGCGTTGTAAAAGAGTTAATTGATAGCGGTTATTTATAATAAATAATAAAGGTACTGCCGCCAGTTTTATGGTCTTGATGGCTTAGCTGCCAGCCCATATGAGTCATGATACGTTGCACGATACTCAGTCCCAAACCGGTACCTTCTACGTTGCTACTAGTATGCTCCTCGACCAGCGAGCCTTCAGCAGGTTGCTTACTATTATGATCTAAGCGTTTAAATCTTTTGTATAGCAGCGGCATCATACTCTCAGGAATACCTAGACCAGTATCAGTCACAGTGATTTTTTTATTATCGATAGTCACTATAACTTCCCCCTCATCCGTGTATTGAAAGGCATTTTTTATTAGATTGCCTAAAGCCATTTTTAGCAGCTCAGGCCGTACTTCGGCTATGTAGTCTTGGTCTGTAACTACTGTACAAGTCACAGCTTTATACTTGAGTAAATATTGTAGGCGGGTCACTTCGCTATTGGCGATGCTATTAATAGAAGTTGGTGGCGCATCTAGTTGTTCAGGATTACGAGACAACAATAATAAGGCACTGATAATCTCAGAGGTTTCTTTGGCAGTATTACTGATACGATTGGTAAATTCACTCAAATAGCTATCTTCAGCCAACTGCGATGCCAGCACTTCTGAGGCGCCTAAGATAATCGTTAATGGTGTGCGTAGCTCGTGGCTGACATCGCCGGTGAATAGCTGCTCACGTTTTAAATACTCGGCCAGCTTATTATTCTGCTCATCAATTGCCCTTGCCAATACACCAACTTCTGAGGGTAGGTGAGTCAATTCCGTTAAGTTTTGATGTTCAGTTTCTACTGCCCGCTTCAGATCTAATAGTGGCTTAGTAATTTGCTTAGCAGATAAATGCGAGAATATCACCGCAATAAGCAAACTCAAAATAACGGCAACTCTCAACGCATCGGCAAATATATCTTCTAAGTGCTCAAAAATTGCCAAAACAGGATAGTTTTCCATCACCATTTCTTTGTCTTCTAAATAAGTCAAAATATAAGCATGTTGGTTTTGTCGATAGGTAAAAAAATGTAGGTTAGTCTCGGAGGCACGCTCTTGATTATCGACGGTTACTTTTATCTCTTGCACAGTGTCGGTCGCTAAATTTCGTAACGATTCTGGCGCAGCGAGGTATTGATAGATTGTGATGCCTGGGTCGGCTTTATAAATGCTCTGTTCGCCATGCTGCTCTTGACTGAGCTGCAACTGTTGCAAGAGACGCGCTTTTACTAGCTCCTGCTCCATTCGAGTCTCAGCATACAAGAAAATACTGATAAAAGTCGCACACAGAAAAACCGTAAACACTAAGTAGGATAGTCGAAATTTATTAGTAATAGAGTCTAAGTTAAACATAGCAGTGACTTATTTAAAGGCTAAAAGTTAAAAGCTCAAAACACTATAGAGGGTTTAAAGCAGCTAGCGAGACGCTACCGGAAGTAGCTGCCGATAGCTGATAGCTGCTACTTATGGAGGTCTAAGAATGATCAGGATCAATGATCTGATAGCCAATACCAGCTATGGTTACTATCACTGGTACGGTAAACGGCTTATCGACTTGCGCGCGTACACTGTGTAAATGGGTACGCAAAGCATCACTATTCGGCGTGTCTTCTCCCCATACCTTCTCTTCAAGCTCGGCCTTGCTGACCACTCGCGGCGCAGCACTCATTAGTGTATGCATAATCTTAAACCCTGTTGGGGTTAGTTTTAGCAATTGACCTTCGCGTTTAAGACTGTGTTCAGCAGCATTAAGAGACAGCTTGCCTACTTCTATACTATGACCAAAATGCTCGTCTTGATGGCGACGTATTAAGGCTTTGATACGGGCTTCCAATTCAACCAGCGAGAAAGGTTTGACTAGATAATCATCAGCTCCACTATCGAACCCTGCCACTTTATCTAAGATAGTATCGCGCGCGGTCAGCATTAATACTGGGGTCTTGTTATGGTGCTCTTCTCTGAGCTTTTTGCACAGTTTAGTACCATCCATACCAGGCAGCATCACGTCCAGCAAGATGACGTCATAACGATTATTTGCGGCTAGCGCCAATCCGCTCAGTCCGTTATGAGCATTGTCGAGCTCAAAACCTTTTGGCTCAAAAAAAGCATAGATATTTGCCACGATATCGGGATTATCTTCAATGATAAGTATTTTATGCATCAGCGTGTTATCCATGAGCTTTCTATTAATAAGTGTTAACAAGTATCAGTAACTATCAGTAACTCTCAATAACTAGCCATTAGTATTAATAATGGCTATCTATCAACGACTAGGATGCGATTAATAACTAGTCTCTAGCAGTACGTCGACTCGACAAAGCTTAACCAAAACAAAACTAGCAGTTAATTAATAGAGTTAAAAAAGGTTGGCTGCGAATCAACTTCTTTAGTAGTAATCCCAAAAAAGTTAAGCAAAGTTGGAGTAATAAAATCATGTGATACTGGCTGGCTAGTCATATTAGCTAAGCGGCTAGCATCGATACTATTGTTTTTAGGAGACCAGACAATCACGGGTACTTTCTTTTGTGCCTCTGGTGCAATATTGTAGGGCATGCCATGTAAATAGATATTATTCTCCCCCAAACTCTCCCCATGATCACTAATATATACCATCACTACTTGATAGTCTTGCTGATAAGGCTTTAGAGTATCAATAATAGAATTTAAGAAATAATCAGTATAACGAATAGCATTGTCGTAACCGTTAATAACGGACTGATCATCACATTTAGACAGCTCGTTAGTCATACATACAGGTTTATAGTATTCAAACTGTTTGGGATAACGTTGGTAATAAGAAGGCCCATGATTGCCCATTTGATGCAGCAGAATAAGGGTATCTTGAGGTTTAGCTGCTGATTTAACTAGTTTGTCGAAACCATCGAGCATACCGATATCACGACACTCAATATCACAATTAGGGTTTTTTTCAGCGGTTTTGTAGTCCTCAAAAGTAACTCGATCTGCTACCCCTTTGGAGCTGGAGTTATTGTCACGCCAAATTACATTGACGCCTTGCTTACTAAGCGTGTCTAAGACGTTTTCGTTATAATCAGCAGTATCAGGGTCGTAGTCTTCACGATTAGCATAGCTAAACATACAAGGCACTGAATAAGCAGTGGAAGTGCCGCAAGAAGCTGCGTCTTTAAAGCTATAAATGTCTGGCTGGCTGGCAAGTAAGGGCATAGTATCGCGCTGATAGCCATTGAGACCAACGTGATCAGCACGAACCGTTTCACCGACCACGAACACCATCAATTTAGGTTTGGCTGCACCACCGACCGCTGTACTACGTTTGGCATCAGTAGCATGCAGTATCATCGTGTCAGGGCGGCGTAACTCATCGACATAGTCGATACCTAATTTGATCACTGAATAAACAGGGGTGATCGGATTAGTATAACTACGTACTAATTTATGCTGACGAAAAAAGGTGGCGTATTGATCACCAAAAGGCAGCAGGCACACCGCAATTAGAGCAATAGCTGCTATCAAAGTTGCCGTCTTCTGTAGTATTGCTTGACCGATAACGTGACGCTTTAGTCGAACCTTGCTAATAATAAAAGCTGGCAATATACCTAGTAACAACAGCCTGATAACAAAGCTCGGTGCCATCAATCCCATAGCTTCTGCTTGATCGGTCTGCAAGCTGTTGGTCAACATATCAGGACCAAATACTGTCCCATAGTTATCAGTAAAATAACCACATACTGCTGCAGTTAACACCATGAATATGAGCACTATTTTTGCCGTAGGACGATAGCATAGTAGCTGAAACAGCAACCACATTAACCCAAACAATAGACCAGTAAGAGAAACTATAAAACCAATGTTTTCAGCAAACGGATAAATAGCCAATACGTGCTCAAAGAAACCAATATTGGCGCTAGCTACTAAATACAAGGTGACTGCTATAATCAGGTAGGCCAAATGGATTTGACGCTTATAGAGTCGGCTTTTAATACTAGCTACAGTAGCCGTTTTACTAAGGTTTGTAGCATTATCTTGTGGCATACTTGGATTATTTATAGGTTGTTTTGACATTCAGAGACTTCTCAATAGAATAGGAGAGGGTTTCATTTGCTAAGGTAACAAGTACCTTGTTAAGAAGATGTTAAGTAGGTCAGGAAGTATCCTCATTACAATAAAATATCGTTTAATAGCGTTAAAATGTTCATATTCTAAGGTCAGATTATTTGGATTAGCAAAGTTTATCTTACTTCTATCCTCGTCATGCTATTGAAGGCCAGTTGTACATTGAAGAAGTGGTTGGCAAATAATTCTAACTCATATTTGATAGTTTCAAAACCAATAGGGAGCTGCTCCAATGTCTATTAAGAAATGGCTTATTATTTTGCCTATGATGTTAGGGCCTATTAGTGCAATGGCTATGGTCGGTGAAGTTGCTGGCGATACCACTTGCAGCACAGTATCGTTAATCAATAAAAAATTACTCAAACAAACCTCTTGTAGCTTTGCGGGTGCTGTAGGTGCCAGCCTAGTTTATTCGGTTCAGCAGCTTGATTTTCTAACCGATTCTCATGAAGATTTCTCCACTGTTAATAACGCCACTTTTAGATTTGGTGATAATGGAGAGATGTTTGATCTTGAAGAAACCATAACTCTTAATGATAAGCCAGCAGAAGTAATAAAGCTGGACTCACGTACTCTAAAGCGCCTAAAACAAGCTGAAATGGATAGAATTTATAAAAGAAAAAATCCTGATTTTTCTAACGTTTTACATTGCTTTAAACCTATCAAAAACAGCACGGCTTTTTGTGTTCCTTATGGCCTAATCTATGGTATGTCATAGTAACTTAGCTGTTAATAGTTTGTTTGTCCGTCTAAATTATTCTGTTTTACGAGTTAATAGGTGGCTCTATTCTGACCTTGAGTGCTCATTAAGCAAAGATTTTTGTACAAGTCTCTATAGCTGTTGCAAAGATAAGCCGTTTATTCAACCATAATACATTTATCAGAGCACCCCATACTTCAATTTTGCTAACTGCTAACCGTTATACTTCGTATGCTGTTAGGCTAATTCTATAGTATCCAAAATATTTAATCATACTTATAATACTTTTAATGCAAAGTTAAGGTCATTTGTACAGAGTTTTACTATTATTAGAAGCCCAGAGGCCCTTTCATTTTATTTATCCTTCATTTAAAACCTTACTTTTGTGAAAGCTATCTGCTATAAAAAAACCCAAGCAACTAGTGCTTAGGTTTTGACCAGCCTAAACTTGTTAGTGCTTATTTAGTACTAATAACGTCCCAAGTTCCAAATTTGCCGTCACCTTTTTTGTCGCCAGGTTTAGTATCGTTAGCATAGAAGTACAAAGAGCATAGAAGTACAAAGGCTTACCATTTATCGCCCACTGGTATTTGCCATCTTCACGTTGGATAGTAGAGAACTGACCTTTAGTGCTTGAAGCTTGTGCAGCTACAGTAGAGGTGCTAGCGGTAAAGAAACGGCCATAGGTAAAAATTAAAGTATTATTTGTAAACTGCTAGTGCACCTTAACGACTTCTTAATTTATGAAGGATTATTCTAACAGTTAGAGCATACCTGATTCTGGGGTGCTGACTGTCAATGATCGCTATTAAGGAGGTTTTGTGAACACTCAATCTTTAGTTTCATCTCATACGCCTGTCCCCATTGGCTCTTGTGCCCATAGTATGTGGAATAAAGTACCGCAGATTACCTTTATATTTTGGCTGATCAAGATGATGTCGACGACAGTTGGGGAGACCGCGGCTGATTGTCTAAATTTTAACTATAAGCTTGGCTTGCCCCTTACTTCATTGATCATGGCTGTGATGTTCCTTATAGCGCTGAGAGTCCAACTCAGAGCCGCTCGCTATATTCCTTGGAAGTACTGGCTTACTGTAGTGTTTGTTAGCATTTTAGGCACTTTAATCACCGATAACATGACAGATAATATGGGCATCCCATTAGCGGTTTCTACGATTGGATTTAGTATTATATTAGCTACGGTATTCGCACTTTGGTACGCCCGTGAAAGGACCTTATCGATTCATCATATCGATAGTCTAGCGCGTGAATGGTACTATTGGGTGGCTATATTGGCGACCTTTGCTTTAGGAACGGCAGCGGGAGACTGGTTTGCTGAAGGGTTGCAACTGGGTTATCAGACTTCTACCCTAATTTTTGCTGCGGCCATTGCCCTAATAGCTATTGCCTTTTACGCCTTAAAACTCAATAGCGTCTTATGCTTTTGGTTAGCTTATATCTTAACTCGGCCTTTAGGCGCCGCTTTGGGAGATTGGTTGTCTCAACCTGTCAAAAATGGTGGCTTAGGATTGGGTGTAACTAGCATCAGCTTGCTATTTTTAGCGATGATCATAGTGTTAGTCGGGCTAGAGAGCTACAGAGCACATCACAGTCAGCTTGAGCGCTAGTAGCCTTGGCGACTAAATTTTTAGTATTGATGCTTTTGTAAGCCGCAATATACGACTGATAGTAAAGTAGTGCTAAATACTAAAACACGCTTAAAGTTTAGCCAAAACTGCCATCAGTCACTAGAGAAGCACTAGCAATAACCTTATAAATAGCAGGGTTGAGACAAAATCAAACCTGCATAAAAAAAACCTCAAGTAAATGAATACTTGAGGCAAAGTTTTCTTAAAGTCAAAAGGCTAGACCACTAAATTCTGCAAATTAGCTTTAAGGTCTATAAAAGTCTATAAAGCTTTAATAAACCTATAAGGTTCTGATAATAAAGCTAACAAAGGGTCTATTCAATGAGGGCTTTAACCATTAGGTTCTGTAAAGCACTTTAACCACGTGCCAGCCAAATTTGGTTTTTACTAAATGCGGGGTGAAAAGTTTGCCGCTGAAGCAGACCTTATCAAATGGCTGTACCATTTGGCCTTGTTTAAACTCACCTAAGCTGCCGCCTTTTTTAGCGGAGGGGCAGGTTGAGTGTTTTTTAGCCAACACATCAAACTGGGCGCCTTTTTTAAGCTTGGCAATAATGTCGTCAGCCAGTTCTTTGTCTTTGACTAAAATATGTAATGCGCTAGCCATACGAGCCATGATGTAAACCTTTTATAAAATATCGATTATCAGGTCATTATATCACTACTTACTTTAGTTGCTAAACTCAGTTGGGTACTGTGGTAGTGAAAGCTCAGCTTTTATAACGTTTAAGGTTAGTAGTGCAAAGCAATACCGTGCTTACCCTAAATTGCAAACACAAAAAAACCTCAAACAATCTAATGCTTGAGGTTGAAACTTTGCTTAAACTTAAAAAGTTAACTAAGTTTTAAATATGGCGCAGCGGACGGGACTCGAACCCGCGACCCCCGGCGTGACAGGCCGGTATTCTAACCAACTGAACTACCGCTGCTAAGGTCGTTTTAGTTTATTTAACCACTCAGTGTACTACTTAAGAGTAACACTATACTAAATAGTGGTGGGTGATGACGGATTCGAACCGCCGACATTCTGCGTGTAAGGCAGACGCTCTACCAACTGAGCTAATCACCCTGAGAACCGTTAAAAAATTGCATCGCAATTTTAGGTTCGCAAGGAAAATCCTTTAAATTGGATTTTCAAAAGTCTAATACCTAAAATAAGGTATAACTTCTACTGCAAGAGAAAATCCTTTAAATAGGATTTTCTAGAATTTCCAAAACATTACTGCTTTTTCCACTCTATTCGAAATCCTGTAATAAGGATCTCTTAGAAGTTTTAACAGCTAAAGTTGTCACCCTCTAACCTCTCAAAACCTCCAACAGCTAATAACTAATTAAAGCCCCTTGCTGTGGGTGTGTATTATATAGAAATACATTGCCCTGTCAAACAGTATTTCATCTAATTTTGAAGATATTTATTTTAATCCCTTAAGCTGTTGTAAATTAAGCTATTAATTCGCCCTTAGACTTGGCTATTGTACCTGCCACCAAAGCTACTATACTATAAGCGTTTAAACTATAAGTGTTTAAATTATGAGTGTTTAAACTATCGGTATTTAAAGTCCCCCCATATTTCTACTAATTAAAGTAGGACTCTCAATTTACTTTAATGGCTATTGCAAGCTCACGGAGACTGACATAAATCCTATCGTTACCCAGCAACAGCTTGACCCTTGGTCTTGGATCGACTTCGCCGGGCTAGGTCTAATATTGCATATCATTGTCATGGTGGTCATGACCCTACGTATTGTCTCAGTACAACGCAATATTGGGGTGGCAATCGCTTGGATTGCCATGCTATACACTTTACCGGCGGTAGGCTTACTCTCTTATTTACTGCTTGGGGAGCCGATGATTGGTCGCCGCTATCGTCAGCGTATGCAGCAAGCGCAAATAATGACTAATAATATGGCAGCACGTGAACGTTTGGTACTCGATCAGGGCCAAAGTCTCTTGCCAGATAATTACCGTGGTGTTAGTCGTATTGGCACACGCTGGACTGGGTTTGGGGTATATCCCGATCATCAAATGCAACTGCTAACTTCTCCGAAAACGATTTTTGAGCGCATAATTGCTGATATTAATGAGGCTAAGCGCAGTATTCTGATAGAGTTTTATATTATCTATCCTAAAGGTCAAGTTCTCGATGTGTTAAAAGCTATAGAGGCGGCGGCGCAGCGCGGGGTAGAGTGTCATATCTTAGTAGACAGCGTTGGTAGCTTTAGCTTTTTTAATAGCTCTGAGCATAAAGCGCTAGAGCGAGCAGGGGTGTTAGTCCATCAATCATTACCAGTGGGGCTATTCAAAACTTTATTTAAGCGCTCTGATTTGCGCAATCACCGCAAAATAGTAGTTATCGATGAGAATATTGGCTATACCGGTAGTTTTAATCTGATTGATCCTAAGTTTTTTAAACAAGATAAGAACGTTGGGCAGTGGATTGATGTGATGATTCGTATTGTCAGTCATCAGCCGATTAGTATTGCAACAGCGATGGCCAAAGTGGTGATTACCGATATTGGTGCAGAGAATAAAGATAATTTGGCCGCCCTGCATCACCGGATGAATACTTATACTCGTAAGCTTTATGTGCTACCGCCGACCATTAATGATATTGACAGACGTAGTCAAGTGACCAAGCAGCCCAATGACCAGCTTGACTATCATGCAGATATTCTGGGCTTGCAACCGTTAAAAGGCACGACTTCTATTGCGATTGCGCAGATGCCAGTAGTCAAAAACGTCACCGCACAACTAATTCCTTCGGCTCCGCAAGTGACTGCTCATGTGATTTATAGCACTTTAGTGACTATTATTCACCGTGCCAATAAACGCATTCAAATCACTACCCCTTATTTCGTGCCTGATGAAGCTTTATCGGGTGCACTAATAACAGCAGCTAAGCGCGGTTTAGAGGTCATCATCATTATCCCTGAAAAGGTGGATTCATTTTTAGTACAGCACGCTTCGCAATCTTATTATCAAGAGCTGTTAGAGGCAGGGGTAAAGATTGCTTTGTTTAAAGGCGGTTTACTGCATGCAAAAATGGTAGTAATAGATGATGATTACTGCTTATTTGGCACTGTCAATATTGATATGCGTAGTTTTTACTTAAACATGGAAGTCAGTTTGGCTATTTATAGTGCAGAAATGGTGGCGCAGATAGCCGATTGTCAATATTCTTATTTACAGAACTGTCGGCTTTTGAGCTTAGAGGAATGGGAGCAACGTCAGGGTTATCAGCGCTTATTCGATAATCTAGTGCGGCTATTTAGTCCGTTATTGTAGCGCTGGATATTTTAGGGTAAGGTAACCCTACCTAGCATTGGCCTTTTATGCTGGTCGAGTATTGGCTAAGCAATGGCAATATATACCGCAGTGCTTATAAGTACTTCTACGATTATTTCTATAATTATTGCTCTGTGACTTTTTTATCTATAATGGTTTACTTATAACTATTTTTCTTCGATTGTTGTCTATGATGATCTTACTGACTTTCTCTTATTAATTTAGGCTTGTACATGCCATCTTCTGATATACCACCTGTAAAACTAGCAGCTGATGCTAAGCGATTCGGCGTTACAGCTCAGTCAGCACCTTTGACCAGTGACTCATCCAAGCAATTGTCTTTGAGCAAGCGTAGTCCCAGCCAACCACCTTGGTATTATCGAATGGCTATCGGTGTATTAAAGCCTTTATATCGCCTGCAAGTATGGAAACGCTCGCATCAGCGTGACAACTATCAGCAAGAGGTTGCCCAGCGTTTTGGTAAGCACTATCCATCACGTCCGCAAGCTAGTGCTAGTCAGCGCCTTATCTGGTGTCATGCGGTATCTTTGGGCGAAACCAACACGGTTGCGCCGCTATTAGATGCGCTACTGGCAAAAGGCTATAAAATTTGGCTGACTAACACTACCCAAACTGGCTTTGCTCGTGGTGCCAGTCTTTTTGCTGATGAAATAGCGCAAGGGACTTTAGCTCATAGTTACGTGCCGGTGGACAGCCCGGCGGTGATAGAAACTTTCTTAGCGCATGTGCAGCCAGCAGCAGCGCTATTTGTAGAGACCGAGCTGTGGGCAAATATTTTAACTAAGCTCTCTGAGCATACTATTCCTAGTATCTTAGTTAATGGTCGACTGTCTGCGGCTTCCTTTCAGCGTTATCAGAAGATTGGTGCGGTTAGTGCCAGTATGATGCGCAACCTAACTTTAATTATCGCGCAAGATGAAGAGTCAGCCCAGCGCTTTCATAAGCTAGGTGCTGATAGCTCGCAAATTCGCGTTACTGGCTCGCTTAAGTGGCTGATTAACACCCCAAAGCTTGTCAGCAGTACTGAGCAACATTCGCTACCGGCATCATTAAACCCTCAGCCAAAAGCAAAGCTAACTAATGGGCTAACTGATGAGCTCCAAGCTTTGTTAGCTAAGAAAGAGCGTCCGATTTGGCTAGCAGCTAGTACTCATAGCGGTGAGGAGAGAGCTGCTATCGCCTTGCATAAGCAACTGCTATCTGATCCTGCTATGACCCATAGCTTATTGATAATTGTACCTAGACACCCAGAGCGCTTTGATGAAGTGGCTACTATTATAAAAAAATCAGAGCTACAGATGGCGCGGCGCAGTGCTGATGAGACTATTACAGCGCAGACGCAAGTCTATCTAGCTGATAGCATGGGGGAGCTGATGCAATGGTATGCACTAGCCGATGTGGCTTTAGTGGGTGGCTCATTGGTCGATATTGGTGGGCACAACCCAGTAGAGCCTGCCAGTGTAGCCACCCCTGTGCTGATTGGCCAATATACGCAGTCTTGTCAAAGCGTTGTTGATCAGCTGGCGAGCGTCGGGGCGCTGTACCAACCCAATAACGGTTTTTATAAAAAAGTGTCTAATAGTGAAGAACCAGTCATTCATAACCAGCCCTCGCCAGATCATCCCGCAGCTAGCTTACAAAGCACTGAGGATACCGATCTTATGGTGCTTATTTATAAGCAATTACAGTTTTGGCTTAGTCACCCACAGTCAGCTAAGCTGGCGGGCGCTGCAGGAGAGCAGTTAACCGCTGACCAGCAGTCAATACTGAGCCAACAGTTGACTATGATCGAACAGGTGGTTGAGCAGTTTGCTGTGAATTTATCTTAGTTGAGCCTGAGCGATAGTCTTAGCCTATGCCACTATAACTCCTGTACGGCTTTATTTTTTTCAACACAGACTGCTCTAAATAGAGCTTCTTCTAACCAGATATGATTGACTATGAACTGTATTTTATTACCAGCCGCTAACTTTTCTCATCCTTATGCTTATATCAATACGGCGTCCCAAATAGAGCATGTCAATAAGGTATTAGGCGCGCAAGTAGGCGATACGCTCAAAATTGGTGAGCTAGGCGCTAATCTTGGCACAGCGATTATCGATAGTATAACAGCGGATAAAATTCAGCTCAGTGCCGTAGTATTAGACATTGCACCTCCTGCCAAGCTTGATGTCACAGTTATTTTGGCGTTGCCACGACCTAAAGTATTACGCCGTTTAATCATGGACATGACCGCCCTTGGCGTAGGTCATATCATACTTATCAATAGTTACCGTACGCAAAAAAGCTACTGGCAAAGTCCCATGCTTGCTAGGTTGGATGAGTTTGTATTAGAAGGTTTACAGCAAGGGGTTGACACTATAGCGCCAACTATTAATATAAAAAAACGCTTTAAGCCTTTTGTAGAGGATGAGTTAGCCAGTTTAATAACGGCTGGCGCTATCGTCGCCCACCCTTATACCGAGCTGAGTTTAGCGGCCTATTTGCAACAGCAACAAGCCGCCTGTTTTGCAGCTTCAATACCCTTAGTGTCTGCCAATACAGTAAATAAAGCGTTGCCAACAGTGGTTTGTATTGGCGCTGAAGGGGGCTGGATTGACTACGAGATTGAGCTATTAGCGAAGCAAGGTTGCCAAGCTGTCAGTATTGGTCCACGAATATTACGAACGGAAGCAGCGGTTAACGTCATCATGGGGCAGTGGTTATTGCACTGTTAATCTTACAATATTGAGCGTAGTGTTATTAACATATTCTAAGAATATAAAAATAAAATAGCCTCAATAACAGCATTTTTAGCAGTAGATAAATAGTCCATATTAAGGGTGTTTTTTGGGTCAAATAAATGTATTGATAATTAATCTCATTTGTATTAGTATATTATTTTTGCTTTTTGACACTTTCTCATTAGCAAACTTTGGCTTCGATAGTTAACAGCAAATCAGCTATCGTAGTAATCATTTATTATTTTTTGCCCCACTTTGGAGACATCTATGTCGTTGAATACGCTCGTTGCACCCTTATCTTTTGCACGTCCTGTCAAAGCGACTTTATCGGTTGCCATATTCAGCTTAATGTTAGGGTTAGTTGGTTGTCAAAAAGCTGAAACTCCTGAGCAAACTGAAAGTACAAAAGCTGACGAGACTGCGGTTGTAGATACGGCTACTGAGGGCACAGCGACAGCAGGTAATGGCGAAGTAGTGACTATCTATTCGTCACGCAACGAGCAGCTAATCAAACCATTGTTAGATAAATATACTGAAGAGAGTGGGGTAAAGATTGAGCTAGTCACTGATAAAACTGGCCCATTGATGGCACGTTTGCAAGCTGAAGGCAAGAATACTCCAGCCGATATGCTATTGACGGTAGATGCTGGTAACTTATGGCAAGCGGCAGAACAAGGGCTATTACAGCCAGTAACGTCAAGTGTTTTGGAGACTAATGTCCCAGCCAAATATCGTGATCCAAAAGGGCTGTGGACTGGGTTGTCATTGCGCGCTCGTACTATCTTTTATGACCCAAGCAAAGTAGAGGCATCACAGCTATCAACGTATGCTGACTTGGCTGATCCGAAATGGAAAGGCAAGCTGTGTTTACGTACTTCAAACTCGGTCTATAACCAGTCACTAGTGGCGAGTATGATAGAGAATCTAGGTGAAGAAAAAACTGAACAAGTCATTCGTGGCTGGGTAGCTAACTTAGCTACTGATGTGTTTAGTGATGATACTAGTATGCTTGAGGCGGTTGCTGCTGGTCAATGTGAAGTGGCCGTTGCCAACAGTTATTACTACGGTCGTCTATTTGATGAAAAGCCTGATTTCCCAGTACAAATATTTTGGGCTAACCAAGATACTTCAGGTACTCATGTCAATATCTCTGGAGCTGGAGTCATTGCTAACTCTGATAATCCAAGTGGCGCGCTAAAGCTTATGGAATGGTTGTCTTCAGATGCGGCACAAGGTATCTATGCTAGCTCTGATAAAGAATTCCCAGTAAAAGAAGGTGTTGATAAATCAGAGCTGCTTAAGTCATGGGGTGAGTTCAAGCAAGATAGTATTAATGTACAAAAATTCGGCTCACTACAGACTAAAGCTATTCAAATGATGGATAAAGCCGGTTATAAATAATAAGTTTTTTAGGTATGAGATGGCATTAATTATATGATGATAGTTTATAATAACTGTCCCAAAAACACCTGCCAATCGAGATAATATTGTGAGTGACGATCAAGCAGTCAGCCAAGATCATACCTTAAGCCGCCGTATACTATCGAAATCAGTCTTAGGACTGATTTCGTTGTTTATGCTAGTGCCGATTATTGTTGTTTTATTTTCTTGGACACAGCCAGTTTCTGATATCTGGATACATATGCGTGAGTATGTGTTGCCACAAGTGCTAAAGAATACTGCCATTTTGTTAATGATGGTGACGGTAATCTCTGGTGGTCTTGGTACTGCGCTGGCTTGGGTTACAAGCATGTACCGCTTCCCTGGACAGCGGTTTTTTGCTTGGGCTTTGATGATGCCGTTAGCGATACCTGCTTATGTTCTTGCTTTCGTAACTATCGGTATTGTTGACTTTAGCGGGCCGTTACAGACTGGGTTGCGCGACTTAGGAATCACTACCGCTATTCCGTCGGTACGTAATATTTGGGGTGCAGGTTTAGTACTATCACTAGCTTTTTATCCTTACGTATATCTGCTGGCACGGCAAGCCTTTTTGTCGCAAGGCAGGCGAGCGATTGAAGCTGGACAGATGCTAGGATTAAGTCGCAGTCGGATATTTTTCCGTTTGGCTCTACCGCAAGCGCTGCCTTGGATTATTGGTGGGTTACTACTCGCTACTATGGAAACCTTAGCAGACTTTGGTGCGGTATCAGTATTTAATGTTGATACTTTTACTACTGCTATTTACAAAGCATGGTTTGGTTTTTTTAGTCTGACTACGGCTGCTCAATTAGCCGCTTTATTGATCGGCGTGATATTTATTGTAGTATTGTTTGAACAATACTGGCAGGCTCGACGTGGTAAATCACTCACTCAAGGCAATAATCGCCGCTTTGAGACTAGCAAAAGTGCTAAATTAGGGATGAGCTTGCTTTGTACTTGTGTGTTCTCACTTGCTTTTTTGATTCCATTTTTGCAGTTGGTCTATTGGACAGCGATAAATTTTCGGCAAGATTTTGATGCCCGTTATATCGATTTTGTGACTAATAGCTTACTTATTGCTAGTATGACTACCTTGTTTATAGCGGTGTTAGCTATTATTATTGCTTGGACAAAACGCCAGTATCCAGATCAGGGCACTAAGCTGATGACCACTTTAGCTACTTTGGGTTATGTGGTGCCGGGCACTGTATTGGCAGTTGGGGTATTTATTCCGATAGCTTGGTTAGATAATCAGCTGATTGCGCTTGGTATCACCTCAGAGCAAGTGATATCGGGCAGCGTCATTGTCATGCTCCTAGCGCTATCGACGCGCTTTATGACCGTTAGTTTTCAGCCAGTAGATCGGCAGTTACAACGTTTAACTGTTAATACGGAGGCTGCTGCTGAATTACTGAGTGACAGTCCACTGCAACGTTGGCGTCATGTCGTGTTGCCGGTGCTCAGTCCTGGGGTGCTTACCGCCTTACTAATGGGTTTTGTAGAAGTAATGAAAGAGATGCCCATCACTTTGATGACCCGTCGACAAGGCTGGGATACGTTGGCAGTACGAGTGTTTGAGATGACTAGTGAGGGTATGTGGGGACGAGCGGCATTACCCAGTTTATTGATCGTTATGGTTGGTATTATTCCGGTGTGGATACTGCTACGCCAGAGCGATAAAAACAGTTAAAGTTATTTCTTCGCAGTTGTTTTATTACTATTATTTATTGCCCCTTATTCAGTTATTGCTTACTGTCTGCCACCAATTAAGCTATTAACCAGATTAGCCCAGCAAATGTATTGCTCTATTTACCAACAGCCTATGGGTAACGTTTATGTATACTGACTCAATTAATGATTCGATAGACCAACCTGCATCCAGCAAGCCTGCTGTTAAGAGGCGATTTAATACTAGACAGCAGCCCTTGATATCTGCGCAACAAGGTAAGCAGTATCATGAGGCTAAACAGGCTTATAATGATATGGATATGGCTAAGATACAGGCGGTGGACAGTCCTTATCTTGAAGTGCAGGATTTAGTAGTAGGTTATGAGAAGGTTATTGTAGTTAATGGTCTGTCGTTAACACTGCAACAAGGTGAGATTGGTTGTTTCTTGGGCTATAGTGGTTGTGGTAAAACGACCGCTTTACGAGCAATAGCAGGATTAGAGCAGTCGCGTCAAGGCAAGGTAAGCCTGAATAATCAGCGTCTAACCGACCAGAGTGAACGTAGCTCATGTGCAGTGGCCCCAGCTAATCGCGGCATGGGTATGGTTTTTCAGGATTATGCATTATTCGGCCATTTAAGCGTTGCTAAAAATATTGGTTTTGGTTTGAGTAAATGGTCCGCCAATGACAAAAAAGCTAGAATTCTAGAAATGTTAGAACTGGTTGAGCTCACTGAACACGCAGATAAGCGACCTGCAGAACTATCTGGTGGTCAGCAGCAGCGGGTAGCTTTAGCTCGGGCATTAGCACCAAAACCTAAACTATTATTACTCGATGAGCCTTTTTCAAACTTGGATGTCGTACTGCGTGAATCCTTAGCTATGAGTGTACGTGATATTCTAAAACGCACTAATACTACGGCGATCCTAGTGACTCATGATCAAAACGAGGCTTTTGCTTTGGCTGATAAAGTGGGCGTTATGAACGAAGGAAAATTGGTTCAATGGGCCACGCCAAGTGAGCTTTATCATGAGCCAGTTAGTCCTTTTGTCGCTGAGTTCGTAGGCGAAGGAGCGATGATCGATGGCATCATAAAAGAAGGTCATGTCGAGACTGTGTTAGGGGATATCTATCGACCTATGGAGGTCTATAATGCCTCAGGACAATCGCAGTATTGCGAGTACGATTATCCTAATGGCACCCCGATTAAAGTACTAGTGCGTCCAGATGATATTATCCATGATGATGACAGTGAGCAGACAGCGCTAGTAGTAGGGCGAGTGTTTCGTGGAGCCAACTATCTGTATCGTTTGCAATTAGACGATGGGCAGATAGTATTGTCTTTAGTCGCTAGTCATCATAATCATGCGGTAGGCACGCGCATAGGTATTCTGCCGATGCTTGAACATATAGTAGTGTTTAATGAAAAAAATATTAATGCTACTACTTGGTCAGACTACAGTCTGTCATGATGTTTTTTAACCGCTCTTGCACTACTGCTAAAATAGCCTCAAGCTTAGTATAGTACCAAGTTTAAGTCCATATTGAGCCAACAGTAAAGCCAGCATTACTTAATTAACGAGTGGCCAAAATATGTAAATAGCGCCCTAGGCGTTTGTAAGGCTCTTGACTGGAGTAGCGCAGCTCCATGCGAATAACTGCTTCAGGATCATTATGACCTCCACGCTTAAGCGGTGCATAATCATGAAATACTCTTAAACCGCTCTCTGCTACGATCTGATAGTGATGACTCTGTAACCATTGTTCTACTTGCGGCTTGGCTACTGGATAATTGGGAGTCAGGCTTTTTTTGTTATCAGCTTGATAGGCATCCGCACTAAGCAAGCTATCTAGTAAGTTAAAATTGCCCATAATCAGATTGCGATATTCAAAACTAGCAGGATTATAAAAGCATAAAGACAGCGCGCCTTCAGGGCTGAGGTGGCTATCAAAAAAGTCCATAATAGCTACTGGTTCTGCCAACCATTCGAGCAGCGCATGACAGAGTATTAGATCAAATTTTTCTACTGATTGATCTAGGCTTTCGCCACTTAGCTTTGCGGTCAGCTCTTGATAAGGACAAACGTACCAGCTCACCTCGCCAAAATCATCCTTATCAGCATGAGCCATCTTTAGCTGCTCAAAGTTAGCTTTGGCTTTAATTAGCATGTTGGCTGAGATGTCATTGATAACTACACTATGACCTGTAGCGGCGAGCTCTGTAGCTATTTGCGCCAGTCCTGCACCTACATCTAAAATACGTAAAGGTCTACCGAGATTGTGGCTTAGCTTATCGACGTAAGCAAAAATATCACGGCGCAACACCGCCAGTCGAATTTCGCCTTTGAGGCCACCATAAACCTTTTTTTCAAAATGATCAGCGACATCATCAAAGCTACGATCAACTCTTTTATCTACTACTGCTAGCGTCTGCTGTTTAGGATTAGTCATGAGTTTTTATTTCTATATTGTCATTTTAGGTAGGGCATTATGGCGCTGCTGATACAAGCTATTAGGCAAGTTAACGCCGTCTTTTAAGTACCCATCTGAATATTATTTTCGATAAAACGATAATCACAAACACTACTATGAAAAACACCCAAATGCCTGAGCCTTGTAAGTTGGCTTGATAGACTTTTGCCAGATAGGCAGACAAGCCGATAGCTACTAATAAGGAGCCCCAACGAATCAGCGGTAAGCTGCGATTGTTATGAGTGGGAAAGGTCAAGGCATAGTCGCTTGAGAAACTATGTAGCACCATGGCCAAGACCCAAACAATAGCTAAAACGATATCCATAATAAGTGATTGTCCGTATAAAGGTGAGTATATAGAGCAGTGAAATATTGGCAGATAATGAGGCAAAAGCTAGAGCTTTCAAAGCACTATAATAATTAATAGAGCTGACCTAACTCCTCTAACTTAACCAGCCTAAAGGTTTAGTTCTAGTCTGATAGTGGCTAGCGATAAGGCAACAGCAACCAAAATAGCTTTTGCTCATGACTTTTGCCAATCAATTGTACCTCAGTCTTGCGTAACATCTTACGGTATAAATCGTAAACTACAACCAACAAATAGTTTTAAATATAACAGCGGCTATATCTAGTAGGGACTCAGTTTATATAGGCGCTATTAGTTAGTTACTGAACAACATTAGCTTAGTTATTATTGATAATGACCAAGCAGCTACTCTAGGCATATTGACCCTAATTGCTTTAAAGCCATTATTTTTGACAGATTAGCCTACAAAAGCATTAAAAAAAGCCAAGCTAAAAAATCAAGTCATAGGCTTAATTTAAACCACTGATAGGGCGTGAAAATGACGCAAATTAATCAACGCTTATGACTAAGTTTAATAGTAGGTAAAGCCCCTAAATAGGCAAGTTTGTGCTAAAATAGCTTCTTTGATTTAATATTATTTTTAACAAAAACAGCATCTCCATTGTTATCTTGTTTTGCACTTCTATCAGTGCTTTTTTATGGTCTATCTAGTGATGATAGCTACACATTAATGTTGCTATAGTTGCTTGTGATCGTAAACGTTATTATTAATCGTTTTTGTTGTCGTTAACTACAATTATCGATAATTATTAATAATAAAAGGCCAATTGCGCAAACTTTGAATAATGGGGATGAATGAAGGAGTGTATATGAGCGACTCGATCAGTCCTATTGCCATCGTAGATGAGTTAAAGCAGTCCTATTTGGACTATGCGATGAGCGTGATCGTCTCGCGCGCGCTACCTGATGTGCGCGATGGGTTCAAGCCTGTACATCGTCGAGTAATGTATGCGATGCATGTGCTGTCTAATGATTATAATAAAGCTTATAAGAAGTCGGCAAGGGTAGTTGGCGACGTCATCGGTAAGTACCATCCGCATGGCGATAGTGCGGTTTATGACGCTATTGTACGTATGGCACAGGACTTTAGCTTGCGCTATCCGATGGTCGATGGTCAAGGTAACTTTGGCTCGATTGATGATGATCCACCAGCTGCTATGCGTTATACCGAAGTGCGCATGACTAAGCTCACCCATCAGATGCTAGCTGACTTAGATAAAGATACGGTCGATTGGGAAGATAACTACGATGGTTCTGAGCGTATGCCAAGCGTACTGCCTGCACGAGTGCCTAACTTATTAGTCAATGGTGCGACAGGTATTGCTGTTGGTATGGCGACTAATATGGCGCCGCATAACTTGACTGAAGTGATCAATGCTTGCTTAGCTTATGCCCACAATCCGCAAATATCAGGTGAAGAGCTGATGACCCACATTTCGGGTCCTGACTTTCCTACTGGCGGTATTATCTACGGTCGGGGTGGTATTCAAGATGCTTATCGCACTGGTAAAGGCCGTTTACACGTACGGGGTCGCTATCATATCGAGCCTATGACCGATACTGGTGTTAACCGAGATCGTGAGCGCATTGTGTTCACTGAAGTACCTTATCAAGCCAATAAAGCTAAGCTGATTGAGCGTATCGCTGAGCTTGTACGTGACAAAAAGATCGAAGGTATTAGTGAGATACGTGATGAGTCTGATAAAGACGGTATGCGTATCGCTATTGACTTGCGTCGTGGCGAAACAGCAGAAGTTATTGTCAATAATTTGTTTCTGCAAACCCCGCTTGAGTCTAGCTTCAGTATCAATATGGTGGCACTAGATAATGGCCAGCCTAAGCTATTGACCTTGCGTCAGCTGATCGCTGCTTTTGTTCGTCATCGTCAAGAAGTGGTCACTCGTCGTACTATTTATGAGCTAAACAAAGCGCGCGTCCGTGGTCATTTGCTTGAAGGTTTGACGGTCGCTCTTGCCAATATTGATGAGATTATTGACGCTATCAAAGCTTCTGCTAGTCGCGGTGAAGCTCGTCAGAGCTTACTGAACAACACTTGGGGTTCAGGTAGCGTCGTGGCGATGCTAAAAGCTGCTGGTAGTCAGTCAGTACGTCCTGATTATATTGAAGGTGAAGATCCTAAAGCACCGTTTGGTTTGATTGTGCATGAAGACGCGTCCAAGCAGAGCTATCGCTTGTCACTCGATCAGGTCAATGCGATTTTAGAGATGCAATTGCATCGTCTGACAGGTCTTGAACAAGACAAGCTAACCGAAGAATATCAAGATTTATTACGTGAGATCGCCAATCTTGAGTCTATTCTTGGTGACTTTGATAAGCTGATGACTATTATCTCTAATGAGATGATTGAGATTCGTGACAACTTCGGTGATGAACGTCGTACCGACATTGTTGATTCACGCACTGATTTTAGTCGTGAAGATTTAATTCCTGAACAAACCGTAGTGATGACTGTTTCGCGTACTGGCTATGCCAAAACGCAGCCAATTGATGACTATGTAGCCCAAAAACGTGGTGGTAAAGGCAAGTCTGCAACAGCGATGAAAGAAGATGATGTTATTGATCACTTAGTCGTTACCTCTACTCATGCAACCGTGCTTTGCTTTACTGATACTGGTCGAGTCTTTAGTTTACGTGGTTTTGAAGTACCGATTGCCAGCCGTGGTGCCCGTGGTCGCCCGCTAGTGAACCTTATAGGTTTGGTTGGTGATGAATCTGTCACTACTATACTACCTATTCCAAAAATAGTAGAAGAGCTATCCAGTAAAGAGCAAGTGGCACTATTAGATAGTGATATTGATAGCAATGATGACTCATTAGAAGATAGTAATGCAGCGGAGCCACCTTATGTGTTCTTTGCTACCGCTAATGGTACTGTTAAGCGTGTAGAGCTAAAGCAGTTTGCAAACATTCGCTCTAATGGCTTGATTGCTGTTGGTTTAGAGGAAGGTGATAAGTTAGTTAGTGCCCGTATTACTAATGGTAACCAAGAGGTTATGCTGTTTGCCTCTAGTGGTAAAGCCATTCGTTTTGATGAGAATGACGCTCGCGCTATGGGTCGTACTGCAAAAGGAGTACGTGGCATGCGTCTGGCTGATGATGAATTTATCAGATCATTAGTGGTTATCGAAGATGATGTACGCGAAATCTTAATCGCTTGTGAAAAAGGTTATGGTAAGCGTACCTTTATCGAAGAGTTCAACACTCAGCATCGTGGTGGTGGTGGGGTGATTGCTATCAAAACTAGTGAGCGTAATGGTGCGCTAGTTCGGGCCACTAAAGTTGATCCTGAAGATGATATTATTCTAATCTCAGATAAAGGTACGCTAGTGCGCACGCCAGTTGAGCATGTGGCCAGTTCTGGTCGTAATACTCAAGGTGTCACCCTAATTCGTCTGTCAAAAGATGAAAAGCTAGTAGCGATGGCACGAGTTGAGCATGAAGAAGGTGATAATGAGCTGATCGATGCTATGCGCGAAGACGGTACCTTTGAGGTAGAAGGTAAAGAGCAAATAGATATAGATGCAGCTACTGCTGGTAATGTCGATGACTCTGATATAACTGAGACTATCGACATTGCCAATGACTATTCTTTAGATGACAGTACTTCAGATGATGATAGTGTCGATAATGACGAGTAACTATTAGAGCGGCTAGCTTATCCAGTTATAAGCTAGCCGTTGAGTGAAATTAGTATTAGTAGGATCCATCAATGGGTTTTTTACTAAGATGATTTTACTACTAAGGCTATTACATAGTAGTAAAAAGCCTCCGACGTAAAAGTTGGGGGCTTTTGTTTTTTATATAAATTGCTATTAATTTTTTATGGTTTTATAAGTTATTTTAGAGGTCGTTATTATGTTGACTAGCAATCAAACGGTGCAAGGTACCTTAGCCTCAGTATCATCGAGCTTTTTGTTTTCGATAATGTTCGTGTTTGGACTGTTTATGCAGCCTTTATCTGGGACCCAAGTGGCATCATGGCGGGTACTAATAATGTTGGCCAGCATAATGTTATTGGTAAGCCTCACTAAGCAGTGGCAGCACGTTTTTGATTATATAAAAACTATAAAAACACCGAAAGAATGGCTATTGTTTATATTACCAACGCCAATTTTAGGTGGCCAAATTTGGCTGTTTATGTGGGGACCAGTGAACGGTTTTGGTCTCGATGTGACTTTGGGTTATTTCTTATTACCGCTAGTAATGATAGTGGTTGGACGATTTTTTTATCATGAGTCTATGAGCGTATTGCAGTGGGTAGCCGCTCTATGTGCAGCGTTAGGTATCGGCTATGATATATTCCAGTACGGAACGGTATCTTGGGTGACTTTGTTTGTGTGTTTGGGCTACCCGCCTTATTATCTTATGCGTCGCAAACTGGCAGTGCCGCCAATCACAGGACTACTGTCTGATTTGACATTATTATCGCCAATAGTGCTAGTGATGCTTTATGCAAGTGGTGGTATCAGTTTGGCCGCACAAACTAGTAAGCTATGGTATTTGTTACCGCTGCTGGGTGTGGTAAGTGCTGTGGCAATGTCATTAACGATGGTTGCTAGTCGTAAACTACCAGTCTCACTATTTGGTGCTCTAAGCTATATAGAACCTATGCTGTTATTCGTATTTTCGATCACTATCTTGAATCAAAGTCTCGATGAAGGAGGATCTTTATGGATGTATAGTATGATCACTCTAGCGTTATTGATCATGATTATAGACAGCGTCATAGGCTATATCACTAATAAGCGTGAAGATCGTTTGCATGGGTATAATGAGCCACAAATTAACAGCTTTCCACCCCATCGTCGTCTAAAGAATCGGCGTATTAAAGGCGTGTTAGTAGCTCACCGCTTTCGCAAAATTCGTCGTTATCAGCACAAAATAAATAAAATGAACCGCAGAATTGAACAGTTACATTCTAAATAACCTACTATTCATTTAAGAATAGTATAGCTACTTATACAGCAACCAAAACGGCGGTTGGTATAGCTGAAACTATTAAATAAAGCTCAACCAGAATATAAGCCGCTCAACCTTGACTAAGCAGATATTGTTTTTCGTAACTGTGAGCCTGTTAGATAGTTCAAAACAGCTAATAATTGCGGTATGATCGATAATATTTGTACTGACAATTTCTGCAATCATAAGTGGCCTATCTGAATAAATAGCTGTCATTTATGACTACTCATTAATAGGATAATTTATGCTACATTTGCATCATTTAGAAAACGCACGCTCGTTTCGCATCTTATGGCTACTAGAAGAGCTAAATGCGGATTATAAGCTGACGACTTATAAGCGTAATAAGTCACACTTAGCACCAGATAGCCTAAAAAAAATCCATCCTCTAGGCCATGCGCCTATATTAGAAGTCGATGAGCGCCCTTTAGTGGAGTCAGGTTTTATTATCGAATACCTACTGAAACATTATGATAAACAGCAGGAATTTAAGCCCGTAGATAGCGATGAGACAGCTTGGGAAGATTATACCTTTTGGTTGCATTTTTCTGAGGCCTCAGTAATGCCATTATTGGTTATGCGCTTAGTATTTACAAAAGTAGTGCAAAGATCACCGATGTTGATTAAGCCGATCACTAAAGGGATTCGCAAGCAAGTTGAAAACAGCATGATTAGTAGCAGTTTGGAGACTATGCTAAATATGATGGAGCAACAGCTGCAAGACAATCATTGGTTCGCTGGCCCTGCTTTTAGCGCCGCTGATATTCAGATGCATATTGCCGTAACAGGGGCTAATGCAGGACCAGGCTTGGATAAAGTAAAATATGTTAATTTACTTAATTGGCTCAAACGCTGTGAAGAGCGCCCAGCCTTCAAACGTGCAGTAGAGAAGGGTGGTCGGGTCAAGTTCTAATAGGGCTTGGGTTAGGGTGTTTTAAGCTTATTATTTAACTTTACCTTTTAAGCTTGAAAGTTTAACACAGCCTACTTATCACGCAGCAGCCGTTTGGCAAAGCATAATCTTTACTACTATATATACGAATTTATTATCATCACTAATGACCAGCCATTACTGATGAACCGCTTCTTGATAAGGCAATAGGATGAAAGACCCCGACAACAGACCGTCAAAACTAACCGATGAACCAGCTGCTAATGTTAAAGATAACTCCATGAGGGCTTGGTCACAAAAACTACTAGTAGCGTTGCTTTGTGCGGCTAGCTTTTATGGGGGATGGAAGTCTCATGAGTCAAACATGGCCAACGAATGTTTTGCTAGTGGTGGTCAGATCATCGAAGGTGGAAAAACTGTATTATGTCAGTTGCCCTAGCTATGATGGTTTCAAAGCGTAGCTTGTTACCTATAAAGCTGTTAAACCCAATATTGTTAAACCTAGCATTATTAAACCCAGCATTGCTAAACTTGGAATTTTTAAGGACAGTATTGTTTAATAGAGGTGAGCTATGTTACAACTGACCTTTTTGGGGACTTCTGCAGGAGTCCCTACTAAGCAGCGCAACGTCACTGCGCTAGCTGTTGAATGCTTGAACCCTCATCTAGCAGGTACCAAAGATAATAATCAACGCCATAACCTAGATAGTGGCTCCAATAGTGATGTAAGCAGTCACTCAAACAGTAACTATCAAAATAAAAAGTCACGGCCTTGGGTATTAATTGACTGTGGCGAAGGCACGCAGCAGCAACTATTACACACCAAACTGTCATTACATCAGCTTAGCGCCATCTGTATTACCCACGTCCATGGCGACCATTGCTATGGATTGCCTGGTCTGCTGGCCAGTGCCGCCATGTCAGGACGGACTACAGCGCTTACCCTTATTGCTCCTCAAGCGATTGCCGACTTGCTCGATGCCGTGAAGCTAACTACTGAATTATATTTGCCTTTCGCTATTAATTTTATAGCGGTTGAGGAGTTATTGTCTGCTCAAAACAGCTCAGCGGCAGCCGTAGTGACTCTGAATCTGGACAAGCAGCAGCAACTAAAAATCGATGTTGTGAAGCTATCGCATCGGGTGCCTTCTCATGCTTTTGGTATCACTCAGACTATTAGCCATCGGCGCTTAGATACTGACAAATTGGCAGCGCAAGGGATTGCAGCTAGCGCGCTATGGGGCAAACTGCAACAAGGTGAAGATGTTTGTACGGCAGAAGGGCAAACATTACTGTCAGCAGATTACGTCCATAATGAAGAGCTACGCACTCGGATAGTTGTCGCAGGTGATAATGACACAGCGACTTGTCTAACATCAGCAGTGCAAGATACCGATTTATTGGTTCATGAAGCTACTTATACCGCTGAGATGCTCGCCAAGATTCAAGCTAAAGCGCAAGCTAAGCATCCTGATTTCGATCCCATGCACAGTAGCGCGCAGCAGATAGGTCAATTCGCTCAACAGGTTGGCCTTAATAATCTCATCTTGACTCATTTTAGCGCCCGTTATCAAAGCTATGATAAGCCAGCTAGTGATAAAGATAATATGGGACATATTCGTCTTGATGCCCAAAGCAGCTATCATGGTAACTTATGGTTGGCAGCAGATTTTGCCCAATATAGAGTCAGTGGTAAATCGTTAGGATTAGCTAGCCAAAGTGACAGCCGAGTTGAATATATTGGCTCTGCGCTTGCTAGTGAGGGGCGTAAATACTAGCTTTGAAGGCAGTCTAGCACGCCCTAGTAATAGGATTATGATCAGCAACTATTACCTGCAGCGCAGCTTAAACTTTTCAAAACTAAACAGCTCTTTATGCTATTAGTAAGCACACCCTTATAGGCATAAGCTTACTAAAGCGAGGCAAGTTAATGCATCTCAAGATTCACTATCAGTAGCAGCCAGTTGCCTCTTACCGCTCCAATAGCGGCTGAATTGATAAGCTACTCGTCCCGAACGGCCGCCACGCTCTGACGCCCAACGTAATGCATCGGCTCTGACTTTATCAGCAAGCGCACCCTCATCATCTATAGCTTGTTCAAGCACTGAGTTGGCAGTGCCGCTAGCCAAACTATCTGCAAGCGGCTTACTCTGTAAAGTCAGATAATGTTGCACGATCTGCAAGTAAGTGGTTTGATCCATCGGATAAAATGACAACCACAAACCAAAACGATCCGATAACGATACGGTCTCATCTATAGTCTCGTAAGGGTTGACTTCATCGGTCTGCCCATTATAGATATTAATATTGTCTTTCATTAATTGTGGTAACAGATGGCGACGATTACTAGTGGCATAAACCAGCAATTTGTCCTGCTCAGAGTCGAGCGCACCATCTAGTACACTTTTTAGCGTACGATAACTCTCATCTTGCCCATTAAAGGCTAAGTCATCACAATAGACTACGTAGCGGCAGTTGCAGTCAGCAGATAGCTGATTAATAGCCGCGCGAATCTTGTCCAATACTAGTAAATCATCACGAGCGATCTCAATAACTCGTAGACCTTCCTTATGATAGGTTTGCAGTAAAGCCCGAATCAAGGAGGACTTGCCAGCACCGCGCGTACCAGTCATCAACACATGATTGGCTGGATAGCCTTTTAAGAATTGGCGAGTGTTTTGGATCAGTTTTGATTTTTGCGTGTCAATACCATGCAAATCATCTAAGTTCAAAAATAGATTGACCACTAACGGCTCTAAATGACCCGTAGCGCCCCCAACCCAACGATAAGCCAGTTGGGCAGGATCTATCTCGATAGTAGGAGTGACTTGCTGCTGCAAATATTGACTTAATAAATCGAGTAAAGGCGCGGGTAGGGCATAACCACTAGAAGACTCAAGGGACTGGGACATAATGACTCTATTGTTAATAAATGAAGGTTTTTTTACAAGCTGGCTGGCGAATGTATCAAGGTTGAATCGCTGTAATAATATACCCCACTCAACGGCATATGAGCTAAGGTAGTCTATAATTGTAAAGCAACTATTTGCACAGAATATAAGTTAAGATCACAAGCTATGGCAAAACTTATGATAGTTGATAGTAAGGTTATAACATGAAAAATAGTGCCAGTAATTGCTCGCAAATACAAGCTTTGCAGCGGCAGTCTAAGCAGCTATTGCCAGAAATTACCGCTATATTTTTACAGTTGGATTACAGTCAGATAGTTCATCAGCGTATTAGTCAGCAGAGTAGTAGTCAAGATGAATTTTGCCAAACTGCTACTAATCAACAAGCCATCACTCAAACAGTACTTTACCAAGGATTGACTCGCGCTCGCTATCCATCGTTTGGGGCCGTAATGATTAAATGGCAACTGACTATAGCTGATAGCAGTAACAGTTATCAGGCAGCTGATCTAAATCATGAAGCTCACGTGCTACAAGCTTTACAGATCTCGCAACAATCGCCAACAGCCACTCTAGCTATAGCACCGCCTACATTAGCTTATACAACCTCGCCTATAAACCTACTCCAGCAACCCTATCAGCTTAGCCATTTAGTGCTGCCTTTTTATCCATTAGGTAGCTTAGCGCAGCAGCTAAAGAGTAAGCAACACTCATCGTTAACCGCTGTGCAAAAACAGCACTTTATTAAGCAAGCGGCTTGTATTATAGCGGCTTTGCATAAACAAGGTTGGCTACATAATGATCTTAAGCCAAGTAATGTTTTGCTTAGTGAGCCAGTGCTAAAAAACAGTTTTTTATCAAGTAATACTACTGCTATTAATACGGCTAGTGAGATTAATGATACTAATGCCAATAGGAAGATAGCTAGTTTGCTATTAACGGATTTTGCTTTAGCTGAGCGTATTGATAAGGGAGTGAGTAAAGACGTTAAGATAAATACTGCTGGTACGCCAGCTTATCTTGCCCCTGAACGTTGGCAAGGACACGCGGCTACTGAGCAAAGCGATGTTTATGCCTTTGGGATTATGATGTATGAGATATTGATTGGTGAACGGCCATTTAATATTACAGTGGGAAGTAGGGATCCGCTAAAAGAGTGGGCGATTGAACATTGCCAACAGTCCATCCCTGTATTGCCAGTTAAATATCAGCAGTACCAGGTTATTATTAATAAAGCGCTAGCTAAACAGATTAAAAATCGTTATCAGGATATGCAAAGTGTTGTAGTAGCTTTGCAGTTATTCACAGATATCTAGGGCCGTATTATTGATAGTCTTGATAAAGGGCTTCAACAGTCTTGTCATTCACAATGCTCTCACACTGAGCAAAGTTAGTATCAAAGACTTTCTTTTTCTCATTAACTTCATCTATAGGCGTTTTTTTGGAATTAGAGTAATAACTCTTAGCACTGACAACATAACGACTCAAGGTATTTAAAGCTTCATCACAAACCTCAAACGGGGCAATAGTAGGTACACGGTTAATATCTATATTGTCCATCACTCTATAAGTATTATTGATAGCAAGCCCTAATAGCTTAATGTCCTTAGTAGCAATGGCACTTTGGGTATCGGCTTTTAGAACGGTTAATTCTTTTAACAGAATATCTGCATCATGATGAAAACCTGCAAATTTCTCTAAGCTCATCATAATCTTGGTATTGGAATCCGCAGCAGTCACAGTAGCATTGGCATTGGTCGATTCAGCCGGCTTATATAAGACGTTGATACCCACAAACCAAGCTACCGCTACTACTAGCAAGCCTATAGCTACCCATAATCCTTTACTCATTGTTTTAATCCAATCACTTTATACACTAATAGATGGCAGAATTTGCGGTCGCAAGTGCTGCTCTATGACAGTTTACACTACCTATAACTAGGAATCGCTACTGGATTTATCACTTAAATCGCAGACACAAAAAAACCTGCTAAAAAGCAGGTTGATTTTTAATCTGGTCTAAGATGTACTATCCGAAAATGGTGGGGCTGGAGAGACTCGAACTCTCACACCTTGCGGCGCTAGAACCTAAATCTAGTGCGTCTACCAATTCCGCCACAGCCCCATTTCGTTACTCTATCATTATTAACGTTCAAATTCAAACGACATACAGATAGTTAACTGATTCGGTAGTGCGTCTCAGTGGTTGGCTATTATATAGAGTTTGAATAGTTTGGCAAGCCCTTTTTGCAGTTAATTTTGATGTTTTTATCGATATATTAATTTTTTAGTACTAAGCCATTGATATAAATGTATATTTTATATAATTTATTATGATAAATATTTATTTAACTATCGGTTTTGCTAGCTGCTGTTGTCTCTACTGTCGAGTCCTCTAATAATGCTAGTTTACGGGTCAGAGTATTGCGCCCCCAACCTAATAGAGTAGCAGCAAGGTTCTTTTTACCCTCACTATGGGTGAGGGCGGCACTCAATAGGATGCGCTCAAACTCAGGGTTTGCTAGCTGTAGAATATCAGTAGTTCCCTCTTGTAAGGACTGCTTTGCCCAGACTGCTAGCGCTTGTTGCCAGCTCATATTTAGGGTAGCAGAAGTAGAAGCGTGAGGGACAGTTGCAGGCGTACTAGTCGTTCCTGTTAATACCGATGAATCAGGATTGATATTTAGTGAGCTGGACTGTGGAATCCTATCTATCTGAATATGCTGCTGCTGGTTGAATTGAGCTGGCTGTAGCGGAGGGTTATCGACTATCGCTAACAGCTCTGGGGGCAAATCTTCAGCTAGCACTTTATCACCAGTAGTCATTACTGTTAGCCAAAGACAGACGTTCTCTAACTGGCGAACATTGCCACGCCAGTCAAAGTTTTGCACAATATGCATGGCGTCAGGGTACAACTGCTTAGCTGTGGTGTTCATCTGCTCACTAGCCCGCTGCATAAAATGGCTGGCGAGCGCAGGGATATCTTCACGCCTAGATCGTAACGGTGGCAGTGGTAGGCGAATGACATTGAGGCGATAAAACAAATCTTCTCGAAATTTACCTTGTTGCACTAGATACTCTAAGTTTTGATGGGTGGCAGCAATGATACGTACATCGACTTTTACGGGCTGTTGACCGCCAACTCGATAAAACTCGCCATTGGCCAATACTCGCAATAAGCGCGTCTGAGTACTAAAAGGCATATCACCAATTTCATCTAAAAATAGCGTACCACCATCGGCTTGCTCAAAGCGTCCTTGGCGCTGGGTTGTGGCGCCGGTAAAAGCGCCTTTTTCGTGACCGAATAACTCAGACTCAATCAAGTCATGAGGAATAGCGGCCATATTGAGCGCAATAAAGGGCTGCTGCGCTCGTGGGGAATGCTGATGCAATGCGCTAGCTACCAACTCTTTACCAGTACCGGACTCGCCAGTAATAAGCACGGTAATAGGAGAGTGGGCTAGGCGGCCTATAGCACGGAATACGGTTTGCATCGCTTGCGACTGACCGATAATTCCACTGGGATTATCCTTACTGCTATGGTCTTCTATTACCGCTTTATCTTTTATAATCGGTTTTACAGCTGGTTTTATACTGATACTACTTTCCCTATTGCCAGTGCCAGTAATGCTCGCGGTGTTATTAATATTGTCAACACCGGCCTTAGTATCGTCACTAGCCTTACTATTAAAATTTTTGCTAACACTGTCATTAATATTGTCACTAATTTGCTGATCTTTTTTATCTGTCTTATTGGCAGTGGTTTGCTGGTTCTTCTGCTCACTAGGCTGATAATCAATAGCTTTATAGATAGTGGCAACGGCGTCATCTAAATCAAAAGGCTTAGGTAAATAGTCAAAAGCACCCGTCTGATAACTATCAATGGCTGAAGTGATATCTGAGTGGGCGGTCATGATAACTATAGGCAGTTTAGGGAAATTACTGTGCACCCAATCGCTGAATGATAAGCCATCCATCATCGGCATACGAATATCCGTCAAGATAACATCCGGTAGAATGGCGTGGCTCTCATGCTGCTGCAACACATCGTTGAGTCGTATCCACGCCGCTTGCGCTTGAGTAAAGCTGATCACCTCGAGATTGGCATCGCTAAAAGTATCAGCGAGCACCAAACGCAGCGCAGCATCGTCATCAATAAGCCATAACGTTGCAATTTTATCGGAGCTAGCGCTCATTTGGCTAATATTGTCAGCACTATTGGTTTTATAATCGTCATCAGAACTGCTATTAGCAGAGTTATTCACAGTATTGTCTATATCAGTATCATAACGCTTAGTCATATATAAGCCTTTAAAGATAATTGAGCCAAATGCTTACTTAGCCTGTTACTCGAATCGGTGCGGTTTTCCCACCCAACTTCAGCTAGTAATAGGTTGAGTAAAAGGCAAGTATAAGATGAAGCTAGTCTCGCTACTATCGGGCATCTGTTGGGAGATAACATCTATCATACCATGATGTCGGCTAACAATATCTTGGACAATCGCTAACCCTAAGCCTGTCCCAGCTGCACGACTAGTCACCATCGGAAAAAATATCTGACCAATAAGCGCGGAGTCTATGCCGCTGCCGTTATCAGTAATAGTGACTTGCAACACTTGCTTGTGTTGCTGGCTACCGATGGTATGTTGAAAAGCAATGCGTGTCTGAATAGCTAGCTTTGCTTGATAAGTAGTTGGCTGGCTAGTTGGCTTGGGTAAATTATCTACTGAGCTATTATTAATCGTTGCTGCACTAGAGTGAATAGTATTAGCACTATTCACTAGCACTTGCTGATGCTCTAGCATCGACTCACAAGCGTTGTTTATTAAGTTTAAAAATACTTGAATCAACTGATCTTTATCCGCTACTAAATCTGGTATAGATAAATCATAATCGCGCTGTAGTTTGACGGTTGGATACTGACTCAATACTAAAGTTAACACGTGTTCAAGGGTTTGATGAATATTTAGCGCTTGCCAATTGGGCAGTTGATTAGAGCCAAGAAGTTGGCTGATGAGTTGAGTCAAGCGGTCAGTTTCTGAGATGATAATATCAGTATAAATCAGTAACTTTTGGTTTATAGTTTTGATATTTGGCTCAGTATCATTGGCTGCTATAGCAGTAACTAAACTATCCACCGAGGACAAATCGTTCACTTTAGCAAACTGACGTTGTAGTAGCTGCGCCGCCCCGCGAATACCAGCCAAAGGGTTTTTGACCTCATGGGCTACTGAGCGCAGCATATGTCGGGCCACAGCATATTGCTGCTGTTGTCGTTGCTCCTTTGAGATACGGCTGTGTCGATCCTTACTCCACATCTCAATGATAAAGTAAGTCTGCAGCTCATAGCTGACCGGCGTCACGCTATAGTCTACTAGCAGTATAGCGCCACTATGACTGCTGCTATTACCCTCTAGTAATTGCGGGCTGATGCGATGATCATGATCGATAAAGGGCTGCTGATATTGGTGGGCATGAGCGAAACGCTCAGTTAATGAATAGGTTTTATGAGTAGCGGTTTCGCCTGATTGTGGCTTATCTATTGACTGTTTTATTACATCTAAGTCGGTGCCATCATTTGTTTCTGCAGGAGCTAGCAAGGTCAAGATAGAATGATTCAGTAGCCGTCCACGACTAATAGCCAGCAGTTGCTCAGTCTGAGTATTGAGCCATTTGATATCTAGAGATTCATCGACCCACAAAACTGCAGTAAATAAATGCTGTGATATAAAGGCTAAGTCGGGAGTAGTTTCAGCTGTAATAGGACGAATGCTCATGACTAAAGCCTAAATAAAGGGAGTAATAGAATAATAACGCTATTATTTAACCATAAATCAACAGCATAGCACGGCAAAACTGGTGATTATCACAAAAAAAACGTACAATGCGCACAGCCAATTTATCTCTTGCAAGGTCAGCTATGTCCAAAATTTCTACACTATCTACTGATGTGAAAGCGTCACTATCGACTTTATCATCAGCAGCTACAGAGTCTGTAGCGTTAGCGCAACTTAATGACAGCGTAACGGTATTCAATCCGGCACAAAGTCAGACGTCGCTCACAGAGCCTGTCAGCACTCATAAAGCCACTCACCATAAAGCCAATCATAATCAAAACCGTAGTATCAGTCAAAGTGGCGAGGCGAGTAGTGCTAATGCTGCAACAGCTAGTGCACCGACCACTACACCAAAAATTGGCTTTGTCTCTTTAGGCTGCCCTAAAGCTTTAGTAGATAGCGAACGTATTATCACTGAGCTGAGCCGCGATGGCTATCAAGTAGCTAGTGATTACGAAGGCGCTGACTTAGTAGTAGTCAATACTTGTGGCTTTATCGAGTCAGCCGTACAAGAATCGCTGGACGCTATCGGTGAAGCTATTAGCAAAAACGGTAAAGTCATTGTTACTGGTTGCTTAGGTAAAGAGGCGGACAAGATTAGAAAAATGCATCCTGCGGTATTGGCAGTGACTGGTGCCCATGCTTATGATGAAGTAATTAGGGCAGTAGCGCTGCATGTACCTAAGCCGAAGCGCGAATTAACCGATGAATATAATCCCAAGATAGACTTAATCAATGAAGCGGGTATTAAATTAACCCCTAGTCATTATGCTTATCTAAAGATTTCAGAAGGCTGTAATCATCGCTGTACTTTTTGTATCATTCCAAGCTTACGTGGCGATTTAGTCTCACGGCCGATTGATAGCGTAATGAATGAAGCTATGGCACTAAAAAATGCTGGGGTAAAAGAGCTGCTAATCATCTCGCAAGATACCTCTGCTTATGGTCTGGATCTGAAATATAAGACTAGTTTTTGGAACGGAATGCCGCTGAAGTCCAAATTTTATGACTTGTGCCAAGCGTTGAATCAGCTAGGCATCTGGGTGCGTCTGCATTATGTTTATCCGTATCCTCATGTCGATAAAGTTGTCGAGCTAATGGGTGAAGGCAAGTTATTGCCTTACTTAGATATTCCGTTTCAGCATGCCAGCCCTCGCATCTTAAAGGCGATGAAACGCCCAGCGCATAGCGAAAATACTTTAGCTCGTATTCAAGCTTGGCGGGCTATTTGTCCCGATATCGTCATTCGCTCAACCTTTGTAGTTGGTTTTCCTGGTGAGACTGAAGAAGACTTCCAATGTCTGCTTGACTGGTTAGTTGAAGCTCGCCTTGATCGCGTTGGTGCTTTTACTTATTCAGAAGTCGAAGGCGCTGTTGCTAATGACTTGCCTAATCCAGTACCTGAAGCGGTTAAGCAGGAACGTTACGAGCGCTTTATGGCGCTACAGCAGGATATCTCTGTCCAAAAGCTGCAAGAGAAAATTGGCAGGACTTTAACCGTGTTAGTCGATGAAATCGATAGCGAAGAGAACATCGCTATTTGCCGTAGTTATGCCGATGCGCCTGAAATTGATGGCCACGTCTATGTCGATAACATTACTGCTAACGTGCAAGTCGGTCAGTTATTAACGGTGACTATCGATGATGCTAGCGAGTACGACTTATTTGCCAGTTATAAAGCCTAGGCATTGCTAGTATTTGCTGGCAATAATGGGCTAAAGGAAAATTGCCCAATAGTCGGTAGTTTTTGCTACAATTAGCGCAATTTGTTTGCTGTATCTAAGTGTTTATTATTATAATATTTACATTTAACCCTAATATTGGTGTTCAACTATAAAAGGTACCCTCATGTCTGACAAGAACCCTCGTTACTCGCGCATTTTGCTTAAACTCTCAGGCGAAGCCTTAGCAGGTGGCAAAGAGATGGGCATTGATAGTGAAGTGCTCGATAATATGAGTTTATCCATCGCCCATTTGCGTGGTCTTGGAGTACAAGTAGGGATCGTAGTTGGCGGTGGTAACTTATATCGTGGCGCACAATTACAAAAAGAAGGCCTAGTTGGCCGAGTAACTGGCGACCAAATGGGTATGTTAGCGACCGTGATGAATGGTTTAGCTATGCGTGATGCGCTTGAGCGTCGTAATATTAAAACCCGCCTGATGTCAGCGTTGCCTATTGGTGAAGTTACCGAAAGCTACAGCAGCCGTAATGCTATTCGCTATCTCAAAAACGGCGAAGTTTGTATTTTCGTTGCTGGTACTGGCAACCCTTTCTTTACTACCGATACGGCAGCTTGCCTACGTGGTATTGAGATTGAAGCGGGTTTGATTCTAAAAGCCACTAAAGTTGATGGGGTCTATGATAAAGACCCAAGCTTGCATAGTGATGCGGTTAAATATGACGGTTTAACTTTTGATGAAGTGCTAGAGCAAAAGCTTGGGGTAATGGATTTGACGGCTATCGCTTTATGTCGTGAGCATAATGTACCCTTGCAAGTCTTCGATATGACTAAACCGAACGCTTTGCTAAATGTAGTTATGGGCGAAAATGAAGGCACAAGAGTCTATCACTAAGTGAATAGCCACATAGCCACGAAGCGGTTAATTAATAAGCTACTATTTTATAAACCATTATTCAAAATAAAAACCAATAACATAGCATATTATCGTTAGCGATAAATAAGGACAACGACATGATTAAAGAGATTAAGCAAGAAGGCGAAGCGCGCATGCAAAAAACCTTAGAGGCGCTAGAAAGCACCTTTAGTAAGGTCCGTACTGGACGTGCGCATCCAGGTATGTTATCAGGTATTATGGTCAGCTATTATGGTGCTGCTACGCCTTTGAACCAAGTGGCTAGCGTCAACGTTGAAGATTCACGCACGCTATTAGTACAGCCGTTCGATCGCACTATGATACAAGCAGTAGATAAGGCCATTCGTGAAGCCGATTTAGGTTTGAACCCGATGACTGCCGATGTTATCCGAGTTCCTATGCCATCATTGACCGAAGAAACCCGTCGTGACATGCAAAAATTAGCACGCGGTGAGGCTGAAAACAGCCGAGTTTCTATCCGTAATGTACGCCGTGATATGATGAATGACATCAAAGAATTGGCAAAAGAAAAAGAAATATCAGAAGATGACGAGCACCGTGCTAGTGATGAAATCCAAAAAATTACTGACAAATATATCGAAACTATCGATAGCCGTCTAAGTAAAAAAGAAATTGATTTGATGGCAGTGTAAACAACGCTGTAAAAGCGCTACATCAATAGTTAAATAAGGACTGGTCTCTTGCAAGTTGTATTTGTTAAGTTGCCAGTTTTTTAATGGTTGGCGTTTAAGCGGTAAAAACAATCCGCTATCATTATCTGGTTTGTTAACTGTATTACTAGCCATAGCAGAGACTGCTAAACAAGCTATCAAGCCAAAAATTGCACCTTATGAAATAACATAATATTAATGCACTTACAAATCGTTAATCATTGAATTTACCTTACATACTTACTAAGCTGAATATGCTGATATGTAGTAAAAAGTAACTTTTATCTCATGAATTTCATTACTATTAAAATGGTTCTAAAATGTTGAAAGAAACCGATATCGACCTCAAGCCTAAACACATCGCTATTATCATGGATGGCAATAATCGTTACGGCAAACAACATGCCCTAGCGAAGGGCGAAGGTCATAGCAAAGGTAAAGATGCACTAGACCCTATCGTTGAGTATTGCCGCGAAGTAGGCATTGAGGTATTGACGGTATTTGCTTTTTCTAGTGAGAATTGGCAGCGCCCACCTGCTGAAGTGGCTTTATTGATGCAGTTATTAAAGCTGACTATCGATGAGCAAATGCCTCGTATGCAAAAGCATCATATTAAACTACGTTTTATTGGTGATCGTAGTCTATTGAGTGACGAGTTGCGCACACAAATGGCGGATGCTGAAGCTCAGACGGCTCATTATGAGGCGATGACCTTAGTGATCGCTATCAGCTATGGTGGTCAATGGGATATCGCTCATGCAGCCCAGCAGCTAGCTGAGCAAGTGCAGGCCGGACAACTGCGTATCGAAGATATAAATAAAGAAAAGCTGGGCGAATATGTCCAATTAGCAGATGCGCCTGCGGTAGATATGTTGATTCGTACGGGCGGAGAGTACCGACTGTCGAACTTCTTGTTATGGCAGTCCGCTTATGCTGAACTGTTCTTTACTCAGACATTGTGGCCGAATTTTGCTGCAGAGGAGTTGGCGACGATGATCAAAGAGTTTGCTCAGCGTCAGCGTCGATTTGGCAAGACTAGCGAGCAAATACAGACCTCATCATGATTGCTAAGCCAATCAATGTAACTGAACCTGTCAAATTAGCTGTTATAATGCAGCTTTAATGGCCATTCTTTCACTGACTGTTGGCTATTAAGAGCTATTTTTTCATTCATAGATGTTTTTATTCAAGACTATAAAACTATAAGGTTCGCTCACTATGTGGCAACGGATTAAAACAGCAGTCGTGCTTATTGTCATTGTTGGTATTGCTTTATTTGCCAGCCAAACGCCTGTTCTGTTCGCTCCATTACTGGCCATCGGAGTGACGATTGCCGCTCATGAGTGGACTAAGCTAATGCCGAAATGGCGGCAGCCAATAGTGTTTGTATTGATAGTGCTAGTAGTAACTTTGGCTTCATTGATGCTCAAATTTACTTGGGTAGCTTGGTGGCTAGCGTCTCTAGTTATCTGGATGATGGCTCTATCGTGGGTCACTAAATTTCCTACTCATACAAAATGGTATGGCCAGCGCCTAGCCCTGATGGGTGTGGTTATCTTAACTGCCTCAATTACGGCAATGTTTTACTTATGGCAAGCGTCACCTTGGTGGCTTATGTACGTGTTCTTGATGGTTTGGTGCGCCGACAGCGGGGCTTATTTTGTTGGCCGTAAGCTTGGTCGCATTAAGATGGCACCGAATGTCTCGCCTAATAAGAGCATGGAAGGACTTGCTGGCGGTTTAGTAACAGGCTTAGTAGTAGTCGTTGCTATCAGCGTTTTCAAACTACAGTTAACCGGTATGGCGCTAGTAGCCTTTATTGGCTTATCAGCGCTGACAATATTGTCTTCGGTATTGGGCGATTTGTTTGAGTCGATGCTCAAGCGCCGTGCTAATGTAAAAGATTCAGGAACTATCTTGCCAGGTCATGGTGGTATCCTTGACCGTATTGACTCATTACTGTCTGCTACACCTGTATTTGCATTAGGATTTTGGGGCTTACAACAGCTAGGATTATTAGTTGTCTAAGTTGCAGATGTAACTGATTTCAGCTACTTTTATTAATTGACGATATCATAGGCACTACTAGTTATGACCCAACGCATCGCGGTACTAGGCGCAACTGGCTCAATAGGCGACAGCACTTTAGCGATATTGGCTGAACATCTACAAGACTATGAAGTCTATGCTTTATCAGGCCATCAGCGCTTGGATAAGCTCCTGAAGTTATGTCAGCAGTTTAAGCCTAAGCGGGTAGCAGTGCCGACTGAAGCAGTGGACGATTTTGCTAAACGTCTTAAACAGGCTGGATTGACTGCCGAGGTAGTCGGTGGCACGCAAGGTTTGATTGATGTTGCCACTGACAGCCAAGTCGATACGGTCGTTGCTGCTATCGTTGGTGCCGCAGGATTGCCTTCTACATTAGCGGCAGCTCGCGCGGGCAAGCGTATTCTGCTCGCTAACAAAGAAGCGTTGGTAATGGCCGGACAAGTGATGATAAAAGCAGTCAAGACTCATCACGCCACTTTATTACCGATAGACTCTGAGCACAATGCTATCTTTCAGTGTTTACCTGCCACTATTCAGCAAGATAACACCCAAATTCATGACGATAGCCACGGAGTACGTAAGCTGTGGTTGACCGCTTCTGGTGGACCATTTTTACAGCAGTCGTTTGCGCAGATGCAGCAAGCAGGGGTAGCCGAGGCAGTTAAGCATCCAAACTGGTCAATGGGTCAAAAGATATCTGTTGATTCAGCAACGATGATGAATAAAGGACTGGAGCTAATAGAAGCTTGTCATTTATTCGATCTACCAGAGAGCAAGATAAATGTGGTTATTCATCCACAAAGTATCATTCACTCAATGGTAGAATATAGCGATGGTAGCTTTTTAGCACAGCTAGGTAGTCCGGACATGAAGACGCCTATTGCCCATGCGCTCAGCTATCCGCAACGTATCGCTAGCGGCTCGCAGCCCTTAGATCTATATACGCTAAGCGGTCTAGAATTTATCAAGCCCGACTTGCAGAAATTTGCTTGTTTGCGTTTGGCTCGTCAAGCTATGCAAGCGGGTACTCAAGCGACTATTATTCTAAATGCGGCAAACGAGATTGCAGTAGAGGCTTTTTTGCAAGGTAAAGTGCGTTTAACCGATATCGCTAGCATTAACGAGCAAGCTTTGAGTGAAGTAAAAGCGTCAAAGCTAAGCGCTGATGCGGATATCGATGACATTTTAGCGATAGATAGCTTGGCTAGGCACTATACTGAAAGCTTAGTTAGGCAAATGCTTTAGAGCTTCTTTCTTGTTACCCTTAAGTCCTTTAATTGAGAGCGGCTCATGACATTTTTGTTAACGCTATTAGCGGCAATTTTTGTGCTAGGCCCTCTGATTGCATTGCATGAGTGGGGTCATTACATAGTGGCTCGACTTTGCGGTGTCAAGGTGCTGACCTATTCTATCGGCTTTGGTCCTAAGCTGGCGGGCTGGACTAGTAAACGCAGTGGTATCGACTATCGTATTTCTGCATTGCCTTTAGGTGGCTATGTAAAAATGCTTGATGAGCGCGAAGGTGCAGTGGCAAAAGAAGATCTGCATTTAGCCTTTAATAGGCAACATCCTCTAAAGAAAATAGCCATAGTCGCCGCTGGCCCGATCATGAACTTTATTATTGCTATTGGCCTATTTTGGGTGTTATTTATGACCCCATCAGAGCAGCTAGCCACTACTATTGGCCAAGTACTGCCCAATACGCCAGCAGCGAGTGCGCAGCTGCCAGCAGGAGACAAGATTGTCGCCATTGATGGTCATAAAGTACAGACTTGGGAAGGTATTAATTATCGGCTGGCTGGACGTATGGGCGAGACGGATAACGTCAGTGTCACCTTACAATCAGCTACTGATGCTACTAAACCAGCTACTACTTATCAAGCGCCTGTAAAGCGATTTATGCAAGGCAATGACCAAGGTAAGGATGCATTAAGCAGCTTTGGTATGTTACCTTGGCAGCCTAATATTGCGCCGATCGTAGGGGAGTTGAGTGTTGATGGCGCTGCTAGTCTACAAGGTATGAAAGTAGGTGATAAAATCACAGCGATCAATGGCACCCCTGTAACGGATTGGATTAGCGTTACTCGCATTATTCGCGATAGCCCTGAGGTATTATTGAGCTTTAGCGTATTGCGTAATGATAAGCCAGTAGAGCTAAAAATTATGCCGCAAGGCAAAAAAGACAATTTAGGTAATGATTTTGGTCAGATTGGGGCGATGGTTGCCCAGTCTGAAATCGTTGTCCCTGATGAGTTTAAAACGACTATAGTTTATGGTCCTGGTGAAGCACTAGTTAAATCATTCCAAAAGACTGAGCAGCTAGCCGTAATGACTATCGACTCTATGGGCAAAATGCTCTCAGGAATGATTGGTCTCGATAATTTATCTGGTCCGATTACTATTGCCAAAGTAGCCAAGCAAAGCTTTGATATCAGTTGGGAGATGGTATTATCTACGGCAGCTTTGATCAGTCTTAGTTTGGCAGTACTCAATCTATTACCTATTCCGGTGTTAGATGGTGGGCATATTGTCTATTATGTTATCGAGCTGATCCGTGGTAAGCCGTTGTCAGAGAGTTTCCAGATTGCTGGTTTTAATATCGGTCTACTCTTACTGTTAGGTTTCATGGTGTTAGCAATTGGTAATGATATTAGTCGGCTTTTTTGATCATTGTTAGTGATGAGAACTGGTCAAAATGCGCCACATTAACGTCTGTAGTAGGTATAATGTTGCGCTGATGAGTGCCATAGACTTTGCAAGATCTGTCCCTAAAACTGTACTAATAATAATTTTTAGTTTATTTTATCCTGCGTTTTATATACAGTGTCTTGAGTCCTACTTCGATAAGTTGTTGATTTTTTACTTATCGAGTCTGACGAAATACACTTTTTAACTTAACTTTAGCAAGTTTTTTATTGACGGATAGTGTTTATGCGTACGCCTTTATTTATGAGTGCGGCTGGGTTGCCGTTAGTGGTAGCAATGATGAGTGTATCGGCACAAGCTGCAGATTTTGTAGCGACCGATATTGGTTTTACAGGCTTACAGCGTCTGACCCCTGATAGCCTCTATCCTGTGTTGCCTATTTCAGTGGGTGATACCGTCACTGATAGCAGTCTTGCGGCTAGTATTAAAGCTCTGTATGCTACTGAAAACTTTGCCAATATTCAAAGCCGTGTTGAAGGTAATCGGCTACGTTTTGAAGTAGTTGAGCGTCCAGTCATCGCTGAAGTAAACTTTGAGGGTAACAAGCTTATCCCTAAAGAAGGCCTGACCCAAGGTTTAGATAACGCTGGTCTGTCTGTAGGCGATGTGCTGAAACAAGCCACGCTACAAGGGGTTGCTAATGAGTTACAGCAGCAATATATCAGCCAAGGCTATTACAATAGTAATATCGAGGTTGATCAAACAGTACTTGATGGTAACCGTGTCAAGTTAGATATACGCTTTATTGAAGGTAAGCCCTCAAAAGTAGTTGATATCAATATTATTGGTAATAGCCACTTTAGTGACAAACAGATAAGAGATGCGTTTGCGCTAAAAGAGTCTTCATGGACGCGCGCATTATCTAAATCTGATCGCTATGCGCAAGAAAAGCTGGCGGCCAGTTTAGAGAATTTGACTGCGCTATATCAGAATGATGGTTATGTACGCTTTTCAGTAGACAACGCTGTGTTAAACATCAGTGAAGATAAGAGTAGTGTATTCATTGAAATCAGCTTAACAGAGGGCGCGCAATACCAGTTCGGTGACATCAGTTTCTTAGGTAAGCCAACATTCGATACGGCAGAACTCAAAGATCTAGTAACTTTTGCCCCTAAAGATAAATACTCACAAGCTCAGCTAGACGCGACAACTTCAGCATTAAAAAGCCGCTATGGTAACGAAGGCTTTTACTTAGCCCAAATCCGTCCTGTGCCACGCATTAATGATGAAACTAAGGTCGTCGATGTCGATTACTATATTGATCCGGCACGACCAATCTATGTGCGCCGTATCAACTTTAATGGCAATCTACGTACTAAAGATGAAGTATTGCGCCGTGAAATGCGTCAGTTAGAAGGGGCTTTAGCTTCTAATGAAAAGATCCAGCTGTCACGTACTCGCTTGTTACGCACCGGCTTCTTTAAAGACGTTAAAGCTGATGTTAAACCAGTACCTAATCAGCCTGATCAAATCGATATTAACTACACTGTTGTTGAGCAGCCCTCTGGTAGCTCAACGATCGCTGCTGGTTACTCGCAAAGTGGTGGTGTGACTTTCCAGTTAGATTTGACTCAAAATAACTTTATGGGTACTGGTAACCGAGTAAAAGCCGCTTTATCACGTTCAGAAACTCGTGATTCTTATAGCTTAGGGTATACCGACCCTTACTTTACTGAAAATGGTGTCTCGCAAGGTATTAGTGCTTATTATCGCGAAACCAAATTCGATGATCGAAACGTAAGCAACTATGTGACTGATTCGTACGGTGGTACGCTGAACTACAGCTATCCAGTTGATGAGACTAAAAGGGTTAGTGCCGGTCTTAACATCGATAATACCACGGTACGTGGCGGCCGCAACCTTGGGGTAGTCAACGTCGATCGTATCCTTGAAAGTGGTGGCACAGTTGACGCTGTTAGAGATGATGCCGGTGAACTTATCGATGGCGTTTCTACCTTTAAGAATGACTATACCACCTATAATTTATTATTAGGATGGGACTATAGCACTCTAGATCGTCCGGTATTCCCAACCAAAGGTATGAGCCATACGGTAGACGGTACTATCGGTCTTGGTGATTCTAGCTTCCAAAAGCTCATTTATCGCGGCAACATCTATTATCCTATCTATAAAGACTGGGTAGCGCGTGGCTATACTAAGCTTGGCTATGGTAACAATTTACCATTTTATGAAAACTTCTATGCTGGTGGTTATGGCTCAGTGCGTGGTTATGAGTCTTCAAGTTTAGGCCCTAGATCTAAAGCCTATAGTGATGCAATCAGTGGTCGTGATCGTCTTAGAGATGAAGAAGTGGGCGGTAATGCATTAGCTAGCTTCGGGGCTGAGCTGATTTTGCCATTACCGTTTAAGGCTGATTGGGCTGATCAAGTGCGTCCAGTACTGTTTGCCGAGGGTGGACAAGTCTTTGACACTTCAGATAGAGAAAACCGTACCTTTATCGATCCTGTTAAGGGTACTGATACGGGTGTGCCATTGCTGCAACAAGACAATAAGATGCGCTTTAGTGCGGGTGCTGGTGTCACTTGGTACACGCCGATTGGCCCAGTCTCAATCAGCTATGCAGTGCCATTTGGTGACAAAGAAGGCGATCAGACAGAAAAAGTTCAGTTCCAAATCGGTAGTACGTTCTAAGACAGTTGTTAGTACTAGTAATACATAGAACAGCCCGCTAGCTTTAGAACATAGACGTAATAGAGGTTAGATAATATTTCTAGATCTAACCTCGAAATTCGATAGGCGGTAAGTTGACTACTCAACTTAGCGCCTACTTTCTTATACTAATAATACTAACGTTGACTATGATAACGATTGAACAACTTATCAGCCATATTGAGCAGCGCCAGCCCGTATTAAATAAGGCTGCCCTGAGTATTGAGCAATTACAGGTGCAACTGACCAGTATTGGCAGCCTAACTGACGCTAAAAGCACGCAATTAAGCTTTTTAGCAGATCCGCATTACATCTCCCGTCTAGGCGGTAGCCAAGCAGGAGCCGTGCTTATCACTGAGCCATTTAGCGCTCAAGTACCTACCAGCTCTGTGGGCTTAGTAGTAGCTACGCCTTACTTAGCTTACGCTAGTGCCAGTCAGCTATTCGCCCCCAACATACCCGCTAAAGCTATTCATCCTACTGCGGTGATCGCTGATAGTGCGATTATTGCTGCTGGGGTCAGCATTGGCGCCTTTTGTGTTATCGGTGAACAAGTGCAGATCGGCACAGGCAGTTGTCTAGATGCGCATGTAGTGATAGAAGATCGCAGTAGCATCGGTGACTATGCAGTGATCAAACCCCAAGTAGTAGTAGCGCATGACTGTATCATTGGTAGTCATGTGCGTCTACATGCTGGGGTAGTTATTGGCAGTGAAGGTTTCGGCTTTGCTCCTACTAGCGATCGTAGCAGCAGTGGTTGGGAGCGGATTGCGCAGCTTGGTCGAGTTATTATTGGCGATCATGTCCGTATCGGCAGCAACAGCTGTGTGGATCGTGGTGCCATTGATGACACTATCATAGGCAACCACGTCATTATCGACAACTTAGTACAAATTGCGCATAACGTGCATATTGGTGACGGAACGGCTATAGCCGCTAATACAGGTATTGCTGGTAGCACTATCATCGGTAAGCGCTGCATTATAGGCGGAGCAGTCGGCATCAATGGTCATGTTAAGATTACTGATGATGTGACGTTATCAGGTATGACCATGGTAACTAAGTCTATTCAGACCGCTGGCTCCTATTCTTCTGGAACAGCAGCTATGCCTACTGCCAAATGGCGACGTGCTGCGGTACGCTTTCGTCAACTTGGGGACAGCTAACGTTGCTCATTAATGCAGCATTATTATTAACTTTTATAAAATATCAATACGTTTGATTATAAATAAATTCTTATTACCTACTTTTATTAACAGCCCGCAACAATCGCAAGGAAGCAAGGCATGAACGCCATCGACATCGATATCGAGACTATTACAGAAGAAGATATAAAGTTATTAGCTGAGCAAGGCTTAACCTTACCGCTAAATTATCATACCCTTAAGCATTATTTGCCCCATCGTTATCCGTTTATGCTCGTCGATAGAATCACTGCCTGTAAACCTGGCGAGTGCATTACTGGTATCAAAAACGTGACTATTAATGAAGAGTATTTTAATGGCCATTTCCCTGATGAGCCGATCATGCCAGGTGTATTGATGGTAGAGTCCATGGCACAAGTATCAGGCGTGTTAGGCTTTATCAGTGCAGGGTTAACCGCTGAAGATGGCTATCTGTATTTGTTTGCAGGAGTAGATAAAGTCCGTTTTAAGCGCCGAGTTATTCCTGGTGATCAGCTGATTATTCGCGCTAAAACGATCATGCAAAAACAAGGTATTTATAAGTTCGACTGCACAGTACATGTAGGTACTGAACTAGCTGCCAGTGCGCAAGTAATGATTGCTCGCCAACAACAGCCTGCTTAATCTTATCTTTAGTAATGGCTGTTATTATTAATTGCTCTATTTATTAATGGCCATCAGGGTTAGTTAGCTTTAATTTTATGGTCCATTCTCAAGTTGCGAGTTAATAAAGTGACTGTAGGATGCCTGTAAATAATTACCAAACCAGTTTATAATGCGAATTTGCATTACTTTTTCGTATGAAAGAATACAAAGGCCTACATTATGAGTCAGATTCATCCTACCGCACTCATCTCACCATCAGCTACTATTGATGAAACCGCTGTTATTGGACCCTATTGTGTCATTGGTGATGAGGTGACTATCGGCGCTCATACTGTATTGCATCGACATGTAGTGGTTACTAAACTTACCCGTATCGGTCAACACAATCAAATCTATCAGTTCGCCAGTATTGGCGAGGATTCACAAGATCTAAAGTATGTTGGTGAGCGCACTTGGCTTGAGATTGGCGATCATAATACTATTCGTGAAGCTTGCAGTTTGCATCGTGGCACAGTGCAAGATAATGGCTTGACTAAAATTGGCAATCATAATTTGCTGATGGTCAATACCCATATTGCTCATGATTGTATGATTGGTGATAATAATATTTTTGCAAATAATGTTGGTCTCGCTGGGCACGTGATTATTGGCAACCACACTATAGTAGGAGGCAACTCAGGTATCCATCAGTTTTGCCGAGTCGACGATTACAGCTTGATTGGCGGTGCCAGTTTAATTTTAAAAGACGTAGCGGCCTTCACTATGGTATCGGGTAATCCTGCCAGCACTCATGGACTCAATGTTGAGGGCATGCGTCGCAAAGGCTGGACACAAGAAACTATAAACATTTTGCGCCAAGCTTATGTCACTATCTTTAGATCAGGATTAACCACTGCCCAAGCACTAGAAAAATTGCATGAGCAATTACCGCAAGAGCCTAAAATCCAGCTGCTAATCGATTCATTAGCAAATAGTAAACGTGGGGTAGTTCGCTAACTAATCCTCGCTCATTATTAGCAGGTATTAATGCTGCTCATACTTTAATTTACTATAGCCATAACTTATTGTTATGGCTTTTTGTATTTATGATTGCTTGACTTTTGGTGTCGATTAGCAGAAACTCTGAAATTATGTGAAGTAAGGTTGTAGCAACTTATTTTAACCAACAGCTAACTTATGATTTCTTTGATTATTTTGCGCCATTCAATGCAATAGTCAAAAATGATCAAAGAGATTATTAGTAGATTTTAGGAGTCTTGTATGGCACAACAAAGGGAAAACTGGTCCGGTAGAACTGGATTCATTATAGCCGCTATTGGTTCAGCGGTAGGCTTAGGTAACATATGGCGATTTCCTTATGTGGCCTATGATAATGGCGGTGGGGCATTCATGGTGCCTTATCTCATTGCTTTATTAACCGCAGGTATTCCACTATTATTCTTGGACTATGCCATTGGGCATAAGTATCGTGCCGCTGCCCCTCGAGCTTATAAAAAGATGGTACCTTCTGCCCAGTTTGTGGGCTGGTGGCAGACACTAGTGTCTTTCGTCATTGCCATTTATTACGCCGCAGTTATCGTTTGGGCCGGCAGTTATATGTTTTTCTCGTTTGGTCAGAAGTGGGGTGAAGATACTACCACTTTCTTTGTCAGCGACTTTGTACACCACACTGGTGACTTAACTTCAGTGTTCGTACCACAGATGTTCGTTGGTTTGCTCATCGTTTGGGCAGTATCTATGTTAATTATGTTTGGCGGTATTCGTAAAGGGGTTGAACTGGCTAATAAAATTTGCCTACCTTTATTGCTTATATTGTTTGGCATTATGGTATTCAAAGCCGTCAACTTACCGGGTGCAGTTATCGGTTTAAACGCTTTCTTCGAGCCAAACTGGGTCAAAATGCAAGATCCTAACGTCTGGTTAGCGGCTTATGGTCATGTATTTTTCTCACTATCAGTAGGCTTCGGTATTATGGTCACCTATGCCTCCTACCTACAGAAGAATACTAACTTAACAGGCGCAGGCCTAGTGGTTGGTTTTGCCAACTCTTCTTTTGAGCTTATCGCTGGTATTGGTATCTTTGCTGCTATCGGTTTTATGGCCCAATCAACTGGTCAAGATGTATCAGAGGTTGCTAGTGGTGGTGTTGGACTGGCGTTCTTTGTCTTCCCTAAAATAATTTCTACTATGGGCGCAAGCGGTGATATCGTGGGTTTCCTATTCTTCGGCTCTTTAGTAGTTGCTGGGATCAGTTCGCTAATCAGTATTCTTGAAGTGCCTATTTCTGCTTTTCAAGATAAGTTTGATTGGCCACGCAAAAAAGCAGTTGCAGTGATAGGCGGAGTTTGTGCGATTATCTCTATCGCTGCTTTCTCTACTGGCAGCTCTTTGGTACTAGTAGATGTGATCGATCACTTTGCTAATAATATCGGTATCGTGGCTGGTGGTTTGATGTCAATTATTTGGTTGACTTGGTTTAATCGCCGTAAAATCCCAGGCATACTTGCTCATATCAATCGTGTTTCTAGTATCAAATTAGGTGGTGCTTGGATATTTATGCTAACAGTCATTACTCCAACAGTGCTAACTATTGCTTTAGGTTTAAAAATTGTCGATCTCGTTAAAACCCCTTATGAAGGCTACTCTACAACCATCCTATTATTATTTGGTTGGGGCATCGTAGTATTCTTCGGCTTAGGAGCATTTGTACTTAGTAGTATGAAAGGGGTATATGATGAAGAAGATGACAAGGCTCGTTTACTTGATGACGCACCTTAATAAAATGATATTTTAATAGGAAATTATTATGAGTACTTCAGCAATTATTTTTATGATTATCTCCATGGTGCTTATATGGGGCGGCTTACTTTTCTCTATCGTTCACCTAAAGAACCATCCTGATATTCCAATGAATCAACTGCCAGACGATCAGATTTAGTATGAGCGTCAAGCTCAAAAGCGCAAGGTTTTAGAGCATTAAAGTCTTTAACCTTAGCACTATGACTTTAATAAAAATGCCAGTCAGCTTTCACTGTCTGGCATTTTTGTTTTAGCAGATAAACCTTAACAACGATTTAGCGCAAATTTAATTCAGGTACACTCTGACCACGCTTAGCGTAAAACTCGCTAACGAATTGATCAAAGGTATCTTGTTCAATAGCTTCTCTTATACCAGCCATTAAGCGCTGATAATAACGCAAGTTATGAATAGTCGCCAATTGCGCGCCTAGCATCTCTTTACACTTATTAAGATGATATAAGTAAGCACGGCTAAAGTTTTGGCAAGTATAGCAATCGCATTCAGGATCTAATGCACCTTCATCTTCTCTATATTGGCTATTACGAATACGCACTACACCGACATTGTCTGCGTTACCAGTGACAAAGTAATGGCCATTACGTGCATTACGAGTAGGCATTACGCAGTCGAACATATCAACGCCACGACGCACCCCTTCAACGAGATCCTCAGGCTTACCCACACCCATCAAGTAGCGCGGTTTATCGGCTGGCATGTCATCAGGAAGGTAATCAAGCACATCTATCATTTCTTCTTTGGGTTCCCCAACTGACAGACCACCAATGGCGTAACCATCAAAGCCAATCTCAAGCAAACCCTCAAGCGACTGCTGACGCAAATCAGCATACATACTGCCTTGGATAATACCGAATAGGGCATTAGTGCTGCCTAATTTATTATGCTCGTCAACACAACGTTGTCCCCAGCGCAGCGATAGCTCCAATGACTTTTTGGCTTCGTCATGAGTAGCCGGATAGGGTGTACACTCATCGAACTGCATAACGATATCAGAATTAAGACTGTATTGAATTTGCATTGATTTTTCTGGTGACAGGAACACTTTAGCGCCATCGATAGGCGATTTAAAGTTGACACCTTCTTCAGTAATCTTGCGCATGGCTCCTAAGCTAAATACTTGGAAGCCGCCTGAATCGGTCAATATTGGCTTATCCCAATGCATAAATTTATGCAAACCACCGAATTTGTCGATGATATCTGTACCTGGACGCAGCCATAAGTGAAAAGTATTACCTAAGATGATATCAGCGCCTATGGCCTCGATATCGCGAGGCAGCATACCTTTGACCGTACCATAAGTACCGACTGGCATAAAAGCAGGGGTTTGTACCTCTCCGTGATTAAGGTGAACCGTACCACGACGGGCACGAGTCTCACCGCTAGCGGTTTTGTGTAAAGTAAATTGCATATAGTAGTCACTGTTTAAACAATAAAAATAGCGCTAATTATAGCATTGCTGACTGTTTATTGGGACGTTGATGCTTTATAAGCGGGTAATAATGTACTAAGCGCCGAATGTAATAAGCGACGAATGTACTAAGCCCATAGAATAAGCGGCTAATAGTTAGCTTAAGTCATAACGAAAAAATACAGACAGTAAGGTTAGGTTGTTGCTATGGTGATAGGCTATTAAAATAGCAGTTTTTATCTAAAAGTTAAGCACTGCTAGTTTAGTGGGGAGATAGATTATGCAAGCTACTACTTATCTGCTGCTAGGCAGTTTATTAATGTTACCAGGAGTGGCTATGGCGACCGAAGAACCTAATTTTACTATATTAAACCAAACTGAAGATTTTGAGCTGCGTCGCTACGATGCACAAATCGTCGCCCAAACGTGGGTGACGGGCGACCAAAATCAGGCAGGTAATAAAGGTTTTAGGATATTAGCTGATTATATCTTTGGTAATAATACTGCACCTAATGGCGAGAGTAGTAAGATCAGCATGACCACGCCGGTTAAGATGCAGCCACAAACTGGCACATCAGCAAAGATTGCCATGACTGCACCTGTTACGGTGCAAGAGAATGATGGTAAGTGGCGAGTAAGGTTTGTGATGCCAAGCAAATACACTATGCAGACTCTGCCAAAACCTAACAATCGGGCAGTCAGTATTATCGAAGTGCCAGCGAAGACTTACGGGGTTATCAAGTTTTCAGGACTGACTGGTAATAAAAAAGTCGCTGCTAAGACAGCAGAATTAGAGGCTTGGATGCAGGGCTTAAATATAATAGGTACTGCCGAAATGGCGCGCTACAATCCACCTTGGACTCTACCGTTTATGCGTCGTAATGAGATTATGATTGAGTACCAAGCAAAATAGCAATTTTTATTCACAAGAGGGCTTGTTAATAATGAAGGTTTTTTATTAGCTAAGCCGTTCGATAAGTGAGACATTATCGCTATGAGTAAAGTGTTGTCGGGTATAACTTAAGCTTAAATGCATCAATCTAACCTAATAAAAAAGACAGCCTAAGCTGTCTTTTTTGATTTTATCGATAACTGAGTTTTTTATAGCAGATATTAGCTTTTTTGTTCACGGATAATGTTTAGCATGCGACGTAACGGTTCTGCTGCGCCCCATAACAGCTGATCACCGACAGTAAAGGCACCTAAGTATTCAGGACCCATATTGAGCTTACGCAGACGGCCAACAGCTACAGTGAGTGTCCCAGTGACCGCAACCGGCGTTAGACGCTGCATACTGGCTTGCTTGTCATCTTCGACCACATCTAGCCACTCATTACCACTATTTTTTAGTGCTGCTTCAATCTCTGATAAAGGAATATCTTTTTTAAGCTTAATGGTCAGCCCTTGTGAATGACAACGCATCGCACCGATACGCACGCACATGCCATCGATAGGGATAGCGTTATCACTGTCATTACCAAGGATTTTGTTGGTCTCAACACCGCCTTTCCATTCTTCTTTAGATTGCTTATTGTCTAATTGCACATCGATATAAGGAATCAAGCTACCCGCGAGTGGCACGCCAAAATACTGCTGCGGAAAATCAGCTGAGCGCTGGGTGGCGGCTATTTTTTTATCAATCTCAAGGATAGCGCTTGAAGGATCTGCTAGCTCATCGGCAACCGCATCACGTAATACGCCCATACCTTCGATCAGCTCACGCATATTATTAGCACCAGAGCCACTAGCAGCCTGATAAGTCATTGCGCTGACCCATTCAACCCAGCCTTTATTAAACAGCTCACCAATGGCCATCAGCATCAACGATACGGTACAGTTACCACCGATGAAGTCTTTTTTACCAGCAGTTAGAGCGCTATCGATCACTTTGCGATTGACCGGATCAAGAATGATGATACTGTCATCTTCCATACGTAGAGTACTAGCAGCATCAATCCAGTAGCCATTCCAGCCACTATCACGTAAAGGCTGATGTACTTTTTGCGTATAGTCACCCCCTTGACAGGTGATAATCACCTCACAAGCGGCTAGTGCCTCAATATCATGAGCATCTTTAAGTTGGCTAGTTTCAATACCATCGAAGCTTGGTGCATCGCCACCAGCGTTGCTGGTTGAGAAGAACACTGGGCTAATACCAGAAAAGTCATTCTCATCGCGCATACGCTGTATTAGCACTGACCCGACCATACCACGCCAGCCTACCAAACCTACTGTTAAGTTGCTCATCGATTGTAATCCTTTTTTACAGTTATTTATTGCTATGTCAACCAATAACAATGCCGTGAATAGCTATAAAAAGCAAGGCGTTTACCACTATTTTAACGATTTATTGACTACTATTCGCTATAGATATTATAACTTTGGGTTATTATTAGCCGCTAATGCTTTACAAGTGCTCCCATATAAGTTGTAGAGTATTTATTTAATAGCTATACAATCCAGTCCAAACATAGTGCACAATAGGCGTTAAAAATATTATGGTTATTTAAAACATGGTATTCATTATTCACTTGATAGTCGGTTAAACAACTTTATGGATTTATCTGCCCTATATTATGGTATCCAGCTGCTCGCAGGACTGATTATTTTTGTGACGGTTTGGGGCTGGCTACCATTAGACAATTGGTGGGTGCGCGGCGTTGAGTTTCCGCGTATCCAAATTATGGTGCTGGGGTTCTCAGCTTGGCTAGGTCTATTATTATTTTGGGCACAATGGTCGCTGTGGCAATGGCTACTATTTATAGCGCTAACTACTAGTGTCGCCTTTCAGATCAGAATGATACTGCCCTACACAAGGCTATGGAAAAAGGAAGTGCAGAGCGCTAACAATAGCTCTGAAGCTAAAGTAAACCAGCTCAAAATCATGGTCTCAAATGTGCTGACTCCCAATAAGAATAAGCAAAAGCTAGTCGATTTAGTCAACCAAAAACAGCCTGATATCTTGATTACTCTTGAGACTGATGGCGAATGGCAACAGGCAATGAGCGTGATTGAATCTGATTACCCTTATACAGTCAAAGTGCCATTAGATAATTTATATGGTATGCACTTATATTCTAAGTTGGAGTTGATAGATCCTGAAGTGAAGTACCTGATGATTGATGATATTCCTTCGATTCACACTCAGTTACGTCTACCGAGTGGTCGAGTCATTTGGCTATATTGTCTACACCCTATGCCGCCGAGTCCAACTGAAGCGGACAAATCTACTACTCGTGATGCTGAACTGCTGATGGTTGGTCAACATATCAAGAAAAATAAACAAACCGCCATCTTAGCGGGTGACTTAAATGATGTGGCTTGGTCAAAGACTACTCGTCGTTTCCAACGTATCTCAGGGCTATTAGACCCCCGTATCGGTCGACATTTCATTAACACTTTCCATGTAAAATATCCGTTTTTACGATGGGCTTTGGATCATATTTTTCATAGTGCCTGTTTTACTGTGGTTGATATAAAACGCCTGCCTTCTATCGGCTCAGATCACTTTCCAGTATTGACTACCTTACAGTACCAGCCTGAAGAAACCGCTAAGCAAGAAGAGAACGCCCCAACTCCCGAAGCTGAAGATATTAGAGAAACTGAAAATAAGATTAAGGCTGGCAAGGAAGAGGGACGTAAGGTTTCTAAAGAGCATGCAGAAGAAGCTAAATAAAAAACCAATCATCACCTTAAGACAGTGATAGTAATTAATAAATAACGATTTTGATTAAGATGACTGGTGTTTTATTTTATCGCCTAAGCCGTATTAAAAACTCATTCAAATATTGTAAGCAAATGCTTACATCGATTGGGGCTTTTAGCGTCTAGGCGAATCCTTAGCTTTGCATTACAATACCCTCATCGACACAAGGATAAGTAAGGATGCGGTGTTGAGACGCTGGTAGCATGACTATAGAGTAGTCTATTTTGTTACAAACTAGCGTGTATGACTTAGGATGAGTCAGCAAGGATAAAATAATAACAATCTGCTAAATAAACTAAAACCCGAACCTATTGCCCAAGGTTTGGGTTTTTTCTTGTCAGTAAATTAATGAGATCAAATAGCTTCAAAGTGATAACGGTTAGCATAAAAAAAGAGCCTATATAGTAATATAGGCCCTAATGGTTAACTCTCAGCAGTGTCTAGTTGTGAATCTTCAACACCGCTTAGCTATTATCTAGCTATCACTCAAGCACTTGAATATAAGCACCGGCTCGTAGCTCTTGCAACCAATCTTCTTGGGCTTGTGGCGCTAAACGCTGGTATAGAGCTTGACGAGCCATATTACGGCGATACTCGCTACTAGCATCATACTGACGCTTGTCTGCCACTTTTAAGATATGCCAGCCAAACTGAGTCTTAAAGGGCGCAGAATAATCGTTAACGCTAGTGTTCTTCATTACCGCTTCAAACGGACCGATCATATCTTGTTCGCTAACCCATTCTAGATCACCACCGCGTCCTGCTGAGCCGGGATCGTCAGAATAAGTAGCCGCTAGTGCTGAAAAGTCAGCCCCTTGGCGCAGCTGATTATAAAGGTCATTAATTTTTTGTTCAGCAAGAGCATCAGTTTGTAAGTCATCGACTTTAACTAAGATATGACTAGTACGCCACTGAGGCACAATCATGCTATCGCTGTCTTTTTTATTAGCCAGCTTTATGATATCGATGCCTTCAGGGGTTACAAGCGGTGCACTAACTTCACCTACGGCAAGCTTAGTGATTTCACTAGATAATTCAGTAGGTAGCGCCGCTGCTTTATGAAAGCCCATATCACCACCTTGTAGTGGTATAGCATAGCTACCTTGAACAGCAGCAACAGCAGCATCTACGTCTACATTTGGTGCTTGTAAGCGCTTACGCAATGCTTCTGCTACTGCTAAAGCTTCAGCACGTTGTGCTGGTGATAAGCGGCTATAATCATCGATATAGGGCACACGCACGTGGATAGTTTGATATTCGCTTTGATTGAGACGTTTGGCTTCAGGTGAGGCCAAGAATGAATCAATATCTTGTTCACTAATGCGCACACGATTGCTGACTTGGCGTTGCTGTAAGGTTTGAATAGCAGCGTCCTCAATCAGCTTACTACGTAGACTAGCGTAGCCACCAGCTTGCTGGGAATCCATACGTTGTTGTAGAGCACTAAGACTATCGAGGCCTTCGGCTTCAGCGATTTTTGCTAGGCGCTGATTAATAGCTGCCTCATCAGGCTTAATACCAACACGGTTAATTAATGACAGCTGTAACTCGCGCAGAATTAAGGAATTTAATACTTCAGACTGGAGCTGAGCAGAATTGGGTAACGGCTGACCGGCATTTTTTGCACGCAATTGAGTCTGAATGACCGCGTTGATTAAATCGCTCTTTAAGATAGCATTGTCATTAACTAGCGCAATAATACCGTCGGTACTGTTACTAGCAGTCAGACGATTGCTAGTACTTTGACTAGCGCTAGTACTACTACTGGTCGCAGCAGCTTGGTTTTTGACGGTTGCTGCTTGAGCATTAAGACTCAAAGCAAGTCCAGCGCTCATTACTAATAACACCGCACTACTGGTCTGACGTAAACAAAAAATTCTCATAATGCTCCTGATCACTATCATCTTATAAGATGGGAGTTGTGTGACTGTATCTATAAAGGCTTAATTAACTATCAGTGCTTAGCTAGCTATTAAAAATATTTAGTATAACTTAATACAACAAAGGCATTGAGTCGCTAAAGGTTGGCAACCCTCATAACATTAGTGCTTTTTATAGACCATTTAGCTAGTCAATGAGACTTTAGCTATTTTATAAGCCTATAGCTATTGAACTATCCTTTAATGGCTTATTAATCTTTCCAAGCGGTTTGTACCGGCTCAAAGCCTAACACTTTGTCAGAGAGCAGACGCGTCAGGCGACTATTACCACTACCCAAACCATTCAATCTAATTTCAGCCATTACTGCTTGCGTAGGTTCATCTCTGACATTCAAATCATTATAATAACGACGGCCATAAACGGCAAAACCAAAGCAGCAATCTTCGTAATCCACCCCAACTAAAGCATCTAGTATTTTATCGCGGCGATGGTCATATTGACCTTGTGCTATCACCCGCCAATTGTTATTTACAGGGAAGATAGCAGAAGCGGTAACAGCTGATAACGGCAACTGATTAGTGTTTTCATCACTTTGACGCTTGACATAACCGATGTTGAATAGACTGTTATTAGAAGGCTGATAGCGTAGTTCAGTAGTGATAAAGTTTAGATTATAACTGTTGTCGAGCGCTCCGCTCAAATCAACCCAGACATTGTTGTAAGGTTGTAAACTACTATTCCAGACCATTCCTGATGATGAAGTATTAAACAGCTGGTTATCCCCATCGAGGGTAACACGACCATCATCGATGTAAAACTGCTCTGCAATGCTACCATCAAAACGTGTCACACCCGTTGCATCGATGTAACGATAATTAACTCCAGGGGTGATAGCATGCAAATCTTGCAAGCGATCATGGCCTAAGAACCAGCTATCAGAAAACAGTTGGTCATAGTTAACTGAGGCAATACGGGTGTTAAAGTTAGGGATATCGTTCTGATCTTCAAACGGCGAATAAGTATATTTCAAGCGAGGACTTACTAGCTGGTAGCCGCCCATAGTGTTATCAAAAGCACCGAATGGCGAGCCTGCGCGATATAAATATAGCCCTGCATCAATACTGGCTTGAGGTACAAATACTGACTGACTGCCATTCTCTTGATCCAGCGAGTTATCGGCTAAGCTGTCTTGATCGTAGGAGGTATATAAATGCTGCAAACTAACTTTAGGTTTGATATAGCCCCAAGATTTTTCTATCGGATAAGCGGCGCTAAGTTTGTTATAGACACGCAATCCGCTTTTTTCCGCCTCTGAGCCATCATTGATAGATTTTTTAAAGTAGGCGGAGTCGTGAACCCCAGTAATGTCGAAACTCTTCGCCCAAGGCAAACGGTAATCTAGAGTCAACTGTGGCAAGCGTGAGTAGGGCTTATCTTTGTCTTGTAGCGCCTGACCATTATCATTAAAGGCATCTAGAGTCTGGAAGGTTTCAACCTTAAGCTCACCATTCACATAGTCATTATAATAGTTGAGTCGTGCCCGTGTAGGTAGATTGACTGTATTGTCTGACAGTCCTAAAGTATCGAAGTCGTTCAGGTAATCTGAATCTGAGACGTAGCTGTATTTAGCATCACCGCTTAAGCGTGGAATGCTAGAGGAGGACCAGTAATGATCATAAAAAAAGCTACTGCGATCCTCGCCGTCATAGTTTTTATCATTGGGTAAGTAAGAACCGCTGAATACCCCTTCACCATAGCCTTCAGTCAGGTAGCGAAATTCACCTGAGAGCATAGGATTACGGTTGGTATAAATATGAGTATTAATAGTGGCATCATAATTAGGAGCTAAATTGAGATAATAAGGAACATCAATCTCAAGACCGTTCTCACTACCGATACTAGCGCTAGGGAGCAAGAAGCCACTACTACGACGAGCATCAATAGGGAAGTTAAAATAAGGCAGATAAAATACTGGAATATCAGCTATGCGGAAGGTGGTGTCATAAGCCTTACCACGTCCAGTATCAGTATCTAAATCAATGCTCTTAGCTTCCAGCTGCCACTTACGATCAGTAGGCGGACAAGTACTGAACATTACATTGTCCAGCTCATATTGGCTATCGTTAGGACGATTAAGACGCTCAGCATAACCGTGCGCTTGTAGAGGTACACTAGCAAATGCAACCCCGTAAGCTGTCGATTGTCCCGATTCTGTATTATAAGCTAAGCTATCGGCTACCCCAATCAGGCCACCATCAGAAGCTTTTTCGGTAAGCGTAGGTTGGCTATTGCGGTTAGCAAAGATATTTCGCCCACTATTGCTGCCAACACTGTTCTTACTATTACTACTACTATTGTTGCTGGTCGCTTTATTGGTGAACAACACTTTGCCTTGAGCGGCAGCTACACCGGTAGTTAAGTCTAGTACTACTTTTTCGGCCTCAATATGCTGCATCCCTTGGTCAATGATGACATTCCCTGAAAGCTCAGCATAATCAACATTGTCATAATAGCCGTAATCGGCTTCTGCAAATAGCGCAGACTTACCATCAGGAGCCGTATTGGAGTTGGCATTCGGCGCAAAGTTATCTTGATTATTGTTTAAATTACCATTAGCTTCGTTAACTGCGCGTTGGTAGTTTGGGTTGTTAGTAGGGTAGACCCATTGGCCTTCGCAACGTTGCGCACTATCTACCGAGTTGGGAAGTAGCTTTAGGTCAGAACCTAATGGGCGTAACGTTTCGCTATTTGACTGGGTATTAGTAGTAGGCTTATTTAAGCCTTTATCGAACTTCGAATCTGGAGTTAATTCATAGAACTCTGCTAAACGCACTAGGCTCTCTTGCACGCTTTCATCTTTTACATTGAGACGGCTGCTAGTGGTAGTCGACGATTTACTTGCAGCAGTAGTCAGTGCTTTAGGGGTAGAAGAGCGCTTCGCTTGCTCAGCTATATCGTTAGTATTAACATTAGCTTCGCTAGTATCCTCTGTAATAGCCGTCACTGCTATATTGTTTTCAGCGCTCAATTCTTCAGCAGCGTTTAGCTCTTCAGTAGCAAGCGCCACAGTATTAGCATTGCTTTGATTATAGGATTGATCAAAGTAGCTGTTATCCGTGTAGGAACGGTTAGCATTAGAGTCTTTTTGCAAGTTAGTACTGGCAATAGTAGGACTATCCGCCACTAAAGCTGCCGCTATTTGCGGATTTGCAGCTGCTAACTCAGCTGCGCTTACGCTCAACCCAGTCAAACTTAAGGCGCCAAATAAAATCAGACGAATGCTTTGGTAAAGCGGAGAATATAACAAGGGCACACCTATGATTACAAAGTCTAATGGATGACGACTTACTTTTACTGTTTATTAGCCGCAAGTACTGTTTATTAACCACAAATTTAACAAGCTTTAACGGTTATTTGCGCTTCAACAACGGCTATATGCTATCTATACTGTTCACAATAGCAAACAGTGTTAGTCTATATTGATATAGTCCTCTATTTGAGGATTATATAGTTAATGAGCCAATATTGAATCAAATAATTAACCGGCAGCTATTTAATGATTAGCCAATATATGATTGTTGACGACTTATGATAGTCAAAAAAAATCAAATCAGCTACACTATTCATCAATTTTTATAACTGAAATTTTATACTTGATATTATTAGCAAGCATTACTGACTAAGCTTTTAATTTTTGACCTTTATTGTCAAGGCCAAATTAAACCATTAACTATTTGTAGATAGTTTGCCATTTTAGCAAGTATTTGCCTGATTTATCACTATATTTAACCGGCGATGTTCTTTATGACTAATATACCCCTTAGTATTGATACTACCCCTAGTGCAGCGGCGCTTTCCTCTAATAAAAGTGCGGACTGTACAGACGATAATCGCTTACAGCAGTTACAGCTTTGGCTACAACAAGTATTTGGCAGCCAACCTTTTACTTTAGTCAGCTTGCCTGGGGATGCCAGCGCTCGTCAATACCATCGTCTACAATTACTCGATGCAGGTGAGCAACCGCCAGAGCATTATATGGTTATGGATTCGGCTGATGAGCAAGACGCCATGCAGCAGTTCATTGCCGTCGCTAAGCTGATGAGTCCAGCGGTAAATGTACCCAAGCTTATTGCTCAAGACTTAGCGCAAGGTTTTTTAGTATTACAAGATTTTGGCTCGATAGAGTTTGCCCATCTTCTGACGGATGCTAGGGCTGAGCAAATCGATGAATACTATCAGTTGGCTATGCAAACCTTAATACAGTTGCAACAGGTGCCTGTAGAGGTCGCTAAAAATCAATATCAATTGCCAGATTATGATACCGCACTGCTAGATCGTGAAATGGACTTGTTCAGTGACTGGTTTATACCTTATATTGGGCTTACGCTGGATAAAGCGCTGTGGGATACTTTAAAGCTGGCTTTGATCGAAGATATTTTGGCACAGCCGCAAGTGATCGTTCATCGTGATTACCACAGTCGCAATCTAATGCAAGATCAGGCAGATCCTGCTAAGTTAGGTATTATTGATTTTCAAGATGCAGTAGTAGGTGCTTATAGCTATGACTTAGTGTCACTAGTGCGCGACGCTTATGTTGAATGGCCAGAGACTCAAATAACGCAATGGATCCACGACTTTTGGCAGCGCCAGCAGCAAGCGCAATTAGTCACTGCGCCTAGTGCTAAACAGTTTGAAAACGATGTGAATGTTATGGGGGTTCAGCGCCATCTAAAAGTGCTGGGGATTTTTATTCGTCTATATGAGCGTGATGGTAAGAGCCGTTACTTAGCTGATATCCCAAAAGTGATGACTGATTTAATATTTGAGCTTGAATGGCTGGGTGCTCATGGTACAGATGACATCAAACGCGCGGTATTGCCATTTAATACTTGGTTAGTAGACAGCGTTCTGCCCGCTTATCAAAGTAGGTTTGCTCAGCAATATATCTAATTTTACAAAAATAAGGAGCGCTTATGTCGGTCATAAAGCAAGCAATGATTTTGGCAGCGGGTAAAGGTACACGCTTACGGCCACTGACTCTCGATACCCCAAAACCTTTAGTTGAGGTAGGGGGGCAGCCGCTAATAGTTTGGCATATCAAAGCATTGCAAGCGGCAGGTATTACCGATATCACTATTAATGCTTCTTGGCTTGCTGATAAGCTAATGGCCACGCTAGGCGATGGCGCGCAGTATGGCGTTAAGCTGCAGTGGTCAGTCGAGGAAGATGAACCACTTGAAACTGCTGGTGGCATATTTCAGGCCCTACAGACGGGAAAACTGCAAAATGCGCCCTTTGTCTTAGTTAATTCTGATATATGGACAACCTATGATTTTTCGCAGTTGGTCGACTATACTTTAGGCCCTGATCAACAGGCTCATCTACTATTGATTGATAATCCTGAGCATAATGATAATGGTGATTTCGCTATCAATAATGGTTTAGCCAGCGAGCACGCTGTGGCGGGTGCTGATAAATATACTTTTTCTGGCATCAGTGTACTATCACCAAGGCTGCTCGATGGCCTAGTGACTGGTCAAGCTGCAGCGCTGGGACCTTTGTTACGCAAGGCTATGATCAAGTTTCAAGTCACAGCTGAAGTTATTGTTGATAACTGGATAGATGTCGGTACAGCGGCCCGTCTAGAGCAGATAAATACTTTCATTGACACTAAAGGAGCAGGCGCTCATCGGGGTGCTTGATTGAATTTAGAGGTTAGCTTAGATCTAATATAGTTCGGTGTTAAAAACGATAAACAAAAATGCAGCGCTGATGAGATCATTAGCGCTGCATTTTTATGTTAACCCAGTTAGTTATTAGCTTAACTACTAGACACCCATTGCCAATTTGATCAACTGCGCAATAGTAAAGATAGTCAAAAACCCAGCTAAATATAAACCAACGAACCACGCCCATTGCGATTGTTTTTTACTTAGATTTTTCATTATAACCTCTTCATAATGACTCATAGCCGTGTTACTGACTAACAGCTATGTTATCAACAACCCCTGTTAGTCCTGTCAGTTAGTACTCTTAGCACTAACTATTAATACATAGGCTCGTGATTAGATTTACCTTTAAAGGTATAGTAAGCAAAAGCGGTATAACTCAAGATAATCGGTAGCATAATGCCAGCACCAATTAACATAAAGGATAACGAAGTATCGGCAGCGGCTGCCTCATAAATAGTCATCTGATAAGGGACAATATAAGGGAATATTGCAAAACAAACCCCAATGTAGCCCATTAAGAACAGGGCCACTGTCAATAAGAATGGACGATATTCACGCTCACTACTGAGGTCTTTACGCATAAAGTAAAACAGTAGCACCACGATAATTGGCATCGGTGCAAGATATAGTATTCCTGGGAAGCTAAACCAGCCTTCGAGTGCCTTGATATCGGAGAAATACATGAATATAGTCACTACGATCATCGCTAATATGAGTGCCATTAGCAGCCATCCAGAGACTTTTCTTGCCCATACTTGTAGCTTATGCTCAGTTTTTATGATCAACCAAGTAGAGCCAAGTAGAGCATAACCGATAATCACTGCAATACCACACATGATAGCGAAAGGGGTTAGCCAGTCGAATGGACCACCGCTATACAAGCGATTACTAGCCTTAAGACCTTGTACTAAAGCCCCTAACATCACGCCTTGGAAAAAAGCGGCACTGATTGAGCCAATAAAGAATACGGTGTCCCATACGTAGCGGCCAGTAGAAGATTTGAAACGAAATTCAAAAGCTACTCCGCGTAGAATCAGACCGAACAGCATAAAAGTAACCGGCAAATAGAGTCCAGTCATAATGATACCGTAGGCTACTGGGAAGGCGGCAAACAAGCCACCACCTCCTAATACCAACCAAGTCTCATTACCGTCCCAAAAAGGCGCAATGGAGTTCATCATTCGGCTACGGTTTTTATCCGAGCCTGCGAATGGGAACAAAATACCACAGCCTAAATCGAAACCGTCTAGCAAGACGTAGATGAATACTGCTAAGGCAATTAAGCCACCCCAAATCAGAGGTAAATCTAAAACATCGCCAAAATTAAACATTAGCGTAAACCCCCTTCATCTTTATCACTAGCCGGTGTGTCTAGATCTACGTCATCATTTTTTCTAGTATGTTCAGCAGCATTACTATCACCGCTCAGCGTACGTCCTTGACCTTCAGTCACTGAATGCTCATAAAAGTTATCATCAGCAGGATCTTCATAGGGTTTAGGTCCATGGGCGATCAAGCGTAAGATATAGAAGCTACCAGCGCCAAATACTAGGATATAGAGCACAATAAAACCAATTAGCGTGGTCGCTACTTGTTGAGCTGCCAATGGTGACATACTCTCAGCTGTACGAATCACACCGTACACAGTCCAAGGCTGACGACCAGTTTCTGTAACGAACCAGCCAGCTAGTAAGGCTATGAAACCTAGCGGGGTCATCATCATCCACGCGCGATGGAACCATTTGCTTTCTGGATTAAACTGTTGTTTTCTAAAGAATTTATAAGCACTAAATAAGCCTACTAGTAACATTAAGCTCCCAATACCTACCATGACTCGGAATGACCAAAATACAATAGGGACGAAGGGCCGGTCTTCTGGCGCCCAATTTTTGAGACCTTTGACTTCACCATCTAATGAATGGGTCAAGATTAGACCAGAGACATAAGGGATTTTGACTTCAAAATGGTTCTTTTCTGCTTTTTGATCAGGGATAGCGAACAGCACTAATGGCGCACCACGTTCGTTCTCCCATAAGCCTTCCATCGCCGCTACTTTAGCTGGCTGGTGCTCAAGGGTGTTAAGACCATGCATATCCCCTAATACTATCTGTAGAGGAGCTACGAATATAGCCATAACCATTGCCATGCCTAACATCACGCGACCATGTTTACGATGTTCTGTATGACGTTTAGACTGTAGATAATAAGCACCAATACCACCGATAACAAAAGCAGTAGTCAAAAATGCAGCAGTCATCATGTGGGCATAGCGATATGGAAACGAGGGATTAAAAATAATCTCAAGCCAGTTGGTAGGATATAGCAGGCCATCAGCACCGACCATAAAGCCTTGGGGAGTCTGCATAAAGCTGTTAGCAGCCAAAATCCAGAATCCTGAAATTAGGGTTCCGATAGCCACAATAGCGGTTGAGGCAAAGTGCATACGTTTGCTGACTCGTCCCCAACCAAACAGCATAATACCCAAGAAGGAAGCTTCTAAGAAGAAGGCCGTTAGGACTTCATAGGCCAATAGAGGCCCTAAGACGTTACCGGCTTTATCAGAGAATACCGCCCAGTTGGTACCGAACTGGTAAGACATTACTACCCCAGAGACTACCCCCATGCCAAAAACCACTGCAAATATCTTTACCCAATGCTTATAAACTTCGGCATAGATAGGCTCGCCGGTTCTAAGCCAGCGAAATTCAAGCACTGTCAAAAAGCTAGCAAGCCCGATAGAAAAAGCAGGAAAGACAATATGGAAGGAGATAACAAAGGCAAATTGGATACGCGCAAGTACCAGCGCATCCATTTGATCGATCATAAATGTTGCGAACATAAACGGTTACCCTTATCTGTTAGCTGACTGGCGCTAGCTTCCATGATACGCTTAAGTAACGGTCCGTAATCACCTAATAAATAAGGCGGTAAATATTACGGGCAATAGCCAATTATTATTAATCATAAATGTTATTTAGCTAAAGATTGCTTATGGGCGGTTTAGCTGAATTAAATAATTTATATCCATATAAACTACCAACACTTAGCATTTAAATCTAAATTCTAATAAGATTTAACATCAGAATATTATGCGCTTACCGCAAGCATCAAGCAAGCTAGCCTTTCTCCCTCAGTGCGTACCTCGCAGTCATAAATTAGCTATTGAACAATGACTAGGCTTTCTTAAGATATATTAAAGAGTGCTTAAGTTACAGGCCATTAAGCAGCACTGCAACAGCAACCAAGTTAGCTTTTTGGGGCACAATAGGCCCTTTATGGTTATGTTTAGTTTTGTAGCTGCTGATGTAATATTCGCCGTAAAATTAAAATAGTTTGCGGATTCGATTGAATGCTATGACCACCATTGATGATAGTTTCAGAAGCGGCACCATCAAGATGGGCGCTAGTATAAGGGACAATACCATCTGATAAGCGTTCAGTGAGGGCTTGGCTGATCTCTTCATTGACGGTGACAGCAGAGACGAGCGCGGCACTAGGGATAACGCTATTTTCTGTGCTGACTGACTGTGCTGAGTTGTCATCTTTGGCAGGGTCTTTGTCTGGCAGCGGTTTTGATAAGTCGATTTTGGCACCATTAGGCTGCATTTGTGCCAGTCCTTGGGTTATATCGGCATCATTATTAGCGATGATTGAGTGATAGGTAATACGCTTATTGATAGCGATATCGCTAGTCAACTCAATAAATGAAGACTTGTTACTAAGCTGACTGGCGCCATTTTGTAAGTACAAAGCACCAAAAGGATTCTGTGCCAAGTCGCCTTTAAAGGCAATAGTGGCTAAGTTGTCGGTGACAGTTTTTACCAAACCTACAGGAAGATAGACTATGCGGCGAAGCGCACGAGTAAACCACCGATCAGCATAATCAGTTCCACGAAAGGGCGCTGATAAGAATACGGTGGTATCGACTTGTGGCAAGGTCTTAAGCTTAAGACGTGAACTCAGCTCCGGATCTCCTAAAGCTTGTTGGAGCTTAGTATTGATCATTATCTCGTCACTGTTGAGTAATAGCTTGTCATCCGCACTTTTTAGCGTTTGAAGACCGTCAGCTAAATTGTCATCAGAGACCATCATTCGTGCAATTAGGGCACCCATACTATGGCTGACGATGACGCTATTGCTACTGGCGCGGTTGTGGCCACTGGGATCTGTTTGCTTATAAGTAGCTTCTAATAGTTGCTGAATTTGGTAGCGGTTTTCTAGGATAGGCAAATTAGTGGGATAAAATATTTGCCACACTTGATAGTTCTCACGCAATTTTTTGTCATTAAAAATATCGTTAGTCAAATTAACCCATGTCGCTGGGCTGGAGGCCAGTCCATGAATCATGATGAGCACGCGTTTATCGGGATCGTAAGGCTCAAGCATAAATAACTTAGGCAGACTGGCTTGTTGTTGACGGGTCAGTAGGTTTAGATAGCCCACACTGTCCAATTGGTTCTCCGATAACCACAGCCCGTAGCCTGCCGAAAAGTTAGCAGCTAGCGGATAATCATCTCCTAGTATCTGCACACTCTCACTACGATAAGGATTGTATAAATGCACATTAAGATTTTCGCTACTCAAAACATCGAGAATACTGTTGCCTACGGGGTGGATCAGGCCAGTTAAAAGCAGGTGACCAGTAGGATAGATACGGGTTGTAGGCTCAGTATCATCGACAGGCCCATCAGGTATAGATTTAAATAATTTGCCAGATAACGAGGAAGCTAATAGCTGACGCACTGTAGTGGTATAGCGATCATCCAGTGATGCCACAAAGCTCACCCCTAAGCCTGGACGCTTACTAATAGAGTTCAGTCCCGTTAACTGTAGCTCGTAAGTAGACATCAAATCCACTAAAGCTGAGGTATCTTTATCGGCATTTTTTAAATAATTACTCTCGTTAGGCAGATAGACATTGAGCTTATAGTTGTCTACGGCTATCTGCATCACATTGATCTGATCAGTAGGCTTACCCGGTAGTACGCTGCGGTTGGCTATCGCTGCTTTATGACTCTCATCGACAGAATCGATAGCAGAGAGATATTTTATTTTATTACCAGCACTAATGTTACTGGCAGTATTGGTTGACTTATATAACTGGGTGATTACTTCGCTACTGGCAGCATTGTAGATATCTTGAGTTTGAATATCAGTATCATTAGGGATTCGATGCTGCTGTAGGCGCTGATTGCTATCGATATCTGCGCCAACGAAGTCGTGCTCTAAGCTGTCATAAAATAAATAGCTATAGCTCGACTTGATGGCATTGAATAAGTTGGTTTGATAACTGAGTATACAACTATCTTCGCCTAGCTTTTGAGCTTGCATCTGCTCAGCATTCAAAGGTGCATTAGCGTAGTAAGGGTCAAGTGGCGGACGTGTTGTAGCATCAGTACAAGCAGTAGAGGTCGCTAGTTGCCGTGCTTTAGCATAATAAAGCTCGGCGAAGATAGCTAGTGTTGAGCGGTAGTTCTCATTAAGCATGCTATCGCCTAACTGATCCAAACACAGATCGAATTTCTGTAAGCACGCTTGCTGATTTAGGCCAGCTGATAGCAGTGCTGAACTGGTACTAGTACTGAACTTATTGCTGGTAGCTATATTGCCACGCTGAGCGGTGATGATTTTTGCTGAAGTTTGTTTATTCACCGATACGGTACTACAAGCCGTTAATAGCACTAAGCTCATCGTAAATAATAAGATTATAGGGCTACGCAATAGGGTTGTTGGATAGTTATAGTCTTTTATAGCGGCGAAAAAGCGGACAGGAATCATGGATAGGCTCAGTAAATAACAGTTACTCATAAATTTTAAGCAGCAAAAGGCTATTGATATAGCAGAGTAAGTGTAGCGTAACTTTTAACGTTACACTATAAGATGTTGCATATTAGACTACAGAGTCAATAAGCGCTTAATGAAGCGGGGCTGACTATCTTGAGGGATAAAATGACTTAGCTATAAGTACAAAAAAGCACCTTAGTTGTATGATTGACTGGTCATCAATAACAAACTAAGGTGCTGTTTAGCAAAATCGTTATAGAGATATTAATAATCATAGTAGCTACTGTAGTAGCTATATAAATAGCAAGGCTATTTTGATTATTTACCGCTATAAGCTAAGCCTTACATATTAGGCTTAACGCTGACGTTAGGAGCTGGCAAATCCCAAATATAGAATTTACCATCTTCAACCAATTTTATTTGTTGCGAAAGAATGCTGTTGCTAGGATCTTGGCGTTGAAGGCGACGCAAACGATCTAATGCTTCGCTACGGCGATCGCTCAATAAATCAGACTGAGCTAGACTTTGCTCGGCTTCAGTATAACCAAGAGTTACGGCGCGATCTAAGTATTTTTGTCCTTCTTTAAAGCCACCACCTTCAGCTAGCATCATACCGTATAGGAAGTTAGCCTCGCCACTGTCGGTTTTACTTTTGATAGCACGATCGATATAAGCGCCACCACGTACAGTATATTCGCTACCCAAATCTAAGTTACGACCCATGCCATTCAGTTTAGCAGCACGTAGCAACACGTCATACGAAGCATTAGGCGCTTTAGCATAAGGCTCTATCCATTCAGCTAATACCTTGATTTTTTCGCGGGCATTGTAACGCTGAGTACGGTTAGGGAAGTTAGGTGGGTAATGGCGGGCGTTAGGTGAGACCTCAGCGATAAAATCATCGAGTAAGCTGACATCAAGCTTATCATTACCACGGGTGTCTTGATCAATTAATATAGTTTTTATAAAGCTAACGTCAGAGACACGAGCTTGTGGCGTTGGAATATTAGTCAGTTGACCGCGACCGATATCGACACCAGTAGCCGTAATTGGGCTTGGCTGGTAAGTACGGACCGTAGGTTCAGGTATCGCGGCAGTAACTTGCTGCGGTGTTAACTGCGCAGTACTAACAGTAGCACTGGGCTGAGTAGTACGACGAACCACACGCTGACTCGAGTCAGTCGCACTCGGAACGGTTAGGTTAGACGGTGCCTGAGGTGTATCGGCAATAGCAGGAGCGGCGAACATGAAACTACAAGCGGCTGCTAAAGCAGTCAGGGTGGCAAATCTATGGCTGGCTGAATGACTCATATAGGAAACTACCTTTATTTTGATGATTGTGAATAACTACATAAAGAACTACTAATAACAATTTAGTAACTAAATTTAGGGTTAGCGCTATGCATAGCAGTTGTTTATAACACTTAGCTTGTTTATGACACTTAGCTGTCAAGATTAAAATTGACTTAAAGCCCCTAAAAAATAATGACTATTGCCAATAATATTACAAATTATCGTTACCCTAACAAATCAGCATAAACTTGCTCAATAGTAGGTTTGTTATTGATATCTTACTGTAGCGTACTAAATATTTATAAAACTGAATTTTTATAGATCTTATTATACATACATTAGCAAAACTGATGACCCAAAGGGGCAGAACTGTAGCGCCGATGTCAACACTGCAATATTATAACTATTGACCGCTTCAAATCAGTAAAAATTATAGTCATCAGCATAGCTACTAGAAATGATAAGAGGCTTTTTTCATACAGTCAGCTAGTAATCGCATAGTATAACGAACAGGAGGCGATAAAGCGGCTCCTCCACTTTGTAGCGCAAGCTCACGATGATGCAACTCCTCAATATCCATCTGTGCCAATATCTCTCTTGAGCGCTTATCTTGCGGCGGCAATCGACCAATATGATCTTGTAAATGTTCGCTAACTTGTGCTTCAGTTTCAGCAACAAAACCTAAGCTAAATTCATTAGAAATAGCCCCAGCAACCGCACCAAGTCCAAACGACATCCCATACCATAGCGGGGTGAAGATGCTTGGATGACTGCCAAGCTCATGAAGACGCGTCTCACACCAAACCAAATGATCGATTTCTTCTTCAGCTGAGTGCTGCATAGCTTGTTTAACGCCGCTGTTCTTGGCGGCAAAGCCCTGACCATGGTATAGCCCTTGAGCGCATACTTCACCCGTGTGATTGATACGCATCAAGCCGGCAACGTGACGAGACTCAGTGATACTCAATTCAGGAATACTATCATCGCTGACCGGCAGCGGGCGAGTACTAGGATTTGAATGGGGAACAACGGCTCGCAGTGCCTTGTCAACGCCAAGCAACAATCGATCAACTTTGGATAAGGAACGCAAGGTCATGGCCAACTCCTAATGAGGGTGTCTGTTATTATTAAAAGGCAATTAAAAGATAATTAAAAAGGTATCAAAAAACTACTACTCTGTTATTAGTCGCCACTATAACAAATAATAGGGATGGTCGGCAGAGCAAAGATACCATTTATTATTAACTGATAATAATAAATTCAAATGTGCTCACGCCTTACCCCTTTATGCATCACTAGCTATGCATCACTAGCATTGAGGGTGTCAGAATCATCGTGAGTTTGCATAACCGCATTCTGAATATGTTTCGTCAGTTTTAAGTATAAAAATATCCCAAAAGCGATGTTTAATAATCCAGTAATTAAGAACAGCTGCGGTAGGCTCATAGCGAATGCATTCAAGACGGCGATCGCAAATATAGCTGAGGTCACCATAAAGATAGCATTAAAGATGTTATTAGCCCCAATGATACGCGCCCTATGACTTTTGGGTGCATAGGCCTGCATAGAAGCATATAAAGGTACGATATATAAGCCACCACTAAAGCCCAAAAAGAATAAATCTACGAACACTCGCCAGCTGCCATTGATAGCCAGTAAACTAGTGATGCCTAATAAAGCCTCACTGTTAGTAGTATCTATAGTTAACGCTGACAGTGAAAAATATAAATCAATAGCGAAGACACTCAAACCGGCAATGCCGAAAGGCAGCAAGCGCAAGCTAACTTGATTCTTGGTTAAGCTTTTGCATAATAAAGAGCCTATTGATACCCCAACTGAGAACAGCGTTAGCAAAAATATAACTACTGACTCGTCACCGTGTAGGATAACTTTGCTGACTTCTGGGGTTTGAGTCAAAAACGTCGCCCCATAAAACCAAAACCAGCTATTACCTAAGATTATGAAGAACAAAAACGGTAAAGAGTATAAGTAACGTACTATCGATACACTAGTAGTAAAAATATTCCAGTTTACTTTAAGCTCAGGTTGCATGGCTGGGGTAGCGGGAATAAAGCGCGCCGCCATATAGCCTAATACAGCTACTATTATAACCGTAGCACTAATCCAGTATAGTGACTGCGGCAGCTGGGTTAATACCCCAGCGATAATCATACCTAGCAATATAGCCAGTGAAGTACCCATCTGGAACAGACCGTTGGCGCCTACTAGCTCATCTTCTTTCATAGCCTGAGGCAAATAAGCGTACTTGATAGGGCCAAAAAAAGTCGAGTGAGTACCCATTAAAAACAGCGCTACAAATAATAAAGCATACCATTCAAATACAAAGCCTACGGCCGCTATCGCCATAATAATTAGCTCTAGTAGCTTTACAAGGCGAGTCAGCTTTGACTTCTCAAACTTATCAGCCAATTGACCTGCTACTGCCGAAAACAAAAAGTAAGGTAGAATAAATAGCATAGCTGCCAAATTATTCAAAATACTAACCTCTACACCCAACTGGCTAGCCGCGCTATAGGTCAGCACTAATATCAACGCTTGCTTAAAAATATTATCGTTAAAGGCTCCCAAAAACTGGGTAAAAAACATAGAACTAAAGCGCTTACGCTTAAATAATTGAAACTGACTAGCCATGAATGCTCCTACAAGTGTACCGCTTGTAATGGGTTGGATAAGCTAAATATAACCTATATCAAATATAATAGGCAGCACTAAAACGAGCCCGCTTTGTCAAGCTTGCTAAGGATTGTAAATAATAGCTATTACTATCAAAAACTTATAATAATATAAGATGGGATTTACCGATGTTAAGCCGTATAATAGCAATTGCTTGCTAGAAATATATATCCTCGATGCTATGATTTAATAATTAACTAAGTTATTATTTGTAAGCTTGCCCTTTAGTCTGCGTCTGCAACGATTTATAAGCATAGTTTTATTATGCCAAATGAAGTGATAGGAAATAAGTACATGAGTGGTCTATCCCCAACTCCAGCATTTGGCAGCTTGCGCTTGCCGACGCAAGATACTATACAAGATAATATAGAAGTACTAGATAGCCCTAATACTCAGCGTTTAGGGGTTGGTTATCCTTATAAGCATTTTGCTCGCTCAGCATTATTTACTGCGCTTACTACTAGCTTTGTAGGTTTAAGTATGAGCCCAGCAATGGCGGCTACTACCTCTAATACTAAGGCTAATAATAGCTCTGCAGCTATCAGCTCTGATGCTGAAATAGATAATGTACTTGATGCGCTGCGTCTTAAGCAAGCAGTTGAACAAGGGATTATTGATCGCTCGGTACTAGAGGAATATGCCCAACAGACTTTAGGCAATAAATCTAATAACAGTAATAACAATAGTAATAGCAACAATAATACAGCTCCTGAGGTATCGGATGCAGAGTTACAGCAAAAAGTAGCAGAGATGCAGCAGCGTGGCTATCAGATGATGACCCCTGAGCAGATCGAAAATGAGCTGGCAGCCTTAGACATATTAGATAGTGGACAAAATAGTAATAACAGTAATTTTAATAACAGTAATTTCAATAACAAGGCTAATAACAATATTAGCAATAGCATTGGCGCCGACGGTTTTAATGAAGATATTTTTATCACGGGTAATGATTTTAATCGGCCTATTGCTACCTTAGACAGTCGCCAGCCTCCTATTGGTCTAGATACTGAGTTAGATCAATCTACTCTACCAATGCCTAGTAATCTTGATACCCTTAACAAGCCTCAGAATCAGCAAGATCGTGCTGAAACTGCTGAGATTATGGCGCGTCCAATCAATGTGAGTGCTGCGGTAAGTAGCGGTCGGGTTGATTCAGGCGTTAATATCAATCAGCAGTCAAACCCAGAGCAAGTTTTAAGGCAGCAGCAAGCTAAGCATGTCACTGGTGCCACTGATAAGGTGCAGGATACTGTAGCTCAGATTAATGCCGGCAAAACACCCGATGTTGATCCTAAAACGGGTACTGGAGTTAATAGACCAAAACGTAAAGGTAGTGTTATAAATCCTGATGATTATCTACCGGACTATCAAGTAAGCACCGAAAAGCAAGCCATCAGTGAAAGTTTGCAGCAAGGCTCAAAACTTAAGACCAGCGCTCGTAATCCAGAAAGCTTTATTAAGCGCGCTTACAATAGGTTTTTTAATGGTGGGGTCACGGCGCTACCGCATGTCGAGACTACGGTTTATCTACAGCAAGCGTCAAGCAGCAAAGATGATAATAGCCCAGTAAAATTGGTTAAAGCAGACGACAAGATTCAACCTATCAATAATATAAAAGCGGCGTTAGATGATACTACAGTACAGTCTGTGGTTGATTTTACTGCCGCGTTGCCACGCTTACGTCAGTCGGCACTAGATGCGGCTAGAGCGGTTGGCTACTATGATATTGCTCTAAGCTTACGCCAGCCTAACAGTGATACTATCGATGTTATTATCGAGAGATTAGGCGAGCCGGTGCGGGTTGATAGTAGCATCGTCGATATACGTGGCGAAGGTAGCAACCAGCCAGAATTCCAAGCATTGCAGTCCAATCTACCGCCCAAAGAAGGGGATATCTTTAATCATCGAGTCTATAAAAGTAGTAAGGCGGCGCTAGAAGCCTTAAGTAATACTTATGGTTATTTTGATCAATATTGGTTGAACAAATCTGTTGATATCATCTTACCTGATAACACAGCCGATGTATCGCTAGTCTATAACACTGGCGATCGTTATCAGTTTGATGAAGTAATATTCTTTACCTATGATGAGGCAACAGGCACTTTGACCAGTGACCCTGCTAAATTGCCTGTTGAGATGTCGTTATTGAAGCAATTGTTTGATTTTGAAGCTGGTGATCCTTTTTATCGTCCGGACATTACCAAATTCAGTAATGACTTGTCCGCTACTCGCTACTTTAATACCGTCAATGTAGAGTCAATCCTACCGCCAGATGAGCGCAACGAAAACAGTACCTTAGCCTTTGACAATACCCCATCTAAAGATGAGGGCAGTGTTACTGATGAGGACGTTAATAGCGCCGCTACTGCCAGTAAGTTGACTACTAATGAGGAGAGTGGTAATGCTGCTAATAATGCAAAAAGCGCTAGCGATGACAGTGTTGTCGCCAATACTGGTGCCAGAGTAGATTCTGCTGATATTGCCCCTATTGAATTCGAAGTCGATGAGCAAACTAGTGAAAAGCTACAAGCTATCAAGCAAAAAGCCACGCGTTTAACTCAGCTGCCAAACAATCGAGTTTTAGATGAAAAGCAAGATAAAGCCGAAAACATCTTAGGCAAAATAAGCGACTCTATTAGTAGCGTGGTCAAAAGCATATTCCCTGATGGTGAGAAACCTTTTACAGATGAAAACTTCGTTGCCCCAACCCTTGTAGGCCGTATAACCCCTGAACAAGTACTGCAGAGCAAAAAAGTACCACTATATGTGTTTGTATCATCTGATAAGCCTCGTGATGCGCAAGTTGGTCTCGGTTATGGTACAGATACTGGAATACGAGCCACAGCAAAAATAGATTACAATTTAATCAATCGTAAAGGCTATCAGGCAGGGGCTGAGGTTGAGCTTTCTAGTGTTACCAAAAATGCTACGCTATACGGTAGTCGACCATGGAAGCACCCACTCAATGATAAACTTGAGGCACGTTTGACTTACGAGGAAGAGGTTATCAACCAAGGTGAAGGTAACTTTGACTTGTCTACTCAAACCTTAAAAGCGGCATTAGCGCGTAATATTCGCAACGAAAATGGTTGGAATCGAAGTTACTTTGTTAAGTATCGCTCGGACAAGCTAGAGACAGGGTTAGAAGGGGCTGATCTAGAAGATTTGCCTATACGATTTGTTTCCTCAAATCCTACTCAAGAAGCATTGCTGTTCGGTTATGGTGTTAATAAGACTAATGTCGATAATGTGCTCAATCCTACACGTGGTATTCGCCAATATTATAGTGTTGAAGCGGGCAGTAAGAGTTTACTAAGCGATACTGATATGGCAATTGTCAGAGCAGGGGTTAGTGGGCTATATAGCTTTGGTGAAGATGATAAGCACCAGCTGATCGGTCGCTTTAATACTGGCTATATTTGGGCTGACGAATTCGAAGCAGTACCTTATAAGCTACGTTTCTTCGCTGGCGGTGACCAAAGTATTCGTGGCTTTGACTACGAAAGCTTATCGCCACTACAGAATGGCTATCTGACAGGGGGTCAAATACTGGCGGTAGGTAGTGCTGAATATAATTATGAGTTTAAACCAGGTTTTCGCGGTGCATTTTTTACTGATGTAGGTAATGCTTATGATACTAACTTTGATACTGAAACCAAAGTCGGCGTTGGCGTTGGTATACGTTGGGCGTCACCAGTAGGTACCGTGCGAGTCGATGTCGCTGCTGGAGTTACTGAAGAGAGCATTCCAATAAGATTACACTTCTTTATCGGTTCCCCTTTATAGCTGTTAGAATACTAGTGATAAAGTGATGCTGAGTCCTATAGTTGAGATCAACTAAGTACTTTGAGTCTAGGAAAGTTATTACCTTTTTATCGCTAGTAATCTTGCCTAGCAAGGCTTCAAAAAACGCGCTAATCTTTGGTTAGTAATTAGAATTTTAATGCAGTTGAGTATAATGTTGACCAATAATACCACGCCTCCTAAGAACCCTATGGATGAAGATCCGGCCCAAAGAGATGCCCGTTTACTGCGTCATTGGTACCCGTTGTCCTTCCTATTAAAACTGCTTATTTTGATCCTTACCGTATTAGTGATCATGTTTGCGGTTTTTTTCTATATGGCAGGTACTGAGTCAGGTACTGAATTCCTACTAAAGAAGATCAGTGCTGAGACTGGTATTGGGTTCAAATATGGTAGCGGTAATTTACGCGATGGTATTTGGGTCACTGATATTGATATCAAGGCCACTGAAGATATCCAAGTATTGGTGGATAAAGCCTATGTAAAAATAGGCTGGCGGGCAGTTTTTGCTAAAGAAGTTCATTTGCGTGATGCCAATATCCAGCGTATTGATATTATCAATAAAAAAATGCCAACTGGCGAGCCTTTTGACTATAAAACTCTTAAGTTACCCGTCAACTTGCGTTTTGATCAAGCAAAAGTAAAAACCATAGTTTATCAACAAGTCAGCAAAGACCCTATTGTAATCCATGATATTTTTGCGCGTGATCTTACTTGGGTTGGCAGTCAAGTGACGGTAGGCGGTGGTGATTTGCGCTATGCTGATATTGTCAAAGTCAGTGCTTTGAAAGGTAGTATTGATTTACAAGGGGATTACCCATTAGATTTCAGCGCCATCGCTGAAGTCAGCGCCTTAGAAAAAGCTTATGTAGCTCCGCTTGATATCACAGCGACTGGTAGTTTAAAGCGTACCGTAGGTAAAGTGCGTAGCCGTTATAACGAAGGTGATGTACGTGGCGAAGTAGTGATACAAGGCCTGGATGCTGGTGCGCCTTTTGAAGCCAAATTACAGTGGGATGACCTACTTATTCCTTATGCTGATGAGCAAAAAATCCATCTGAAACAAGGTCTGCTTACTGCCTCAGGGGTTCTCTCCGAGATACAGTTGCGCATTAATACAGAATTGACCGCTAAAGACATCCCTTCAGGTCATTATCAAGCTCGCGGTATAGTCGCTAACAGCCAACTGCGTATTGGGCAACTCAATGCTAATGTACCTGCTGGAGACTTATTGGTGCAAGGAGTTCTGGACTGGAAAAACAGTTTTGATGCCAATTTGCGCGCTACAGGTAGTAACTTCGATATTCGACAGGTTATTCCTAAAGAGTATGCAGAATATAAAGTCTATGCACCCAAAAAGCTCAATGGAGAGCTATCCTTTCATTATCAGCATAATAATAGCGCTGGTAACTTAGAGATAGATGCGGATCTACGCCAGCGTGACGGCGAGCATGTCAATGCTAATATTATACGCGGTAAAAAACCAGTTAGATCTAAGCAGCCAGCGCCTTTGTATATCGATGCCAGCTGGCAAAACCTAAAACGTCAGGATCTTCCTAATATAGGTAATGTTGACAGTCCAAGTGGGAAAGCAAAGGTTACTGTTCGTGGCTCAAGCTTGTCTGTCGACTATAACGCGGTTATTAATGAGTTGAACATAGCGCCAAAAGGTAACTACGATGTGCGCATGCGCAAAGTGGCTAACGTAATCGATATCGATCGTTTGAATTATAAAGGTATTGTCGGCGACCTTTCAGGTACTGGTCAGATTCAATTGGCCAGCAAACAGCGTCCGCTAACTTGGCAGATAGATGCTCGTACTAAAGGGTTGTTACCTAAACAGTATCGCAGCGACTTACCGATAGAGCGCTTAGTAGGACGTATTAATGCTCGCGGGCGTTTACTCAATATTAGTAAAAACCGAGTAGAAGGTCAGCGTCATATCATCAGCTTTGATAATACTGACCTGCAAGTCAATCTTGATAATACTCAAGACAGTCGTGCTATAGGCATCGTTGGCGGTGGTGATGCTAGTATTGATGTTATCGGTGGTGAGCTGTCAGTATTCGATGCTCGTTTTGAGGGGCAAATTGATACCGCTGATGTGCCAAAAGGCCGTTTATCTATCGATGCTGCCGGCACGCCTAAGCTAGTTAATATTCGTAAATTAAATTATGCTGGTGAAGCGGGAGCGGTAAAAGCCAAAGGGGTGGTTGATCTCCGCAAAAACCTAGGCTGGAAACTAACTGGGCGTTTTGATAACTTTAACGTAGGTTATTTCTTGCCTAATAATCCAGCTATAGTGACTGGTGACTTAGTGACTAGCGGTGAGTGGCAGTCAGCCCCTAAAAACCAAGTTAACGCTAAAGGTAAGTTACAGCAGTTTGCTATCAACTTTGATGGGATACTTGATGCTGAGCAATTGCCAGCTGGTAAGCTAACCTTAGATGCTAGTGGCGACTCACAGCTTATTCGTATCAAGCGCTTCCGTCATGTGGGTGCTGCTGGTAGTATCGATGCTAAAGGCACCGTAGATGTGCGTAAAGCAATAGCGTGGAATATTAATGCGGTTATGGATCGCTTTAATCTAGGTTATTTCCTCAAAGATACCCCCAGTGTGATCACAGGAACGATTGATACTGATGGTAGTTGGGGTAAAACCAAACAAGTTGTTAATTTAAAGCGCTTTAATTTAAGCGGAAGTTTGAAAGGACAGCCGTTGACGGCCAAAGGTAGCTTGTCAGCTAAGCTCAATCTACCAGCAGATCTTTCCAGTTACTTTAAGCGTCTCCAAACTCAAGATGCTGAAGCGCAATATAAGCAAGTTAATGGCCTCATTGAGAGCTTGAATGCTAACGATGTCGTACTGCGTTGGGGAGACAATTACCTGACGGCTAATGGTAATGCTAAGCAGTTAGAAACAAAAATCAACATCACTAGCCTCGATCAGCTCTCAGATAAATTAGCGGGTAAAGTAACTGGCGGGGCCACTTTATCGCAGCCCAACGGAGAGGCGCTACCAACAATTTATATCGATTTGGTAGGCGAGCGTATTTCGTTACCTGGCATTATCCTACGTCAAGGTCAGATACGCGGTAAGCTAGTCAATCTGGCTAATAGTCCAAGCCAGCTGATTATCAGTGCCGAAGGCTTAGATGTCTCTGGTCAGAGTTTCAAAAATGTCAATGCCGCCTTTAATGGGACTGAGCAGGCACACACCCTAAATCTTGCTGTTGCAAATGATCAGCTTGATATCTCTGCTAGACTCAAAGGCGGGTTTGACCGTGCCAAGCTTAGCTGGTCCGGAGCTATAGGGAACGGTCGAGTTAAGTCTCAATATGCCACTCTAGATCAAGTACAACCAGCACAATTGATCGTCAATTTGCCAAGTAATAATAATAGCGATCTAAAAGTACAGTTGGCAGCGCATTGCTGGCAGGCTGCAGATCAGACTGGTAAGTTATGTTTGCGCGAAAACTTAATAGCATCTGCTGCCGCAGGCCAAGTCAACCTCACTGTACAGAAGATTGATACTTCATTATTTGCTATATTTTTGCCGGACGATATTGATTGGCATGGCAAAATCAATGGTAAGGCAATTGTTGGCTGGCAACGTGGTAAGCCGCCAACTATTAATACTACTTTATACTCGGACAACGGCAAAATCGGTTTGATTCAAGACGGAGATGCTGAACCGGTAACCTTGCCCTACCAGCGGGTATCGCTAATTGCTTTATCCGTTCCTGAAGGTTTAAAGCTGCGCTCAGATATCAATACAGGGCGCGGGGCTCGTGGCTACGCTGAGGTCATTGTTGATCCTTATAAAACCCCAAAACCTATCTCAGGAGCTGTAGTCCTTAACGAGTTAAATCTAGCAGTATTTAAGCCTTTCTTCCCAGGTATGCGGGTATTAGAAGGCAATATTACTATGGCAGGGGGCTTAGGCGGAACTTTAGATAAACCGCAGTTCTATGGGGATGTCAAACTAGTCGATGGTCGTGTAGCGATGCTAGACTTACCAGTCAATCTGTCCAAAATTGGGGCTACTGCTAAGATTCGTGGTACCCAAGCGACTGTCGATGGTAAGTTCAATAGTGGTACAGGGGCAGGTACTTTGACAGGGACTATCGATTGGCGTGAAAAGCTGCAAGCTAAGCTAAGTATTATTGGTGAGCGCTTAGTGTTGACTCAGCCACCTTTACTACTAGCTGAAGTCAATCCAGATATAGACATCATCGTGCGACCTAGTGATCGTTATGTCAATATTGCTGGGGCTATCAGTGTGCCATCCGCTACTATTCGTCCGCCAGAAGCTAGTGAAGATATTATCACTCAGACTGAAGACGCCGTGGTGCTAGATAGACGTTTAATTGGTAATATTGAGGAAGTACTAGCGATCTCTAAACCTTGGTCAATCAATGCTGATATTGGTATAGATTTGGGTGATGATATCAACTTCCGTGGTTTCGGTGCTGTTATTCCTTTGGCTGGCGCTATTAATGTCACCCAAAATGGCACAGGCGTCATGCGAGCGAAAGGGGTGGTTCAAGTAGCACGTCGTACTAGTATTGACGCTTTTGGACAGAGTCTCGAACTCAATTATGGTCAAGTGCGTTTCAATGGCGACGTTATGAAGCCTAACTTAAGTATCGAAGCGGTTAAAACTATCAGTGATAATACGGTGGGTGTGCGAGTTACGGGGTCTATAGAAAGTCCTAATATTATAGTATTCAATAACGCCGGCTTAACCCAACAGCAAGCTATGAATGCTTTAGTTACCGGTCGTATCAATGATGGCAGTCCTTCTCAGATTAGTGAACAAGGATTCAAATCACAAGTCACCAATAACTTAGCCGCTGCTGGCTTGAACTTTGGCTTAAGTGGTACTCGCAGTCTGACTAATCAAATAGGTCAAGCTTTTGGTCTACAGAGCTTAACGGTTGAAGCCTCAGGCAATAGTGAAGATACTAACGTTAACGTCACAGGTTATGTTACTCCTGATTTATATATACGCTATGGGGTCGGGGTGTTCAACGCCCAAAGTAGTCTGTCCATCCGTTATCAGCTGACTCGCCGTATCTATGTCGAAGCAACCTCAGCTGCTGAAAATGCAGTCGATGTAGTGTACAGCTTGCAATTTTAATCGCTGGTAATGGTATTAGTTTGCAATTGTCCTAGCTCAGCAAGGTAGCGCATAAACGGTATAGACGCAGGTTAGATGTTGATTAATAAGAACAGCCAATAAAAGCTGCCAATAAAAAACGCCTTCTAGTTAAAGGCGTTTTTTATTGGCTAACTAATAATATTTATACTGACTTCTAAAGCTTTTTTTTGATAGCTTTTTTCTCAATAAGTAAAGATTGGCCGTCTTCAGTCATCTACGCGGCTATTTAGTCAAAATCAAGCGGTTGTTACGGGTAAGGCGTAAGCGATATTCTTCGCCTTCGTGTTCAATACGCACCTCATTAGTCAGCGCAAATAAGTGCTGAGATTGCATAGTAGGCAAACGGTTGTCACGGTAGTTTAGATAACGAGAAATAACGATGCTCATAATAAATTCCTTTTGATGAGTGGCTAGGGTGTGAGTTATAGGGATAAAAATCAGTGCCAAGCTAGCTAAATAAGCTGAGTAAATAGGGTAAAGACAGAAGTTGGAAAACACTAACTTTGCTTAAGTAACGATAATCATTATCATTTACTATTTTGTAATTTGCAAGCAATTAAATAAATAAATATTAGCAATTAACTAAACTGATGTATTTAAGCCTTTATAATGAGTACTACTACGGACTTTTCTACTACAAAAAAACCGTACTCAGGCTAATTATAAATTTTTTAGGTGTGATTTATGCAAGGTGAAGTTGTAGCGCAGCAAGCCGCTATCGATACTAATAAGCCAAATAATGATCAAGCTGCTACGGTTATCAATGTGGCAGTAGCGGTTATTCATTATAAACAACAGTACTTGCTAGGGTTTCGTAACCGTAACCAACATCAAGGTGATCGCTATGAGTTCGTTGGCGGCAAGATAGACAAGGGTGAGGATGCAAGCGCGGCATTGATACGGGAAGTGAGCGAGGAGACTGCTATTGATATCAGTAATACTAGTATCAATGTCGCAGTGAAACTGGGTCGTTTGTATCATGATTATGGCGATAAAAAAGTATGCTTGCAGGTCTATAAAGTGGCGCTTAGTAGCGAGCAATATCAACGACACAAAAATGATACTTATGGGTCAGAAGGGCAAGCCTTAACTTGGGTCGATGAAGCTGAGCTGTTAGCAGGGCAGTATCCATTACCGGCAGCTAATCAGACGATCTTGGCTTGGTTGCGACTGCCAGCACAGATAAGTATTAGCTATCCTTTAGCGCACTTTCACTCAGCTGATAATAGCCGTAAGGCATGGTTAAACTACCATGAGCAGCATATCGCCAGAGGCGCTTGGGTCTATATCAGGGTCAAAGATCACCACTCAGCTTCCCTTGCCGAGCAGCTACTAGCATCAAGAGCTGATATTTATAGCATAGTGCCCAACCAAGACAATGTTAAAATCAGCCCTGAAACTAGTAACACCTCAGATGATCGAAGCCTGAATAGGCGAGTCAATGCTGTGCATCTTAGCCATAGCGAGCTGTTAGAGTGGTTTGATTCTTGCCAACATAGTGCTAAAGATAGGCAACCCTTGACTACCGCCTATCCCTTGATAGTCAGTTGCCACGATGTAGCTAGTATTCAAATCGCTAATAAATTAGCTGCGATACGCTTGCAACATAAACAGCCGCCGGTTATCGGTATTTTTTTAGCGCCAGTACTAGCAACGGCAACCCATCCTGATACTAGGCCGTTAGGATGGAAAGCTTGGTCATCGTTAGCCCAACTAGCTGATATGCCAGTAATCGCTTTAGGGGGGCTAGCGCCAAAGTTAAATCAAGTTGCAACTAGCCACGGCGCCACAAGTATCGCAGGAATCCGTCAATTTTTAATGCATTAATCTAGCATCAGTTTAAGCTTGAGCCATGAGCTACTAGGTGACATACACTGGCGTCTGAATGGTTCAATAATAAAAATCAATAGTAAAATACTGTACAGCTATAATTTAAGTTATTGTTTTAGCTAAAAATTACAAAGCCGTTACTAGTGACTGCTAATTGTGAATGCAGTGCATTGTTATTTACAAACCGTTGCTTTTCCCTACATTGCCACACTAGTTAGCTGACTACCATGCGCCTACTATAGAATTTGAAATTGGATAGCATTTTCTATCTCATAAATGCAGATAGAATGAATATACTTTAGTTGATGACAGTGTGAGTTACTAATACTGTTAGCTAGCAATCGAAAGTCATTCAGCCATTCTAATAACTCATTATATAATTGATAATGGTATTTTTTATGAAAACCAATAGATTACCTGATTCAGTATGGACTGATTCACAGGCAGCTGGTTCTCAGTCGCATCAGTTTAGCCAAGCCAGTAGTCCATACTTGAGATGCGATAACACTCACCAGACTGGCCGTGCCAGCAATGATGCCAGCTACGAAAATGAAGTTTCACAAGCAATGGCTAAAGTTATTGCTAATAAAAAAAACGCGCATACCGCCAGTGTATCAGGTATGCCTTATGTCGAAAAAGCTATGAACATAAATGGTGATTATAAAAAAGCGACTAGCGAAACTAGTTTTTCTCGCAACTCTATAGCACATAGCAACGATGCACTAAGCAAAAAAATTAAGCAAGATTTTCAAGATTTTACATCTACTAGCGGTATTCAGGTAAATATCGAAGCTGACAATGCCGAACCCCTTATGCATAATAGCCGTGGCAACCGCAATCTTGTCAATAATAATAAAATTAATAGTAAAATTAATAGCAATATTACAAATACTGATAAGTCAAACCCCTCGAAGCTAGGGTGCAAACAAGTCGTCAACCAACAACATAACAACATCCCAGAGCGTATATTCATGAATGGTTTACTTAAGCATACCGCTATTGCGTTAGCAATTATTATACCTTTAGCTGCCTTTTCTGCTTATGCAGCACCAGCTAACATAGTTAGCAGTACTACTACTGGTAGTAGCCCTACTGCTAGTATGAAGGCGGCAACCTTAGCGGTTGAGCCTGCTGATATTATGCATAAATCTGCTACTACTCCTACTACAGTGGATAGTGTCGATTTAGCAAAGTATGCTGGTACTTGGTATGAGATAGCCCGTTTACCTATGTATTTTCAGCGTAATTGTGATCGCGATGTGACGGCTACTTATACTAGCAAAACGGATGGATCAGGTATCGTTGTTACCAATAAATGTGTGGGTAAAGACGGCAAGGGGATTGCCGCAGATGGCTTAGCTAAACCAGTAGATAGTACTGGTAGTAAGCTAAAAGTTACCTTTTTGCCTTCTTGGATTCGTTGGTTGCCAGTAGGCCGTGCTGATTATTGGGTACTAGCGCGCGATGCTAATTATCAAACAGCTTTAGTAGGCACCCCAGACAAAGATTATCTTTGGTTACTAGGTCGTACGCCTGATATTAGTCAGCAAACTTATGCTAAGTATCGTCAGATTGCTCAGCAACAAGGTTACGATCTAAGAGAGTTTAAGTTGACTCATCAAAGTAGTCAGACTGTTAACTTAGTGCCTTAAGATTTATCAGCTATCTATTGGTTGGTTATCCGCATGCTACCTGCTGTTTATCGCCACTTAGTTGCCTCATTTAGCTTGCCAATGCTGATAATAAGCGGTTTTATCCCCCATAAAGAATAGTAATTACGGTTATCACTGGCAAAATAAGGCATTTTAGGCTAAAATCTAGGCGATTTAGAGGCTGTTATGGCCCTGACAGTGATGATTTAGACCTCGTTGCTGTCTTATTATAGCTACATTAATAATGCTATTCCCCTCAAGGCTATTTGCCTCATTTTTTACCGCGTTTTAACTATTTATACCCTATCTCTTAATTGTGCTATTCATTTTACTGACTATAAGGATGTTTCTCGTGAGCAATGCTAATACCTTACGCCAATTACATCAAGACCGTTTGAACGATTATAATAATCAAGAACAACAAGTGATCGAATTAATCGGTCTACTTAATAAGCTCTATAATGAGCAAGACGTACAAGTTACTTTGTTTGGTGAGGCTATTGATACCACCTCAATCAACCAAGTACTAGCGCTGCACCAAAAAGCAGCTATCCGTCATCAAGACAGTAAAGCCATTGCGATTGCTGATACGTTAGCAATGGTCAAAGCTTTAGCGGCTAGTGATATCCAAGCTACTCGTGTTGATGTCGGTCAGTTAATTACTAATGGCAGCGATATCCAGCAAGTATTACAAGCGCTGAGCAAAGATGATAATACTGTAAATGGTGCCACTGATGTAGTGCTGTACGGATTTGGTCGTATCGGTAGAGTATTGACTCGCTTGCTACTTTCGCAAGCATCGAGCGTCAAGGGCTTACAGCTAAAAGCTATTGTTGTGCGTCCTGCCGCTGCTGGTGATTTGGCCAAACGCGCCTCATTACTTGAGCGTGATTCAGTTCATGGTGGTTTTTTAGGTAGTGTTAGCGTCGATGAAGACAATAATGGCTTGCTGATTAATGGCCGTTTTGTACAAGTTATCTATGCTAAAGACCCAAGTGAAATCGACTATACTGCTTATGGTATTAACGATGCGTTGATTATTGATAATACGGGTATCTGGAAAGACGAAGATGGCTTAGGTAAGCATTTACAGTCAAAAGGCGCAAGTAAAGTATTATTGACTGCCCCTGCTGGCGGCGAGATCAAAAACGTTGTTTATGGAGTCAATAACGACACTGTCGGCGATGACACTATCGTGAGTGCGGCTAGCTGTACTACCAACGCTATCACCCCAACCTTAAAAGTACTCAACGATGAGTTCGGTATTGAGAATGGGCATGTAGAGACTATTCACTCTTTCACTAACGATCAAAACCTTATTGATAACTATCATAAAGCCGATCGTCGTGGTCGTAGTGCAGTGTTGAATATGGTTATTACTAGCACTGGCGCTGCCAAAGCTGTTGGTAAAGCATTACCAGAGCTTAGCGGTAAACTGACGGGCAATGCTATCCGTGTACCAACGCCAAATGTGAGCCTAGCCATTTTGAATTTAAACCTAAAAACTGCTCCAGCTAGTGCTGATGCGTTAAATGAATTTTTACGTAATATCGCTAACAGTAGCACTTGGCAATCACAGATTGCTTATACTGACTCTACCGAAGCAGTGTCTACTGACTTTGTTGGTACTAAGCATGTAGGCATCGTTGATGCTCAAGCGACTATCGTTACTGATAATCATGCCACTGTATATATTTGGTATGACAACGAAGTCGGCTACAGCACGCAAGTATTGCGTTTGGCGACCCAAATGGGTGGTATCAATTACGCACAGCTTCCAGCTTAATTGATAGCCGATGCTTGCTTATCAATAACAGTCAGCTATTTTATTGCTAGCTATGATCGGTCGGTAGCGTTTCAATGTTACCGTTCAATGTTATACTAGTGATACTATGATCGATGCAAATTGATAGAATAGATAGCACCCGATAGTCAGATTGGTTATCGGGTGTTTTTGTAGTAATTTTTGTTAGGAGCATTTGTTAATAGTTGTTGTTAAAATAAACTACTACAAATCGTCAAAAAACTCGCTGATAATAATAGCTAATCATACAGCTAGTTTGTTTTTTTATAGCAGTGCTGTATTTATGCTGCTTAGCTCGATTATGAACTCCAGTATTGAGGCTTTTATTTTTAAGTGTTGAGAATTTTATTTTTAAGTACTTTCTAAATATTAAAGCTTTTATTAGTATAAAAAGGGTAGCTTTTATCTACACCAATATTGAGTGTAGCGCTACCAAAACTTGCAATATTCTAAGCTTGTAACGCTATGAGAGAGTCAATGACTGTTCTGATAGATTATAAGTAAGATTGACAATTAAGGATTGAAACATGCGATTTATTGATGAAGCCGTCGTAACGGTAAAAGCGGGTGACGGTGGCAATGGTATCGCCAGTTTCCGCCGAGAAAAGTACGTTCCTCGTGGTGGCCCTGATGGTGGTGACGGTGGCACTGGTGGAGACATTTATGTCATCGCTGATGACAATACTAATACTTTAGTTGATTATCGTTATACCCGTCGCTACGATGCGATGCGCGGTGAGAATGGTCACAGCAAAAACTGTGCTGGTAAAGGGTCAGATGATATTTTCTTACCAGTCCCTATTGGTACTACGATTATTGATACTGAGACTGATGAAGTTATTGGTGATATGACTGAGATTGATCAGACTTTGTTGATTGCCAAAGGTGGCGATGGCGGCTTAGGTAACACCCATTTCAAAAGCTCGACCAACCAAGCACCACGTAAAGCCACTTCAGGTTTTGAAGGTGAGCTTAAAGTACTTAAGTTTGAGCTAAAAGTTGTTGCAGATGTTGGGTTGATTGGATTACCTAATGCTGGTAAGTCCACCTTTATTCGTCAAGTATCTGCTGCTAGACCGAAGGTTGCTGACTATCCGTTTACCACTATCGTGCCTAATTTAGGCGTAGTTGATATCGGCCGTCATCGCTCTTTTGTTATGGCTGATATTCCTGGTCTTATTGAAGGGGCCTCAGAAGGCGCTGGTCTTGGTATTCGCTTTTTAAAGCATGTGGCACGTACGCGCCGTTTGCTACATATTGTCGATGTCCAGCCTATTGATGCTACTGATCCCGTCAACAATGCTCGTATTATCCTTAATGAGCTTGAGCGTTTTTCACCTGAATTGGCTAATTTGCCACAGATCTTAGTCTTGAATAAGATTGACCAAATTATCGATGCAGAAGAGTTAGATGAGCTATGCAATCATATCGTAGCTGAACTTGGTTGGACTGGCGATGTGTTCCGTACTTCTACCTTAACGGGCGAAGGTACTGACGCTGTCAAATACCACTTGATGAATGAAATTGAACTTGAGCGTGAGCGTGAAGAAGAAGATCCAGAATTTGCTGCAGCCCAAAAAGCACGTTTTGAGCGCTTAGAGATAGAAGTGCGCCGCAATACTGAAGCTCAGCGTGAAGCTTATCGTGCCGCTCGTAAAGCCCAGCGTGAAGGTTTAGAAGTAGAAGATAGTAGTTTTGATTATGATGACGAAGGTTTTGATGATGATGATGACGGTGTTGAAGTCGTCTATAGTCCTTAAGCTATTGCTATCAACAGCAGTTGCTAGCTAGCTTGCTTAAGACTGCTGTTATGATGGTTGAGTTAATTTTTATAAGCTATTTTTAGATTTAATTTTTGCAACATACAGGAGTTTTTATGGCAGTTGACAGGGAACAGGCGACCGAAGAGGCAAGGTTCATCAAACAAGATCGTAACTTTGATATTCATCGCGTTATTGTCAAGATTGGCTCGTCGCTATTAACTAATAATGGTCGGGGTCTCGATCGTACTGCCATTTACGAGTGGGCAAAACAGATTGCAAGATTGCACAACAAAGGGATAGAAGTACTCTTAGTATCATCAGGTGCCGTAGCTGAAGGAGTAGTGCGCATGAACCTTGATGAGCGCCCTAAGAAATTAGCCGCTCTACAAGCTTGTGCTTCTATTGGCCAAATGGGTCTGATTGAAACTTGGTGGTCGGCATTGATCCAACACGGTATTCAAAGCTCTCAGCTGCTTCTTACTCACGATGATTTGTCTAACCGTAGTCGTTATTTGAATACCAGCAGCGCCCTGACTCAGCTATTAGAGTGGCGAGTATTACCAGTCATTAATGAAAATGATACTATTACTATTGATGAGATAAAATTTGGTGATAACGATACTCTAGGGGCGATGGCAGCAGCGATGGTTAATGCTGACTTATACATCATTCTAACCGATCAAGAAGGGGTGTTCACTGATAACCCACGTAACAATCCTGATGCTAGAATGATTCGTCAAGAACGAGCTATGGCTGACTATCTATTTGATATTGCTGGCGACGGCGGTAAATTAGGTCGTGGTGGTATGCTAACCAAAATCCGTGCTGGTCGTTTGGCCGCTATGGGTGGTTGTCCGACCGTTATTGTTAGTGGTGCTATCGATGATGTTATCACCCGGGTAGTTTCTGGTGAAGCAGTAGGTACTTTGCTAACTACTAACGATCAAGACAAAATTATTGCTCGTAAACAGTGGATAGCGGCACATCTACGCATGTCCGGTACTTTGATTATTGATGCTGGCGCTGCTAAAGCGATAACTGAAAATAATAGAAGCTTATTACCAGTCGGGGTCGTTGAAGTTCGTGGCGATTTTGATGAAGGTGAAGTAGTACAGATTATCCATCAGGATACTGGTGAGCGTTTAGCAGTAGGCCAAGTGAATTTTTCATCGAGTGATGCCCGTCGAGTGGCTCGTGAGCGCACTGGACAGTTTGATAGAATTCTCGGTAATAATGAAGAGCGTATCGTTATGGTACATCGCGATAACTTAGCTTTATCTATGTAAAGACCATTGCAGCGACTGTATAGCAGCCGTCTTGATAATGATTTTATTTTAATAATAAGTATTTTAATTCTGACAATAATAAATATTATTGTATTTTGGAGATTTAGGCATGAGCGTCTTAGAACAAAATTCTACGTCTAACCATGATTTCGCCCCTTTAAAGAACGATAGACTGCTACGTGCGCTACGTTTTGAGCCAGTAGATACTACTCCAGTATGGATGATGCGTCAGGCAGGGCGTTATTTACCAGAGTATAAAGCTACTCGTGCTGAGGCGGGAGACTTTATGAGCTTGTGCAAAGATACTGCACGTGCTACTGAAGTCACGCTACAGCCATTGCGTCGTATGGACTTAGATGCTGCAATTTTGTTCAGCGATATCCTCACTATTCCTGATGCAATGGGGCTAGGTCTATACTTTGAGGCTGGCGAAGGTCCTAAGTTTAAGTATCCTATCCGTGAGCAAGCAGATCTTGACCGTCTGCCAACGCTCGATGTGAATGATTCGCTTGATTATGTGATGCGTGCGGTGACTAGTATCCGTAAGGCTCTAAACGGCCAAGTACCCTTGTTCGGCTTTTCCGGTAGCCCTTGGACGCTTGCTACTTATATGATTGAAGGCGGCAGCTCAAAAGATTATCGTTATACTAAAGGCTTCTTATATAGCAAGCCTGAGTTTTTGCATCAGTTGCTTGATAAGATAGCTATTTCGGTGGTTGATTATTTAGATGCCCAGATCGTTGCTGGTGCCCAAATCGTACAGATATTTGACAGTTGGGGCGGAGCGCTTGGCCATCGTCAATTTATTGAATTTTCGCATGCGTATAATAAGCGTATCGTTGCTGAACTAAAAGTACGTCATCCGCATACTCCTGTAGTGTTATTTACTAAAGGTGGTGGTCTCTGGCTAGAGACGCAAGCTGATAGTGAAGCTGATGCCTTAGGACTAGACTGGACGATGCCACTTGATCGCGCTCGTCAAGTCTTAACTGAAAGTCAACGCCATCTTACTGAGCAAAATAAAAAAGTACAGCGTAGCAAGGCTCTTCAGGGTAATTTAGATCCAGCAACGCTTTATGGCTCACCAGCGACTATACGGGCAGAAGTCAACGCTATGTTAGACTTAGCTTATGCTAATGGTGAAAAAACAGGCTATATTGCCAATTTAGGTCATGGTATTACTCAATGGGTTAATCCTGAAAACGCCAAAGTCTTCATCGATGCCGTACACGATTATAAACTGTAGCTTTTAAGGGTTATATAACTCAGTAGTTTATTAATTATTATTTTGTTAAGTAATATAGATAAGTAATAGGAAGACTTATGATTTCAGCAGCTATAGTCGGCGGTACAGGATATACCGGTATTGAACTTATTCGTTTGTTGTCTGCTCATCCTGAGGTGTCTATTGACCTATTAACCTCGCGTAGTGAGGCGGGCAGACGCGCTGACGATATATTCCCCAGCCTTCGCGGTATCTCAGATATCGTATTTAGTGATCTGGGCGATGATACTTTAGCTGCCTTACAAAAATGCGATGTGGTATTCTTTGCTACTCCACATGGAGTGGCTATGCAACAAGCGCAAGCACTGACGCAAGCTGGTGTTAAAGTCATAGATCTAGCGGCTGATTTTCGCTTGCAGTCTTTGGTAGATTTTGAGCATTGGTATCAACAGCCGCATGCTTGTCCTGAACTGTTAAAGACAGCGGTTTACGGCTTGCCTGAATTGAACCGTGACAAGATTGCTAACGCTTTAGTAGTAGGTAATCCTGGCTGTTATCCGACGACTGCTATTTTAGGTCTAAAGCCGATTATTACTTTGCAAAATGAGCAGTCTCAGCGTTTGATTGAGCCGCGCATTATAATCGACGCAAAGTCTGGGGTTTCTGGGGCCGGTAGGCAGGCAAGTTTGGCACTCAATTATGCTGAAGCTACTGATAATTTCAAAGCATATGGAGTCACCGGTCATAGACATTTACCAGAGATTGAGCAAGGCATTGAGCAATTACTAGCCAGCAAATTCAGCCAACGTGTGCGCTTTTTACCCCATTTAGTGCCGATGATACGCGGTATGTTCAGCTCTATTCATTTAGAGCTAACAGCGGCAGGCACTGCTGTCGATTGGCAGCAAGCATTTGAGAATAGTTATGCAAAAGAAGGGTTTATAGATGTGTTACCGAGCGGTAGCTATCCAGATACCCGTAGTGTGCGTGCTAGCAACCGTTTGCGTATAGCTGTCCATCAAGATAATGAGCGGCTTGAGCTGACTATAATGGTCGTGCAAGACAATTTGGTCAAAGGCGCAGCAGGGCAAGCAGTACAGAACTTGAACGTTATGTTTGGTCTCAATGAAAGCTTGGGACTAAATGCGGCCCCTATTGTTCCTTAACGCTAAGTTGCTAGTTGTTGCTTTATATAGTTTGTTAGATAGATTTTTTATGACTGTAAGCGCTGATGACTAATGAAATAGGGGATTTGATGACTGAATCTCTTTTACGCTTTAGTCACTGTGGTTACAGCCTCATGCTAGGTATTGACGGTAAATTCCGTTATAATACTTCGCCTTTACTGTTAAGAGTACCCGTATAAATGCGTGTTAAGACTGCCCTACGCTTGCATTCGCAGCCTGCACGATTGTTGTGTTACGCTCCTGCATCTACAGCATCAACTGCTGCACCCAATACTATAGTTAGTGCGCTTGCTGATGATACCTTAGTGTCAGACGCTACAATAGACAGCTGCATGCCTTCTACTGCTTATAATAGCAATTACCATCACCGTATTAGTAGGCAACAAAGCGGTGCTAGTACTTTGCTGTTAGCCTTATTCGTGGTCGCTATATTAGTAACTTCGATTGTTGCAGTATTGCTAGGTCACAAGCTAGGTTATCAGAGTGGTTATTACTCTCAAGCTTCTAAAAACAAGCAAGTGATTGAGAACAGCGAACAGGCTACTACTGAGCTCAAAGACTTGCGTATGAGCAATAAAGTCCTTGCTAGTACAGCGGCTACAGCCAAACAAGAGCTGTCGATTAGTCTGAAAAATTTAGACGAGCTGCGTCAAAGCAAGCAGGAGTTAGAAGTTGAGAGTAAACAAGTAGCCCAACTTAATGAGTTCTACGCTGATTTTATCAGTGAAAAGGGTGGGATGCCTTTGCAAGTACTTGGTGCAAAAATTGAACCTTTGCCAGAGAATGCTTTTGAATACGGTTTTGATATAGGTATGCTTAGTAAAGATGCCTCAGCTAAGACTCTGACTGCTGTGTTAACCTTACAAAATAAAGACGATTTTGTAGAAGTACCTTTAGATCCTTCGCGTTTTTCTATCCAAGGTATTGTACGTATTCGTGGTCGTTTTGTGATGCCAGCTGGGTTTAAGCCTCTACAAGTTAAGCTTAGTTTGAAGGCGGGTAATGAAGAGGTTGAGCAGCTTTATAACTGGACAGTAGGGGCTATGGTAGATAGTATGCCGTTGTCGTTAATGGACTTACCAGAAGTTGATCAAAGCCCTATAGGTAGTGAAAAACTTGCCAGTATCAACGGAAAAAATCCGCAACAGTCGCAGTAGCCATAGTTATGTTTTTATAATAGTCATTACTTGTTAATGGCCATTGGTACTATCTGCTTTATTACTCTTGTTTAACAATAAATTTTGAATTGATTTTATGACAAAGCAGACCTTAATGACTTATGAGCAAACCGTAGCTGACTGGCATTTTCCAAATATACCAGTAGATCAGCGTGCCCAAGATAGCGACCCTGCAGGCGAGACTACTCCGCAGGCAGATGTATTGGTTGCTGAGCCAGAAGTAGCTAAGCCACCAATGTATGCCGTGGTGATGTACAACGATAATTACACTCCGATGGAGTTTGTAGTGTACATTTTGCAGTCAGAATTTCGTCATAATGTAGACTCTGCTGTCGAAATTATGCTCACTATTCACAATACCAGCAAAGGTATCGCTGGGATATATCCAAAAGATATCGCCGAAACCAAAGCCAAAAAGGTCAACAGTCTGGCCCATCGTGAAGGCTATCCTTTATTGACCCAAATTGAACCACATCAAGGCGAGTAATTAGTAACGTTCGCTAATAATAGTTGGTTGCACGCATAGTCATGCTCATCTCGTTACCTATGCCAGTTTATGATGGCTGGCGCCCTCGCTAGCCATGACTCACGGTCATCAGTGTTGCTTTTTATCTAAGTGTTATATTTATAAGTCTTTTATCCTTGTCACAAACCAACTTAACTTCTTGACACTAAGGGTTGATAATAAGCGTATTATTTACTCTTGATTTCCTCACCAAACAGCCTTATATACTACTTGTCATCAGCATAAGTATCATTCGTTATTATCTGTTCGATCATTCCACTTTTTACTCTTTAGTTTCATTATCTAGTTTTCATAAAAGTATCTTTTTAGTTCTCTAGCATTGCTACTCTAATAGCTGATTTTTTCTACAAATTAGCAACACCTAATCTAACTTGTGCCATTAGTTACAAGCTTTGATACATTTTAGCAGCGCTTAAAAGATTGACTCTAAGCGTTTATCATGTTGATATGAATGCATGTCTATTGTCATTGCTATGATAATTATTAACGCGGTTAGTAACGTGTTCTCGTTTGATACTATTACGTAATAATGATGCCATCGCCCTTGAACAAACTGTTTACCGCCCTGATTTAACAATCAAGTAACTCATAAAGCTATCCGCTTATAAAGATAGGTATAACCGTAGGAATCCGTTATGTTAAGTCGTCATCTTGAAGTGTCTTTACGTTTAGCTATGACGCTTGCGCGTCAAAAATCACACGAGTATCTTACCGTCGAACATCTGTTGTTAGCCCTGCTGGAAAACACCCATGCTGTTAATACTTTAACGGCTTGTAATGCTAATGTCTCAAGTTTGCGCACGGAACTTGAAGCTTATATTAATAAGCATACGCCGACTGTAGATGTCGACATAGAGCAGTCACCACAACCTACTCAAAGCTTCGATCGTATTTTGCAGCGGGCAATATTTCACGTGCAATCTATTGGCGGTGGTCGTTTAGTTGAAGGCTCAGATGTCTTAGTTTCTATGTTCTCAGAGCATGACACTTATGCTGTCTATTTGCTCAAAAAGCAAGGTATCAGTCGTCTGGAACTCACTCAATACTTGTCACATGGTCAAGATAAGGCTGAGTCAATTGAGCCGCGTGCGTCGAGCACTGGCGAACGTCGTAGTGCTTCTGAAAAGACTAGTAAAGATCCGTTGGTCGAGTTTGCTACTAACTTAAATCAGCGTGCTGCCGAAGGCAAGACTGATCCGTTGATTGGTCGTGGCCCGGAGATTGAACGTGCGGCTCAAGTATTATGCCGCCGCCGTAAAAACAATCCGCTATTGGTTGGTGAGCCGGGCGTTGGTAAGACTTCTATCGCTGAAGGTTTAGCTTGGTTGATTATTAATGACAAAGCCCCTAAACCGCTAAATGGTTGTGTGATTTATAGCCTAGATATAGGAGCACTAATCGCCGGTACAAAATATCGTGGTGATTTTGAAAAGCGCATGAAGTCTTTACTTGATGCGCTAAAGAACAAGCCTAACGCTATTTTATTCATCGATGAAATTCATATGATCATTGGCGCTGGTTCGTCAATGAGCAGTAATATGGATGTGTCTAACCTTATCAAACCCGCCCTTGCTAACGGTGAGTTACGTTGTGTAGGCTCAACGACGTTTACTGAGTATCGTCAAGTGTTTGAAAAAGATCATGCATTGTCACGTCGTTTCCAGAAGATTGATGTAAAAGAGCCAACTATCGATGAGAGCATCGATATCTTGCGAGGTCTTAAACCGCGTTATGAAGAGTTTCATAATGTTGAGTATACCGATGAAGCTTTGATAAGTGCAGTACAGCTATCCGCTAAGCACATCCATGAGCGTTTCTTGCCCGATAAGGCAATTGATGTTATCGATGAAGCGGGTGCTTATAAGCGTTTAGGAGTGATTCCTGATGCCGACGATATTCAAGCTGAAGAAAGCTTTATCGCTGATTTAGAAAAACAGATCGATGAGTCAGATTATGATGAAGATGATGATATCGAAAACCAGATGCTTGATGATTCTACTGCTGCTAAAGCAAACGATGATTCTAGTTCTGATAACGATACGCAGCAAGCCGGTCTTGGTAAAGTTAAGGGTAATAAAGCACCTATAAAAATCGATGTGAGTGATATTGAAGCTATCGTCGCTAAGCTAGCACGCATTCCACCCAAGTCAGTATCCAGTGATGATAAGAGCATCCTTCAGCACTTAGACCGTGACCTAAAACGTTTAGTATTTGGTCAGGACGAGGCAATTGCTAATCTAGCTGACGCCATTAAGCTGTCACGTGCCGGTCTTAAAGCACCTGATAAGCCTATAGGCTCATTTATGTTTGCTGGCCCGACTGGGGTTGGTAAGACAGAAGTCTCACGTCAATTGGCCAATTTGTTGGGTGTGGAGTTAGTACGCTTTGATATGTCAGAGTATATGGAAGCTCATACTGCTTCACGCTTAATTGGTGCACCACCGGGCTATGTTGGTTATGATCAAGGCGGCCTGCTTACTGAAAAGATCAATCAGCATCCGCATTGTGTCTTGTTATTTGATGAGATTGAAAAGGCGCATCCAGATGTCTTTAACTTGCTATTGCAGGTCATGGATCATGGTACTTTGACTGATAATAACGGCCGAGTAGCTATCTTTAAACAAGTGGTTGTCATTATGACCACTAACGTTGGTGCTGATAGTATTAGTCGCTCTTCTATGGGCTTTACTCAGCAGGATCATAGCCGTGATAATAATGAAGCACTCAAACGGGTCTTTACTCCTGAATTCCGTAACCGTCTCGATGCAATTATCCAGTTTAATGCTTTAGATGCATCAGTGGTTGTCTCAGTAGTTGATAAGTTCTTAGTTGAATTGCAAGTTCAGCTTGATGATAAGCAAGTTACCTTAGAGATTGATGATGAGGTTCGTGAGTACTTAGCGGACAAAGGCTACGATCGTTTAATGGGCGCACGTCCAATGCAGCGTCTGATTCAAGACGAAATCAAAAAGCCGTTGGCGAGTATGATTTTGTTTGGTGATTTGGTCAACGGTGGGGTAGTACATCTCACTTTAGAGCCAGAGAAAACGGCGGATACAGACTCGGTTAACCTTGATAAAAACAGTGATAAAGGTTCAGCGGATAGCCGTATTATACTCACAGTAGTCGAAACCCATGAGCCACGTTCAGACTCTGAATCATTAGCAAGCTAAGCTAGAGCTTTTGCTTTATAAAAAACGGTTACTACGGTAGCCGTTTTTTTATAGCTGCTATTTGCCCAGCCTTAAGATAATTTGTCTTACTAGAGGGTTATATTCAAACAGTCTTGTATCAAATTTTTGTCGTATCAAAGTTTTTATTATTATTAAATATAGTTATTTAATATAGCTATGAAATACAACTATTGGCTATAATTATTAAGGGTAATAATGAAAAACAAGCGATTTTTTTGCTACTATAATTAGCTTAATAATGCACTTGCAAATGTCAGTAAATCTGGCTAAAAAGCGTTATCCTAGCGCCACTGTAAACTCGCTCCGTTATAAAATTATAAATAAAGGAATAAGGCTATGAATTTGTTTGATAAAAATGACGATGAAGCTGTCAGTAATAATAAAACAGCAGCAGAAAAAAAAGCTATCTTGGATAATGTGCGATTACCACAGGACTGGAAAATAGCCTTGGAAGAAGAGCTAACTTCTGACAATATGGATCAATTGCGTGCTTTTTTAAAACAAGCCTATCAATCAGAGGCTAATATCTATCCGCCAGCCAATCTGATGTTTAATGCTTTTAACTTAACGCCTTTAGCGCATGTCAAAGTAGTCATTTTAGGCCAAGATCCTTATCATCGCCCAGGTCAAGCTATGGGCTTATCTTTTTCAGTGCCTAAGACCATTCCTAAACCACCTTCGCTTAATAATGTGCTAAAAGAGATGGCTCAGGATATCGGTACTGCTACTTCTAAGCATGGCGATCTGACGTATTGGGCTGAACAAGGAGTGTTATTGCTAAACAGCTCTTTAACGGTCAGTGAAGGCGAGCCTAATAGCCATCAAAACGCAGGGTGGGAGCAGTTCACTGACGCGGTTATTGAAGTGATAAATCAACAAACCGAGCATACAGTATTTATTTTATGGGGCAGTAAAGCGCAAAAAACTGGTAAATATATTAATACTGATAAGCATCTTATCTTAACTGCCGTGCACCCCTCACCACTAGCAGCCAATCGTGGCGGGTTCTTTGGTACTAGACCCTTTTCAAAGACTAACGACTATTTAGCACAATATGGCAAAACCCCTATTGACTGGCAATTACCGCAGTAGCCAATGATGAATAATAACTCTCAGCACCTTAGACGATTGCCAAATGACTGGCCATCAATAAGCCAGTCGCTCGCTAATAGTAAGTTTTGGTCATTGCAAGATGTTCAATGGATGCATTATGCTTTGACGCTGGCACAACAAGGTGCCGCTTGTGGTGAGGTGCCAGTAGGGGCCGTGTTGATTCATGACAATGCCATTATTGGTAATGGCTTTAATGAGCCTATAGGCCGTCACGATGCAACAGCTCATGCAGAGATCGTGGCAATTAGGGGAGCTTGTCAGCATTTGAATAACTACCGCTTAGCGCCAAAGACTACTTTATATGTGACACTAGAGCCTTGTACAATGTGCATTGGGGCCATGATTCATGCCCGTGTTGATAGGTTGGTCTATGCCGCTTTTGAGCCTCGTGCAGGTATGGTAGGTAGTCAAATGGACTTGAGTAGTAAAGATTTTTATAACCATCAATTGCAGGTGAATAGAGGCTTGCTGAACGAGTCTAGTGCTCAGCTGCTAAAAGCCTTCTTTCGTCAGCGCCGAAAAGCAGCTAAGAAAAATAAACCACAATAATATTAATAAACAAAATTGCTGTCACTAGGCTAGTGGTAGTCCTATTTATTTGCTATAATATGCGCCTATTTGGCTGTGAAAAATATATAGCTAACATTACCCTGAGTGCCTATAAGTGAGTTCTATGACTGCTTTTACGTCATTATCTGATACTAAAGCTGCTGATAAAAGTAGCCAAGTGCTACGCTATCCAGTTATTTGTATTGATGGGCCAAGCGGTGCAGGTAAAGGCACGGCAGCATGGCGTTTAGCCAAAGAGCTGGATTACCAACTCCTAGACTCGGGAGCTTTATATCGCATAGTTGGACTTAAGGCTTTTGAAGCTGGCCTATTAGCAGATAGCTTATTAGATGAACAAGCGATTGCGGCTTTAACTCAAAAGTTAGCTATTAGCTTTAAGCCGAACGAAGCCACTGGCAATGTAGATATTTTAGTTGATGGCACTTTAATCGGTACTGATATTCGTAATGAAACCGTTGGTGGCTATGCTTCACAAGTAGCGGTATTCCCACAAGTTCGTCAGGCACTATTGCAACTGCAGCAAGATATGGCCAGTCGTTCAGGGTTAGTCGCTGATGGTCGTGACATGGGGACGGTAGTGTTTCCAGATGCCGACGCTAAAGTGTTTCTGACTGCTAGTGCCCAAGCCCGTGCAGCGCGCCGAGTAACCCAGTTGACGGATGCTGGAGAGAATGCAAGTTATGACTCAATTTTAGCAACGATTAAAGCTCGTGATGATCGTGATGAGAATCGTGCGATTGCGCCATCGAAGCCGGCAGCAGATGCACTAGTAATCGATAGCTCAGTACTAAATGCACAGCAAGTTTATCAGCAGATAAAGAGCCATTGTCAAGCCAAGGGTATCTGTTGCGATTAGTTATAAATAGCTAAAGATTTTTAGTAGTATAAAAATAAATGCAATAGCTACGTAAAACATCTTCTAAAGATAGGGTTTTTACTATAAAATTGCAGTAATTAGAATGACATAGCTTGCATAGTGTTATTTAGTAGAAAATACATAACCGCATTATAGAGTTTGAGTAGGCTGAGACTGTTGTTGCTAGTGAGTTACCGCTTTAAACTTATTAGCAACAACTGTTTTATTATATGAATATGTAGGATATAAAACCAGTATCTCGTTTTATGTATTCATAAATTTGATCCGTACTGTGCTGGACAGGATACGGCTATACAAAGGTAGACATAATGGAATCATTTGCTGAACTATTTGAAGCGAGCATTGAAGAAACAGGTCTTGATATCGAGCGTGGCTCGGTTATTACAGGTACTGTTGTGGCCATCGATAACGACTGGATCACTGTTGATACTGGTCTGAAATCTGAAGGTATTGTCGCTCGTGAAGAGTTTTTAAGCGAAGAAGGCGAACTTGAAGTTGAAGTTGGCGATACTGTCGACGTTGTGGTTGAAGCGGTTGATAACGGTATGGGTCAAACCTTACTGTCACGTGAAAAAGCCAAACGCGTTGAAACTTGGAATATCCTTGAAAAAATCTCTGACAATGATGAGATCGTAAAAGGTATCATTTCAAGTAAAGTTAAAGGCGGTTTTACTGTTGATATCGGTTCAGTACGTGCGTTCCTACCAGGTTCATTAGTAGATGTTCGTCCTATTCGTGACACTACGCACCTTGAAGGCAAAGAGCTAGAGTTTAAAGTTATTAAACTTGATCAAAAGCGTAACAACGTTGTTGTTAGTCGTCGTGCCGTTATGGAAGCTGAAAACTCAGCTGAACGCGAAGAGCTATTGAACAAGCTTGAAGAAGGTATCGAGATCGAAGGTATCGTTAAGAACCTTACTGATTATGGTGCGTTCGTAGATCTAGGTGGTATCGATGGTCTATTGCATATCACTGATATGGCATGGCGTCGTATTAAGCATCCATCTGAAGTCGTTGAAGTTGGTCAAGACCTAAAAGTTAAAGTATTGAAGTTTGATCGTGAGCGCAATCGCGTAAGCTTAGGTCTAAAACAACTTGGTACTGATCCTTGGGATAACGTTGGTGGTACTTACCCAGTAGGTAGCGTAGTTAAAGCTCGCGTAACTAACCTTACTGATTATGGTTGTTTCGCTGAAATCTCTGAAGGTATCGAAGGTCTAGTTCACGTATCAGAGATGGATCATACTAACAAAAACATCCACCCATCTAAAGTAGTTCAAGTGGGCGATGAAGTTGAAGTAATGATTCTTGATATCGATGAAGAACGTCGTCGTATCAGCTTAGGTATCAAACAGACTCTTGCTAATCCATGGGATGAGTTTGATAAGAAACATGAGCGCGGTGATAAAATCTCTGGCACTATCAAGTCAATCACTGACTTTGGTATCTTCATTGGTCTAGATGGCGGTATCGATGGTCTAGTACACCTATCTGATATCTCTTGGAATGAGACTGGCGAAGACGCTATCCGTAACTACAATAAAGGCGACACCGTAGAAGCTATGGTATTGTCTGTAGATGCAGAAGCTAACCGTATCAGCCTAGGCGTTAAGCAACTAAGTTCAGATCCATTTAACGAATACTTGGTTAACAATGACCGTGGTGCTATCGTTAATGGTAAAGTAAAAGAAGTTGATGCTAAAGGCGCAACTATTGAGCTTGCAGACGAAGTAGAAGCTTATCTACGTGCCTCTGAGATCCAACGTGACCGCGTTGAAGATGCTACTAAGCATCTGACTGTTGGTGATGATGTTGAAGCTAAAATCATCAGTGTTGATCGTAAGACTCGTAACATCAGCTTGTCAATCAAAGCTAAAGATGAAGCTGAAGAGCGTCAAGCAATTAAAGATCTTGGCGGCGCAAGCACTACTGCTGCTGCTCCAGGTTCTGATGCTCAGCCAAAAACTATTGGTGACTTGATCAAAGAGCAAATGCAATAAACTGCTTTTTAATAACCACTGATCAATAAGTAATACTATAAGAGAGCGACTTAGGTCGCTCTTTTTGCATTTGTATTTTACTATTATTGACTCTTTTATAGGATTAAGGCCAAAAACCATGGTTGTTTAAGATAATGATATTCTGTTGATATTGACCGAATTTCCTATTACTATGTACAATACTAGTAACTAAATGTAAAATAGTAAATATACATCTTTAGAGAAATCTTTAACCTCTCTAATTAAATTTTGCTTGAGTCAAAATTCCATTGGCAAACGTAACCATTTACTAATAAGGCAAGCGTAACAATGCAACAAACGATTAATAAATCTGATTTTATCAATAACTTAAGTGTTAACTGTGACACTATGACTGATGTCGTTGTAGATGATGCTGTACGCGAAATACTAAACTTGATGGTAGATACCTTAGCGAATGATGGTCGAGTGGAAGTTCGTGGATTTGGTAGTTTTTGTCTTCATCATCGTCGAGCTCGTATGGGTCGTAATCCAAAAACGGGAGAAAGCGTTCCAGTACCAGCTAAAGCTATTCCTCATTTTAAACCCGGTAAAGCTTTGCGTGAGGCAGTAAACGACACCATAGCTTAACTATTGGCTTTTTATTGGTAACGAGTTGTTTTAAATTAGTCTCTAATACTTACTGTTAAGGTGCTTATACCATGCGTATTCTGTTATTTATATTGTTATTTTTGAGCTTTGCTTATGCATTAGGCTTAGTCTTAGCCAATAATGCTGATATAGGTGTAAACCTGCTATTCTCGCAAGCCCCTGCTATGAATTTAGGGTTATTGCTCATACTTTGTATGATTTTAGGTATTATCATTGGCTTGCTATTAGCGTTATTAATGTTCCGAGTCTTGCAGAACAAGTGGGAAATATCGCGCTTACAAAAGCAGAATAATAGCCTACAAGAGCAGTTAGATCAGGCCAAGGTAGTTATAGATAGACAAGCTAACGCACCAACAGTAGAAGAGGCGGTTTATGGTGCCTCTAATGTTCGTATCGATAATGACAGTAATAGAATTGCTAATCCTTCAGATGCAACAGTACTGAGCAAACGTAAACTTGACTAATAGTTATAGTTACTATTTATTCGTGTTGAATCTTCCTAGGTAGTCATTGCTGTAATCGAAGGTTCAACATGTCCTAGCGTAATATTAATTTAAAATATGATATAGAACGGCATCGCTATGACTGATAATTTACAAATTTCTAAGCAGATAACTTCTCCAATTATTGTGGCTTTAGACAGTGCGTCAATAGCTGAGGCTCTAGCATTAGCAGATAGCTTGGATCCAACGCTTTGCCGCTTAAAAGTAGGTAAAGAGTTATTTACTCGTTCAGGCCCTGCTATTGTAGAAGCTCTACATCAGCGTCAGTTTGAAGTCTTTTTGGACTTAAAGTTCCATGATATTCCCAATACTACAGCACAAGCAGTTCTAGCAGCTGCTGACATGGGAGTGTGGATGGTTAATGTCCATGCTAGCGCTGGCGAAAAAGCTATGTCATTAGCTAAGCGACGTCTGCTAGACGGCAATTATCAGACGCTCCTCATCGCTGTCACAGTCCTCACTTCTATGGATCAGACTATGCTAGCGCAGATTGGAGTGGAAAGTGATTTAGATACTCAAGTCAGTCGCTTAGCTCAGTTAACTCAACGCTCAGGTCTTGATGGGGTAGTATGTTCAGCGCAAGAGGCAAAAGTGATCAAGGCACTGTGTGGCCATGACTTTAAGCTAATTACGCCCGGTATACGCCTGCCAGAAGATAGTAATGATGATCAGCAACGTATCTGCACCCCTAAACAGGCACTTGCAGAAGGCTCTGACTATTTGGTTATCGGACGTTCGATCACTCAAGCAGTTAATCCAACCGCCAAGTTACAGCAGATATTGCACAGTATTTGATCTGCAAATAAGCAAATAAGCCTATAATTAAAAAAGACAACGCTTAAAGTTGTCTTTTTTAGTTTCTAGCCCTATATAAATAGGGGGTAGGTTAACTAATTAACATTTTTTATTAATATTGGATAGTATGAAACTACAGATTTTAAGTGACTTACATATAGACAGTTACGCCAGACAATCACAAGAGCTAGGTCACATCCCAAAGACGGATGCCGATGTAGTGTTAGTGGCTGGTGATACTGCAAACAGTGATACTGGCATGCCGTGGCTGCAGCAGCAGGCAGAACGCTTGCAAGTACCGCTAATTACGGTTGCTGGTAATCATGAGTATTTTAATGAAGACGTGCTACATTTCGATCAGAAGCTGGCTACTTGGGACAACTATAATGCAGTGAGCAACCAAGGCGTTAGGGTGCTGCAATGTCAGCATATAGACATAGGTGAAGTACGTATTCTAGGCTGTACCTTGTGGACAGATTATCAGTATCAAGCCAATGAAGACACTATGGCAACGGCCCGACGCTTCATGCGTGATTATAAGCAAATCTATGCTGGTACGGATCTATTCTCGCCTGAGTTATCAATACAGTTACATACTAGGCAACGTCACTGGCTTCAGCAAGCGCTGATTACGGCTGAGGAATTAGGCAAAAAAACGATAGTCATGAGTCATCACAGTATTAGCCCTCTATCAGTGTCAGAGAAGTATGCCACCTTACCTAGTAATGCCGCTTTTGTCAGTGATTTATCGGCATGGATGAGTGAGTCTTGGGCACCAGTATTATGGGTGCATGGCCATACCCATGAAGCCTTTGATTATCGTATTGATAAAACTAGAGTCATCGTTAATCCTCGGGCTTATCCTAATGAGGTTAGTAGTACCGATATTGAGTTTGCTTGGGATAGAGTGATCGAGATTTAGAGCGTATTACCGGGTATTAATGGTTAATTACTAATAATGCTAACAGCGTTAGTTATTTTCAGGTATCTTTAGTTATATTGCTACCAAATTTGTATTTCGTTCACTCCAGACAAAAAATCTGCTACGCTAGCTATTATGAGCAAATACCCTACATCATCTAGTGCTGAATTATCAGCTGAAACGCTGGTAAAGCCAGTATTGAACATATCAGCACCTGCGCATCTGCCCGATAGTATGGTGCCTTCAGTTAGCTTATTGCCTACTGACAAACGACTGATTCTATTCACTAGACACTCATTACGTGAGCGTTCTGATGGTAACGGCTTTACTAGCTATCAGCTGCCACTAACTGCTAAGGGTCGGGTACTGGCTAAGTCTTGGGGGCGTTGGCTAGACGGTAATCTACCTTACTCCCTTGATGTTGATAGCATCTCAAGCCCTATAGGACGGTGTATTGACACCGCACAATTGATGCAAGAAGGTGCAGGCTTGCAACGTTGCATAGCGCATCAGTCATTATTAGTAGAGCCTGGCAGCTTAGTGACTGAGCCTGAAACGGTCAGTGAGGTATTTAAAGAGATTGGGGTACTAAATTTCATCAATAGGTTTTTGCAAGGTAATCTTCAAGGCACCAAGAATTCTTATCAAGGTGGCATAGATATCTTGTCGTTGTTTTATCAGCATCAGCCAGAGCAAGGTCATTTAATGCTTGCAGTCAGTCATGACACTTTATTATCAGCATTCTTGGCTGTAATGTTCGACATCAAAGAAGTGGGCTGGAATGATTGGCCAAAGATGATGGAGGGAGTGTTTTTGTGGTTCGATGATAAACCTTTTATTGAAACTAGCGTTCATCTCGTCTGGCGTGGTAAAGTCCATAGCCGTACCGTGAGCAGCTTACTGGAGGATTATTACTCTTCAGGCTATCCTCAGAGCCATCAGAGCAAGTTATTGCTACCACCTGAAGTTAAGTGGCATTAAGCTTACTAATTGAGTCTGCGGTTTGTTTACTAACGCATTAACTAAGGTGATTAGCCGTATTTAAATAGCTTTTTATCGGCATAAAAAAACCTTGTCACTAGGACAAGGTTTTTTTTCGTACAGTCTAAACTAAAACAGTCTTAAGCTTGTAGGCCTTTGATAGTTTTGTTTAGGCGACTTTTACGACGAGCCGCTTTATTCTTATGAATAATACCTTTGTCAGCCATACGATCAAGAACCGGTACCGCTTTTTTGTAAGCTTCGGTAGCCGCGTCATAATCTTTAGCTGCGATTGCCGCATCAACACGCTTTAAGTAAGTACGAACCATAGAGCGTTGTGACGCAGAGTTCTGACGACGTTTGGTGTTTTGACGGGCGCGTTTACGAGCTTGTGCAGTATTAGCCACGCGTATCTCCTTGATAAAGACAGATAAAAATATGAATGTGAGTTGCAATAATTGGCTTAATCATCATTAGTAATGAACAGCCGTTTCATTATTAATAATATCGATGACAAATATAAATAAGCCATCGCAAACGCTGAGACTATTTGGAATAATTAAATAGCCTTAACGTGTAAAGGCGGTTATCTTAGCAAATTATTGCGCTTAGAACAATATATTTGATAGCCAATGCGTAAACAAGTGCAATACTTAGCTAGTATTTGGCGTAATACGGCTATGATTAGCAAATATGACCCTAATATACTTAGCTGATAAAATCCCTTACAATAAATCGTCAACAAACCACTCCGTTATTCGCCAACTTAGGTATGATATTAATATCTCCTCACCGAAATACCATACTTTTAGTAGCCAATTGCATTGGTGGCTTTTATTAGTAACAATGGTTGTTATGGGCTTACCTTTTTAACAATTAGGTCGGTAGACCTCACGACTCTAAAAATGGACAAGATATGCAACGAAAAGCAATAGTTATTGGCGCGACAGGGTTGGTAGGACAACATCTTGTCAAGCAGCTTAGTGAGCTTTACGATACCTTAATCGTGATTGCACGGCGTCCACCGCGCTATATCAATGCCAGTATGCATTTTTATCAAGTTAATGATTTTGACAACTTAACCGAAGTGTTTACTAGCATTGGGGTAAATAAGAGTACTGACGCTTTTAGTTGCCTTGGCACTACTAAAAAACAGGCCGGCAGTGATGAAGTCTTCCGTAAAGTTGATCATGATTATAATGTTAACTTTGCTAAGCTCTGTCATAGCAAGGGTGTGGAAAACTTCTTTTTACTCTCATCAATGAATGCTGATATTGATAGCCGCTTCTTGTACAATAAAGTGAAAGCTGAGACAGAAAACTCGATAACTGAGTTGGATTTTAGCCAGTTGGTAATATTTCGTCCCTCATTATTACTTGGCAAACACAAAGGGCGTCCGTTAGAGAGCATCAGTCAAAAAGCTTTTCAGCTGATTTCGCCGCTGTTATCTGAATCCCTACCGCTACATCCTATCTCTGCCAAACGTGTCGCTAGTGCTATGGCGATGAGCGCTCACGATATATATGAGCGCAACAAGTACCGCCCTGAACCTAGTATCAATAATGTCACTGTTATCGAAAATAAGCAGATGCTTGCGATGACGCGAGTAAAACATTAAGCTAACTACTCAGTAGCAATAAATAGACATACAAGCTAAAAATAGCCTAAGTATCAATAGTTATAACAACAGTAACAGTAACAGTAACAACGCTATTATCAATAATAATCACTATTAGAAGTGCTTTAAGATAAAGCTTAATAATAATTATCAACAAGGAGTGTATAGATGTCAGAAGTTACTATGAATAAAGAGAATTTTGTCACTTGTGATCTTTTAGATGCCAATCTTGAGTCGCAAGTTTGCCTGCCAAATATCGAGGGTAAGTCATTTTACAGTTTTGGTGGCAAAGATAGATTTTGTGGCGAGATTGTCACAGTAAAATGTTTTGAGGATAATAGTCGTGTCAAATCTTTGCTTAATAGCGATGGCAAAGACAGCAATGGCGAAGGTAAAGTGCTAGTAGTTGACGGTGGCGGCTCTATGCGTTGTGCGCTACTAGGCGATATGATTGCGCAGTCGGCGATAGACAATGACTGGGCGGGCATCATCATTTATGGCTGTGTGCGTGATGTTGATGATATGGCTCAAATGGAACTTGGCGTTATGGCATTGGGTTGCATCCCACGCAAATCTAACCGCCGCGATGAAGGTCAAACCGATCTTGAAATTAGCTTTGGTGACTTGACCCTTAATTCGGGTATGTTTATATATGCAGATAACAATGGGATCATTGCTAGCGATAGAGCCTTGATATAGCCTATAATTTTATTCGTTATTATATTGCTTACCTGTAGTACTTATAACAACGTAATACTTAGCAAGTATAGTACTGATAAAATACAGCAGGTTATAAATCTCAGCTTAGCGGCTGGGATTTTTGCTTTAGTAAACCAATTGTCATCTTAATCACAAACCGTTACGGCATACATTTTGGTCAAACGGCAAAAAATTCGTATAATAACCCTCTGACTTTTAACTTAGATCCTACTATCTATGCCTATTACTGCTCTGACTGATGCTTTTGCCCCTATTAACCAGCAGCTATTCCCCATTGACAATGCGCAGCGACGCTGGCTGACGCCGGTGCATGGTGCTGTCAGTAGCTTATGGCTAGCAAGCTTGATTCAATCACCATTTTGGGATGTGGCAGAGCGCCTAAAAGTAGTAGTCACTCGCGATCAAAATCAGCTTAATCAAATTGAGACTGAGTTGGCGTTTTGTGGCGTCGACGCTTATGTGTTTCCTGATTGGGAAACTTTAACCTACGATGAGTTGTCACCGCATCAAGATATTGTCAGCGAACGTATTAACCTGCTGACTGATATGCCAACTTCAGGGGTGCTGTTGATATCTATTCAAGCTTTGATGCATCGTGTTGCACCTCCAAGCTGGTTAATAGGTCAACATTTTGATCTTAGTGTGGGCGATCAATTCGATATTAATACCCAGCGTGAGTTATTAGCAAAAGCCGGTTACCGAGCGGTCGAAAATGTATTTGAGCCAGGAGAGTTTGCTGTACGTGGCAGTATCATTGATATTTTTGCGATGGGCCAACCCTTTCCACTGCGCTTAGATTTGTTCGATGACGAGATTGAGACTATTCGGTTTTTTCATCCACAAACCCAGCGTACGCTTACTGAGGATGATCTTAAAGCGATGTTATCTGGCAATGATAGCAGTATGGGTAAAGAGTCGATATCGCTATTACACAAGCTACCTGATATCTCTAAGCCTATTCAACAGTTCCAGATTCTACCAGCAAAAGAGTTCCCACTAGAAGAAGGTAGAGAAACCTTTCGGATGAACTTTGCGGCGATGTTCCCTAATACCAGTAGTCGCAAATTTGAGCTGTATAAAGATGTAATGGCTGGTATCTCTAGTAGTGGTGTTGAATATTACCAGCCGTTATTTTTTGATCTAAAAGACTGGGTTCAGGAGAGTAGCCTCTTCGCTTATCTGCCTAGTAATGCCTTGTTAATCACTGATGAGCTAATTAGCGAGCATCAAGTTGAGTATTGGTCACAGATTCAACGGCGTTATGAAGAGCGTCGTCATGATATCGACAAGCCTATCGTTGCCCCTGAATTATTGTATTTGTTATCTAATACCCTAAACGAGCATCTGAACCGTTATCCGCGAGTTATCCTAAGCGCGCGTAATGAGCTTGTGCAGATGACGGATGTGGCTTCAATTGATAACGAGAGCTCAGTATCAGCTTTAACTGTAAATAAACAACAAGGTTTAGTCACCTTAAATGTTCAACCACCACCGCAGCTAGCAGTCAATCATCAGAAGTCTGAACCGCTAGCTGAGCTATTAGCTTTTTTAGGGTTACAAGCACAAGCTGCGACCCCAGTATTGATCGTTGCCGAAACTGCGGGTCGTCGAGAGATTTTGATTGAGCTGTTTAAGGGCAAGATTGATGTCACTGCATATGCAACTTTCAAAGAATTTCTGGCGGCTGAACACTCTAGTGCTTTAAATACTAACAACCAACGTCCTCATGTCGGGCTCACAGTTGCTCCTATTGAGCGCGGTGTTTATGTCCCTGAGCGCTTAGTGATTATTAGTGAGACCCAACTGTTTGGCCGGCAAGTGTTGCAAACTCGTCGCCGTCGCCAAAGTGGGGTGTCAGAAGAGTTCTTAGTCAAGAGCGTTACTGAAATGACCCAAGGCAGCCCTATTGTGCATATTGAGCACGGTATCGGTCGCTATAACGGTTTGATTACCTTAGATGTCGGTGATGGTGACCAAGAGTTTATTCACTTAAAATACGCTGATGAAGCCAGTATTTATGTGCCAGTTGCTAATTTGCAAATGATTAGCCGCTATAGTGGCGGTGATCCAGCGCTTGCCCCTTTACATAAGATTGGCAGTGGGAAGTGGGATAGGGCCAAGCAAAAAGCCCTCGAGCAGATACATGACGTCGCTGCTGAGCTACTTAATATACAGGCTAGACGTGAAGCCAAAGTTGGTATTCATTTCAAAATTGATATCTCGCAATATGAGCTATTTGCTAGTCAGTTTGCTTTTGAAGAGACTCCGGATCAGGCCAATGCTATTCATGCGGTGATGGAGGATATGAAACAAAATCAGCCAATGGATCGCTTGATATGTGGTGACGTGGGTTTTGGTAAAACGGAAGTCGCTATGCGAGCAGCCTTTATCGCGGTTAGTGCGGGTTATCAAGTGGCGGTATTAGTGCCAACTACTTTGCTGGCAGGACAGCACGAAGACAACTTCCGTGATCGTTTCGCTGATTGGCCGGTACGTATCGAAACCTTATCGCGATTCGGGGGCAAAAAGCATCAACAGACAGTGTTAACTGACTTAGCAGCGGGTAAAGTTGATATTGTTATCGGTACTCATAAGTTGCTACAGCCTGATGTTAAGTTTTCTAACTTAGGCTTGATGATTGTCGATGAAGAGCATCGTTTCGGTGTCCGGCACAAAGAGCGTATCAAAGCTATTCAGACTGATGTCGATAGCATGTCAATGACTGCTACTCCTATTCCGCGTACTCTGAATATGGCATTATCAGGTATGCGAGATATGTCTATTATCGCCACCCCGCCAGCACGTCGTTTGGCTATCAAGACTTTTGTGATGCAAAAAACAGATGCTTTGATGAAAGAGGCTATATTACGTGAGCTACTACGAGGTGGGCAAGTTTATTTGCTGCATAATGATGTAGCTAGTATTGAGCGTATGGCAGAAACTATCCGTGAGCTAGTACCCGAGGCTAGAGTAGGGGTTGCACACGGGCAGATGCAGGAGCGTCAGCTTGAGCAAGTTATGGAGCAGTTTTACCATAAGAACTTCAATGTGCTGATCTGCTCTACTATCATCGAAACGGGTATCGATGTTCCTAATGCTAATACTATCATTATCGAGCGTGCTGATAAATTTGGCTTAGCGCAACTGCATCAGTTGCGTGGTCGAGTGGGACGTAGCCATCACCAAGCCTATTGCTACTTGCTTGTGCCATCACTTAAGGGGCTAAAAGGCGATGCTAAGCGGCGCTTGCATGCCATCGAGCGTGCTAATACTTTAGGGGCAGGGTTTATGCTAGCCAGCGAAGATTTAGAGATTCGCGGAGCAGGCGAGATACTCGGTAAGCAGCAGAGTGGTAATATGCAAGCGATAGGCTTTAGCCTATATATGGATATGCTAGAGCGTGCTACTAAAGCGATCAAGGCTGGTCGTGAGCCCGATCTAAATACCCCGTTATCATTGACTAGTGAGATTAACTTACATAGCTCGGCGCTGATACCTGAAGAGTATCTGCATGATGTGCATCAACGTTTGCTGTTCTATAAGCGTATTAGTAATGCCGATGATCGAGAAGCTTTAATCGATATTCGTACTGAAATGATTGATCGATTTGGCACTTTACCCGATCAAACTAAGCAGCTATTTGCAGTACATGGACTGCGTATCCAAGCTGAGCCATTGATGATTAATAAGATCGATGCTAATAGTAATAGTATGACTTTAGAGTTCGCTCCTGATACGCCAGTTGACGCTTTAGCTATTATAAAATTGATTCAGACTGATGGTCAGCGTTATCGTATGAATGGCGCATCAGGTATTCGTTATAGTGACTCGGCTAAACTTGCAACTGCGCAACAGCGGGTAACGGCGGTCCAAGACTTGTTACGCTATTTTGATAATCATAAAGTAGTAGAGCCTGCATAGAGGTTTTACTATAGCTTAGGCATTTAGACTATAAACTTAGCTAGGTAGCCCTTATTAACGCTAAGGGTTATTTGTAAAGTTGTCTATCTTATTATAGGATAGAGCTTGTTGTTTGATTGGGTCGTCATTGCGACTATGAATAATGGCCTTGGTTGTACTGGTCTATTAGATAATTTCTAACAATATTTAACCCTAGTACAGTTAAGGTAGATATGACAATGACGCTATTTTATCTGTTAGATAACTGATAAAATGACGTCAGTAGACTTTTTGTGGGTTTTATTTCCTTTATTAATACTTTATAACAAGAGAAACCGTCATTATGTTCCAATTACATCCTAAGCTTGCTGCCGATAGTTTTTTGGTGGGCGATTTCCCGTTATCAACTTGTCGTTTGATTAATGATTGTCAGTTTCCTTGGTTGATATTGGTACCACGAGTATCAGGCATTAAGGAGCTTTATGAGTTGTCTGAGAGCGATCAGACGCAGTTTTTACGTGAGTCAAGCTGGTTATCGAGCCAGTTAGCTAAGACTTTTCAGGCGGATAAAATGAATGTCGCAGCTCTTGGTAATCAAGTGCCACAATTACATTTTCATCATATTGTACGTTACCAAAATGACAGTCAATGGCCAAACCCAGTATGGGGTATACCTGCGATACCTTATAGCCAAGAAGTTATGGCACAAATGCAGCAAACTTTGATGATGGCGCTACGTGGACATCATCAAATGCCTTTTGATTGGCAAATGTGAGAGGCGACTGCTGTACTGTAAGCGCTAGATAACTAGGTAATAGAGCCGTTTTTACGCCGCTCGTTTGATATATTAAACGCCGTTATCGATAATTTAGGATTTTTTAGCTAAATTATTTGATATAAGGCGTTTTTTTGTGACAAACGGTAGATTATCTATATGATTATATCCTTATAATCTATAAGCTGATAAAGCCTTATCAAAAGACATGTCTTGCAACTCCTTCTCCTTATTTTCTTTTGGTAATAACGAGTCAATAGTATGGTCGTTTTAGAGCCACTGAAACCTGATCCCTCGTCCAAATCCCATACTGTGGGTAGCTTTGATTATCCAGAAGTCCTAGTATTGTTGCTTACTGTGACTCTCATAGTGCTACATTCCAAGTTTACTCCCGAATCGATGGCATTATTCGTGGCTGTCAGCATTCCTAGTTTGATGATTTTGATTTACAACTATCGGCGTCAAACTAGCTTCTGGACTTCTAATATAGTAGTGATTTTATTATCTACTGTTATTGGGTCTATGCAGTTTTGTGTAGTGTTATCGCTTAGTTTAAGCTTATTGATCGGTGTACGCATTTTGACTAGTGAGCCTGATAGTCGATTAAGATTACTTATCATCTCTATGGTCAGTATATGGATATTTTACTATGTCAGTATTACCTTAAATGATAATAAACTCGATTGTAATACAGGGTGGCTACCATCTTCAGTATTGCTGGCTAGTATTGCGGTGATCTTGCAGCAGTTTTGGCATATGCATCATCAGTATCTTAGTTATAACACCACTGCCAAGCAAGCCACAGGGCAAGCTAAAACGATGTTATCGATTATTAATAAGTTAACGCTTTTTATACCTTTGCAAGTATGGCAACCGATTGTAAAAGAAAATAAACCGGTCTCTATAGATAATAAACGTGCCAAGCTATCCATTATGTTTTCGGATATCGCTGGCTTTACTGAGTTGTCTGATAGTCTAAGTGCGGATAACTTAGCAGAAATCCTAAATACTTATATGCAGTGTATGACCGCCATTGCTCATAAGCATGAAGCGGTTCTCGATAAGTTTATCGGTGATGGGATGGTTTGCTTCTTTGGTGAGCCTAGTAGCCGTGGTACCCGTCAAGATGCTCTAGACTGTGTAGCTATGGCTATTGATATGCGCCGAGAGATGCGTAGCTTAAGACAGAAGTGGCGGTTAATGGGCTTTGAGGGGTTATATGTACGTATAGGAATCACTACTGGCTACTGTCATGTGGGCAATTTTGGCAGTGATAATCGTCTCAGTTATACGGTTATTGGTAGAGAAGCTAACTTAGCAGCTCGCTTAGAGGTTATGGCTGGCAAAGGAGAGATTCTGATCAGTAGACGCACTCATGACTATGTTTGTCACGATTACGAGTGTAAGTATGTGGGTGCTTTTCAGCTAAAAGGTTTTAACAAGGAAATAGAAACTTGGCAAGTACTAGATCCTAGCGCCAATGAAGATCAATTATCGAAGTGGGTCGATCATACTTTACCTGGTTTTAACTTGCATCTAAACTTTAAAGACATGCAAGATGAGGATTATCAAGAGATCAGAAGTAGGCTGAATTTTGCTCTTGAACGCATTGAAAGAGAGAGTAATGCGGCAACTACTAGCCAGCAGAGCAACAAGTAGTACCTGATACTAATAAATAGTACTTGAGACTGATAAATAGCCGCTAGGATGAAAAGCGAGACTATAATTGAGGTGCTTAATAAGCAAAAGAAGCTATTTAAGACGATTAAAAAAGCCTACTATCATAACTATAGTAGGCTTTTTTATGACTGATTTTACAAATATAGGCGATTAACTTAACCCGCTTTTATAATCCAATCAACAGCAATTTATGTAATTAATGATTTTCTTTAGCATGGTTCAAAGTATATTTAGGAATCTCGATGGTTAAGTCGTCATCTTCTATCATTACTTGACAAGATAAGCGTGAATCTGCCTCTAGACCCCAAGCACGATCTAACAAGTCAGCCTCAATATCATCCATTTCCTCTAAACTATCAAAACCTTTACGCACGACTACATGACAAGTGGTGCAAGCTTTTGACATCTCGCAGGCATGTTCAACTCTGATGCCTTTTTCTAATAATGCTTTGCATAGGTTATTGCCAGACTCTAGTTCAACTTCAATCCCTTCTGGGCAAATTTCAAAATGTGGTAATATAGTAATCTTTGGCATGGGTTAATTATCCGCTGCTAATGAGTTCAAAAAAAGTGAGATATAAAAATAATGACATAACATCAAGTAGCGATCATCCGCTACCGATTTAGGATTTACCAATCTTGAGCTTTAGTTCCAGCCATACTGGTTTTGACGCTTTGGTTCATAATACGGGCAGCGAAGTTATCACTGTGTGGCTTGAGCTTAGCTCGTTGAGCGTCAATCAACGCTAAGTCACCAGTACTTAAAGCCGTCTGCATTTGTTGCATCTGCGTGGCTAAAGTCTGCTGCTCTTCTGCGTCTAATAAGGGGGCAAAGTCAGTTAGTGCTGATTGTAAAGCCAATAATTCACGCTCAGTTTCTACTTTAGTCTCTATCAATGAGCGCGCGTTTTTATCTTCTTCGGCATATTTAAAACCAGCAATCAACAACTGCTCTTTTTGCTCATCTGATAAACCATAAGCAGGAGTGATCTCAATTTTACTTTCAGTCTTGCTCGTGGTTTCTTGCGCACTAACCGTCAGCTGACCATTAGCATCAATACTGAAAGTAACTTCAATGCGCGCAAAACCAGCTTTCATCGGCGGAATACCATACAGCTCAAAGCGTCCAAGCGAACGGCAGTTATCTACGGTCTCACGCTCGCCTTGCACTACATGGATGACCATACCCGTCTGTCCATCTTGATATGTTGTGAATACTTGGCGCTTCTTGACTGGGATAGGGGTATTACGCGCGATAAGCACTTCAACCAGACCGCCCATAGTTTCAAGGCCAAGCGATAGAGGCGTAACATCGAGTAGCAGTAAGTTGCTATTACTGTCACCATTAACTAGCTGATGCGCGGTTTGGGCCGCACCCAAAGCGACAACTTCATCAGGGTTCAAACGACACAAAGGCTCTCTAGCAAAAAACTCAGTGACTATTTGCTGTACGGCTGGCATACGAGTAGAGCCACCGACTAATATCACCTCGTCTAATGCATCGATATTAAGTTTGGCATCACGCAGTACTTGCTCACATACCGCTAAGGTACGACGATTGACTGGCTCAGCGATAGTCAATAAATCTTCACGACTCAATACCCCTTGAAAGGCTTGATCGTTGATGGTGATATTGATATTGACTTGCTGATGGTCGGTCAGTGCTTGCTTATACTGCTTAGCTTGCTGCGCTAGTAGCGATTTGTCATGCAAGCTGACATCACTAGGCGCGATATCAAGCTGTTTAATCAACCAGTTAGTTAACAGGCGGTCGATATCGTCACCGCCAAGCGCACTATTACCACCAGTGGCTAACACTTCAAATACCCCATCGGTTAGCTTAAGGATAGACACGTCAAAAGTACCACCACCGAGATCATAAATAAGATAGTACTGTTCGCTATTGTTTTCTGCACTACTATCCGCTGTACTATCGGTGCGCTGAGCTATTTTGTCGAGGCCATAAGCGACTGCTGCTGCCGTAGGCTCGTTGAGTAAACGCAGTACTTTGATACCAGCAGCTTGCGCCGCATCTTTAGTAGCTTGGCGCTGCGCCTCATCAAAATAGGCAGGAACAGTGATCACCGCCCCCTCGATACTGTCTTCAGGTAGAGCACTGAGCGCACGCAGCTTAAGTGCCGCTAGTATTCGCGCTGAGACCCCTACTGGAGACACTTCACCTTGGGCAGTCACAAAGGCTGGCATATCTTCTTTATCACCGCTTAACTGATAAGGATGAGAGAATTTGATATCTGCTTGGCTACGACCCATAAAGCGTTTAGCTGAAATGATAGTGTTCTGAGGATCATCAGATAAGTGATTTAGCGCCTCATCACCGACTAGAGGGGTACCAGTCGCTGGATAGTAAACTACAGAGGGTAATAAAGTATCTTTAGGGTTATTGGCCTCTAGTACTTGCGCTTTACCTGAGCGAACCACAGCTACTAATGAGCGCGTCGTTCCTAAATCTATACCGATACCGAAACGATGCTTATGTGGCTGTGCACTTTGATTGGGTTCAGCGATTTGTAATAAAGACATAAGACAACTCAAAGATAGAATGAATAAAATATAAGGGCAAAATACTTGCCAAAAATAATAACTAACTATAGCAGTAGAATATCGCAATTAGACTGCTATAACGTTTTGCAGATTATACGGTATTGGTAACCGCTATTTAACCTCAAGCACAACTTTAAATAGCTTTGGAAGCTAATTAAACGTACAAGTCATCATCTGTTTGATGGCTATCAGCCAAATTATCAAGGGCTATAGTGATATCAGCGTCTAGTTTCACTAAGAACTTTAGCTTTTGCGTAGCATCGATAGCCGTTTGCCAGTCCTGACTAGTATAAGCTTGATTAAAATACATAGCTTGAGTGCTTAGACGGTCCGCTATCTGTGGATGTAACTGTTGTAAGGTTGACTTATCCTTACTATCAATGGCTTCATCCAAATCAATACGCAGATCCATAGCATCTTCTAAAAATTCTAAGTCAGCGATTGAATTCTCTAGCGTTTGTGCTTGCCCAGCCATATCCAGTAGGTAACCGGCTCGGCTATCTGCTCTACTCAAAGTTTGATAGGCTTGATTAATAATTGCAGAAGCTTGCTCGGCTTGTTGTAGAGACTTGGCAACATTAGCTTCAGTGCTATTCTTGGCAACATTGTCAGGATGATAGTGCTTTTGCAGTTGACGTAAACGCTGATCAAGCTGGTTTTGTATCAGCTCAAACTGTACCGGCTGCTCAAATAATGCAAAAAAATTATCGAACTGAGCCTCAGGAAGGTTAGTTTCAGTGATAGAAGTATCTAACTGAGAGGTAGTAACTGAAGTCATGTTAGCGGCCTTATGTAAATGAGCTTTGCAATAAACTAAACGATGCTTAGCCTTGAGAAATAGTTAAACTAAACAGGGCTGGATTTTTTACAGTAACCTGACGCATGTGCGCTGTACAGGCAAACGGATTCTATACTGTAAAGGACTCGCCACAGCCACATTCACCTTTTTGATTAGGGTTAGTGAACTTAAAGCCTTCATTAAGACCTTCTTTTTCATAATCCATCAACAGACCATCTAAATACACTAAGCTTTTTGGATCTATAAAAATACTAACGTCACGGCTTTCATAACGAGTGTCATTGTCGTCAGGGGTATCGACGAACTCTAAGACATAAGCCAAACCTGAGCAACCAGCAGTACGAATACCGACTCTGATACCTTCACCTTTGCCGCGATTGTCCAAAAAATCTCGAACATGCTGAGCGGCGCGTTCTGTCATTTCAATCATGCCAACTCCTATTAATTATTGATAATAATATTGTGCTATCAAGACTAAAATTCAAGTAACCAATCAAGGTAACGGCTAGTACTAATAGCTTGTTTTTTAGAAATTTTTGCTGTTGAGAATGAGCATAAAATAAAAGGTGACAATTACATAAACGTTATTGTCACCTCTATAGCTCAAGCAGCTTGTTATAACTTATACGGTAATCAAGTGCTAATTACTTTGAGCCATTTAGCTAGTTGCAGCTTCTTTCGCTTCAGTGCTAACAGCGCTGTGCTTACCTTTATAGTCGCTAATAGCGGCTTTGATAGCATCTTCTGCTAGTACAGAGCAATGTACTTTCACTGGTGGTAGCGCAAGCTCTTTGGCGATATCATTGTTCTTGATTTCACCTGCTTGATCCAAGCTTTTACCTTTAAGCCACTCAGTTACTAGTGAGCTTGAAGCGATAGCTGAACCACAACCGTAAGTCTTAAAACGTGCATCTTCAATGATACCGTTGTCATCAACTTGGATTTGTAAGCGCATTACATCGCCACAAGCTGGAGCGCCAACCATACCGGTACCAACGTTTTTGGCATTTTTATCAAGGTTGCCAACATTGCGTGGATTTTCGTAATGATCAATAACTTGGTCACTATAGGCCATGAGTATTCTCCTGGTTAGATGATGAGCAATAGTGCTAAGCAGCTGGTTGCTCATCTAAATTGGGGTCAAACATTTACTCGTAATTGACGGTATTGTCTGATAAATAATGGTTTACGGTCAGCTCTTAATGTTCAGCCCATTCGACTGAATCTAGATCAACACCCTCTTGATACATATCCCAAAGTGGTGATAGGGCACGTAGTTTATCTACAGCAGAGTGCATCTGACTGATAACGGTATCGATGTCTTCTTCGGTAGTATAACGACCGAAACTAAAGCGAATAGAGCTGTGCGCTAACTCGTCTGGACGACCAATAGCACGTAGTACATAAGAGGGCTCTAAGGTAGCTGAAGTACAAGCTGAACCTGAAGATACTGCCAAATCTTTGAGTGACATCATTAATGACTCACCCTCTACGAAGTTAAAGCTGATGTTTACGATATTAGGCACACTGTGCTCGAGGTCACCGTTTAAGTAAATCTCTTCAATATCTTGTAAACCATCCCAAAGCTTTTGACGTAGTTTTGCTGCATGAGCATTGTCTTCTTTATGGCGTTCATTAGCTAAGCTAAAGGCGGCGCCAAGTCCGACGATTTGGTGAGTAGGTAGAGTACCTGAACGCATACCACGTTCATGACCACCACCATGTTGCTCTGCTTTTAGACGAATACGAGGTTTACGACTGACAAACAAGGCACCGATACCTTTAGGACCATAAGCTTTATGACCTGAGAAACTCATCAAATCAACTTTAGTGGTTTGCACATCGATAAGCACTTTACCAACCGCTTGAGCAGCATCAACATGGAATACTACGTTGGCGGCACGAGTGAGTTCACCAATGGCGGCAATATCAGTCAGAGTACCTAGTTCATTGTTAACTACCATCAATGATACTAAGATAGTGTCTTCACGCAAAGCGGCTTTAACTTGTTCTGGTAAGATTAAGCCTGTGCTCTTTTGTGGCTCAAGGTAAGTAATCTCAAAACCTTCTTGCTCAAGCTCACGGCAAGTATCTAGCACTGCTTTATGTTCGATTTTGCTGGTAATGATATGTTTGCCACGTGATTGATAAAAATGCGCAGCACCTTTGATAGCTAAATTATCTGACTCTGTAGCACCAGAAGTGAAGACGATCTCACGAGGATCAGCGTTGATTACTTCAGCAACTTGCTGGCGAGCAGTTTCTACTGCTTCTTCGGCCTGCCAGCCATAGCCGTGTGAACGTGATGCTGGGTTACCAAAGATGCCATCTACTGTTAGATATTCGCTCATCTTAGCGGCTACCGTTCTGGCAACTGGCGTTGTGGCGGCATAATCTAAATAAATAAGTTGGTTATGTTGGCTCATGCTGGGTTTGCCTCGCTGGTCGATAAAGTAATAGTATTAATGTCTTTTAAAACAGAGATCTGTTGACGTTCTGAGATAGATTGTACGTGTTCCATATCTAGTAATTGTGCTAAGGTAATGTTCTTTAAGTAATGTTCAATGTGATTGGATAATGCGCACCAAAGATCATGAGTTAAGCACATAGTACCGCCCTGACAATCCCCACGGCCTTCACATTGCATCGCATTAACTGACTCATCAACTGCAGAGATAATAGTCATGACATCGATTTCGTTAAGCGGCTTGGCTAAATAATAGCCACCAGATGCCCCGCGAATACTAGTAACTAATCCTTGCTTACGCAATTTAGAAAATAGCTGCTCAAGATAGGAGATAGAGATGGATTGGCGCTTGGCAATGTCAGATAGGGAAACTGCGCAGTCTTGTTGACTGGTTTGTAATGCTAAATCTAACAAGGCGGTAACCGCGTATCTACCTCGGGTAGTCAAGCGCATAATATATCCCCAACTGAGTCATAGTAAGTTAAATTCAATAACGAGCTTATTTCTGTGTTAGGTTTTATTAAATAGACCTATGATTGTTATAATAGAAATACAGCTTATCGTGAGCACCTAATACAGAAGCTAAATCACCTGTTATTGCAATTAAACAATAGACTATTGAACCTGAATATAAGGTATGTTGCGTGTAATATGTGCTGCGATACGGCTATTATACTGAATCCCGACTAATTTAGTCAAGATTAAAATGGTAGCTGATCATTAACATGATAGATGACTGTTATTTACAAAAGTAATCGTAGGATTAATACTGTTTTCTGCTAAAAACACTATTAAACTAAGATAATAAACCAGCTAAAGACTAATAATAAATAAGTCTATAGCAAGTAGTTTTTAGGCGTTTGATGACCAGTTAGCTCAATTGACTCCCTTATCAAGCAGTTAGATCAATAAGGGAGCCATTAGAGTATCGGTTAACTGGTTACCTAAAAGATTGCACACAGTGTTAATTGATAAGCAAAGCAATCAGGGCACCAATAGCGATGATAGTAGCAACCACTGCAGCAATAGTGACCGTCTTCTGTTTACTTTGTTGCTCTTTCACTGTGGCTTCAAGCTCGCGATTTTTGATAGTGAGGGTGTTAATTTGAGTTTGTTGCTCAGCAATACGTAGTTTATAGTTATTATTTTTCTCTTCTTTGTCCGCCGTGTTTGGCTTATTCTTGCTATCTGAGCCTTTAAATCTTTTTAATAAACTCTGAATCAGGCCACCCATGCCTACTTGGGCAATGAATCCTCTCACTAACTGTACTTTTTCGGATTCACCACGCATTTGCAGCTTATCGGTAGTAGCGCTGTCATGCGTTGCTAGCGCTTTTAAAAGCTCGACACTATAGGCATTAATGATGACGTCTGGTTCGCTACGCTCAGCAGGTAAGTTAGCATCTAGTAATACCCCTTTATAACTAAAAGTCGCAAAAACTTGAACGTGAGGTAAGTACAAGCGTAAACAAACCACAGTACCTTGCTTAGCAAGGGGATAAGCGGCTTTGCGCAGATCAGAGTCTAAACGTAATAGCAGCGTCAGTGCAGACTCAATGAAGACTAAGATAATACTAAGAAGAGAGTGAGACAACGTAGAACGCTTCATATGAATAATCCGTTAAATTTAGCAGGTTAAAAAAGTAGTAATACAAAAGCTAAAGGTAGATAAGGCAGCCGTACATCAATAGCATCATAAACAGTAACTGCTCGAATCAAAATAGAGATAAGCAGACGCAACAGTTAATAATAGTGCTATAAACAGTATTCCAGGATAGTGCTAAATGCCCAAATAGTTAACTTAGTAAAATCGATTCTATAAAATAAAATCTATATAACAAATATATATAACTAAGGGTATAAAATGGTCTTTGGCTGACTAAAAATAACCGATAAGCAGGTTGAAATAAAGCCCACCCTGTGCAACAGTGCTCATCATAACGGTTTCATAATAAAAAGTAATGTATCTCTCTGTCAGTTTGTGTATTGTTGCTTTAGCTAGTAACGGCCTGTTATAAGTTTGTTTAAATGCTACGCTGCAAAAATAGCTATTTTCCATAACTATTGGCGGCGATACTAAGATCAACGCATCTCAACGCAGCTCAACCTATTTAGCTTAGTGTCGCCAAGGAATAGCCTATATTAGGGCTATAATAAAGACTCTAACAGAGGCCATGCTTAAATATTTAGCATAGCTACCAAAAAATAAATGGATAGAAGGTAGTAGTAACTGACCACCAGCGTTGGTTATAGTCAGTATGAGTATTGCTACTACTGGCCTTATCCATAGCAAATAACCCATTAATTGATAACTTATTGATTTGCTAGGACAGATAGTAGCGGTTTACAGGAGTTTTGCGTAACCTTAAGTGTTAAATAGGTAGTAGAGCCCATTAAAAAATGTAAAATCGCTTGCACTGCCTTGCCTGCCTTGCTATAAAGACGTTAATACTTCGTTACCGACAGATAGGCGTTGCGCATATTGTTTATATTGCTTATATTTCATGAGAGCGATACAATAATTGGCGGTAGCGTTTATTACAGCCCTTAAACTTGAAGGAAAATTTATGAATAAGTCAGAATTAATCGATAGCATTGCAGAAAAAAGTGGTCTAAATAAAACTCAAGCTGGCGATGCTTTGAATGCGGTTATGGAAAGTGTTGGCCAAGCTTTAGAAGCTGGCGATAGCATTTCATTAGTAGGTTTTGGTACTTTCAGCGTGAAAGATCGTAAAGCGCGCACTGGCCGTAATCCTAAGACTGGTGAAGAATTGGCTATTCCAGCTAGTAAAGTACCAAGCTTTAAAGCTGGCAAAAACCTAAAAGAGCGCTTGAACTAAGTCGCCACTATTGATAATCCTAATAATTTGTATAAAAAAGCACCTTAATCGAGGTGCTTTTTTTATTAATAAATTTTAGCTAACAATAGATGAATATTTTGAGTATCTACTAAAATTCACGTATCATAGTCGGCGCATTAGTATCGCTGGCATAGATTTTGTTACTGCTTTATAGCATACTGACGTTTCTCACTATGCCGTTGCCCGCCAAGAGTGCATTTATTGTTGCAATGGTCCTCATCACTATAGGTTAAGAAGCAGAAATAATTATGGATAAATTGCGCGATTTTCTGAAAAGTTGGCCTGGTCGCATTTTATTGATCCTATGCCTATCGCCCCTCGCACTTTTAGGGATTGAGAGCTACTTTGGCGGCTCCAATGATCCCAACCAAATCGCCCAAGTGGGTGATGCAAGTATAGGGCTATCAGAGTATCAAAGCGCTGTGAACAGCCGACGTTCTGAGATTTTAGAGCAATTGAATGATGCCAGCTTACTCAATGAAGATGTACTGCATCAGCAAGTTCTAAAAGGTCTAGTTGATCGCACTTTGCTAGAACAGCAAGCCGGTAAGCTTGGGATGACTGTATCCGATGACACTATCAATCGTCTGCTGCGTCAAGAGCAGATATTCTTAGATGCCAATGGCGAGTTCTCTAATGATCAGTTTTCCAACTTCTTGCGTCAGCGCGGCATGAATAAGGAGCAATTGTTTACAGAGTTCCGCAATCAGTTAAGTTTGGATCAGCTAAATGCTAGCATCGTCGGTACCGCTATCTATCCTATGCAGTCAGTCAGTCAGCTGATCGGTTTGCAATTAGAGTCACGAAATTTGTGGGTACATCGCTTCAATTGGCAAGACTATCAACAGCAAGTAAAGCTGAGCAAAGCAGATATACAAAGCTATTATGACCGTAATAAAGAGGCGCTAAAAAGTGCCGCTGTGGTAGATTTGGCTTATATTCAATTAGATCCAGCTACTATCCCTGTTGATACGGTGACTGAAGAAGAAATCAAGCAGCAGTACGAAGCTTATAAGCAAGGTTTAGAAGTTGTTGATGAGCGTGAGATAAGTCAGATTTTAGTTACAGGCGAGAACGCTAAAGATCGTGCCACTAAGATTAAGTCGCGTTTGGATAAAGGCGAAGCTTTTGCTGCAGTTGCTAAAAAGGACTCTGATGATCCCTCAGGCGCTGATGGTGGAGCAATTGGTCGCTTTAACCCTGCAGTATTCGGTAAGGATGCACAGGCAGTAACTAAAGCTTTAGAAGGCCTGAGCGTTGGTGGTATCAGTGCTCCAATCAAAACCAGCTTTGGTTATCAGATATTTACAGTGACTAAAGATAGTGGTAGTAAAGTCCCTACTATGCAGAGTGTACGACCTCAGCTAGTTGCTAAAGCCCAAGACTATAAGCGTCAGAGTGTTTATGCTGATAAAGTAATGGCGATTAACGATTTGGCTGCTGATGGCTTAAGCATCGAAGACATTGCTCAACAAGAGGCGGTTGCTTTAAAGCGTATTAAAGATTATCGCAAAGACAATAATACCTCAGTATTATCGCAACCAGCAGTAGTTAAACAAGCTTTTGATGAGTTTACTATTCAGGATCAAGCGGTTACTACTAGTATCGATATAGGTACCGGAACAGTATGGGTACAATCAACTAATTATCGGCCTACTAAGACTATGAGCTTGGCTGCTGCTACTCCGAGTATTACTCAGACGTTGCTCAAGCAAAAAGCCAGCGCTCTAGCACTCGAAGACGCTAACAAAGCAGCAGCTGGCATCAAGTCTACAGCTGATATTAATAAGCAAGCTGTAGGCTTTCAGTTCTTAGGTGAAGTGAATCGTCAAACCACCTTATTGAGTGAAAAAGAACGTGGTTTAGCTTTTAGTAAGCAAGCACCTGATAACGGAGTAGTAACCTTAGCCAGCATCACCGAAACAGGGGCTACTTTGATTGTCGGTGACAAGATTAAGACTCAACAACAAGCGCAGTTATCAGCGCTTGAGAAAGCACAAACAGCACGCATCATTCGTGATAATTTAGGTCAAGATCAACTACAAGATTATCTAGAGTATTTACGTTTAGTGTATAAAGTTGAGGTTAATGAAAGTAACTTGTCTGGTGCCCAAGGTCGCTAATAAGTGCGATTACTAGCCGCTAAGTCAGCCGCTACCTTAACTCAAGCCTATAAAAAAGCCACTGCGTTAACGCAGTGGCTTTTTTGGTTTTAAGGTTTAAGCGGTAGCTAGCTAAACGCTTTTACTACTAACTTATTGCTGCCAGCTTAATGACGGAAGTGACGCATGCCAGTAAATACCATAGCGATACCGTGCTCGTTAGCAGCAGCGATAGTCTCGTCATCACGCATAGAACCGCCCGGTTGAATAATCGCAGAAATGCCGACTGCTGCCGCATTATCAATACCATCACGGAAGGGGAAGAAAGCATCTGAGGCCATGACTGCACCAGCAGTAGCAAGTCCAGCATGCTCAGCTTTGATAGCAGCGATACGAGCTGAGTTAACGCGACTCATCTGTCCTGCACCCACGCCTATAGTACGCTGGTTTTTGCCATAAACAATAGCATTAGACTTCACATACTTAGCCACGGTCCATGAAAATAGTAAGTCGGCAATTTGCGACTCAGTAGGCTGGATATCAGTGACAATTTTAAGCTCATTAGCAGTGATAATACCTAAGTCTTGCTGCTGTACTAGTAAACCACCATTTACCCGCTTGTAATCTAGTTGCGCATGACGCTCAGCTGGAGTAGGTAGCGCACCTGAGACTAGTACGCGGACGTTTTTCTTACTAGCAGTTACTTGCAATACACCGTCTTCAATACTAGGGGCAATGATAACTTCTACAAACTGACTATCGATAATAGCTTTGGCAGTAGCCACCGTCAATGGGGTATTAAACGCAATAATACCACCAAATGATGACTCAGGATCCGTACTAAAAGCGGTATGATAAGCCGCTACTTGATCGTTATTAATAGCGACACCACAAGGGTTAGCATGTTTGACGATGACACAAGCTGGGGTGCTAAACGCTTTGACACATTCAAGAGCAGCATCGGTATCGGCAATATTGTTATACGACAGCGCTTTACCTTGTAGCTGCTTAGCAGTGGCGATGGAAGCTTGACTAGCTGCTGATTGACTCTCAACATAAAAGGCGGCTTGTTGATGAGGGTTTTCGCCGTAACGTAGGTCTTGAACTTTATTGAGCTGCAGATTAAAAGTGCGCGCAAAGGCTTCTGGTTGCTGTGTTTCATTAACACGAGAGCCTAAGAAGTTGGCAATCATACCATCGTATTGAGCGGTATGTTCAAAGGCTTTTACTGCCAAATCATAGCGTAATTCAGCGCTCAATTTGGTATCGTCACCTAGGGCAGTAAGCACTCGCTGATAGTCAGTAGGGTCAGTCACAATACCCACATGAGCATGGTTTTTCGCGGCTGCACGTACCATAGTTGGGCCACCAATATCGATATTTTCGATAGCTTCATCCATAGTCACATCAGCGCGAGCAATAGTCTCGGCAAACGGGTATAGATTAACGACTACTAAATCAATACGATCGATCGCATGTGCGCTCATGATCTCATCATCGACACCACGACGACCCAAAATACCACCGTGAATTTTAGGATGTAGTGTCTTAACACGCCCATCCATCATTTCAGGGAAGCCGGTATAATCCGACACTTCAGTAACGGCGATATCGTGTTCTTTAAGTAAGCGATAAGTGCCACCAGTTGATAATAAGCCAAAGCCTGATTTGATTAGACCTTGAGCAAATTCAACAATACCGGATTTGTTAGAGACCGAGAGTAGTGCAAGTGCTGTTGTACCCATAAGACAAATTTCCATAAAAAAAGCCTGACACGGTGTCTGGCAAAGGAGAACGAGGGAAAACGAGTAAGCATCATAAAACATTTAAGCACTTTATACAAAAGTGGATGAGCGTTTATAAATAATCTATAAGCAATTTATAAACAGTCACTCTATGCCATCAAGCCATAAGTCTTTAGTTTTTTGCGTAACGTGCCACGGTTGAGACCTAAAATTTGCGCGCATTTGGACTGATTGCCACGACTTTGCTCAAGGACTACAGTTAGTAGCGGTAATTCTACTTGCCTCAAAATAAGCTCGTATAAGTCAGTTGGGAGCTCATCGCCTAGAGCATTAAAATACTGGCGCACAGCATGTTCTACATGGATATGTAGCGGTACTACGCTTTCTATAGCGCTAGTTGCCTCTAGGGATTTATTGCTATCCTCATAGATTATAGCGGCCATAGTTTGACTAGGGCAGTTGTGATCAGTAGTAGCATCAGCACTATGAGCAAAATGGTCAGAGTTGTGTGCATGGGATGCCATAAAGTAATATCCTTGAGATGAGCAGCAGGTAACACTGATAATAAACTATAGGGTTATAAGATGACAGAGTCAGTAACAAGCAAAAGGTCTTATTATTGATAGTCGGTAAGCAGCAATCAGCGACCTAATAACTAATAAATAGCCTCGATAGTAACTTGCTGAATTTTCTGTACCGCTACTGGGATAGTGAACATTAATGATTTACTCTTATTACCCGCAATTTGGCTTTGGTTACTGAGTAAATAATCCTCTGGCATAGCGATAAAAGCGCCAAGCAAGCCAGCTTTATCATAAACAGTCACCTTTAAACTAGGCAGTAGCTGTTTGTATGTACTTTTATTGATTATATTTGCTTTTATATCACTAAAATTATTGCCTGTATTTACTTGACTGCTGCTATAAGACTGCTTAGTTATACTAAACATAGCTAAGTTAGCACTAGGCAAGCTACAAATGGCTACCGAGCAAAGGGCTTGTAGTCTTGCAGCATAAGCTGGGTTTTTAATCAAAGTGTTTAAGTTAAAAATAACGTATTGTGCAAATAGTAATAGCACTAGTACCAGACAACCTACTAACCATAGTAGTGAAGCTAAAGGTGTGTGTGGATTTGCCTTTATAGGTTGACTACGAGCTTGCGCAGTACTTCTAGACTGTTGGACTATGGATTGAGAATAGTCTATAGCGTTTCTACTAGTTGGCAAAGGAGTAACCGCACTGGGTTCAGCGATTTTATCAGTAGCCTGATAAGGGTGAACATTGTCTATATCCTCACTCAATGCCTCATCTAACAGGGTTTGCCACACATTAGTCTCACCATCATCAATTGCTGAGTGCTGACAAGCTATAGAGTCAATTGGCTCTATCGATTCAGAATGAAATTTAGCGCTATTAATACTATTTAGCTTAGCAGTATCAACATCAACATCAGTAACACCCTGTATACCCCTGACCATATCAACAGCAGAGTTAATTTGGTTAGCCCTGACTCCATTATATTTAGAAGCTTTACAGTATTTAGAAGCTTTATAAACACTAGTATCAAATAAGGCTTTATTAACTAAAAAAATCTGCTGACAGTGACTACAATGACTCCTATATGCCGCTTGGTCTAACTTTGCTGCTGGCAAGTCATAACCACTAAGACAATGCGGGCAGAGAGTTTGAGTCGAAGGGGTCATGTCATTGAATCCTAAAAGATAAAGCAATAGTATGGTTTACCGAATGCTGCTCCCTAAGACAGAATCTCTAGTAATCTGCCCTAAAAAAAGTTTATAGGCAGATTATAGTGTTAAATTTATAAACTTTAGCTGAGTAACTATCGTAACAGATGTAATCAGATGTTGCTAGCCTGTAAAAGTCCCTGATAAGCGCTGCCAATGTTGATCCTCTTGTGCCGTATAGGCATGCTTGGCATCTAAGGCAAAATAGGGGCTATAAGCGTCACTAACTTGTTGGGTCTGCGACTCAATCAAGCCTGCCAATACGATTCGACCTTTATCGGCAATTAGGGTGGCAAAATAAGGAGCTAGGCTTATTAATGGCTTGGCCAAAATATTAGCCACAATCACATTAACCGCACTGACTTGCTGCTCAGCACAGAAGGCTCGGAAATCGTCAGGTAAAAACGCTTGTAGCTGACCTTCAACATTATTGCGAGCAGCGTTTTGATTGGTGGCAAGTACCGCTTGTGGATCGATATCTACGGCATAAACATACTTTGCTCCTAATAACAAAGCAGCCACTCCCAAGATACCTGAACCGCAACCATAGTCGATCACTACTTTATTGGTTAAGTCTTGTTCAGTCAGCCAATCTAGACATAAACGCGTAGTAGCATGATAGCCAGTACCAAAAGCTAGACCCGGATCCATGATGATATTAGTAGCTTCAGGTTTAGGTGGGGTCAGCCAATTAGGTACAATCCATAGATCGTTAGCGCATTCAATAGGATGATAATGGCTCATCCACTCACGTTCCCAATCCTTGTCGGCAACAGCAGTAAGCCAAATACGACTGGCATTAACTTCTGCAGCAATCTCATGACTTAGTTGTTCAACGGCTTGTCGACTGCCATTCTCTGCACTAGCGTCAAATAGCCCCGTTAAGATTACCTCATCCCATAATGGTGATTCACCAGGAAGCGGCTCAAACAAAGGCTGATCTCCAGCATCATCGAGAGCGATAGATAAAGCGCCTGCTTCTAGCAGTAGCGCTTCAGCAAGATCAACATTCGCTTTTTCACATTGTAAGTGTAGTTGTTGCCATGCCATAAGATAACCTCAGTTAAAATTAGTATAAAAATAGGTAAAGTATTTGCCTTAGCACCTTAGTGGTTAGCGCAAGGCTTGTTTGGCCTCATTAATCACTCGGGTGTTGTTTTGCACTTGTCCAGACTTTAGGATAATCTGCCAAAGAGCATGACGACGACTGGCATCTTCAGAAACGACTAGACCACGACGCGCCATAGCTTCTGCCTTACGAGGCTGATTTTTCTTTAGGGCAACTTGTGCCAAATAGAAATAGACCGCTGAAGATTTAGGGGCCAGACGTTGAGCACGAGTAAAGCTACTCTCTGCTGCTGTCAATTGCCCAGCTTTTAATTGACTGATACCAACTTGCATCAAGTTACGAAACGCCGGCAAGCTACTACTGTTAGCAGTCGCTTGACGAGTTTGCTGTTGAGAATTTTGCCGTGCACGCTCTAATAGATCATTGTGTGAGGGCAGAGGCGGTAGCCTTGAGCTGACCGGATCACGGTTGGAAGGTGCAGTAGCACTTGGCACAGCGTTGGTCTCATACACTGGTGGATTAATTGACTGATTAACAGCCGCATTAGGAGGTGCTGGAGTAGAAGGCGTAGTATTACTAGCAGCAGGTGGTATGTACGGCTCTATAGTATAGTCGTTAGCATCATCCGCGTAGTCGTCATTACTATAATAGCCATCGTCAGAGTAATCGTCATTAGCGTAGCTATCCTCATCAATAGTGTAGTCACTATCAGCTTGTGCTAACTCATCGGCGCTAGGGATAATTATAGTGCGCTGTACTGTAGACTCAGAATCTACTGTCACTGAGGTATTGGGGCTTTTTACTGAAGGAGTCACTGAAGGGGTCACGGAAGGCGTTGCTGGCGAAAGTGGCGCAGTTTGACAGGCACTCAATAGCAAGCAGCCACACAATACGCTTATGGACAGTAATCCTTTAGAGCATCTTGTTTGCCAAAGTAAGGCTTTATTAGTTGTAGTGTGGCCAGTAGTAGTCTCAGCAATAATTATTTGAGTCAGCCTGACCTTAGCCGATAAGCGGATAGATGGTTTGTTATATTCTATAGCTATAGGCACTGCTGATTGCTTAAATATTGCCATGTTGACACCCTTTTCTCACCACATTTTTGATAAAATATTTATTTTAATACGTGTAGAGACAGCAGTCATAACTTTCTATGACTGCTGCTTAGATTAATGAGTTACTAGACTAATGAGCTGCTAGAGTCATTAGTTACTAGTGGGTCAAGCACTAGAACCACTCAAGGGCTCGATCATACCAAGTGTCGGCGTTTCTTTGTCCTTCGCCATCTGCTTGATTATCATTTTGTTGTGTTCCATCGCCATTAGGGGTATATAACCCTTCACGCTGGCGTTGGCGATTGATAGCGTCTTGTTCACCCTCCAGCTGCGATTGTTCACGATCCCGATCTTGCTGATATAAGTCAAGAGCACAACTGCTAGCTTCTTCTGGCAAATAAGCAGAGAGAACCGGTAAGTAGCGGGCATTAGCACAGCGCTCGTTAGAGAGCTTACCAGAGTTGTTTTCAAGCCATAACCATTCAATACCTTCAGGCTCAGCCATAGACACTGGCGTCAACTTTAAGCGCTTCATATAATCGACCCAAACCGGTAGCGCACCGCTACCACCACTGAGACCTATAGGCTTGTTATCATCACGACCTACCCAAACTACGCTCACATAGTTGCCACTATAGCCAGCAAACCAAGCATCACGAAAGTCATTAGTGGTTCCTGTTTTTCCGGCTAGATTGAGGTTACTACCTAGAGACTGAATGCTCTTAGCAGTACCGTCTTTAACCACTTGTTGTAGCGCATAATTAACTAAATAGTTGGTTTCAGGTGGTACGCTACGCTGAGTATTTAACCCAGTGCGTTGTAAAATACGTCCACGATCATCGACAACCGTACGAATACTATGAATAGGCGTGCGAAAGCCACCAGTAGCAAACACTTGATAAACACCGAGCATATCCATCGGGCTAAGGTTGAAAGAACCTAACAATGCTGACGGGTAAGGAGGGATTTTTTCTTCAACTCCTAAGCGTCGTAGCTGTTTGGCAAATGAATCTAGCCCAAATTCCATACCTAAGCGTACCGCACTTTGATTATAAGATTTGGCTAAAGCCGTAGTCAATGGGACATAACCATGATCACGGTTGTCATAATTTTTTGGATTCCAATTAGTGCCGTCGTTTAAGTTGACAGTAATAGGAGAGTCATCAACAGAGCTTGCCAAGTTATAGCGACCACTTTCTAAAGCGGTCATATAAATTATCGGTTTCAATAACGAGCCGACTTGACGCTTGGCATCGACAGCACGATTAAAGCCAGTAAACTCGCTGCCACTACCTACCACGGCAACTAGCTCACCAGTTTCAGGATTAGCACTAACTAAGGCACTTTGTAAGTCTTTAGTTTTGCTACTATTGCGACGCAAATCGCTAAGTTTGTTGCTGACGGCTTTGTCAGCGGCCATTTGAGCAATAGGGTCGAGGGTGCTGATAATAATCAAACCCTCATTCTTTAGATCATCGGAATAGTAAACGTCATTGAGTTCGCGTTTGACGATATCTAAAAAGTCAGGAAAACGGTTCTTACCTTCTACCGGCTTATCAACCACGCCTAAAGGTTTCTTGATAGCAGCGTCATACTCTTGTTGATTTAGCACCCCAATAGTCAGCATGTTATTTAACACAGTATTACGGCGCGCTTTAGAATCGTTAGGATTTCGACGAGGGTTATAAACACTAGGACCTTTGGCCATACCGACTAATAAAGCCTGTTGATCAACCCGCAACTCATTAAGAGGCTGATCAAAATAAAACTGCGAGGCCAAACCAAAACCGTTAATCGAACGGTTGCCATTCTGACCTAAATAGATTTCATTTAGATAGGCTTGTAGGATCTCGTCCTTGGTATAATGTAACTCTAATAATACCGCCATCAAAGCTTCATTAGCTTTACGCTTCAAAGTGCGATCTGAGTTGAGATAGAAGTTCTTTATCAGCTGTTGGGTGATAGTTGAGCCACCTTGCCGAGCGCCGCCGGAGGAATTATTAAGGAATGCCCGCGCAATACCCCGTATAGAGACGCCCTTATGTTCATAAAAACCACGATCTTCAGTCGCTACTAAAGCATCAATAAGTGGTTGCGGCACATCTTCTAAAGAGACCACCATGCGGTCTTCGTTATTATCAGGGTAGATACCACCGATATTCACTGGCTCTAGGCGGATAATACCAGTTTTATTCTGCTGAGTGCTTTGAATGGCTGAGATTTTATTATCAGATATGGTCATCTTGATAACTTGTTCTTTATCAACGTCATTAGCGCTGTAACTAAAGCCACGAGTATGAATAAAGTAATTATTACCCGACTTATGATAGCTACCAGTACGGTCATAAGCTGTATTGCTGCGATAATTTAGCAGCTCAAGCCAACTCTTCATAGTATCGTTATCGACGTTAGCGCCTTGATAGAGTTCAAGGGGCTGCGAGTACACTTTGGCTGGGATATCCCAACGCTTGCCTTCAAACTTTTTAGTAATAGTGCGATCAAGTTTGACTAAGTAGAGGGCAAAGAGCACCATACCGGCAATGACAATAATCAACAAAATGCTGCTAATCACTAAACCGCGCTGTTGCGAGGGCAGAGTGCTTATTACCATTTTGGCTGATTTTGGCGGAGTAGAATAGGGTTTTTGCACTGATAACGCACCGTTTGGATATAAAAAACTGCTTTATAATGACGTAAATTGATAAAACTTTCAATCTATCATCATCACCATAGCTATTGATTAGCTTTGAGCTGTGAGGGTGTATAATAACCATTGCTAGTTATGACTTTAGCGCTATCATAATAGCATTAAATGCCAGTTGGCTTTGAATAAAGCGCTTAAAGCCGTTAATTTAGTCTATAAACAGTATATAAAATAGCAACTTATCGGCGCTGTTATGATGTGTTTTTTATGAATTAACAGCAGTAGATCGCTTAGCAAATTTGTCTAAAGGAAATACTAAATACCATGTCTAGCGTTTCATCACTGCCATCGAATACCCTTAACTACGATGATCACTCGATTACTCAAGGGCTAGTATTGCCACCAATTGGCCACTGCTTTCATTGTGGGGATCCTGTACCACGTCCACCGTTCCATACTGACGTACTAGGTAGCGCACGTGAGATGTGCTGTATGGGTTGTCAGTTGGCATCACAAAGTATCGTTGAGGCCGGTCTTGAGCAGTATTATTTGGATCGCTCAGAGATTAACCGTACGGCTAGCTTGCCTATCCAGTTGACGCGCTTAGAAGCTTATGATCACCAAGAGATTAAGTCGCAGTTCGTCTATGCGCAAGATGGTCTATCCGTCGCTGAGTTATCTGTTAATAATTTACGCTGTGCCGCTTGTACTTGGTTGATCGAGTCGAGACTGTATGAGATTGACGGTATCAGTAAGTGTCAGGTCAATCTGACCAATCAGCGCATGCGTATCGTTTGGGACGAAGCTAAATTACCTATCAGTCGTATCTTGGCAGTCATCAACGAAATCGGTTATGAGGCCAAGCCGTATCGGCAAGACACCCATGAGGCTATGCTCGCCAAACATAATAATAAAATGCTATTGAGATTAGGGATTGCGGCGCTTGGGGCGATGCAAGCGATGATGTATGCAGTGGCGCTGTACTTTGGTGAGCATAGCGGTATGTTAATACTGCAACGCGACTTTTTGCGCTGGGTATCTCTATTCGTTAGCATACCGGTGTTCTTTTATGCTGGCGTGCCGTTCTTTACCTCCGCTTGGTCAGCAGTTCGTGCTCGGCAAGTCAATATGGATGTGCCGGTCAGTGTGGCACTGATAGTTACTTTTTTTGCTAGTCTCTACGCCACTATCACTGGCAACGGCCAGACTTATTATGATTCGGTTAGTATGTTTATTTTCTTCCTATTAGCTGGACGCTATATCGAGCACAATGCACGCTTAAAAGCCGCTACTATGGCTAATGATTTAGTAGTCATTGAGCCTATATTAGTAGAGAAAATATCCGAAGATAAACAGGCTGCTAGCCTTATATTGCAACAGATGAGCTCAACGAAGCCGGTTGCACCTAGCGCTGCTACTGATATCGACGGCGCTGCTAATATTAATACTAATGCCGCTATCACCACAGCTGCTAACCAGGCGACTGCTACTCTAGCTATAACGCCGACTATGGATGTAGCGGCAAACTTTATGCAAGGGATGGATAGTAAGCTGCATGCTATCACTGAGCGTGTTGCCATTGCTTGGCAGCAGCAGAATAAGCAGCAAGCTTTAGCTAGCAACAGCGCTTTGCAACAAGCAGAGCCAGCAGTAGCCAAGAAAATGGTTACCGCTCATAGCTTGCAAGTCGGTGACATTATTATGATTGAAGCTGGGGCTGAGATTATCAGTGACGGTATTTTACTCAGTCAAACGGCAACAGTCTCGCAAAGCCTGCTAACGGGCGAGGGCGACTTGATTATAAAAACCCAAGGCGATTATATTATTGGTGGGGCGCAAAACGACAGTCAACCATTTCAGATGTTAGTTACGGCCTTGCCAGCAGATAGTCAGATCGGGCTGATTGATCGGTTAATGAATCGGGCGATGAGTGAAAAACCTAAGCTGGCCCAGCAAGCAGATAAACTAGCACGCTGGTTTGTAGCGCGGATACTAGTGTTATCAGTATTCGTGTTTGTCGGCTGGTATATCGTTGATCCTAGTCAAGCGATTTGGGCGACAGTAGCAGTGCTAGTCGCCACTTGTCCTTGTGCATTATCTTTAGCCACCCCGATTGCTTTAACGGTAGCCACCAATAGATTGGCAAGCTACGGATTCCTAACTACTCGTGGTCATACTTTGCAGACTTTAGCTGAGATTACCCACGTAGGCTTTGATAAGACGGGTACTTTGACTTATGGTAAGCCTAACTTATTAAATATTGAGCTACTAAAGCCTAATAATGAGCTGGACTTAGCAGTACAAAAAGATCAGTGGTTATCGATTGCCGCAGCTTTAGAAGTCGGTAGTCGTCATCCGATTGCTCATGCGTTACTGACGGCTGCTTATCAACTGCATTTACCAGCAACCCAACAGTTGATTCATTATCCAGCTGGCGGGGTCGAGGCACTACTCGATGGGGTAAGATACCGAATCGGTCATCTTGATTTTGCTTTAGATAGCGGCGATGCTAGTCCTAAAAATTCAGCGACCAACGATAAAGTAATCAGCGATAAAGTCACTATCGACTTAGTCAGTCAGCGGGCCAGCTCAGCAGTAGTGCTCTCTTGTCAGCAAGTTAACGAACAGATGTCTTCGACTACTGGCGAACCAGTAGCTAGCTGGCAAGCACTAGCTTGTTTTTATTTTAACGACAAGGTACGTGACACTGCACAAGCCATGCTTGATGCCCTTAAGGCTGCTGGTCTAGAGTCAGTTATGCTGACGGGTGATCCTAGTCCGCAAGCACTGATTATGGCTAAGTCTTTAGGGATGCAGTCGGCTTATAATGGCTTGTCACCTACTGGTAAAGTCGATCATATTCAGCAGATACAAGCGCAAGGCGGGGTAGTGTTGATGGTCGGTGACGGCATCAATGATGCACCAGTATTAGCAGCAGCTGATGTCTCTACATCTATTGCTGGTGCTGCAGATTTAGCACAAGTATCAAGCGATAGTATTATTCTCAATGGTCAGATCGAAGCTATCACTGCGGCTAAGCGTATTGCTGATAAAACTGAGCGTATTATTAAACAAAACTTCCGCTGGGCCTTAGCTTATAACGGCATTGTGCTAATACCGGCTATATTTGGCTATGTACCCCCTTGGTTGGCTGCTATTGGCATGTCGCTAAGCTCACTGTTGGTAGTGTTAAATGCGCTACGTTTAAAACGTGCTTAATCTAGGGGGTATTTGATAGCCTTTGGTTAATAGCGGTACTTACTATAAAGATAAAACCTTTAGCCATAAAAAAACCGTCGATAATCTAATTATCGACGGTTTTTATTATTTAATGGTTTCTAATACTGCTAATACTAGCCGTTCAATTAGTCTTGTAAATAGCTAAGTAGACGCATAAATTCGATATACATCCACACTAAAGTAGCCAAAATACCAATACTAAATAACCACTCATAATCTTCTGAGATACCAGCGGCTACACCACGATCGATGTTATCGAAGTCGAGTAATAAAGTAAAAGAAGCAATAACAATCACAAATAAACTAAAACCTATAGCGATAGCGCCGCCTTCAAACAAGAAAGGGAGACTTGAACCAAAAGCTAGAGATAACACCCATTGCGCCACATAAACTAGCATAATAGCAATAAGCGCTGAAGTTACGATTGAGCGAAGCTTTTGCGTGACTTTGATCAGCCCAGAACGATATAATCCAAGCATTACTGCGGCCGTGACAAAAGTAGCACACATCGCGGTTACAGGTACAGTAGGGTACATTCTCATAAAGAATAGTGAGATACCACCCAAGAAAATACCTTCTAATAGCGCATAAGGTACGGCAAAGGTTTTGGCTTTATGAGGTTTAAAAGTAATAAACAAAGCTAAACCAAAGGCGGCAAACATACTACCAAAAGCGGCCATGGTAATAAAACCTTGCGATAAACCAGCCATAAGCGCATAAAAGAAGAAGCCGACGCCAGTGATAGCCGCCAGTCCCAGTAATAAACTGGTCTTTTGTATTACACCTTTGACGGTCATTGGCTCACCGCCGATCGCAAGTTCTGCGCGACTGACAATAGGATTTGCCATACTTGTATCCTTAATAATAAATAAAAAAATAATATAGATGTTTGCTACTTTAGCAAAACCGTAATTATTGTCAACGGTGTTTGCGTGAGTGTTTTAAGCGCTCAAGTCGCCTGCTTACCTTGAGGTTAGCTACTAACTTCCCTAGTATTAACTAATAATTGTACTCAGATAAATAAGCAGCGAGATAAATAGATTAGTAGCATTGAGCAGACACTAAGTAGCAGTATAATGCTTCAGAAATAGATATTTGATAATCAATATATGGGGGTTATTATCATTATTAACAATGATGATTGATAAAACGGGCTGGTCTAAGCGCTTATTTCTCGTTATCATTGTTATCAATAAAGCGATGTACCTTCATTAGGCAATTTACTATTGTCTGCCCACTCAACGCTATGCCGAGTCATCTATGGAAAACTCAGCGCAGTCGACAAGATTGCCGCATTTACACCAATCAGAGCTATTTCACGCTATAAAGAACCCAGCATTTCGCCGTATTGGTTTAATGGGTAGAGCTGGAAAGCGTAGTGTGACCCAAAGTTTAGTACAAGTTGCAAATATCGTTAATGAGATGGGTTTGACCTTGATCATGGATGTAGAAACTGCAGAACTGCCTACTTTAGACTTAACAGAAATCGAAAAAGTTAAAATCGTCAAGCGTAGTTTAATCGGTGAGATTTCTGATTTAGTTATCGTAGTTGGTGGCGATGGATCTATTTTGCATGCTGCTGAAGCGCTCGCTCGCTATCGGGTACCAGTACTAGGGGTCAATCGTGGTCGTCTAGGATTCTTAGCTGATGTAAAACCTAATGAGGTGGCCTTAAAGCTACGCCAAGTATTAATGGGTGAGTACCAGCTCGATCATCGTTTCTTACTAACTATGGAGATACGAGAAGGCGATAGGATCATTCATGAGGATATGGCACTTAACGACATCGTGTTGCATGCTGGTAAGTCAGTACATATGATTGACTTTCAGATGAAAATTGATGGTCAAGACGTTTATCGACAGCATAGCGATGGTCTAATAGTAGCAACGCCCACTGGCTCAACGGCCTATGCGTTATCAGGGGGCGGTCCTATTGTTCATCCTAGTATGGATGCTATTTGTCTAGTACCTATGCATCCGCATACCCTGTCGAGTCGGCCTATCGTGGTCAGTGGCAACAGTGAAATTTGCATTCGTATTCATGAGGATAATCGCACTCAGCCTATGGTGAGCGCTGATGGTAAGCCCAGCATTGCCTTAGATCAGCAGCAGCGTCTATATATCCGTAAGCATCCTGATAAGCTGACCTTATTGCATCCGCCTGGCTTTGAGTTCTATGAAGCTTGTCGTACTAAGCTACACTGGAACGTCCATGCTGAAGAGTTCGATCTTGATGATGATGATGATATTATAGAAGGTCAATAAACGTCTTTAATAGTAGCCTGTAAAAAAGTAAGTGGAGCAAATAACATGGATAAACAAAGCATATTAGCCAGTCTAACCCCAGAAGTTGCTGACAAGTTTCGTATGGCTATTGAGTTGGGAAAATGGCCTGATGGGCGCAAGTTGACTGATGATCAGCGTGAGACTTGTATGCAAGCGGTAATGATATGGGAGCATGAACATTTAGCACCTGCTGAGCGCACCGGCTACATACATAAGCCAGTAGCGGCAGATGGCTCTACGGTAGGCGCTGAATGTGATGTGGAACATGAGCATCATTATCCTAATATGCCCAATCCCAAAGGGGCAATACAGCCAGTAAAATTCCGCGACAAATAGATATAGCGCTAAATCTTTACCTGTTAAGCCAATATTATTGCTAATCGGTTAGGCTTAGAGTGCTAATAATCTAGAACCATTAAAAAGAGCCAAGCTATTACTAATAGCTTGGCTCTTTTTGATATTAATATTAAGCTAGTACAGTGCTAAAGCGCAGTAGTATCGACGCTTGGACGTACAGTTAGTGGATTCTTTTGCATCAAGAATCCTTGCCAGCCCCAATGTAGAAAGTTACGAATATTGGCGTGATCAGTACCATTAGGCGTCTCTAGTACTTGGTTATAGTATTCACCAAATAGTTTGAGAGTGTCTAATTGGCTAAGACCATGATGCAGGGCAAAACCAAAAATTTTGGCACTACCTTCGTTATCACCAGCAGCATTATGAACCATGCCATTAGTGAATGATTTAGGAGCGTAACGATAGAAGTCATCAATAAAACTGATAACATCATTGAATCCAAGAGCTCTTTTACTCAAACCATTAAGCAGAGCTGATACGTCTGACTGGCGAATACTCATAAGTAGATGACCTTAAAGCAAATTAAACTAATTAGTATTAAAAGTGTTTAATAGATGCTTATTAGTTAGGGTTAAAAATGAAAGATCTTAATAAGACTCTATAGCAATCGATTATTAACGATTAAAATAGTCCTCATCATCAAATGACGGTGCAAAATTGCCTTGCTCTAAATGCTGCATTTGCGACTGCACCGAACGTTCATCTTGAATACGCTGGTATATCTCTTCACGGTGTACCGCAATATCTTTCGGTGCATTTACCCCGATACGTACTTGGTTGCCCTTAACGCCTAAGACCGTTACGCTAACCTCGTCGCCAATCATCAATGTCTCGCCAACGCGGCGGGTCAAAATCAACATACGTCACACTCCTTATGTCGCAGTAATAAACTATTATGCATGGTGTTATATCTCAGTTGCAGTATACCATCGCTACCAAAAACTAGCCCAATAGTTATAAACTATGAAAAACAGAGTGATTTAACTTGTTAATCATAACCAAAATTAAGGTTCAGTAGATTGTTGAAAAATAGTGCGAATAACGATGATAATAATTAAAAAATTCATCTTGCCCAGATGAAGCGTCTATTATAAGTTGCCTAGTAAGGGCTGTCACTGATTTTCACAAAATTGGTAGGTAAACCCGCCATCAGTAACAATTAATAATAAAAAACAGGATTATAAACAATCCTGTTTTATTAAATTGGGGCTATAAGTCTTTTATAAACTCTATTAGTAAGTCTATTGTCCGGCGACAATACTCTCACCGTCTTCACGGTCAAGACCAAAAGCGGTGTGTAGTGATTTTACTGCTTTATCTAAATATTGTTCTTGAATCAGGACAGATACTTTTATTTCGCTGGTCGATATCATTTGAATATTGATATTGTTTTCAGCCAAAGTTTGGAACATAAGACTAGCTACACCAGCATGAGAGCGCATGCCAACACCGACTAGTGACACTTTGACCACATCGCTGTTACCTAGTACATCAGTAGCACCAATCTCATTTTTAACTTCTTCATTAAGCACCTTCATGGTTTTGTCCATGTCGCTGCGATTAACAGTAAAGCTGAAGTCAGTGGTGCCATTAGTCGATAGGTTTTGTACGATCATATCGATTTCGATATTGGCACGTCCAATAGGGCTAAGGATAGCGGAAGCAATACCTGGGTGATCAGGAACACCGCGTACTACAATTTTTGCTTCGTCACGGTTAAAAGCGATACCTGAAATGATTGCCTGTTCCATACTATCTCCTTCGTCTATGGTAATTAGAGTGCCAACGTTGTTTTTGAAATGCTCGTCAAAGCTGCCATCAGTGTCTGTGTCAAAGCTCGATAATACTCGTAACGGCACGCCATATTTGCCCGCGAACTCTACGGAGCGGATTTGTAATATTTTTGAGCCGAGACTGGCCATCTCTAGCATCTCTTCAAAGGTTATTTTTTCAAGCTTTTTGGCCTTTGAGGTTACGCGTGGGTCAGTAGTATAGACCCCATCAACGTCAGTATAGATTTGGCACTCATCAGCGCCCAGAGCGGCAGCAATAGCGACTCCAGTAGTATCAGAACCACCACGACCTAAGGTAGTAGCATTGCCATACTGATCGATACCCTGAAAACCGGCGACTATCACTACATTGCCCGCATCTAATTGCTCACGAATATTCTTATCATCAATCGACTCAATACGAGCCTTATTATGGGCAGCATCCGTTTTTATCGCTACTTGACGGCCAGTGAATGAGCGTGCGCCAATGCCAAGCTCTTTAATCGCCATAGCTAGTAGCGAGATCGATACTTGCTCACCAGTTGACACCATTTGATCATATTCACGTGGGTCAGGCTGACTACTAATTTGGCGTGCCAAATCGATCAGACGGTTAGTTTCACCACTCATAGCAGAGACTACGACCACGATTTGATGACCGTGGTCGTGCCAACGTTTGACCCGCTTAGCGACATTTTTGATGCGGTCAATACTACCCATTGAGGTGCCGCCGTATTTTTGTACTATTAATGCCATAAAAATTCTTACCTATTATTCACCAAGGGCTATCTATCATGGTCGATTAAAACCAATAGGATTCCGCATCGACATCAATGACAGATAAAGCCGGATTATAAGAATGGGGTGCTAGCCTAGCTCTGCCAGCTTGTATTAGCTTTGCTAGTCATGCTTTGATATACAGATAGGCCATGTACGTTATACCATATTTGCACGCCAAAATTAAGTCGCAAGTATAGTTAGATACATGGCGATTGGTTATAGACAATCATAACCAATCCTAGTAGCAGTTATTATTTATCCTATCTGAGCGCTTGGTACTGTTTAGCCATGCTATCTAGTCATACTGCTTAGCCATACGGTTATAGCAAGTTAGCTATCTCAGGATAGCCAGCTTAGCCCAGTTGCGTTTCTATCCAAGCGGGTAGTGCGCTGATAACTGCTACAGTGTTAGCTGCTTTTGGTGCTCCGCCTTGAGCATAGTCAGGCTTACCGCCACCTTTACCACCAAGCTCACCAGCTAAATGACGAATGATATCACCCGCTTTTATACGACTAGTGACTGACTTAGCAACGTTCGCTGAGAGGGCCAGCTGCTCCTCTTTATCACCAATTAACACTATAACGCTATCAGGTAGTTTTGACTTGATATCATCCATCAAGGGACGAATCGATTTACCGTCAATGCCAGCTAAAGTACTAATCAATACTGGAATACCGGCGATAGTTTGTACTTCGCTGAGTAAATCGGCGGCTTGAGCGCTGGCTAGCTTCTGTTGTAAACGCTCCAGCTGTTTTTCTAAATCGCGCTGCTTATCAGCCATAGTCTGTACCCGTTCGGCAACTTGGGGACGTTTGACTTTTAGCTGGCTGGCAAGAGTACTTAACTGCTCATCATTTTGCTGAATATACTTAATAGCACCCATGCCCGTAACGGCTTCAATACGGCGTATGCCAGCAGCAATACCAGACTCACTAGTGATTTTAAACAAGCCAATATCACCAGTACGTTTGACATGCAGACCGCCACATAGCTCGATAGAGAAAGGCTGCGGTTTGCCATTAACGATGCTATCAGTACCCATAGTTAGCACTCGAACATCGCTACCATACTTTTCGCCGAACAAAGCCATAGCGCCTTTTTGCATAGCTTCATCGATAGACATACTCTCGATATGAGCAGTGGTATTGGCCTGGATTTGTTCATTAACCAAGCGCTCGACTCGGCTAATTTCAGCAGCAGTTACTGGTTGATCATAAGCAAAGTCAAAACGTAGCACATCACTGGAGACCATAGAGCCTTTTTGACTGACTAAATCGCCTAGTACCTCGCGCAATGCGGCGTGTAATAGGTGAGTGGCAGAGTGGTTCTTAGCACTAGCGGCGCGAATACTAGAGAGCACTTGAGCTTCTGCGCTCTGATTGCTATTAATAGTACCCATGTTGACCACCCCATAATGGATGATCGCTTGGCCAGATTTTTTGGTATCTTGGACTTCAAAAACCCCAGAAGCCGTACGAATTTCGCCAAGCTCACCGACTTGGCCACCGCCCTCAGCATAGAAAGGCGTACGATTAAGTACCACAACCCCTTCGTCGCCTTCAGCTAAGCTAGTCACTGGATTACCGTCTTGATAAACAGCGATAACTTCGACATCAGTATCTACTAAATGCTCGTAGCCGATAAACTCAGTAGGATTATCGACTTGAATGACGCTGCTATAATCAACATCGAACTTGCCAGCATCACGCGCTCGAGTACGCTGCGCTTGCATGTGTTCATCGAACTCATCTTCATTGATGCGAATACCACGCTCACGAGTGATATCAGCAGTCAAATCTAGTGGGAAGCCATAAGTATCATAAAGTTTAAAAGCGGCCTCACCTGAGAGTACGTCACCATCTTGCAAGCCATCAAGCTCAGTAGCCAATAAGCGTAACCCTTGTGCTAGAGTCTTAGCAAATTGCGCTTCTTCTTTTTGGATAGCGTTTTCTATGATGCTTTGCTTTTCAGTTAGCTCAGGGTAGGCAGCACCCATCTCAGCAACCAAAGGCGCAACCATTTTATAGAAAAATTCACTCTCAGCGCCAAGCTTGTTACCATGACGCACGGCACGACGAATGACTCGACGTAACACATAGCCACGCCCTTCATTACTAGGCATCACGCCATCAGCAATTAAGAACGATACCGCCCGTATGTGGTCAGCGATCACTTTAAGCGAGGCTTGTTGCTCATTATTAATCTCTAAAACAGCAGCAGCTGCATCCATCAGATGCTCAAATAAATCGATTTGATAGTTACCATGAACGCCTTGCATGATGGCGCTGATACGCTCAAGACCCATGCCAGTATCGACACTAGGAGCAGGTAAAGGCAGCATCGTGCCGTCTTTTTGGCGATTAAACTGCATAAATACACAGTTCCAAATCTCGATATAACGGTCACCATCTTCTTCAGGAGTACCAGGTAAACCGCCTTCTATATCAGCACCGTGATCATAGAACACTTCAGTACAAGGGCCGCAAGGACCTGTATCACCCATAGTCCAAAAGTTATCAGAAGCGTAAGGGGCACCCTTATTGTCACCAATACGGATGATGCGCTCTACTGGAATACCGATATCTTTATGCCAGATGTTAAAGGCTTCATCATCAGTCTCATAGACTGTGACATACAAGCGCTGTTTATCGATAGCTAACCAATCATCTGCAGTCAAAAATTCCCAGATATAAGCAATAGCTGCTTGCTTAAAGTAGTCACCAAAGGAGAAGTTACCTAGCATCTCAAAGAAAGTATGGTGACGTGCGGTATAGCCAACGTTATCTAAGTCATTGTGTTTGCCACCAGCACGTACACACTTTTGCGAGGTCACTGCACGAGTATAATCGCGCGGCTCCATACCCAAAAAAGTCTCTTTAAACTGATTCATACCGGCGTTAGTAAACAACAAAGTCGGATCATTATGAGGAATCAAGCTCGATGAGGGTACTGAGGTGTGCTGTTTACTCACAAAAAAATTGATAAAAGCTTGGCGAATATCGGCTGAGCGAAATGGCTGGCTCACAGCGGCTCCTTACTGGCGGATAGAATAAGTGACAAATGAAATAGAACGAAGTGAAAATGGCGCAAAATTTGATTAAATAATTTTGCAAGCGATTTTAGCACAAATGCTTATAAGGTGTTTGACCATTCACGCTTACGCTTAGCAGTAAATGTTACTGCTAATAGCTTAGGCTTAGTTTTTGTAAAGTACAACGTCATTAGTTGCTCAAGATAGCGGCATCCGTTTTATCCAGCTGGTCGGCAATAAGAGGATCGGACTCAATAACTTGCACTGGTAGATAACGCAGCTGCAGCTTAATGGGTAAGTAATCGGGAAAGTTATCAGCCATATTTTGAGTGATAGTGGCTTCAATTTGACGGACATCGTAAGAGCTAGGCGTAGTCTCACCACGAATAACCGCACGAATGGTTTGGTAACCATTGGTTTTATCAAACTGAGTATTAGTCAATACATTACCTTTATCTATAAAGTAGCTGTTAATCGAGTCTTTCACATTGTTCTCAAAGGTTTGCTGCTTGGCATTGGTATTGAGGTTGATAGTTAAGTAAATACCTAAGCCTACTAACAACAATAAAGTAACCGCATTACGTCGCAAAAAAGTTAAATAAGTATTCGACTTATAATCATCATCTACTAAACGGCGAAAGCCTAAGAACCATAGCACCAGCGCATTAGTGAATTGGATAGCGATGATGTTAGTAATGGCTAGTAGTAAAGCGCCCAGCCCAAGCTGCATCTCACCATTGGCGAATAAGATACCGCTGGCGGCTAAGGGGGGTACTAAAGCGGTAGCTACCGCCACTCCCACTACCGCCACCGATAAGTGCGGCGATACCATGGCATAAGCCCCTGCCGTACCACCAGCTAGCGCTATCATTAGGTCCATCGAGGTAGGCTGAGTACGCGATAAAATCTCTGCGGTCAGCGCTTGATCTTTATGTAACCAGCCGACCACAAAACCTACTAGCACTACTAAAGATATACCAAGCAAGACAGTAATTAACGATTTGCGTAGTAGTGGCATACGGTAATCAATGATAGCTAGCGCCACGCCAGTAATAGGGCCGAGCATCATCGCAACTAACATAGCACCAATGACTACAGCCGCAGAGTTGGTCACTAGCCCGTAGCTGGCAATGATCGCTGACAAGACATTCATCACGAAATACATTTTGCTAGGTAAGGCGTTAGCTTCGATAGTAACCCGTACTTCCGGATAATCTATTTTTTGATCGCTAAATTGTCTAGCAATAAACTGTTTGTAGGACTCGAGTTTGGCTTCTTTGACTTCTTTAACTTCTTCTTCCTCGTCCTGTTCTGCAGATTCCATCGAAGCTATAGACTCTGACTCTAGCGCTGCATTGCTTTTCTTACGGTCTGTTGCCGCTAGTAGAGGGCTATTAGAAGGGCCATTAGCAGGGCTATTAGAAGAAATATCGTCAGCGCCGTTTTTAGCGAGGGGGCTATTAAGGGTGCTATCGACAGTGGTATGACTATTATCTTCAGCGTTTATGTCGATAACATCATTTAACTCTGTATCTAAGCTTGTATCTAAGCTTGTATCTAAGCCTGCGTTTAACTCATCACTAGAGCTTGCAACAGCTTCAATTTCAGGCTCTACAGTAGCGATAACCACATCGGGACTAGGTGAGGTCATTTTTACTTTGAACTTAGAGGGTTGAGCAGCTAAATCGTCTTGAGTGCTTAGCAGATTATCACCATTAGCATAATCTTCATTCTCGGCCTGTGCACTTTGCAAATTAGCGTCTTCGTAACCGTCGCTATTATCAGTTTGTGTTACGGCTGGTTGCTGAGGGTTAGAGGGTGAAGTCATGATAAGGTCACTTTAGTCATAGAATAAGACAAAATTCTTATTGTAATGATAAAGCTCAAAAGATGTCTATATTTTTATGACTCGATAGCAGAGGTTCTGTTAACAATAGGAGTATAAAGAGAAGCTAAAAGGCGGAGGTGTTAGAGGCATGGTAAAAGTAATTATAAATTAATCACGCAGTGGCTATTCATTAAATATTCATTAACTATTTAGTAACTTTATGGTGATTATATAGTAACAAAGTTATCGCTAAGGTTTAATACTGAGTAAAAGGTGGCTATTAGAGATATTTTTTTGCACCTCAAATAACTCCCTAATATTATCATGGTTTTAGATAGGAGTCACTGAAAATAAAAGGCTGTAGCGTCTATTGGAAATACTTACTAATTGTGTGGATATAAGGTATAAAGTAGATATACAAGATAAACACACAACTTAAATAAGGATTAAATTATGAACTGGCCATTATTTTCTGTAATCTACTCTATGGCGTCTACGGTTATCGTCGGAATATTTATGATTACCGCTTTAGTCACGGGTTTCAATGAAATTCCCCATATTCAAATTGCGGTAGCAATAGGTCTGTTAGTCTCTATACCAGCAGGACTATATTTCACTAAAAAAATAGGTAGTATTACTGGTAACGAAGAAGGCTATAAAGACATTATTGCTTAAGCGCTCACTGCGATCTGTTGAGGGACAAGTTTAAATAGTAGCGAAGTTTGAGGAACTAGAGCCTGTTAAACTAGGGCATGTTGAACGAGAGACATAGCACTAATACGCATAGTTATTAATAAATAGAGCAACTAATAGGCATAGTCATTAACTATACTAATAAAAATTATTCCAATAAAAAACAGCTCCCAAAAAAGGAGCTGTTTTTTTATGACTAATTTAGCTGAGATAATAGTTAATTTGCTGTAAAGCTATAACCAATTATTGTAGTACTACAGTAGCACCATTTTCGATATTGGCATAAACCTCAAGTACATCCCAGTTGGTCAAGCGCACACAACCTGCTGACGCTTGGCGGCTGATGCCTTCAGGGGTAGGAGAGCCATGCAAACCATAAGAAGGTTTAGATAACCCCATCCATACTACGCCTACTGGATTATTAGGTCCTGGTGGTAGCATATGTACTTTCTTTTGATCACCTTCGCCAACAGTTGCTTTATACCACGGCATTTTGACTTTATTGACGATTTTAAAAGTGCCTTGTGGTGAAGGCGTGCTACTACTACCAACAGTAGTCGGATAGGTAGCCACTAACTTGTCACCATTATAAGCATACAAAGTTTGATCAGCTTTGTTGGCAACTACTCGGTTAATACGCTGATTAAGTGGCCCACGATTGTTCAATACCGTAATCGTTTCCCCAGCTTTATAAGCTTTATTCTTGTTAAGCTTATCTAGATAACGCACATCCATATGGAAACGCTCACCTAGCATCTCTTTTATATCTTGATAATAAAGACCTTTAACCTTTGATTTTGCCTCTGATCCAGTAGGAGTCGTGGCAAAGTTAGTTTTGAGATCTTCATCAGTCAAAGTATAAGTTACTAATACTGGTTTGTTCGCAGGAATGTTTTTAACTAAAGCATCCCAAGTTTTTTGATCCATTTTACCAGTCGCTGGCAAGCCCTTCATATTTTGAAAGTTGATCAAAGCTTTTTTACTGTTCATGCCCCAGCCGCCATCAATCGGACCAGGAGAAGCATGATTCCAATCCAACAATGCTTGTATCTTGATTGTCATTGCTGAATTGACGTTCATATTCGGCGACCAAGTGGAACCGTTGACTTGTTTAGCATAACTAGACAAGTTCAAAGTAGTATGAGTTTTGCCATCGACATCTTCGATACTCTTGATAGAAGAATCGGTACTAGCGTCTAGACTTGGTTGACTCTCTGCAAGCTCATAAGATGAAGAGTCAGCCGAAGCAAGTGCGGCGGCGCTAGGGCCAGCAACCGCTTGTCCGTCGCTCATGTCGTCAGTGCTTTGAGACTGCTGATCTTTACGAGTCAGCTCTTCAACACTCATATTATCAGCGCTGACACTCGGTGCTACTTGAGTACGCTGATTATCAATCAGTTTACCCATGCTATCCGCAGTCTTAGCGGTTTTAGCTTTAGAGGGCTTACTAGCAGTAGAGTTGGCATCGATAGAACGATTACGGTTCTCTTCAACTTTAAGACTAGCCAACACCGCTATATCCGGCAAACCCGCTGCCGTGCGCACTGGTAAAGTGCGAGCGCTATCAGTAGGAGCCGCGATAGCGCTGATATTGATACCAGCGGTAAGTGCGGCTATTGACATCGAGGTAACGATTAACTTTATCTTCATAATATTTGATCACAAGGTTGCTACTAATGGGACTATTATGCGCATAATTGAGACGCTGCGCAAACTTTTGATACATCTTTTTAAAGCAATAGAATGTTAGACGTCAATAACTGACGTATTCACTACAATACCGTGATAATTGAGTCAACTTTTTCTCTAATTTGGCACTATTCCTCTACTTTAGTAAGCTTATAATCACAGGAGCTGAGACGGTTTTTCTGTTAATAACTTATAAGTAGCTAACAATAGACTACTCGCTAAAGCATAAAAGCAAAAAAGGCCTAAAATTACTATCATACTAGATAGCGACTACAGTTATTGGCGCTGCTATTGATTTGCGTCTATAATAGGGGATAGTTTTTAGTAGACTTTTTTATCTGCTTGCTAAGTTGTTATTTGCACAGCTAGTCACGGTCAAACCATAAAACGTCAGCCGTTTATTCACTCTACTCCCACCTCACCAATGAACACGTCATCCATACGCAATCAACATGTAATTAATAAGGTACGATATGCCAGAAGAACAGACTATGAGCGCCGAAGAGTTTCAAAATCAATATGGCTTTGATGTTGATGACTTTAATCTGGATAATTTACAGAGCGATGAGGAAAATGAGTTTGCTAATTTGCCAGCAGAGCTCGAAGAAGCTCGCCAAGAGCTAGTTAGCATCCGTGACTTTATTCGCTTTGCTGTCACCCAACTGCGCAACTATGATGTAGTAGTAGCCCAGGGAACAACAGACGAATTCGCTGAAGCCGCGGCGATTGTATTGCACTCGTTAGCATTGGACTGGTCTGCTAATGAACAGATTCTAGATTGTCGTCTGACCTCTAGTGAGAAGCAAACAGTATTGAGCTTGTTAGAAGAGCGCATAGCTGAGCGTAAGCCATTGAGTTATTTGGTTAATTTGGCTTATTTCTGTGATTTGCCTTTTTATATTGATGAGCGAGTTCTGATACCACGCTCACCAATCGCTGAGTTGATTCGTCAGCAGTTCTATCCATATTTTGATGCTAATGAGCTGGCCAAACCTTTAGGCACAACAGTCAATGAGCAGTCTACAGCTTTTTATGAGCATGGTTTAGAGATGAAGCAGCTCTCACATCCAGAGCGCATATTAGATTTATGTACTGGTTCTGCTTGTATCGCTATTGCCTTGGCCACCCGTTTTGTCGATGCATTAGTGGATGCAGTGGATATCGATAAAGGGGCGCTAGAAGTCGCTATGGTCAACGTTGATCATCATAATCTCAATCATCAAGTCAATGTGATCGAGTCTGATTTGTTCGCCAAGATACCTGCTGAGAATCAATACGAACTAATCGTCACCAATCCCCCTTATGTCGACGCTGCTATCATGGCTGACTTACCCCCTGAGTTCTTATATGAGCCTGAACAAGCTCTTGCTGCTGGTCAAGATGGCCTAGACCTAGTTCATCATATCTTGTTTGAAGCCGCAGATTATCTGAGCCCTGAAGGGTTGTTAGTTTGCGAAGTTGGTGACAGTGAGTGGGCGTTAAGCCAAGCTTATCCTGATATTCAGTTCGATTGGCTCAAATTCGCTCATGGTGGTCATGGAGTGTTCGCTATAACCTTTGATGAGCTAGTAGAGCATCGTGCGCTGTTTGCTCGTTATGTCAATAATGATGCTAGCTAATATTTATGATGGCAGGATTTGATGGTATTGAACCTTCTACTATTAGAGCATTCGATACTTGATATCTGATGCTTATTGATGCTAGATGAGCACTGTTATCGTTACTAGTAAGCAAGATTTTAATAGTTGATTCGGTAGTTGGGTTAATAGTGGGTTCGATAGTTAGTTTAATACCTAAAGATAAATTTTACTTGTTAAGGATAGACATGGCAGGCAACAGTATTGGTAAGCTTTTTTGTGTAACCACTTGCGGTGAATCGCATGGCGCAGGTTTATTGGCCATTGTAGATGGTGTGCCACCTGGTCTTGAGTTATGTGCGGAGGATTTGCAAATCGATTTAGATCGTCGCAAGCCTGGTACTTCTAAATACTCAACTCAGCGCCGTGAGTCTGATGAAGTCGAAATTATCTCTGGTGTATTTGAAGGATTAACTACGGGTACTTCTATTGGTTTACTTATTCGTAATACCAATCAAAAATCTAAAGACTATAGCGAAATCAAAGATACTTTTCGCCCTGGCCATGCCGACTATACTTATAGCATGAAGTACGGCTTTCGCGACTATCGTGGTGGCGGACGCTCATCGGCACGTGAGACGGCTATGCGGGTAGCGGCTGGTGCTATCGCCAAAAAATACTTGCGAGTGCGCTTAGGTGTGGAAGTGCGTGGTCATGTGACTCAAATAGGTAACGAGCGTAGCGAAGTGCTCGATCCTAGCATTATTGATTGGGAGTTTGTGAATAGCAATCCGTTCTTCTGTGCTGATAAAGAGGCAGTAGGTCGTTTTGAGACTCTAATAGACAGCTTACGCCGTGAAGGTACTAGTTGTGGCGCACGTTTAGAGATTATTGCCAGCGGTGTGCCAGTTGGTTTGGGCGAGCCAGTATTTGATCGCTTGGATGCTGATATTGCTCATGCGATGATGAGTATTAATGCGGTGAAAGGTGTTGAGATTGGTGATGGGATGAAAGTCGCTGAACAATTCGGTCACAAGGCACGTGATGAGATGACGCCAGACGGCTTTACTGCCAATCATGCCGGCGGTATCCTAGGCGGTATTTCTTCAGGACAAGATATTAGTGTGAGCATTGCGCTGAAACCTACCTCTAGTATTACTACTGCTGGCAAGAGTATCAATACTCAAGGCGAAGCGGTTGATATGTTGACTAAGGGTCGTCATGATCCTTGCGTTGGAGTACGTGCAACGCCTATCGCTGAGGCAATGCTGGCTATCGTGTTGCTAGATCATTATCTACGTAACCGTGGTCAAAACGCCGATGTTGAGCCACCAGTAACGTCAATTACTTAGGACTTTATTGCTTGTTAATTGGGCGTTAGCATTAGGCGCAAGTCAAACCGCTATTGAAGCTAGTTATCCTTAAACAACCCTTTACTTTGATCTTACAAGGTAGAGGGTTTTTTATCGGCTAGATATTGTGAATGCGCTTAAGCTATCACGGATTGAAGGGCTTAGGCGAGCGCTTGATAACCATCAATAGCTATACAGTGCTGATTTCTGAAGACTAGTAATAGCTTTTCACTAGGAATTGCCAACCAGTGACCGAAGTCGACACTGTCTATACCTTGAGTTAATAAGGCTTGGATACAGTCATGACGACTATAGCCTAAGCAATTACTGGTAAATTTACTGGCGATAGAGGAGTTTTTCATGAGCTTACTGGCCTATAGTTAAGTGTTTTATTAATAATGAGTTGGTTAACACTATTTTAGGATACCTAGATATAAAACTGATGTAAGCATTATGGAGATTTGATGGATTAGTAACTAAGCTTAGGGTGCTGCTATGGTTAATCCTCAATAAAAACAGGACAGCCGTTAAGGTATGCTAATGGTATAAATTCTCCTTACGTGCTGAGTTCTTAGAGGCTGCACAAAATTCATCGCAGTAGCACATCATTTGTTAAGCTAATATTTTGTAGTGAATCGACTATAGGAATAGAGTCATTTAAAGTGAAAATAACCCTCTACTATTTTGATTGGCTTTTTAGCTTTCAGTTCTAGTTGTTAGCTAATGGCAAAGTAATGCTAAAGGTTACGCCAGCGAGCTGATTAAGCATAGGGTTGGCAGCCGTATTGCTAATAGCTACTGTACCACCATGATGCTCAATGACTTGCTTGACTAAGGTTAGCCCCAGTCCAGTGCCTTTTTTGGGCATAGGGCTAGACACTACAGCTTGGTTCTGCGCCATACTCTGGAGGTAATCGTTTTGCTGAGTATCACTTGGCTGAGCATTATTTGGCTGATCAATGTTTGGCTGATCAGGGTTTAGATCGCTAGTATTGGGATAAGCAATGCTCTGATGAGATAAGCTAAAGTAACGATCGAAAGCTTTAGTCAGCGCATAGTCTGGCAGTAACTTACCATCATTGAAGATAGTGATAGTGACAGTGTGTTCGGCGTTAGTATAGATAGCAAAAATAACTTTATGATTCGCAAAGTAAATCGCATTATCCAGCACGTTTTGCAGAGCTTGTAGTAGCCAAAAACTGTCAGCATAAACCGTAGTCTTGGCAGTTAGTTGTGCTTGTACAGCGCTATTTTCAGTAATAGTTGCTAGTTGCTGGTGATTTATTTTCAGCTCAATGGCTGCTAAACGCCGCTGTTGTAACTTGGGACTGCTGTTTTTGATAAGGCTATTGAGTAGCGGTAGTAAAGCTATAGGCTGACGGTTTAATCTAAAACTGGGCTGCTCAACTTTCGCCAATAATAACAGCCGATCAATCAGCTGCTGCATCTTGATACTCTGCTCACCGATAGTTTCATTCAATAACTGCCTATCCTCAGCATCAAGCAAGTCGTCTTCTAGCAATTCGCTACTGGCACGGATGGCGGTTAGCGGACTCTTAAGCTCATGAGTCAGGGTATGCACGTAGTCGCTGACATAAGCTCGATTCTCTAGTCGATGCTTCATGGTCTCGATAGTGTCAGTCAAACTGTTGAGCTCATGGCCTAGATAGAAATAAGGCTTTTTTGTTTGTTCTGCTAAGGCACTAGTATATTGAGTGACTAAAGTGATACTTTGTTTTAGCCACCAAGCGACTAGTCCGGCTAAGATCAGCGCCGCTAGGCTAATGATGAGCATAGTAATCAGCATCTGTCGCCGAGTATGGTCCAAATAGGGCAGCACGCTGGCGACAGGCTTGCCGACACTGACCACCCCGATAATCTGGCCTGTAGCATCTTTGATAGGTTGCGCTACATACATAATGGAGCTATCAGGTCCACTATAAGTATCAGAAGTACTTCTAGCGCCATATAGTCCACGCAAGGTCAAATACACATCATTCCATTGGCTAAAATCCTGTCCTTCAGCATTAGTAGCTACGGGCAACGAGTCATAGATGACTTTACCAGCACTATCAGTGACATAAAGGCGAAAGCTACTGAATTTTTTTCGTCGATAGGCAGGTTGCTGCTGATAATTAGCGCCCTGGTTAGCCACGCTGCTATCAGTGTTCAGCGCTTTAGCTGTCGCTGGCGTGCTGGCAAAAGCACTATCGAGCTGGCTTTGATAAACGTCAGTATAGAGCTGTCCGGACTGCAACGGCAGGCGTAGATTGGCCGCCATAAGCTTACTAGTATCTAATAAAGTATCTTCAATAACTTGTTGGGCGGTAGGTTTGACGTGACCGAACAGCTGAGTAAATACTACGATACCGCAGATGATAAGCACTAGCGCTACCGCCAGCCAAATCCGAAAAAATATACTCAAGTTGAGCAAGCGCTTAGGGGGCGCATCTTGCTGCTGGGCACTACCTATCGGATGCAGTTTGGCGTACCAGTTGCTCTGGTTCAACTGCGAGTTAGCAGGGCTATGAGGGTGTTGATTATCGTCAGCCATTAGGCAGGGCACAACGCATAACCCAAGCCGCGATGGGTATGGATGACATCAATGTCTGGGCGAATAGTAGCCAGCTGTTTGCGAATGGACTTGATATGGCTATCAATAGTCCGCGCCAAACGGTGGTCGGGATAGTCACTAACGGCATTTAAGAGTTGTTCACGACTAAAGACCTGATTGGGTGCTTGTAATAAGGTTAATAAGATTTTACGTTCGGTATTGCTAAGCTCCAGCTTTCGTTGCTGCCATGTCAGCGAATAATTAAGCGGCTGATAGTACCAAATACCTGCTAGGCACTCAAAAGTTAGCGCTTGTGCTGCAGTGGTAGTATTGCTATTAACAGTCTGACTTGAGTTATAATCGAGCGAGCTTACAGAGGCATTCTGTTGCTTGGCAGACTGCTGGGTAAGTAGCTGCTCCCGACGCCAAATAGCTTTGAGTCGAGCTACTAACTCTCGGGGACTAAAGGGCTTGGCACAATAGTCATCACCGCCCATCTCTAAGCCCAAGATACGATCGACCTCATCACTACGAGCGGTCAAGAAAATGATAGGCGTGTCTTTTAACTGGTGAATATCAGGAGCGTGGCGAATCTGTTGACAGAGGCTCAAGCCATCACCATCTGGTAGACCAACATCGAGTATTATTGCCGATAGATCTTGCGCCTCAGCAGTATGTAGCATGGGCAATACGTTACTAGCATTGTCTAACCAAGTGATTTGCCAGCCTTCACGTTTGCAAGTGACTTTTAATGACATAGCGATAGCTGGATCGTCTTCTACCAATAAAATATGAGTCATGAGCGCTACTTAGTCGTTAAGACGTTAGTGGATGGATATTTAAAATATACTGGCAACAACAGTCAGTTAAAAAAAGCCATTTAACAATAGACATTGAAAACTGAGGATAAAGCATCATAAAACGCTAATGGCTAAATGGCCATAAATTGCTAATTGCTTTAGCAGTGAGCTGTTAGTGACTTTAAGAGCTTTAAATTATCGTAGCATAAAAGCCGTTCAGTATTGTTTGCTTAGCCACCAAAAGTTGTGAAAAATTGATGGATAATTTTATATAATTAAAGGATGTTTTATGAGTAACTATTTAGAGTGTGTCATAGTTGAGCACAATCCAGCCCAAAAGCAGATAGATCGCGCTGTTATTTGGTTACATGGTTTGGGTGCTAGTGGCCATGACTTTGAGCCGGTAGTACCGCAATTGGGCTTGAACGATGACATGGCTGTGCGCTTTGTATTTCCGCATGCTCCTAAGCGTCCTGTTACTATCAACGGTGGCATGATCATGCCGTCATGGTACGATATATTTGAGATGAGTTTGGATCGCAAAGTAGATGTGGCACAAATTGAGCAGTCGACTCAGTATATTCAAGATCTCATTAGCCGTGAGATAGAGCGTGGGATATCTGCTGAAAATATCGTTATTGCTGGGTTTTCGCAAGGTGGGGCAGTAGCTTATCATTTAGCGCTGAGCTATCCTAAGCCTTTGGCTGGCTTGTTGTGCTTATCTACTTATCTGGCAACCAATGACACTATTAATTACAGTGCAGCCAATAAAAAGCTGCCGATATTGATCGAGCATGGTACTCATGATCCAGTAGTGCCAGTATCGCTAGGTGAGCAGGCCTCCAAAACCTTAGCCGCTAAAGGCTATAATGTCGACTACCGTACTTATCCTATGGCCCATCAAGTATGCATGCCACAGATTCAGGGCATTGGTGTTTGGTTAAATAAGATACTTTTATAGAGTAAGCTACATACAGTGAGCTAATACTATAAAGTAAGTTATAACCAATAAAGCTATTAGTCTGCTAGGTTAGTCAACGCTATCAAGTCAGTTTGGCAAGCAAGTCTAAACAGCAGTAGATGTAACGTGATGTAATATTGTCAGTTATCGATTGAAATAGGATAGTGACTTACTATATAATACGCTCTTCTATTGGGGATGTTCTGGCTTCGACGCTGGTGATGAAACTCAATGATGCATGTCGAGAGTATATGTCCTCTCGTTAATCCAACATATATTGTTATAGTCGCAAACGACGAAAATTACGCTCTAGCAGCTTAAACCCTGTTTACTTGGTTGCTGATCACCTACAGTTGGTCAACTAAGTTGAAGCGTCCGCATGTAGGATCGCCACAAGGGATTGTCTCAATCCTTTGGGTTCAAAAGTAGAGACTCGGCTAATCCATCCTGACTGTCGGATCGGTGCAGACTAAAATTAAAGACAGAAACTAAACATGTAGATTCATGAGCGTAATGCTGGCGGACGCGGGTTCAACTCCCGCCATCTCCACCAAATATTAAAAATCCGATCACTTAGGTGGTCGGATTTTTTTATGTCTGGATTTTGAGCAAGTAAGAATACAGTAGCTAGATGAGCATTATGGCGTGTAACAACGTAATCCTAAAAATGAGTATAGTACGCACAGTAACAGGTTTTTCAGGAATATAGAGATATAGAGATATAGAGGATGGTTGTTTGAGTAGGCTAATCGCTATTAATAATCTGTTATATATACCTGTTTTTTTAGAGTCAATAAAAGAGCTTTTTACATATATTAGAACCTGTTGGAATTAGCATTCAAATTCAAAGCATACAAAAAATATTGGTCGATTTTATAAGACGTAGGGCGTGAGTATTAATTATGCTTACATTTATTTTTGTTAGAGTATGAATTATTTTAAATAAAATTTTGGAGTCATATAACGCGTAAACTTACTATCATCTTGCTTTGTAATGTTTGCTCATGCTGAGCGTTATGATATTTACTTGCACGAGCAAGCCAGCCTGAACAATGCGCCTTTAATGGTCAATAGTGGAATAGATTTTGACAGGCTATCGAGTAGTTTTGCAGAAGGACAGAGCATAAGAAAAGCATGGGATGCTCGTAAAACTAGAAAACAGCATGAAAAAGCTATGCAAGAGTTGATTAGTCTTAATCTGAAAGACAATAACGTTGTAGTAAATTTTGCGAAAAAATATCCATATAAAATTGATAAATTAAGAGAGATTTTTTTAATACAAAACCAACTTACTAATTAGACCACAAGTCGCCGGCTAATCCACAATGACTTTTTAGAGAGTCGGTTAGTATGGTTGCCTGTTCGCTCTTTACCTCTAAGGCGTTTCCTACATTATCTATGTGGTCTTGACCTGATCTGCTATATTAGTCATCAGGCGAGCAGTGATTGTTACTCAACTGAACTCTCCCTGTAAGCCAATTTCAAGCGTGCTGGCTTTTACCCATTAATTATTCCATAGCGACCCATAAGTACCACAGTTTCGCTCTATAGCATTCATGGTATCTTCAGTCGTATAATTGTCAGCTCTCCATTCATCTACGCTCAACTGTATATAGGCACGGCAGTTGCTAGGATGACCCGATGATCCAAGTTCAGGCTTGCTGTTATGGTCACCGCTACAAGCTGAAATAAATAATATCGCTATTAAGATGGGTATATTTTTCATGCAAACTATATCTCCAGGCTATCAAAGCTTAGGGTTTTCAAAACATAATTCTATAACTGTAGAATCGCAAATGACTTTTAATTTTGAGAAATGCTTGCTCACCGCGCATTTTTACTAATCCTAATCCAGCGCTTCACGATACCATCGCAATGGTAGCGTGTGTACTTACATGGATAAATTGAAAAAGTGGCAATTCAGCGATATTGGCATAGTTCCATTAGAGTCCCAGCTTTATTTTATGCCTGAAAAATTACATATATCTTTAAACCATATTTCGCCATAGGTATCTGGAAGTACTGGCTGAAATTTAGTTATATCGACATTTCTCACCTCATTTGTAATGCTATATGCCACAGTACCATCCACTCGATAGAGGTAAGAAGAGTTCTTAATAAATTCGTCTTCTTTACATTTTATGTAATATTCGTCTAATTTAGAGACAATATTATCATCTCTATTATTAAAAGTAGTTTTAACCCATCCAGATATCACTGGGCTAGTGGATGGAAAAGATGTTTTAATTCTTTTTATTTTGTCGGTATTAATCGTATTAACATCACCATTATCGCTAACAGTTGATATTTCCCAGCCCGATGCAACAGCCATCGAAGAGCTAGTAAAAAGTAGTATAAAAAATAGTATTCTCTTCATAAGTAAGTCCTTTGTATTATTTATATGCTTTCATATCTATCTATACCTAACAAACTTACTGTCCACTATACCCACCAACGAGCATTCACGCATTGAGACCATCTTTTGATCAGGCCAATCAGGATTAAGGAGTTTTAAGTACATGTCATCAGGGCCGTCACCAATAACAAGCTGCTTAAACGTGGCTTGTTTATCATCATTGCAGTGGGTAATAATTAAATCACCATCTTTTAGATCCCAAGGTGCTATCTCAGGCTCGATGTAAATTATTTCATCTGGCTTAAACTCAGGCCACATACTTCTGCCTTGAATGACTAATCCAAACGCATGCTTGGACAAGTATTGTGGTCGTGCAATCCAATCTGTCACATCATCTATAGTTACTGGCACAACATTACAAAAGCTACTGGCAGCGACCCAGCTAATTACAGGCATCATACCATCCATACTGTCCATGCCATAATCTAAAGGTACTTTTGCAGTATTATTAGGTATGCCTTTTTGTGACTCATTAACCTCAAAGGTGCTATTCATACGTCCTACACCTGATAACAACCAATCGGTATTGCATCGCAAATAAAAAGCGAGTTTTGTAGCGTATGCTCCAGATGGTTTTGTGTCTCCATTCACCCAGCTTGAAATGGTTGCTTTACCTGCGCCAATCCCTCTTTTTATATCAGCCTGCGTAATGCCAAGGTCACTCATTCTTATAAGAATTCTGTCTGCCATGCTGCTCATGATCAATACTCCTTTGTTCGCATATCAAAACACATTTGGTTGGCGTAAGCTAGAAACATTTGTTCTAACAAACGAACGAATATGGATGGGAAGACGAACATGATCTTTAAAAAACTTATTAAGCACTTTGATTGTCATAGCTATCAAACTATAGGTAGAAAACTTGGAATCCCTCATAGCAATCTCAATTACTACAAAAAGCATGGGCTCCCTGCTGGTAGGCAGGCAATTATTGAAATCCAAACTGACAAAAAGCTTAAAGCTGATTTGACATCTATCAATGAAGAATAAGTAAATCATACAACTTGCCAGCAACGAACAAAACGTTTTAATAAATAGGTAGAACACAATGAACGTAATAGACGCAACACCTGCCACAGTACATAACCCTAAGCATGGCGGTAATATTGCATTGGCATCACGCATGGACATGTCTAACACCATGCTAAATAATAAAGTAAACCTAACTACTAATACCCATAATCTTCGCCTTGATGAAGCGTTGACGGTTATGGAGTTTACTGGCGATCACAGCATCATTCAAGCAATGGCTCATCAATTGAGTGGTAAGTTTACGATGTTGATGATCTAAACAAAGCTAGTGGCAATAATAAAAACCATAAAGTTAATAAGTTCATGCAATTAAAGCCCAAACTAAAGAGGCATATCAATAGCACGCTTCGACAGATGCAGCTCACCCTTGAGCTAGTAGGAGGTACTGATATTGATAAATAATAAACATCACTTAGTACCATACCCTGTTGTTATGGTGGCTTACTTTATAGGTAGTCATGCCTCACATGCTATGAGCCATTAAGCATGTTGTAACGTGCAAGGGTTAAAGCCTATGGGTAGCGTATAACAGATATCTTTGCAACGACTAGCTAGCAGATACAGGCAATAAGAAAACGTTTAAGCTGGCATGACGGATAGCATCAAAATAGTTATAAATATATCCTATCCTTTCTATAATTTAGTCAACGGGAACGTATGACACAGCAATGGCTACTTATAAAATAGATAACGCTGATGACTACTGTACAACCGCTCAAAAATTTTAAATCTTAAAAGCTGATCTTTTGATTTATAGGTGGGTATTTAAAATTCGAAATTTTCGCTTAGGATAACGCTAAAGTAATGCATATTACGTGAATATTTTATTAACTATCAATCACTTAGCGGTTAATAATAGTGCAAATAACCGCTGCCACTATTGTGTGTAATGCTAATTACCATGAGACCAATGACCTAGGATAAGGTGCGGCTGTGAACTATTAAAAACATAAGCTAAATTATGATTGATGAAAGGGTTGGACGGTGATATGGTCCGAGCTTATATCTTTCTATTCTTGAGGGAGTTACTTATGAAAATTTGGTCAGCTTTTATTGTTTCTATGTTAATGATGTCACCAGTTGTACAAGCGAATGCCCAGAACTATCCTTGTTCTAAAAGTATGGGCGGGGTATCGCACTGCCAAAATGGTAAATTTGTTTGCAATAATGGTAAGATTAGTCAGTCTAAAAAAGTGTGCAGTTAATAAAAATCAATAAAATTGTTTTTTCTAAAGGGTGTAGCCGTTAGTAAGTTATAAATGACTTTGCCACTCAACCGTCAAAATTTATATAACTTAGTAGTTTGTATTTAACTTTTAGTTTTTATCCTCTATAACAGCTATTAGCAATCCGGTCATTTAATTGATCGGATTTTTATAAGTAAATTTTCTGTAGGTATTTATATTGATCTACTTAAAAAGCATTTAATAGTAAAACCAAAGCTGCTAAACCGCATATTTCTTCGCTCCGATCACGCATATTATAGCGCCCAAAGTACTCACTAACATGCCAACGCTGACAGACTCATGCAGTAATAGTGCGGCTAAAGTCAGACCCATAAAAGGTTGTAACAGCTGTAGTTGACCGACCGCCGCAATACCGCCCAAGGCTAAGCCTCGATACCAAAAAACAAAGCCGATAAACATACTAAATATCGAAACATACATTAGGCCAGCCCAAGCAGTAACGCTGACTTCTGCTAAAGAGTCAGGCCAAGTTAAGCAGATAATAGGGAGCATAATAGGTAACGATAAAACTAAGGCCCAGCTAATCACTTGCCAGCCACCAAGTGTTCTGGATAGACGTGCGCCTTCAGCATAACCTAAGCCGCAGACTATCACAGCGCCTAGCATCAGTAAGCCTCCTAACAACGAGCTATGAGCACTGCTTATTGCCGCATAACCTGCTATAAATGAGCTACCTAACAATGCAAATAGCCAAAATAATAATGGGGGACGTTCACCGCCACGCCAAACTGCAAATATAGCTGTAAACAGCGGCAAAACTCCTAAGAATACGATAGCGTGTGCTGAGGTAACGTACTGCAATGCTAAGGCGCTGAGTAAGGGGAAGCCGATGACTACGCCAAAAGTAACGATAGCTAAGCTAGGGAGATCAGCTTTAGTAGGCATAGGCTGTTTGAGTAGTAGCAACACTGCGCCACCGAGTAAGGCGGCAATAGCGGCTCTGGCGCTCGTAAGAAATACAGGGTCGAGTCCCATGACCGCTAAGCGAGTTGCTGGTAGAGAGCTGGCAAAAATAACTACCCCAATAAAGCCACTAAGCCAGCCTTGAGCGCTGTTTTTCATTATAGATATCATCCTGTATTTGATTTTGGGTTTGAGCTTGAGTCTAAGAGGATGATTAAAACAAAAGCGCGGTAGGTTATCTATATACAATCCAGTACAATTAAGCAGAACTGTTTGGTATGTTTAACCCATACAGGGCGGTTTTAAAGCTGATTTTTATATTATTTTTAGCACCAGTCTACGACAGGCAACAAAGATGATGACAAGCTTATAAGCTAAAAGGTAGCGGCTATTAAGATGAGTAAAATATGAAAGCTGAGTTAACAAGAATCGAAATAGTGATGGCTGAAGTCAAAGAAAAAATAGCCACAGTGATCTATATGCCGGGTACACGCCTGCCCTCTGTGCGTGCCGCTGCTAAGACTAATGGCTTCTCAGCTTCGACAGTAGTAGAAGCTTATGAGCGTCTGCAAACGCAAGGGATAATATACTCGCGTCCTGGCGCTGGTTTTTATGTCGCTGACTCTATAGCGCCCTTGTCGCTAGCGGATATCGGACCTAATCTTGATCGGGCGGTAGATCCATTATGGATATCACGGCAGGCGCTTGAACCTGCTGACGATATCTTAAAGCCAGGCTGTGGTTGGTTACCGCCGGACTGGTTATATGAGCAAGGTATGCGTCGTGGATTAAAGACTGTAGCGCGAGCTGATGCTAAGGTAATGAGCGAGTATGCCACGCCTTTAGGTTTATTGGAGTTACGTCAATTACTGACTAGACGTATGGCGGGCTTAGGTATCGAGGCAGAGCCTGCGCAAGTGATATTGACCGATTCTGGTACGCAAGCGATAGATTTAATCTTTCGCTTCTTATTAACGCCGGGTGATACGGTAGTCGTTGATGATCCTTGTTACTTTAACTTTCATGCGTTACTTAAAGCCCATCGGGTAAAAGTAGTCGGGGTGCCATACACAGCGACTGGCCCAGACGTAACTGCCTTTGCGGCGATATTAGCAGAGCATAAACCACGGCTATATATAACTAACGCCGCTATTCATAATCCTACAGGGGCGACTTTATCACCAGCCACTGCTTACCAAGTTTTACAACTAGCGCAAGCAGCGGGTCTATACCTCGTTGAAGATGATATCTTTGCCGATTTTGAGACCACACCAGCGCCACGATTGGCAGCATTGGACGGTTTATCACAAGTGTTCTATATCGGCAGCTTCTCTAAAACTTTATCGGCGTCATTGCGCTGTGGCTATATTGCAGCACCGAAAGAGTGGGTCGAGAGCTTATTGGATCTAAAGATAGCTACTGGCTTTGGTGGTAGTCAGTTAGCAGCGGCGGTCGTGCTGTCAGCTTTGACTGATAGTGGCTATCGTAAGCATATCAATACGGTTCATACCCGCTTAGCAAAAGCTCGTGCGCAGACAGTGCCAAGACTGGCCAAATTGGGTATCGTGCCTTGGTTGATACCGCAGGCAGGTATGTTCTTATGGTGTCAATTACCTGATGCTAGTAGCGCTGCTGAATTGGCAACTCACTGCTTAGCGCAAGGGGTAGTATTAGCGCCGGGCAATGCTTTTAGCCAAGCACAGAATGCGCAGAATTTTATGCGGTTCAATGTGGCGCAAGCGTCTGATGCGAGAATTTATGAAGTATTAGCTGGGGCTTTGAATTGAATTCGGTTGGCTTGACAATTGACATAGGGATGGCAATACTCTATGCCTGCTGAATCGGCAGGGAAGCTTAGTTATCTTTGAGCAAACCAACAAAAAGTAGTCCAATAACAACTTAGTTCACTGAATAATTAAGGCTTTTTAAGCGTATTTATAAGCTAGTAGCGATAATCATGGCTAGCGTTTTTGTTTTAACTAAAATATAAAGGACAAAATAATGAAAAATCAATTAACTGACTTTGATAGACAGATGATAGCAAGATCTGTTGAGCTTGCCATTGAAAACGTAGATAAAGGCGGCGAACCTTTTGGCGCTGTTCTGACCAAAGGCGAAGAAGTTATCACAGAAGCGGTCAATGAGGCTTATATCGATTATGATCCTACGGCACATGCAGAAATGCAAGCCATTCGTCAGGCTGGCAAAGCGTTGAACTTAGCTCAAGATTCTGGGTTTACTATGTATGCAAGTGGTAAGCCTTGCGCTATGTGTATGGCCGCTATGCTGAATGTAAGGATAGCACGGATAGTGTTTGCAGCAGATGATGATCTTGGTGATGCTTATGGATGGGGCACAGAGACTTTATATGATAAACTCAAAAAAGACTTTGGTCAGCAAGGTGTCGAAGTCGTATATTGCCCAGATGCAAAAAGCAAAGAAGCCTTTGAGGCATATGATAAGAAAAATAAAGCATAAATAGTAGATCGCTAAATAAAAAAGTAAGCCAATAACTCAAAGTTACTGGCTTATTTTTTGGCTGTTTCATCTTACAATGAGTTGACATAAATAGGATCAAAACTTACCGACCAAACCAAAGATTATCTTCAAGTCCGCCGCTTTGATTAGGGGTGGTGATATGACGCGCAGCTTTTGCAAATATATCATGTGAAGCTTTAGAAAACGTTTGCCATTCCGCCCATCGTTTCAATACATATACTGTCTTTGGTACATGCTCATCTAGACTCTCGGTAGTTGATTGCAAGATTTGTAGCCACCACGTCTTTAGTTCTTCATTTAATTGGTAACCGCTAGTCTTTCCCTTTTCTTTACGAGCATTCCATTGTTCCAACATTATAATAGTATCTGTCACGCTAGGACTGCCTTGAACGATAACGACGGCTACTAGCGCTCTAAACCAATATCCCAAAGCATTACGCTGTGCATGGTCATCGAGATGTGGCAGCACGCACAATACTGCATGTAGGCTGGTTAATCCATGTACGATAAAGAACTCATTATCGCTAGCGTACACCGCAGCCGCTGCAATAACTGTTAGTACTTCAATAGAAGCCGTTAAATCTTCACCAATCTCAGGTAACCTTAGTGTCACCATGTTGTTAAGAAACTGTGCCATAGGCTCATCAGGGTTATCAAAAGTAATCAAGCGCTGCTGAAATTTACCTCTATTTAACTTTTTATAATCTTCAGTTTTACTTAATATATAAGCTTGTTCCGTCAGCTTAGCAGTTCTATCATCGGTTAGAATTTGCTTAAGTGCTTCGAGCATATTTGGCGCATCAGGTGACCATAGCTGACAAGGTTGATAGTTACTATGGTTTGCGCCAGTTGCTAATGGCTGAAAGGCTGTGGCCATATAAGCTAGTCCTTCGGCAGCCATATCATTACACTCTACATCGACTGCCCAGCCTGTATGAATGACTGGATGTAGCGCAGCTCCTGCTAGGCCTTCAGACAATGTAGGGTAGTAGCGTTTAAGACAAGCGCTTAAGCCTAGCTCTACTATTTTTGCATCAAAAAAGTCTCGATACGACTCAAAGCCAATACGGGTGGATTGCAAGTTATTGAGCCAGTTAGCTTCTGTTATTTGTGTATAGTCTATCGGGTTATTACGAGGAGCCTCTAGCATTGACAGCTCTGTTGCAGGGTTGACAGAGGTGTTGTTGCTTGAGCTATTAGTCGCCTTAGTAGTATAAACTTGTTCCCACCACTGCATTTTTTCATAGCCCGCGCCAGCAGCGTCTAAAGCTATCCAATTATGAGTGAGGTGATTAGATAGATAACCTCCATACTCAATGTGCCAGTTTCGACCACGCTTAAGCCACCCCTGTAAATGTTCAGAATAATGAGGTGTTGAATAAAAGGTCATAAGAACTCCTATTTGCTGATAAATCGATAGCGCTAGCCGAGTAGATGAACTTATAAACCGTTATGCAAATTTAAAATATCCCCTAATAGGCAATAGCCCATTAAATCAGCAATCAGCAATCAGCAATCAGCAATGATCTATAATAAGTAGCCTAACCATAGTAAATCTCCTGCATAAAAAAAGCCAGCAACGTAAAGTTACTGGCTTTTTTTAGACTTAAACTAGCTATGCTAAAGATTACTCTTCAGAATAGTCTTCGCTTTCGTCTGCTGCATCTTCTTCTAGATCTTCGTCATCGCCATCTTCAGATAGGATAGTAACTAAGATAGTAGCAGTAACGTCATGATGTAGTTGAATATCAACACTATATTCACCCACTTGACGCAAAGTACCTTCTGGAAGTTTGATTTCAGCACGGTCAACTTCTAGGCCAGAGTTGGTTAACGCTTCAGCGATATCGCGAGTACCGATAGAGCCAAATAGTTTACCTTCGTCGCCTGATTTTGCACGCATGATAACATTAACATCAGTCAAGGCATCAGCACGTTCTTGAGCTACGCTGACTTCTTTTGCTTCTTCAGCTTCAAGCTCAGCACGACGTGCTTCGAACTTTTCAATGTTAACTTTAGTCGCAGGCAAAGCCTTGCCATGAGGGATAAGAAAGTTACGTCCGTAACCTGGTTTTACATCGACAGTTTCACCGAGTCTACCAAGGTTGACGATACGCTGTAACAAAATAATTTGCATGAGTCATTCCTAGTTAACGGTTAACCCTGATGGTTATCAGTGTATGGTAATAGAGACAGATAGCGAGCCTGCTTGATAGCAGTAGCTAGCTGACGCTGATATTTAGTAGAAGTACCAGTAATACGACTTGGTACGATTTTGCCATTATCACTGATATACTGTTTTAGCAATTCAACATCTTTATAATCGATGTGAGTGATGCCTTCAGCAGTGAAACGGCAGAATTTGCGACGGCGATAGAAACGTGCCATGAGTATTCTCCTTTAATTAGTCATCACTGTTGTTGTCGTTGTCGTCATTATCATCACGATCTGGACGACGAGTAGTAGCTTTGCGTGCGCGTTTTTCATCGGCATTCTTGGCTAACTGCGACTCTTCAGTGACAGCTTCGTCACGGCGCATAACTAGACTACGAATGATCGCGTCGTTATAACGGAACAATTCTTCAAGTTCAGCTAAAGTATCACCGTCAGTTTCGATATTGAAAAGGACATAATGAGCTTTGTGAATCTTGTTGATTGGGTAAGCCAGTTGACGACGGCCCCAATCTTCTAAACGATGGATAACGCCATTGTTGTCTTGAACCAACTTGATATAGCGTTCAACCATGCCGACCACTTGGTCGCTTTGGTCTGGGTGTACAATTAACACCACTTCGTAATGTCGCATTTGGACTCCTTACGGATTAGTAGCTATCAACCCTATGTTAATAGCAAGGAGATTTATAAAGTAAACCTAATATCAAAAAAATCAGCTAAAAAATAAAAATCAGCTAAAAAAAGTAACAAATAAGCTTAGTATATAAAGCGCCGTATTATAACAGTAACTGGCTATTAATACAAAGTTTAATAAGCAGCTACTATTAAATATATATAAATAGTATTTATTTAAGATAATAGGGCTAGAAGCAAACTAAGCTACTTACCATAAAAAAGCAACGACTAGGCGCTGCTTTTTACTATCTCTTAAACTATGAAAGCTGTTGACCTATAAACTGTTTTAAACTATCTCTTAGGGTGTTTAACTAACTGGCTATTATCAGCTTTAACTACTAAAGTTTTGGCTAGTTTATCATGCCAACCGATATTCTCTGGGCTTCTTGAGGCCATGTAGTAATGAATAGCAATAACCACAAATCCCAAAAAACTAGTAAAAGAGAATAACAAGTTATAAATAATAAACAGCATCAAGGTACGAGTACCGATGAGCTTAATAAAAGAAGGCAAGCGGTGTGTGGTCTGATCCACTACTCGAATACCAGTAATAACCTTACCTAATGATTGACCCCGTAAAGTAATAAATATCAGCTGTAGAGCGAACAAGCCAAATACTAATACCTGCGACATCATCAAAGTCCCACTAGGAATAGCTTCCATTAGGGTCAAAGAATACTGATAAGCGGCGTCCATATTTTGAATGTTTTGAAACTTAGTATAATCTACATTCATCTTGCTCAAGGCCAATACTAAGGGAAATATTGCCAACAGATACATCAAAGCATTTATCGCTGTAGCCAATATTCGCGACATAATAGGCGCTAGTATGACATCACCGACTACTACGTCTTTCGCTGTAGCGTTTTTGACAGCGTTAGGCTTTTTCAATGACATATTACCAGGACTATGCTGGCGATTGCTGGTCATATCCACTTTAGTATTAGGCTTTGACTCAGGCTTACCATAAAGTCTATCTATGGATACTTTTTTGCCATCCGGGCTCTTTGAGAGAGCATTAGTTTCAGAGTCTTCTGGGAATACAGTGACATTATTAATAATAGAATCGTTGGCAACGACTGTAGTAGTGGACGCAGTATTAGTAGGGCGATAGGTGTGTTGATTGCCCGTTAAATCACCAATACGCTGCCACTTATCTAAGCCTTCATGCCACACCAAATCATCAAGCGTTACCTCACCAGAGGTCAGCATGATATTGAGCTGATCTAAGGTATAAGGACCGGCCTGGACATTATTTCGAGCAAGGAAAATCTGCATAATTGCCTGTATAGTTAGTCATATCTTATTTTATTATATTAGGGCGTATTTACTATTCACAAGTAAAATGATGATATCACTATAACTGAATACTAAATACGGCTTAGGGTTTGTTCACTAAGGCATCAAAACTACCGATGCTTAGCAAACAAACCCTAATGGCTCAGTATCACACTTTGACGCTTTTAGCCGATTACTTTGCTTCTTCACCTGCTAAGAAGAACCAAGTATCTAGTACGGAGTCAGGGTTCAACGATACCGAGCTAATACCTTGCTCCATCAACCAGTAAGCTAAGTCTGGATGATCAGATGGACCTTGACCACAGATACCGATATATTTGCCTTGCTTACGACAAGCAGCAATCGCCATTGCCAATAGTTTTTTGACTGCAGGATCACGCTCATCAAACAGATGCGAAATAATACCTGAATCGCGATCTAGACCCAAAGTTAACTGAGTTAAATCGTTTGAGCCGATAGAGAAGCCATCGAAGTGCTCTAGGAACTCTTCTGCTAATAAACAGTTGGTTGGTAGCTCACACATCATGATGACGCGCAGACCGTTTTCACCACGTTTAAGACCATTTTTCTCAAGTAACTCGATGACTTGCTTAGCTTCACCAACCGTACGTACGAATGGAATCATGATCTCAACGTTAGTCAGACCCATCTCATCACGTACGCGCTTAAGGGCTTTACACTCAAGCTCAAAACAATCACGGAAGTTGTCAGAGACGTAGCGGCTAGCACCACGGAAACCGAGCATTGGGTTTTCTTCAGACGGCTCGTATAATTTACCACCTAGTAGGTTGGCATATTCGTTCGATTTAAAGTCTGACATACGGACGATAACCGGCTGATCCATAAAGGCTACTGCTAAAGTGGCGATACCTTCAACCAATTTATCAACATAAAAATCGATCGGTGAGGCATAACCTGCAATGCGCTCATTGATCGCTTGCGCCACTTCACGTGGTAAGCTATTCATATTGAGTAGGGCTTTTGGATGCACACCAATCATGCGGTTAATAATGAACTCTAAGCGTGCAAGGCCAATACCTTCATTAGGCATTTGGGTAAATGAGAAGGCACGATCTGGATTACCAACGTTCATCATGATTTTGAAGGCTAGCTCTGGCATAGATTCGATAGAGTTAGTCTGAATTTCAAAATCAATCTGAGTCTCGTAGATAAAGCCAGTATCACCTTCTGCACAAGAGACAGTAACGTCTTGACCGTCAACTAGCAATTCAGTGGCATTACCACAACCAACGATAGCTGGTACGCCAAGTTCACGAGCGATAATAGCAGCGTGACAAGTACGACCACCACGGTTAGTGATGATAGCTGATGCGCGCTTCATTACTGGTTCCCAATCCGGGTCAGTCATATCAGAAACTAAAACATCACCATCTTGAACTTTATCCATTTCGCTAATATCACTAACGATACGCACTTTGCCAGCACCGATACGTTGACCGATTGAACGACCTTCACAAAGTACTTTGGCATTGGTAGTGTTAATGACATAACGTTCCATAACGTTGCTGTCTTGGCGACTTTTGACAGTTTCTGGACGGGCTTGAACGATAAAGATTTCACCAGTATCGCCATCTTTTGCCCACTCAATATCCATCGCTTGACCGTAATGTTTCTCAATGGTCATCGCTTGCTTAGCAAGTGAAGTCAGCTCTTCAGTAGATAAAGAGAACTGCATACGTTCTTGTTTTTCAACATCTACAATCTTCACCGATTTAGCAGTACTGCCTTCTTCGCCATAGATCATTTTTTTATGTTTGCTACCTAAGTTACGGCGAATAACGGCCGGCTTACCATTGGCTAGCAATTTTTTGGAAAGATAGAATTCATCAGGGTTGACTGCGCCTTGCACAACCATTTCACCTAAACCGTAGCTTGATGTGATAAACACCACTTGATCAAAGCCACTCTCAGTATCTAGAGTGAACATAACGCCAGCAGCACCCGTTTCTGAGCGTACCATACGCTGAATACCAGCAGATAGGGCAACGCCTTCGTGCTCAAAGCCTTTGTGCACGCGATAAGAGATAGCGCGGTCATTATATAGTGATGAAAACACTTCTTTAATAGCAATAAGGACGTTATCAATACCACGAATGTTTAAGTAAGTCTCTTGTTGGCCAGCAAACGAGGCATCTGGCAAATCTTCAGCAGTAGCAGAAGAACGTACGGCAACAGCGATATCTTGACCATTGCTCATTTCTTCGAACGATTGACGCACTTGTTGCTCAAGGTCACTTGGTAATTCTTGGTCAATAATCCAACCGCGGATTTTTTTACCAGTAGCGGCCAACTTATTAACGTCATTAACGTCTAAGTCTCTAAGCTCGTTGTTGATTTTTTCCAACAGACCAGTTTCAGTCAAGAAACGATTAAAGGCATCGGCAGTTGTTGCAAAGCCACCGGGGACACTTACGCCTAAATCTGATAAGTGACTGATCATCTCGCCAAGCGAAGAGTTCTTGCCACCCACCGTGTCAACGTCGTGTTTTCCTAGCTGATCTAGATTGACTACAAGTGCTGAAGATTGCTCTGCCATGATAACTCCAGAAAATAAGGTTATTTAGTAAGGATTATAAAGGGGTGATTATACCGCTATATTTTGCTAATTTCGAGGGGTGAAAGCAAAAAACTCCTCAAAATGTTGAAATTTTTATGTTTTTTGAGTCACTTATGCTTCAGTGATTTGTTTTTCTTTAAGGTTATCTTATAACGATGAGTATTAGTTGACACTGGCGGCTTAGTAATAAATGCTTATAGGCTAGCTAAAAAGATTAGCACGATGATCGATTTATTAACAATATTTTGTTAGGGTTGTTACAAGGGTATTGAGCTTTTACCAGTAAACAGGGCTAAAGGAGTAAATCAGTGTTTCAAACTACAGGCAAGTCTAAAACAATGCCGATATCTATAATACTGATGCTTAGAATATCGATGCTTAGCTAGAATAGCTATACCTAGATAGTATAAGATCGTATCAGAAATGCGCTCAATTCAGCCTAGTGTTTTGCCAGTTATAGCAACTTTGATTCCTATTGAGTCGCTATTATGGGTATAATGTAGAGCATAAAATATCAAGCGTGCGTCGACAGCTGCGTCGAACAATAATTCAGCAATGGCTCAGTGATTATCCATTAGTAATTGTCCATTAGTGGCAAGTTAATTTTTGGTTGGTTAAATAAAGTCAATTATTGAGGTCCTTTAGTTATGTATTCTAATAGTCCATCTGAACAGGACATGCCTACTATCCAAAATCGACATGCTTTGAGGTTGGATAACTCACAAGCCGTGAGGAGTGCGTTTTTTATCTCTGATGGTACTGCTATCACTGCTGAGACGCTTGGACGTTCTATTTTAAGTCAGTTCGCTTCGGTGCCTTTTGAGACTCGAGTATTGCCTTATGTCGATAGCTTAGAGCGTGCTGAGGATGCGGTACAGCAGATCAATATTGCCTATCAGCGTGATGGTCTATTACCATTAGTATTCGATACTATTGTCAATCCTGAGATTCGTGAAAAGGTCAATTCGGCGCAGGGCTGTAATTTGGATATGTATGAAGGCTTGATTGGTCGTATTGCTGAAGAGATTGCCGTCGAGCCTGATGGTCATACAGGTAACGCTCATGATAATGTCGATTCTGAAAACTATAAAGACCGTATTGATGCGGTACACTTTGCTTTAGACAATGATGATGGGGCGCGTACGCGTCATTATAGTATGGCTGATATTATTCTTATTGGCGTCTCGCGTTCGGGTAAAACGCCCACTTCTTTATATTTAGCATTACAGTTTGGTATTCGTGCAGCCAACTATCCACTGACCGAAGATGATCTATACGACAATCAGCTACCAAAATCTTTACGAGAGCATAAGGATAAGCTATTTGGTCTTATTATCAATACCGACCGTCTAGTAAAAATCCGTCAAGAGCGCCGTGCCGGTAGTCGCTATTCTAGCTATCAGCAGGTTCAGCAAGAGCAGCGTGCCATCCAAGGCATATACATATCGCAAGGCATTCCAAGCCTTGATGTCTCAGAGATGTCGGTAGAAGAGATTGCTACTCGAATCTTGCAAATGACGGGTCTTAAACGCCGAATTGGGTAAGTTAGAATACTTGCTCAATACTAAATTACAGTAAGTTAGGTTCTTCAAACCTAGCTTTCAAACTTGATTTTCAAACCTAGTTTTCAAGTCTGGTTTTCAAATCTAGTTTTCAAGTCTGGTTTTCAAATCTAGTTTTCAAACCTAGTTTTTAACTATGGCTCTTAGCTATAGTTTTGAGCTACAGCTTTTAACTACAGCTGTTAAATACGGCTTTTCAATACCGCTCTCAGCTCTTAAATATAGCTTACCCAAAAATTTTTAAGCAAGGTTTTAACTCACGAAAATGAGGCTTAATAGATAAAAGAGTAAGCTGAGCTGATAATACAGCTCAATGACACACCACCACTATCAAATCGCTATTAGCAATCTTATAGCTCATACTTTATTTTAAAAATTAAAGCGTAGATATAGCAGTGTAGCTGCTACTTAAATGAACGAATGAATAAAGAGGACCAAATGGTAAGCAAACGCAAAGATGGTGCCACTAATAATACTGGCAAAGATACGCAAACCGAAGTTTCTAATAACAACAACGGCAGTGCGCCGATTACTATGCCGGAAAAAACCAAGGGCATGGATAAACAAGAAAAAATCGAACAAACTCATGAGCAAGTCACTGATGACATCATGCATCATCCTGATCTAGTCAGTCCGCTAGATGACACACGAGTCTATGTTAAATCAGGCTTTGGTAAAGATTCTGAGCGCTTAAAAAAAGATAAGCACGAGTATACTTACGACGTACTAATATTAGGAGCAGGTCCTGCAGGTGAAGCGGCCGCTATGAAGCTTACTAAATCGGGAAAAAAAGTCGCTGTCATTGATCCCCGTGATCAAGTTGGCGGTAACTGTACTCATGTCGGTACTATACCAAGTAAGTCACTACGCCAATCGGTGTTTAACCTGATTAACTTTCGTCGTGATCCGATGTTCACTAAAACTTTGGATTACCACCGAGTCCCCCTAAATAAAGTACTAGCTAATGCTCGTCAGGTCATTCGTCGCCAAGTCACTACTCACACCCGCTTTTATGAGCGTAATCAAGTAGAAGTTATTCACGGCTGGGCCAGCTTCGTTGATGCGCATACCGTAAAAGTTGAGACCGAAGAAAGCGTCTTTGAGACCATCACTTTTAACAAAGCTATTATTACTGTCGGTAGCCGTCCTTATCGTCCTGACCTATTAGATTTTAATCATCCACGGGTGTTTGACTCAGATAAAATACTACAAATGGATTATGTGATCAGAAAAATCATAATCTATGGTGCAGGCGTTATTGGCTGTGAGTATGCTTCTATTTTTACTGGTCTTGGCTGCAAAGTGGACTTGATCAATAACACCGACCAACTGCTTAGCTATTTGGATAGTGAGATCAGCGATGCGCTTGCCCATGACTTTAGACAATTTGGGGTAGTCATTCGTAACAATGAAGAGATCGATCATCTAGAAACTCATGATGATTATGTTATTCTGCACCTAAAGAGCGGTAAAAAAATTAAGTCCGATGCTATTCTTTGGTGTAATGGGCGTTCAGGAAATACTGAAGGGTTGAATGTAGAAGCGCTTGGTCTTAAACCCAATAGCCGTGGACAATTAAAAGTCGATGATACTTATTGTACTGATGTAGATAATATCTATGCTGCTGGTGATGTCATTGGATGGCCATCTCTAGCCTCAGCGGCTTATGATCAAGGTCGTTGTGCAGCTGCATTTATGGTCGGTGATAGTGATGCAGAGCCAGTCTCTAGTGTACCAACGGGTATTTATACTATTCCTGAGATATCCAGTATCGGTAAAACTGAGCAAGAACTTACTGATGATAAGATTCCTTACGAAGTAGGACAGGCATTCTTTAAAGACTTGGCACGTGCTCAAATCATTGGTGAGCGTACTGGAGTACTGAAAATCTTATTCCATCGTGAGACGCTAGAGCTATTAGGTATTCATTGCTATGGTAACCATGCCTCAGAGATTATTCATATTGGTCAAGCGGTGATGAAGTGTAATGCTACGCTTGAGTATTTTGTCAATACTACCTTTAACTATCCAACGATGGCAGAAGCTTATCGGGTAGCAGCATTGAATGGTCTTAACCGCGTGTTTTAACCCTTAAAAAGCCAATTTGATAGCAATAAAAAAGCGTCTGTATATTTTACAGGCGCTTTTTTTGCTTCGTGGTCAGGGTCTTTATAGGGTGGATTCCGTCATGCAAAAAGACAGGCTTTATGCAAAATACAAATTTATTCAATAATTAGCGTAAGTGCTAACCTACGGCCATTAAGATTATTTACGCATTTCACTGCTAGGCTGAGTACGCCAGCGAAAGATAAGTAAAAGGATAAAATAAAAACTCCACAATCCTGCCAGTGCATAAAAGCCAGTAGCCACTTGGGCAACGCTAGCCCCCATTTGATTCATTTGTACTGACATGTTTACCCCAGGAGTAGTGGGTACTAGCCAGCGGATGATCTGTAATACTTCAGGCAGCTGATTGGCAGGCCATGGATAGCCGCTAACAAAGAATATGGGTAGCGAGCTGAAGACTAATATCTGCAAACTACGTTCACGCTGGCGAAACCATAAGCCAAGTACGCAGCCAAGCGTAGCGACCGTTGGGCAAAAAATCGTCAAGAATAACAAGCTACCCAGTATATTCTGGCCGCGCGGATAATGATGCAGCTCAAACGCCCAGCCATAATAAAAGCAGCCTACAACGAAGCTGAGCATACTCAGCGCTATAATACGACCCAGCCAGCCGCGCACGCTAGTAGCATGACGACGCTGCTCATACCAAGTACCAATTAACATAGCTGTCGCCATCAGTAAGGTCTGCTGAAGGATCAATATAGCCACTGCTGGCACTACATAAGCGCCATAGCCTTCGGTTTGATTATACAGTGGGATAATCTGTAGCGGCACCGCTTGAGTATTACTGGCTGCTGTTGCTAGATAAGCGCCTTGGGCGACATTTTTTTTGACTTCGATACCAGCTGATACGGTACTTACCGCTTTTAAAAATCCTAACTGTACGTTCTTATTTAAAATAAAATAGCCGCCATTACCTAAGACGCTGACACTAGCGGCCTTACCGGACAACACTTGCCGCTCAAGACCGCTTGGAATAATCATATAGCCAGCGATATCATTAGACCAAATAGCCTCTTTAGCCTGTTGCTCATTAATAAAGCCTTGAGTATCTAACTGCGGACTGGCATTAGCATAGCGTATGATAGTACGAGATAGCTGACTGTTATCGTTATCGATAATGCCGACTGGCACATGGTTGACTACCTCACTGGAGTAGGGCCATGGATAAAAGAAACCGTAAATAACAGGAGCGATAAGCAGCATCAGCACCACACCGCTGTCCTTAAAGACGTCTTTAAAGGTTTGCAAAAAGCTCGCCCAAAAAGTAGTTGGCGAGGAGACTTTATTCAGATTATTAGCCTGGTTAACGTTTTTCGTATTTTTAGTGTCTTTAGTGTCTTTAGTATTGTTAGCGGCTGACATTAGCGTGCTCCCCAGCGTTGAGGATTTGCCAATGCACGTTTGCTCAGCAATGCAGTCAGCAACATGGCAATGATAGTGGCTAGCGCTAATCCATAAACGATAGACAAAGAAACGGCGAGTGGGGCGTGCATTTGTAATTGTGCTATATGTAATTTGAGATAATAGGTTAAAGGTAGCATATCCGACCAATGCTTAGCGCCATCACTAATAGCAATATAAGGAAAAGTAACGCCAGCAAAAGCATAGGAAGGGGCAGAAATAAAGCCAGTAGCCGATAAGCCTGCACGCAGTGAGAAAGAGGCTAAAGTAAAGATAGCCCCCAGCCAAAGCGAAAGCATCATTAATAATACTAAGCCAATATAAGTCGCTAGTAAGGAGCTCGGCGCAGTAGGATATTGCGGAGTGGCTAACCAAATTGCTAGGAGCGCCCAGAGACTATAAGCCAGAGCTGGCCAACAGTACTTACCGGCTAAACCTGCTAGCAATACTGAGATACTGACTGATTTTGTCACAGCTGCTATTGGCGCCGTTAGGTTAGTGCGGGCTGACTGATCTTTTATGTTATTGCTATTGCTCACTGAACTGCTTGTTAAATGGTTATTTGCTGAGTTTTTAGTGCTTAGAATATCATCTGTAGCTAAGCTCAATTTAGAAGATCGACCCTCTATAAAGCGATACCAACGGCCCAGTTGCTTATCACGTAGCTCGCGACCGATAGTCGTTGCACCAATCACCATAGCCAAAATATGCAACAACGCCGGAATAACCGTCGAGGCCAAAAACTGCTGATAGTTAGTCGCCGCGTTGAATAGGCTAGTACGTTGGATATTAATAGGTGAGTAGGCGATAGCGGCTTGCGTAGGAGAGATACCTTGTTTGATTAAGCGCTGAATCTCAACGCCTGCGGACAAAGTACCGGCTACTGACTGTACGCCTTTTTGGATAATACCCGAATGGATACCGTATTGAGCATTGACTTGCAAGATGATAGGTGACGGCTTACCAGATAAAATATTACGCGAGAAGTTCTCTGGAATAATAACTAGTGCATAGACATCACGCTGCAAAATCCCGTCCTTGGCCGCAGCTGGCGAGTTATAGAAGTTAGCGATGGTAATGTCAGGACTAGCTTCTAAGTAGCGCACTAGCGTATTAGCCATAGGGCTTTGATCTTGGTCCATCACCCCAATAGGCAAGTCACTGATTTGAGTTTGCGAAAATATCCACCAAATCAGCAATACAGTTGCCAAAGGAATCCACAGTACCATTGCCAAATCCCATGGGTTTTTGGCTAAGAATCGCCGCTCATAAGCAGCACTACGCACAAAAGCTTGAGTCAAACGCATCATTTACTCTGGGGTCTGCTTACTAGTTGATGGACTGGCCACTTGCGGAGTAATGCGAACGATAACACTCATACCCGAGCGAATACGCGAGTCTGGGGTTGTTGGTCGTGCTTTGACTTCAAAGGTGCGTACATCAAAGCCATCGTCATTATTGGTTGGTCGCCACGTAGCAAAGTCAGATAGAGTAGAGGTTGCATAGACGGTAAATTGCTTAGTATAAGGGCGCTCGGTAGAGGACAGAGCAGGGATAGTGCCAGTGAACTGCTGACCAATAGCGAATTGATTAAGATAAGTCTCAGTAACGTTTAACACTACCCACTGTTTATTAGTATCGACTAAGGTTAATAAAGGGACGCCTTGACCTATAACCTCACCAGGACTGACAATCACACTATCTACAATGCCAGCAATCGGACTTTTTAAGTTGGCTTCTTGCTTAGCGACTAAGGCTTCTTCTAACTTAGCATCCACTTGCGCCACTTGCGCTGTAGCAGCAGACTTATCTTCACTGCGCGCCCCTTCCATCGCTATATCATACTGCAAGCGGGCCGCTTCCGTTTGTGCTTGGGTAGCTTGGTACTGGGCAAATGATTCATCACGTTTTTGCCGTGCCATTAGCCCCTCCTCATACAGGCGACTTATACGTTGATAAGTGTTTTCTGCCAAATCAGAGGCAGCTTTGTTGGCTTGCCATGCCGCTTTAGCTTGCGCAATCTCTTGCGGGCGTGCGCCATTTTCTGCTTTATCCAGTTGGCTTTGTGCTAACTCCTTACCAGCCTGCGCTTGATTAATCTTAGCATTAATCTCTGGCGAATCCATCTCGATGAGTTGCTGACCTACCTCCACCGTATCGCCTTCAGTAACTAATATTTGGGCAATGCGGCCGGGTACTTTTGCGGCAATAGAAGTTTGCTGCATCTGCATTTGCCCTTGTAGAGTAACCACTTCTGGCTCTTTGCTTTGGTTGCTCTTGAACAGTCCGTATGCGATCACGCCTAGTACTATTATAGCTAATAGTGCCAAGATAGCTTTTTTGACTAACGAGGGTTTTTTAGGCTGTCCCTTACTACGGTCATAGGCAGGCACTGTTTGCTCCGTACTATTAGGATCAGAGGTACTAACCGTTGGTTCGTTATCAACGATGTCTGCGTCATTTAAGTGGTCAGATTCATCATGAGATTCAGGCATAATAGCGAACTTCCTAGAGCAGTAAAGTGGATAATAAAAGGGTTATTACAAAAGCTAAATAAGTACTTTATAGATAATGATTGCGCTATAAATAATAGTGCTAAGTTTTTTTAACGGCCTAGTATCCCTAGACAGTAAGCATGACTTTTTACAGTAGCTTTTTATGGCCTAATCAAGCGTCTAGCAGGGGCTCTAAGGATAGACTCGAAAAGCATGGGGTCTAGCGTTTTCGGCAATCTCAAAGTTAAAAACAGCCCCAAGGGCCACGATAAATGCTGAGTAATATAACCACATCATTATTACTACCGCAGCTGACAGCGCACCAAACTCGGCACTATAATTATTAAAGTTTTGTACATAGATTGAAAATAGGCCAGATAGTAGTATCCAAAGAACAGTCGCTAACAGGGAGCCTGGCACTAGTTGGCTTAACTTTACGGTTTCACGATTTGGCGCAAAGCGATAAAGGCCCAAAAAGCTAAAGAATATGATAATAGTCAAGATCGGCCATCTGCTCCAAAGCGCGATAGTCTTCACAACTGGTCCAAAAGGAAAATAACCAGCTATTAGTGGCAGCGCAGCGATAGAGGACAGCGCTATAATAAATACTATGAGCGCTGCAAAGGTCAGACCGATCGCTCTGATAAGACTTTGCAGAAAGTTGCGCTCTTCGCCAATATGAAAAGCAAGATTGATTAGAATGATTAAGTTCTTGATACCACGAGAGCCGGCATAAAGAGCTAACGAGGTTGAGACCACTAGGCTAAAGGTAAGCCGAGTAGTAGTATTAGAGATAAGCTGACTCAAACGCGCATCCAGTACTTCATATACTGTGGTGGGTATAAAAGGTCGCAAAAATGAAATCTGTTCCTGCATCTCGGCAGGTGAAAAAGCTAGGCCATAAATCAGCACAAATACGGCCATTACTGGAAAAATAGACAAAAAGCCAAAAAACCCTACGCTGGCGCAATGTGCCCAGACGTTAGAGTTACTAGTATTGCGCCATGCTGGCACAAGCATTTGCATCCATTTCGATATTTGGGGATGTTTCATAGTCATAGTATTGGCAACGCGGTAAAGTTATCAGGGATGATGATAAAGTTTTTAGAGCACATTTTGTTAGCCTTCTAATAATCGATATAAGGGTCAAGGTTACAGAATTTTGGTAGGGCATTATAAGGTGCTGACTATAAGTTTGCTACAGGCCATATTATTGGCTATACAAAGCCGGTAGGCGAATATCAGCAGCATTCACATAAGCGTTAAATGCCAGAGGAGTACCGCAGCTTTGCATTAATGCGGCTAACCCTTGTACATAATCATTTGCTGCTTGTGCCTGCTCAGTACGGGCTTTAAGTGACTTGGTTTGGGCTTGTACCACATCGACAGTAGTATTAACCCCTTCTTGTAGACCCAAGCGCCGTAAACGCAACACTTCAGCCGCTAAATCAACATTGCTCTGTAGCGCTTGATAGCGTGATTGCGCATTATTAACATCGTGCCAGTTTTTTTCGACCAGTAATAACAAATTATCACCAACTTCGATCTCTGATAAGTCCGCTTGACGTATCTTCGCGTTACTAGAGGCTAAGGTTGCGTTTTTATCCAGCCCACCCCAAAGCTTCCAGCTGGCTGAGATCCCAGCAACCCAGCTTGGGTCTCTTTCTAATTGACCATAGCCATACAGCAGCACGGTCGGCTTATATCCAGTATCGGATAAGGCATGCAGTTGCTGAGCCTGCGCGCGTTTGGCCGCAACTTTTTGTAATCCTGGATGATTGGTTAGGGCTAACTCTTGAAAGTAGCTGACATCAGGCAGTGGTTTGCTAGACACGAATAGCGGAGTAGTCGGCTTAATGCGGTAATTGGTACGTAGTAAACGCTGTAAAGCGATCATCGCCAAACGGGCATCATTATTGGCATTGATAGCCTCGCTTTTAGCGTCAGCAAGTGCTGATTGTGCCTCTAAACGCTCCACACGTGATATAAAGCCTTCTTCAAACAAACGCTGAGCCATATGATCAGTCTGCTGCAAAGTACCGTAAGCATCTTCACGTAAATAGGCGGCAATGATAGCTAGCTGCGCCTTAAAGTAGCGCTCAATTAAAGTATTATAAAGCTGATTCTTATCTAAGATACTATCAGCAACCGCCTCTTGAGTGCGGGCATCTGATATTCCCACTAGCGCTTCTGTGCGCCCAGCGGTATAGACTGGCCAAGCTACGCCAACTCCTGCCCCTGTACGTGTTCCTGAGCGTTTAAATTCAAAGGAGTCTGGTAGACGATCGCCAACCAGTTCACCGAAGTTTGGCAGTTGGGGTAAATTGGGAATAGGGGGAATAATCTCACCAATATTTCCCCCTGCATTATTGACGCCATTAATGATGCCGCTCTTAATATCGGAGAGGTCTACATCTCCTTGTAGAGTATAAGCACTGGCTGAAACTTGCGCAAAAACAAAAGGTTTGTCAATAGTGCTGAGCGCATCCGTTTGATAGTTGCTGGCAGCAATGGCGGCCTCGTTAGCAGCAATTTTTGGGGAGACTTGCAGCAGAACTGCTTGGGCTTGCTCTAGACTTAAAAAGCTAGAAACTTCCAAGGGATAGCTGTTTTCAATATACTTATCAGTGATAGGGTCTCTTAAAGTCGCCAGCGTACTAGTCGGCGCAACGTCTGCCTTATTAAGAAGCCGTGTATTATTGGCAGCACTCGGTAGTCTGTCAGCATGGCTATCATAATCACTGTCAGTAATTTGAGTAGTTGCCACTGGCATTACCCCGTCTTGTAAGCCGTTATCATAGCTACTAGTACTGATACTAGGGAGCGCTCCGACAGAGCTACTAGCTGATGTTTGACTTGACGTTCCTGCTAGCACAATCAGCGCTATAGCAGCAGGGAGTGCAGATAAAGCAAGTTTCATAGTATGAGAAGCCGATAATTAAAAAGCGTAGGTGAATAACCAAGCGTACACTGTAGTGCGACAATCGTGACGGGTCAATGCTCATTAGTTTCTGTTTACGCATTGAATAAAAATATCGATTGTGTTAGCTCAATAATTGCAGCCTTAATAATAGCATTATTATTAACTAAGCCATAAAAATTTATTAGTAGCTTAGCTTTGGGTTTTGCTACAGTGGCAGGCGTAGCCAGTAATTGCTTTTAATGTACTCAGCGCTATTAATAATAGATAAAAAAACGAGGAGAAAATAATGGCAGGCTATATATTAGCATTGGATCAAGGGACTACTTCCAGCAGAGCTATCTTGTATGACGATCAAGCACGACCTATTAAAATAGTACAGAAGCCTACCAGCCTACAGACGCCAAAAGCCGGTTATGTCGAACAAGATGCTAGTCAAATTTGGCAGACTCAAATTAGCTGTGCTCATGATGTGATTAACCAAGCGGGACTGCTAGCAACTGATGTGACAAGTATTGCTATTACCAACCAGCGTGAGTCTATCGTTATTTGGGATAAAAAAACGGGTAATGCTTTGGCACCAGCGATTATTTGGCAAGATAGACGTAGCGCAGATTACTGCCAAAAATTGGCTGACCATAATGCTTATAAGGGCAACGCTAACTTAGCAAATCAAGTACAGCGTATTACTGGATTACGTTTAGATCCTTACTTTAGCGCCAGTAAGATTGCGTGGCTGTTGGAGCATAATCCGAAGATTAGGGCGCTAGTCAACAGCGATCGAATCGGGCAGGTTGCCGTAGGCACTATAGACAGCTGGTTGATTTATCAGCTAACAGGCGCTGAGCATGTTATAGATGTCACTAATGCTTCGCGCACTTTATTATATGACATTCATAAGCTAGCTTGGTCAGATGAGCTGTGCACTGTTTTTAATATTCCGCAGTCAATACTTCCTAAAGTATTACCTTCCGATGGCGACTTTGGTAAAACCAAAAAAGGATTGTTTGCCAAACAAATTCCTATTCAAGCGGTACTTGGGGATCAGCAGGCCGCCTTATTTGGTCAAGGCTGTCTAGAGGCTGGCATGGCAAAAAACACTTATGGTACAGGTTGTTTTATGCTAATGAATATTGGTAATACTGCCAAAATTAGCGAGCATCAACTGTTGACTACAGTCGCTTGGCAACGCAAAGCCAACGCAAGCAAAGCAGATAGCTCATCTATTGGTCAGATCATGCACTCAGGTAAGCGCTTGCTACAAGCTTCAAATTTTAAGCCGGAGCGTGAAGTCACTTATGCCTTAGAAGGCAGTGTGTTTATGGCAGGAGCAATTGTCCAGTGGTTGAGAGATAACTTAGGTATGATTGAACAAAGTTGCGATGTCGAAACTTTAGCCCAGCAAGTACACAGTAGTGAAGAGGTAGTATTGCTACCAGCCTTTACTGGTCTAGGAGCTCCCTATTGGCGCTCTGATATTAGTGCCAGTATCAGTGGGATGAATCGTGGCACTACTAAAGCCCATATTGCTCGCGCCGCACTCGAATCAATAGCTTATCAAACTTATGATGTACTGATAGCTATGCAAAAAGACAGTCCGCACCCCCTAACTGAGCTACGGGTCGATGGCGGTGCTGCTAATAATGATCTGCTGATGCAATTTCAAGCTGACTTACTAGGCGTGCCAGTACTGCGGCCACAGGATACCGAGATTACTGCAAAAGGAGCGGCTTTACTGGCAGGGCTAAAAACTGGCTTATATGATCAATCGACGATGTCGTCGTCTTGGAAAGTAGAGCGAATATTTGAGCCCAATATGGCTCAAGATAAGCGAGATACTCATCTAGAAAAATGGCAGCGAGCGCTCAGAAGAGCCATGATGGATTAAGATAATAAAGGGCTCTAAATAGCTCCTTTTACTTTAAATGCGAGCTAGTTATGCAATTTTGTCATAAGTACACAAGCTGTAACGCAAGATAATCGAGATGCTGACATAGGTTACATAATCAATCTAGCAGTCGATATTATAGTATCCCTATACTAAGGAAGGTAAGCTTAAGCTCTAATAAACCTAAGCTGTAATAAACCTAAGCTGTAATAAATCTAAGCTGTAATAAGTAGAGTTTCTAAAGAACATAAAGATGACTTATCTACATTTAATTAGTTCATTTCTAATTAGCCCGTTTTGATAGGGCCTCAATTTCGTGTAAATCAATAATAATGAATGAAGGGATACTATTATGAAAGACAATGACAATATCATAGATAATACTACTCATAGAGTTGACGCTAACGGCCGTGTCATCACTGAAACTGATCATGTACTCACTAGCGATAATATGGAAATAGCTGACAAGCAGCGTATTATCGATGACAATGCTCGTAGAATGGCAAACCCAGAAGTCGTTGATAGAAGAGTGGTCACTAACGACCCTAGCAACATTGATGGTAATGTAGTAAAGCATATGTCAAAAGAAACTAGAGAAGATTTGAATGCCGATATTATTACTGGTGAGCCAGGTTCACATCCAGTAGGGACTACTGTAGGTGGCGTAAGCGGTGCGATAGCAGGAGCTGCTATTGGTTCTATGGCAGGTCCGTTAGGAACCTTAATTGGTGGTGCTATTGGTGCGGTTGCTGGTGGTACTGCAGGTCATGCCTCAGCAGAAGCTATTGATCCGACCCATGAAGAAGCTTACTGGCGCGCTCAACATGCTAATGTCGATTATTATAAAGACGGTTATGAATTTGACCGTGATATGCATCCGGCCTATGCAGTAGGTTATGCTAACCGTGCTCGCTATCCTGTTGATGCAAATTTTGATGATCATGAAGCAGATTTAAGACGCTCATGGGAAGAAGTCAAAGGGGAGTCACGGATGGAATGGGACGATGCACGCATGGCTTCACGTGATGCTTGGAATCGGGCAAGATAGTTGAGTAGCAAAACTAATACTCATCGATAATTTATGTTATATATATTGGTAATAAGCGCTGAGTTAGACAACAATAAGCAAGTAAATATTGTAGAACCTTAATTTTTTGTAAATTACTGAGACTAAATGTAGCCAATTAAGTGCGTAGATAATATAAGAATATTAGTTATGCTATGTTAAAGCCTCTAGGGAGAACTCTAGGGGCTTTTTTTATAGCTGTTGAAAATTATCAGCTCAGTAACCCCTAATTGCTTAGCATAGCAAAAACTATAATATAAATTAGCTACCTAGCCCTCAGTCAAAGTTGGGCCTGTTGATTGTTTATTTAGATAGCTATTTAGCTATTGCTAGACGTGATTTTGCGAGTCACATTACTAGCTTACCGTTTACCGTTTACCGTTCACCGTTTACTTTTTAATGAGTTATGAGCAATTTTTTACTACCAGCAGTGCCTTCTTGAGAGGGTTCAACAAGCCCTAGAATAACTAATAATAAGACAACCAATAATAAGAGGTAATATATGACTCGTTATAATAATTCAGAGGGCAATAAACAGTTTTATATTGCTACTGCTAACTTGCTTAATCTTGCTAATCCTAAGCGTATCTTTTATGAAAATGCACCTGCTTATGACCAGCAGGCATACCAGCACAAGATAACCGGTATTACTGAGCTATTGTCTAAGGCTCATGCTGACATTATTGCGGTACAAGAGGTTTGGGATAGCAAAGCAATCGAGGAGATCGCCCTGAATTTAGGTTTTAGCCCTGAACAAGTAGTTATTCCGCTAGCTAGTAATGATAGTGCAAGTTTACACACTAAAGGTCATGGCGCTCAAGGCACTCCAGCGGTAGGAATTATCACTCGCTTCGATCAGCTAGAGAGTCAATTACTCGAAAACGTAGTCACTGAGGCCGTAATAGATATCCCTGATATCGGACCTTATACTCACTTTAAGCGCCCGCCATTGTTACTACGAGTCGATGCTTATGGCCAGCCTATTACTATCATTACCGCGCATCTTAAAAGCAAACGAGCATTCTTTTTGCGAGATGACAAGGGACAGTTGCTCGAAGATATGGATGATCCTAATATCAGAGTGCGTGCTAAGCTTCGCAGTTTATGCATGCGCGCAGCAGAAGCTGCATCGATTAGAATGACAATTATTGAGCGCCTACTGCATACTCGTGAGCCATTGATTTTGCTGGGTGATATGAATGATGTCACAGGGAGCGTAACTACTCAATTAATGGCCGAAACAGGAGAAGTGAACTATGATAAAAGTATGCGTGATGTCGCACTATTTGATGCAGCGCGTATTCAGTCTCGCTATGGTTGGATGAAAGACGTGGCTTATACCCACATTTATCAAGGAATACCAGAAGTTATCGATCAGCTATTCGTTTCAGAAGAGTTCTTACCCGATAGTAAATTCACTATTGGGAACATTGAGAGAGTAGATTATTTCAATGACCATCTCAAATGGGACTATCCAGATAGAGTCATTGATCACGGTATCGTACGAGCAAAAATAAGATTGGAATAGGCATCAAAGACATGATTAATCAGTACATTATCTGGTAACTTATTCATGCCCCTTGCTTGCCAATGTACAAGGGTTTATGATGCCCTGTATTGAGCGTGGCCGCAGTTATATTTTAATTATAAGCCACCGTTAACACGCAAATTGAGTGTTGATGTTGCTCAATAACGGCTTAATCATAAAAAAGAGTATTAAACTAAGAGGTTTGTAATGAGCGACTATAAAGACGACAAGATAGAAGATGTGTTAGTAGACTCGGAACTGGCAAAAAAGCTAGTGCCTAATAAATTCAAATTTACCAGTCAACAAGGTCGTATTCGCCGTCAGAAATTACTGATGGGTGCTAAAAAGCTAAGTGAAACTCACCCTATTAATGATATTACTTTAGCTGCAGTATGTGAAGAAGCGGGTATTCCGCGAGCTTCAGCTTATCACTTTTTTCCAAATATTGAAGCGATATTCCTAGCTTTACGTTTCTTGAATGCTATTGAAATTCTAGAAGTATTAGGCACAGTAGAAAATGTAAATTATGATAGATGGCAGGGGTATTTGACCGCGTTAATTGAACGTTGTGTACATATATTTCATGCTGATCAAACCAAAGCTAAGCTAATATACGATACTAATACACCAGATTTTGAAGGTGATAGTTTTGGTGAAGATATCGATCATCAAATCGTAAAGCTAATCTATGAAAGATTGTCTGAGGGCTATGAGATGCCTAAGTATGACGATATACAAGATATTTTGTTAGTAACTTATAGCATTATAAACGGTATATTTACTTTATCTTATCGTCGTCATGCCAGTATCACTGATAACTATTTACAAGAAGCGACTACCGCTTCTATTGCTTATTTACGCTGTTACTTACCAGAAAAGCTACCGCATAAAAACCGTTAAGCTGTGGTTATTAGCAATGGTTACGATAAAAATAAAAAAAGCCGACATGCTTATGTCGGCTTTTTTATGGCTGTTAGTTTAGTAAAGATAACTATTCAAGGATGCTATGAGTAGCCGTTATTCTAATAGCCGTAATGCCTGCTGCACGAGAGCTTTTTATCTTTACCAATAACTTAAGTCTCTACATTAGTTAAAGCCTTACTAGTGACTAATCTCTAAAGGGTATCAACGTCTGGAATAGGGGCTAAAAAGGATTGACCATGACAGCTATCATCACTAGGATCCAAAGAGGCATACTGCTTATAGTAGCGGTTAATTAGCTGCTCAAGAGCAACATTTACCTTTGAATCATGCACATTGATATAGGATTCACGAGCCTGTTCAAGCCAGCGATCAGCCATTGTAAAACGCGAGCCTAACTGACTCGAACCATGCGCACAGTGATCGGCTGCCGCCCATATCAGGCCAACTTCACTAAATGCTAACTCTTTGGGTGCATAATTTATACCGCCACTATCTTTTAAGGCCGTTAGTATAGCCCAAAGGTCAGGGCGCATTAATGCTGAGCTTGTAGGTATATCTGGGTTTAGCGCCAGATTTTGCTCAGTAGAAGTTAGCAGCGCTTGCAAAATAGTATCAGCGGCGTGTAGCGCTTGTGTTTCGGCAATAGAACGGCTATCTATAGTATCTTGGTAGCTAGCATAGTCGAGCCAAGCTCGCGCTTTATAAATTAGATACTGTTGACGGGCTGCTTGCTCTACTGTACGGCTATGTAAGGCTTGCTCAGCTTGATAGCGCTTGAGTTGTAACCGCTTACAGTCGATAACAAGGCGATTTGCGCTTAAAGATTTCAGCGACTCTGCTGGTAATGCTTGTGTTTGGCTAGCACAAAGAGCCGCTACTTCCTCAAAGCGGCCGCTGACAGCTGAGTCTGAGGTTGCAGCTTGCGCAGACGATGCAAAGGCGACTAATAGCAGCGCTGATAAGGTATTAGTAGCGAATGATAAATGAGGGTGATAAACCTTAGTTAGCAAAGTTATAGGAGCAAACATAAAGTGGGCCTTACAGAACAATGATCAGTCCAGTATTATAGACTAGGCTCATCGGCTAAGCGATTATTTTTACCCACGACATTACGTTTAAACAATCCTTCATCAAATTTGAAGCGCAACCTAAAGTAAGCCCCTTGCTGAGTACTATCATTATAGGCGATATCTTCATCTTCAAAGCCCATCAAGTTATAGCCAAGCGATAACCATAGATTAGTCATAGGGCTATAGCCAACCTCAGCTCCTAGCATATAAGCCCGATCATCGGCTTTTGCATTCCAATAACTACCTGCTTGTACGCCCAGATCCCAACGTTCGCTAAGATCATAAAGACCGCGAGTATAGACAGCATGAGCAGTGTTGTCGCTAGTGATACCGCTAGCCTGATATGCATTATGTTTACCGGCATAGCGCCCAGACAAAGTTAAAGGCTGTGTTGGATGGTAGTTACCGCTCCAAGACCAAACTATAGCGTCTTTTTGATAAGCATTAGTACCGGTTTGGTTATCATCTAAACGATACTCAAGTTTAGCCAGCATATCAAGCTTATTACTATGATAATCACGGTACGCAGCACCCAGTTGAAAGCGATTAACAGTACGCAGTCCTTGAGTATGATCAGCGCGTGAGTAGATGTCTTTAACTAATAAAGTAATATCATCAGTATAGCGGTAAGCTATACCAGCACTGCCTAGTAAGGTGTCGCTAGCATTACCCCAGCGCTTCTCTAATCGACCTGACGCTTTATAGTTTTCTTTAGCAACATACTCAGCGCCGACCCCGACTGCCGTAGCGCTATTATTAGCATCGCCTTCAATAGATACAATACGCTCAAATAAGGTATTTAAGGTTAAACCCGGTTGTAGATACCATTGGTTTTTTAGACCAATAGCTGCTTCTGCCTCACGGGCGCTGATGGCATCACGCATCCGGTACTCACTATAGACTTTTGCGTTTTTGGTATAATTAGCATCAACCCCGACTACAGTACGTTGACGCTCATCACTATCATCAAGCCCATAACTACCAGATAAACTGCTGATTAGGTCATGACGCGCGTATAAGCGACCTAACTTGCCGATAGGGGTCTCGCCACCGATAGAAGTAGCATTATGCCCGCTATTATCAATGTCTTGCTCATATTCTGCAAATACTAAAGCTTGGTTAAACTTAGGCAGTCGCGCTGTTAGACGAGCACGAGCAGTCGTACCTTCGATACCTTCGACATCTTCATCCACCGCACTCAAACGGTTTAGCGCTGATTGATTGATAATACGATCATTGAATAGCCTATTAGTAGTAACGTTAATGGCCTCAGTGGCCTGTTGCAAATGACGTGAGGCGGCAGTAGCGTCTTGCTGGTAATAACGAAAGCCGACTTCAGCAACGATGTTTTTGCTAAGCTGCTGTTCAATACTAGCTAAAACATCTTGGCGACGGGCTTGAGTAGTATGATCTTTGATAAGTACAGCCTCTAATTTTAACGCTGTTTTTTTGTCATTGAGTAGACGAGTCATCTCTACTCCTGATTCAGTACGCCCAGCGCTAAGTGGTGAGGCCGCAGTGACAAAACCTTTATCAGCATCATTGTAATAAGCTTTGGCGCGAGTGTTCTTCTTATCATCATAGGCAAGCTCAATGCGTAAGGCATTGCCTTTAGTATTACTATTGTTTAATGACTTTGTGCTGATTTGCTTGCTTGGTTGATGGCTTATTTTATCGTTTGGTTGATAATTAGGATTATTGAAATTATCAGCAGTTATTTCTGCATTATTATCAATATATGCAGCTTTACTCATCGCATATTCAGCGACTAATTTGAACTTATCGCTGAAGTTAATGATACTGTTAATACTCGCCAGCGCTTCCTTATTAACAGGGTTATCACTGTTGACATAGCTACCACCGATAGCGATTTTACTGGTTAGCTGCTGCTTAGCAGCGACACCGCCAACCCAATATTTCTCGCCCCCTTCATCCACTTCTACGCTGACCCGTAAGTAGATAGGATTACCTTGTAGGTCTTGGCTAGCAATCGGAGATTTGAGATATAAGCTACGACTAATAGGATCAATCTCATAATCTGCAAAGCGAGTTAAAGTTTTACGTAGGATGATGCGACTAGGATTATTGGCGGCGCGAGTGAGCACTGCAATAGTTTCAGAGTTTTCTAAAACTTGCTCAAAGTTATTAGCAAGAGGGTAGGGACCTGAGATACCTAAGCCGCGAATCTCTTTAACACGCTGTGATGATCTAGTCTCAGCAGCAAAAGCTATAACTTGAGTATTAGCATCTTCATACTGAGCTTTGGCACCCGTTAAAGTGCGGTGGTATTGACCAAGCTTAATACCCTCATCACTGTTTATTTGGGTTTTTAGATCGCCATACATAGCAAATGAGCGACCTTTGTCAACGCGCACGTAGAGCTTACTAGTAGATTGAGCATCAAAGCCTTTGGCTGATGAGTCACCATAGACTGGATAATATTCGCCCGGTTGAATATCACGGAATAAACGCTCGCCTTTATTGTCACTGTCATAAGCCAAGGTCAATAGATAGTCACCGCGCACTTTACCTTTGAGGAACAGCGCTGCACGACCGGTCGTCGAATAGTCATCATGAGCAGCCAACTCATGCAGTTGTTTTTCAAACGCGCCTTGAGCGTCAGTGACTTGACTACCGTCAAAGTCTTTTAACGATAGCGCTCCTTCAACGATACCTACTGCTATTAGTGGACGCAGCTTAGCAATGAACTGTAATGGAACTACTAGTTTGCTAGTCCCTGTATCGATAACTAGCTGGCCTTTGCCTGGTACCTTTGGGGCCACAACTGGTATCAGTAGCTCAGCACCAGAGACAATAAACTGGATTCCCGCTTTATCTTTATTACTATCTTTTAGATTAATGTAACCAATATTAGTATCAATAGTAATAAGTGTAGGGGCCAAATAAGGACGACCATCAACCTCTTTTAGACTAATAACAAGCTGGTATTCGCTGATACCATCCGCTTGTACTAACTGCTCTTGGATACGATAGTCGATGGTTTGTAAGCTATCGGGTGTAGTCACTGTAATAGTTTTTTCAGAGATGGTTTTACCGTTAACGTCAGTGGCAACCCCGCGTAGAGTATTAAGGCCATGTTTTAAATCTACTGCATAAAAATCAAAAGCGCTAACGTTTTGCCTTTCTTGCTCAGCCGTTTTACTAATTTGATCGTTTGATACTGCTGCACCATTTGCATAGAGGGTGAATAATGACCCTAAAGGTGCTTGCACTTGGATGGTCTGCTTATAAGTGCTTAACTGCTGATTTTGGCTTAAATTAATAAAAGCAACGTCATTATTATCTACTTGGTTTAGATGCTCTTCTAGCAATTTTGTTGGTGGTTGCACGACTTTATTGACCGTCAGATTGATACGATCAGCGATAGGGTTGGCCATATTATTAACTATCGCTGAGTCACACTTGATACCTCGATCTAGGCTATCGTTTGATTTACAGCCACTAGCATCAATGTGGTCTCTATAATTACGATTATAAATGGGATGTAGATCCAATTTGCTTTTGACTGCTTGCTCGAGTGCATCGTTGCTAGCACCAATGGTTTTTTTGCGAGTTAGTAACTCAGCGTTGAGGCGCTCAGTACTAGTCCTGTTATCAGCAACGATAGCGAAGTCAGCTCGATGCAATTCACCATATTTTAGATCAACAAAGCGGCTGCCAGCATCGCCAGCATTGCGGTTACTCTGTGACACTAGCTCAGTAGTAATAGGGATAGTAGTGCGGTCTACTTTTAGGACATGGGTCTTAGCGCTAACCCCATAGAAATTATATTTACCTTGTGGATCGGTCACTACAAAGTTACCGTTTTCCATATAGATACGTACCCCAGCTACACCGAGCTCGCCAGCGTCTTTTTGTTGGATGCCATCGCGGTTGATATCGTAGTAGACCTTACCGATGATAATAGCGTCAGTATTAGTCACCCCACGCTCAATTTCAATCTTCCACTGGGCTTCTCTTGAAGTGAGTAACTTACTCGTACTCAGCAGACTGTCACGGCCAACAGCGACAGCACGGTTTATACCATCACCGCTTAATGAGGTAGACCCTATTAGCACTCTATAGGTAAAGGTTTTGCTCTCATTGACAGCAAGATCACCTAAACCTAAAACCTGATATTTGCCTTCGCTCTTAAACTCAGTAGTTCGGGCTTGCTTGATATCTACTCGGTTTTTTTTACTGCTCATACGGACACTATTTTCGACATAGTCAAAGCCCCGTGGCAGAGTATCTTTTAGCTGTACATCATAAGCGGTGGTTTTGCCGCTGTTTGTTACTTGAATAGTGTAATTAACATAATCGCCAAACGATGCTGTTCTGACATCGCCTTTTTTAATGACTTGTAGGTTAGGGTTATTATCAATAATGTTAATCTGGCTACTAATATGATCAATACGGATCGGAAAGTCAGTTTCGACATTAGGTAGATCATTAGGGTCAGTGCCGACCTCAGGTGAGATACAAGCGTCCAAAGTAGCGGTTAGCTTATCACCTTGTAAGGTTTGAATAATGTGATCAGTCAAGATAGCATTAGCGTTATTTTCAGTAGCTACTAACCGCTGATACTTGCCAGAGTTTTCACCAGTCTCCAGTGCTTTTAGCGAGTATTTGTCACCAGTTAACGAGGAGGTGATAGTTATCCACGTTTGATCTTGCTTGTTGAGCTGTACATTACATTGTGCATAGCTGGCTTGGATATAAATATCATTGCTAATTTGCGAGGTTTCTTTACTGTCCTCAAATTCAGCGGTAGTGAATTTGATATCAGGAGCTGCTATCTGTGGACTGGTTAACGTCACCCCATATTCGGCTACAGCAGCTTTGATTTGATCGGTATTAGAGGTGGAGCTTAAAGTAGGGTCAGTTTGGCTATCGATGTTGTAACTAGTGTTATCGCTAGCATTGGCAATATTATGGATAATCTGTAAATCAGAATTTAGGGCAAGGTTTGGTACTCCAACTGCCATTGCCATATTTGATTGCATAAGCAACATTGCTAATGACCGCGCAGAAATCTTCCTTATACGCAATGCGATACGCTTAGAAGGGGTCATTATGGGTTGAGTCATTTGGCGCTTATCCACCAAAACAAGAATGGCTGATTGATATGTTTCCGATAATTCATTGGCATTTGAGTCGTTACCAGAGGTTACATCTGCATTGTTTTAGGGTAAGGGGGCTTGCACTTGCTGTGATACTGCAATAACCAATTCGCTAGACTTTACTGGTGGTGAGTAGTATTACCCACTTTATAATCGGCACCAGTTATGTTGTTTATTTTTACCTCTATTATGATCGAGTTGCTGCTAGCAAGCGCCATAGCGCTAGTCATCCTAGTACTGCTGCGATGCTAACAGACAAAAGGCTTGGGTTAAATAGGTTTATTCTTCTATAGAGGTGTAATATTAGGAGTCTAAGATTAGATGAGTGGCTATAGTCAGAAACTAGAAGGTAATAGAATGGGTAAGGGGTTAAGGTATATGGCTGTCAGCTCTTAAACGGCCGTTAGTTATTCAATAATAGTATTCAAAGCCACGGCAGCAGATTTTTGTGCTGGTAATAATTTGATATCCCAACGTAATGTACGATATTCAGAATAAGGAATCTTCATCAGCTTGCTATCCACTTTGCGCAGCAAGGGCATATCAGCATAGTTTTTGCCATCGATACTGGCTTGGGCGCTGGCAGGTGAAGCTTCTCCAGTAAAAGTCATGTTAGCAGGAATAGGTAGTACTACTGTTAAATCCTTGATATCTTTATTAATAATATTGGAGTAAGTGGCTTTATATTGAATAACAGAGCCTTTAGGCGCAGTACTTACAGGCGTGTAAATAACTTTACCGGCATCATTAATTGTTACTTGGTTGGCTGTCAGCTGCATTCTCAAGGCCTGATCAGCATGAGCTGCGCTGAGTAAAAATGCGCAGCCTAAACTGGCGACTAAAGTGTTCTGCAAAGACTTTACGTATGTCATCCGATATTTCCTATGAGATCATTCTATTGAAATAATACTAACTTTATAGTAGCTGCTAGTGAGTTTAAAACTGAAAAACAGATTAGTTTTGAACTCACTGTTAGGGTGTTTTGAACCTTTATAACTAAGCACTGCTGATAGCCAAAATTATTTTAGTTATCGTCACAATCGACAGTAAGACATAGGCATTGGCTAGATACTTTTAAGTTTCGATCGCCTAAAAAATAGTCTCTGTCAGTGCTGTGGTTAAAGGTTGAATGCGCCCTAGGCATAAATGATGGCATTGGCAGGAATTTATTGATTCTTAAAGATCATTTTTACAAAAGATAAACATAAAGTCACTATAAAATAGACAAGCGGTAGCTAGAATTGTTTTGAAGGTAAAAGGGTGGGCGATAGGTAAAAATTTAGTTCAGGCTCTGAGGTATAAAAAACGGTAGACAATAGAGTAATGATCAGTGTCGGTGCCTGATAATATTAAGCTCTAGTATTATCAATTAGTTAAGTTATACCGGTAGTCCATAGATAGCTTGTCAGAGCAATAAGTCTGCCATGTAGACTCAGAGCATTAGTCTGTAAGATATTGGCTCCAATGAAATGTCGCTTAGCAAGGAGGGTTAGTACTTAGCAGGCAAGGGCTTGCTAAATGGCCTTAGACTAAGCCGAAATAGACCTACTATTCATCTGATAAATACTTATCATAATGGTATTTATTCGCAACTATAACTAATGGCGTAAGGATAGTTTATAATAGTGAGCTGCGATATTTTATAGTTTTAGATTTCACTATATAAAGTTAGAGTTTGCCCACGATATGTTATAGTCAACTAACCAAATAAATACTTTGTTAACTGGTGATAACAGTTGGCATTTTTGTTGATTCGCCGACAAGCTTCTACTTTACCGGATCATCAGTTCTCACCAATGATATTAGCTTAGCTCTAAACCCTTTAGATATAGCCCGCTTATATTGCAGATAACAGTATTTAGTTTTATAGTTAGCCTTTATAGTTATGTTAATACAGCTGCTTTTTTATCGCTGTCTCAGCATGGCTACTTATGTCACCTCTAGTTAGACCTATCACTTTTGACAACAAGCACGCTCATATGGCGTGATTTGTTATTTCGTTGGACAATGGGTTGCTTAAATGTAGCAAGGACGTCGCTAAGCCAACTATTGTCTCATCATACTATTCAATAACACCCTGTTATGATGCAGGGAAGATTGATTTAAAAGGATATTTACCGATGAATTATTATAAGGATGCTGACAGCACCGAAACTCAAGAATGGCTGGATGCTTTTGAGTCCGTGATCAAACATGCTGACAAAGATCGTGCTCAATTCTTACTAAAAGCGTTATACAACATGGCGGTGCAAGAAGATCTACCGTTTAACCGTTTGGACACCGCTTACATCAATACTATCGCTGTTGAAGATGAGCCGATGTATCCAGGCGACTTGTCTATCGAGCGTAAAATTCGCGCTTTGATTCGCTACAATGCTCTAGCTATGGTAATGCGTGCCAATAAAAATGATGACGATTTAGGGGGGCACTTAGCGACATTCGCCTCTAGTGCTACTTTGTATGAGACCGGCTTTAACCACTTTTTCCGTGCAGCCAGTGACCACTTTGGCGGCGATATGATCTATTACCAAGGTCATTCAGCACCTGGTATCTATGCCCGTTCTTATTTAGAAGGTCGTTTAACTGAAGAGCAACTGGATAACTTCCGCCGTGAAGTAGGTGGTAAAGGCTTATCTAGCTATCCGCATCCGTACTTGATGCCTGATTACTGGCAGTTCCCGACTGTATCTATGGGTCTAGGCCCGATCATGTCGATCTATCATGCTCATGTACATCGCTATATGGAAAACCGCGGTTTACTCGAAAAAGAAGGTCGTAAAATCTGGACTTTCTTAGGTGATGGCGAAACTGATGAGCCAGAAAGCTTAGGTGCCATCTCGCTGGCCGGTCGTGAAAAGCTGGATAACCTTATTTGGGTAGTTAACTGTAACTTGCAGCGTCTCGATGGTCCAGTACGTGGTAATGGCAAGATCATCCAAGAGCTAGAGTCGGTATTCCGTGGCGCAGGCTGGCGAGTGATTAAAGTTGTTTGGGGCGGTAAGTGGGATAGCTTACTGGCCAATGATCATACTGGTGTATTGAAACATCGTATGGAAGAAGCGGTCGATGGTGAGTATCAGCTGTATGAAGCCCGTACCCCTGAGTTCACTCGCAAAGAGTTCTTTGGTAAATATCCTGAGTTAGAAGAGATGGCTGATGCGCTATCTGATGATGATATCTCACGCTTAAATCGTGGTGGTCATGATCCGATGAAAGTCTATGCCGCTTTTAGTGAAGCTATGAAAACCAAAGGTCAGCCAACGGTTATTTTAGTTAAAACAGTTAAAGGCTATGGTTTATCTACTCAAACTCAAGCAGTTAACAAATCTCATCAAGTTAAGAAGCTTGATCAAGAAGCCTTAATGTATTTCCGTGATCGCTTCGATTTGCCGTTTACTGATGAGCAGTTAGAGACCCTACCGTTTTATCGTCCTGCTGAAGACTCAGCAGAGATGAAATATCTAAAAGGTCGCCGAGAAGCCTTAGGTGGTCATCTACCTAATCGCCGTAGTGGACATATTCCATTGAATATTCCAGATTTGTCTATCTTTGATCGGGTATTGCAAGGTAGTAAAGGCAAAGAGCAGTCGACTACTATGGTCTTCGTACGTCTGCTATCTGCAATGCTAAAAAATAAAGATATCCAAGATCGCGTAGTGCCTATCGTCCCTGATGAAGCGCGCACCTTTGGTCTAGAAGGTATGTTCCGTCAATTGGGCATTTACTCTGCTGTTGGTCAAAAATATACCCCAGAAGATAGTGAAGCTTTGATGGGTTATAAAGAAGCCATCGACGGTCACATGTTAGAAGAAGGCATCAATGAAGCGGGTGCGATGAGTACTTGGATTGCTTTAGCAACCAGCTATTCTGTGAACGCTCTACCTATGATCCCTATGTATATCTACTACTCAATGTTCGGTTTTCAGCGTGTTGGGGATCTTGCTTGGGCGGCAGGCGACTGTCAAGCACAAGGCTTCTTGTTAGGCGCGACCGCTGGTCGTACTACCTTGAACGGTGAAGGCTTACAGCATCAAGATGGTCATTCACAAATCTTGTTCAACGTTGTGCCTAACTGTGTAACTTATGATCCTTGCTTTGGTTATGAGCTAGCAGTAGTAATGCATGATGGCCTGCGCCGGATGTATGGTGAAGGCGAGCGTGTTTATTATTACTTAACCTTAATGAATGAAAACTACGATCAGCCTGCTATGCCAGAGGGTGCTGAAGAAGGTATCAAGCGTGGTATGTACCTATTAGAAGATAATGGCTCAACACAAGTGCAGCTATTAGGTTCTGGGGTTATCTTACGTGAAGTACAAAAAGCGGCGCAGATATTAAAAGATGAGTTCAATATCACCGCCAACGTTTGGAGTGTGACCAGCTTTAACGAGCTGACTCGTGATGGTATGGCTTGTGATGATTACAACCGTCTGCACCCTATGGAAGAAGAAAAAGTTTCGTGGATCACTGAGCAGTTAGCTCCACATGAAGGTATCGTGGTAGCAGCAACTGATTATATGCGCAACTATTCAGAACAAATCCGTGCATGGTTACCTGATAGTCGTCCTTATACGACTTTGGGTACTGACGGCTATGGTCGCTCTGATACTCGTGAGAACCTACGTAGATTTTTCAACGTTGATGCGGCGCATATTGTTGTCGCCACGCTTAAACGTTTGGCCGACGAAGGTGAAGTGGAAATGCGCTTAGTAAAAGATGCCATTTCAAGCTTGGGTATTGATGTAGATCAGCCACCTGCTTGGCAGCAACAGCCTTATTATGACCATTCTCCAGATGCACCAGCACCAGCAGCTGATAATGTGAATCCGACTCCTGTACCTGAGTTTGTCAGTGAAGACGATGACGAAATCTCTAGTGAAGGCCGTGCTGAAGATCAAGCCGATGCCGAGCTATTAAACGATGATGACGTCAAAGAATAAAACCTATAAGACGAACATAAGACAAGGAGAAATAGGATGGAAATTAAAGCCCCCGATTTGGGTGTCGATAGTGCCGAAGTCAGTGAGATTATGGTGCAAGTCGGTGATGTTATTGCAAAGGACGATAATATCGTCTTATTAGAGTCTGATAAAGCATCGGTCGAAGTACCAAGCTCAGCTGCTGGAAAAATCACTAAGATCAATGTTGCTATTGGCGATCAAGTTACTGAAGGCACTGTACTTATTGAGCTTGATGGCGAAGCTGACAATGCTGACAATGCTGACCAACAGGTAAGTACTGAAGAAGCTGAACAAGTGCCTGAAGAAGCGGCAACCAATAAAGCTGATACTGATACCTCTGCTGCTAACGAAAAAACGGATGATGCTAGTGCGGCTACTAAGCCTAGCACTTCAGAGTCCGCAGCTGAAGAAGCGACGGCGACTACTTATGCGCTACCAGATTTAGGTGTTGATGAGGCAGAAGTGTCTGAGATTATGGTCAGCGAAGGTGATATGGTCACTGCTGATCAGTCAATCTTGTTGATTGAATCTGATAAAGCCTCAGTTGAAGTACCTGCGCCAGTAGCCGGTAGAGTTGAGAAGATATTGGTAAAAGCTGGTGACATGGTAGCTAACGGTCAAGACTTTATCGTTATCGTTAGTAGCGCAGCTGGCGCTAGTAATGAGCAAGCTGAAGCCCCCAAGGCTAAAGAAGCTACAACTTCTAAACAGGCTGCCACGCCGGTAGCGCAAACCACAGGGGAACCAAAGCAGGCCGCTGTTAAACCTGCTCCTGTGGTCAATAGCGCGCCTAACAATACCACGGCTAGTAAATTAACAGAAGCTCAAGTAAATGTTAAGTCAGCCGCAGTATATGCAGGTCCTGCGGTACGTAAGCTTGCTCGTCAATTAGGGGTAGATGTCACTCAAGTTAGTGGCAGTGCGCTCAATGACCGTATCTTAAAAGAAGACTTATTTGCCTATGTCAAAAATAGTCTGACTGCTAAGCCAGCCGCTGCAAGCGCTGTTACTGGTAGCGCATCGCGGGCAAGCTTGCCTACACTGCCAGATATGAGCAATGCTGAGATTTGGGGCGAGACTGAAACTCAAGACCTTACCCGTCTTCAGAAAGTTTCGATACCGCAGCTTAATTACAATACCTATCTGCCACAAGTTACCCAGTTTGATCTCTCAGATATCACCGAGACGGAAAAACTACGTGGTGAGCTTAAAGGTGGTATGAAAGCGCAAGGTATTGGCCTGACTATTTTGGCCTTTATTGTCAAAGCAACGGCTTATGCTTTAACTCAGCATCCACGCTTTAACAGTCATTTAAGTGATGACAATACCCAAGTTATTTTGCGTAAGAGCGTGCATATGGGTATTGCGGTAGCTACAGATGATGGTCTAATCGTACCGGTTATTAAGAATGCTCAAGACAAAGGTATCAAGCAGATCGCTATTGAGATTGGTGAGCTGGCTGTAAAAGCTCGCGATAAGAAACTAAGTACTAAAGATCTACAAGGTGCTAGTTTCACTATCTCAAGCCAAGGTATCTTAGGGGGTACGGCTTTTACTCCTTTAGTGAATTGGCCGCAAGTAGCTATCTTAGGCGCATCAGAGGCGACTATGCAGCCGCATTGGAACGCTAGTAAGCAAGCCTTTGAGCCACGTTTAATGTTGCCGCTCTCTTTATCATATGATCATCGTGTCATTAATGGTGCTGATGCTGCAGTATTTACTCGTTATGTGGCGAGTCTGCTGGCTGATCCACGTCGTATCTTGCTATAGAGCGGCTAGCTTTGTTTAACTAAACAAAATATTTTATTAAGAGACTATCTACGGATGGTCTTTTTTTTGGTGTTTGTTTTATCCGTTTAGCGTTAACGGTCCTTGATAGTAGACACAAAGAAGCCAGCTATTATGCTGGCTTCTTTTACTGCGATTGTTAGTAATTAGATCACTATATTAGACCGTATTAGAACTGTTTTACAAAAGCAACGCCATAGACCCAAGGGCTGATATCAATTTGGCCAATATCATTACCATTTAAAGTAGCATCAGTTTTTATGTCCATATAACGGGCATCGATACGGAAAGCTTCAGTAGCAGCAAACGGGATATCAACACCGATATGACCAGCTACACCGACGCTATCGTCAAGATCTAAGTCACCACCAGTAGAAACTCTTTCTTTAAAGAAAGTAGTGTAGTTAACCCCAACACCAACAAATGGTTTTAGGTTCATAGGCATATTATAGCCATCGAAATGATATTGTAGTGACAAAGTAGGTGGTAAGTGTTGAGTTTTACCAGTCAGTTGATTACCCAGATTATCGGTTAAGGTAAAGTCATGATGAAAAGGAATCGCTGCTAATAGTTCGATACCAACGTTATTAGCGATAAAGTACTCACCACTAATCGTTGGACGTACATCACCGTCAACATCAACCGCGTAATCAGTGCCACCGGCATTGACAGTGCCGTTATCACTTTTAGGGTCAACATAGTGGGCACCAGCCGCCACTGACCAAGTACCAGCAGGTACAGCAAAGGCAGTAGTCATAGTAAGTGCAGTAGCAGCGGCTAAAACTAGGGATTGTAGTTTCATCGGATTAAATCCTTAACAAGATAAATGATTTTCAGTAATTATGGATGAGGGATGACATCGGTTACTGAGAGATAGAGTTACTATAAAACACAACTAGTAGCTCATACTTACTATTATACATTAAATCCCTACAAATAGTAATGATTTAAAAACAAGCCATAAATAAAGCTATGAACAACAAACAAGCCCTAAACAATTCTTTAAAGATTATTTTTACAGGTAGCTGCTTATATAATCTAAAACCATAATTTTTCTAACTTCATAAATACTGTAAAATACTTTAGCTAAATCAATGTTTCTAAATTCGTAACCGCTCTTGACTGCATAACGGTTTAGAAAACCAATAAACAAAGGGTAAGTAATATGACTGGATACTGCAGTAACTCCCCTTTACGCTGCAATAACGCCCGCTTGATGCTAATAATGTCTGAGGACGACAATTGTTGTGCTGATTGTGGCTTGTCTTTAATACCTACTAATAATTTGAGCAGCAGCTCCTATAAAGAACAGCAATTTATAGGTATGGGGCTGGTCATCATTGCAGTGCTGTTATTGGTATTGACCTATATTTACTACGCAAATTTTGTATAATTGACAGACGGGTTAGCGCAAATAAACTAACTAACTAACTAGGTAGGGCGTGTTGACTCTCCCAGTTCAGTCGGCGTTCAACTCAACTGCTAGTTACTAGCTATGGATGCAACCGCATATTAGGTAGCATTGAGAGTTGCTAATCAAATTCATCTTGGTATTATGATTAAAACCTAACTTAGGGTCAGCATGTTATTCCAAGCTATAAAGCGTTCGCGGCATTTTGTTTATAATATTCTGCAAAATGATGAACATGACACTTTGTTTAGTCGTTGTGTTGACTACTTTTTAATTTTATTAATTATGACTAATGTAGCGGCAGTCATTGCTGAGTCAGTCGATCAATGGTATTACCCTTACCAACAGTATTTCACTTGGTTTGAGCGCTTTTCTATCGTGGTTTTCTCCGTTGAATATCTATTGCGGTTATGGAGCGTTGCTGAAGCGAAACCTACCAACACCACTTGGCGCCAACGTTGGCAATGGTTAAAGAGCCCATCAGCTTTAATCGATCTAATCGCTATTGCACCAGCATTCTTAACCTTCTTTGTCAGTATCGATTTAAGGTTTTTACGTATACTACGCCTGTTCCGTATTCTCAAGCTTACCCGCTACTTTGCTTCGATGCGCATTTTATTGGTGGTCATTAGCAAAGAGAAGGGGTCTTTCCAAGCAGTTATTTTTATACTCCTGATTATGATAGTCACTGCTTCTAGTGGTATTTATTTAGTGGAGAATCATGCTCAGCCTGAAGAATTTGAATCGATACCTAAAGCTATGTGGTGGGCGGTAGTCACTTTGACTACAGTAGGCTATGGTGATGTGACACCAATCACTAATGCGGGTAAGTTTTTAGGTGCTGTGATTACTATTTTGGGGGTAGGCTTAGCGGCATTACCAGCAGGTATTCTAGCTACTGGTCTCGCCAATGAGCTGGAGCAACGTCGCGATGAGATTGAGCAACAGTTTCGTGAGTTTTTAGTTGATGGTGATTTTGACTTAGTACAGAATCAGACTATGATTGATAAGATACGTCGTGATTTAGGGTTAGATAAAGAACAAGCGCAGGCAATCGTGCTACAAGTACTACGTGAACAGGCGCTTGAGCAACGCGAAAAAGAAGTACGTAAAAAGAATTTCTGTCCTCACTGTGGCGAGGGCTTAGACTAAGTCTTCTGGTCAGCAAGTAGCCGTTAGCAAGTAGCCGTTAGCATGTAGCGGTTAATAGCTTAGAATAAGTAGCTTAAGGAGCTTAAGTAGCCAGGGATAGGATATATAATAAAAAGGGCTAGCTTCTACTCAATAGAAACTAGCCCTTTTGCTTTTCATAGTCTAATAATTTTCATAGTCCAATAATACGGTAGTCTAACTGATTGCTAACAGCTAATTGATCGATAAGCAAAAGTGATTATCTAGCTGATAGTGGTGAGAGCTGCACAGGTAAGGCACGTGCCAGCTCATGAGCGACTTGTTGTGCAGCGTCAGAGAGGTTTTTGGCTGGTAGGGGCAGGTTTTGTAAGGTTAAATGCCAATCCTCTACTTCACGGCGCAAACTGGCTACCCATAAAGTATGACAGTCGGCAGGCAGCTGCTTTAAATTAACTTCAAAAGCACGATTGCCTTCATCATCGCTCAAATGGATTTCGCCAGCATGAACCCTTTTAAAGGCTTGCCCATAATAGGAGTTGGCAATCATGGCAATATTAGTGATATTAGCTGGTATTTTATCCAAATAAAGACGAATTTGTTCTTGGTCTAATGGAGCATCGTACAGCGCTTGCTGACCGCGATCTTTGCCGTTGAGACTATCGCCTTGATGACGTACTGACTGTGCCTCATCACGCAGCTGTTTGAACCATACTAGATCTTTAATAGTGCACTTATCATCATAGAGTACACAAGCAATATCGAGATCTAACGCCCCTTGATTTTGCTTAAAACGTTTCATTTTATCTTTACCCTCAGGCTTAGGCGCAGAGAAGTCAAAATTCAACGAAAAAAACAAAGTTTTGGCAGTCAGACCAAGCGCAGACAAGCTATCTGATAATAAAGGTGAAGGAGTAGGGGTCGTCATAATATTCCTTGCTAAAGCTGATTTATTTTAGTTGCTATTGATTTTACTGAGTATTGATTTTAGTAGGGACTAGTATAGACAGGCATTTTTATAGAGAAGCTTTTAGTGCGCTGTTATTCTAGATCTATATCAGAGACCGCTTGATAAAGTAGTTGGGGCTTGGCGGCTAATAACCCTTTACCGAATCCACGTAACCACCATACTAGCTGCGAGGTCAAATTGACGGTTGCTGTTATCGTCAGCGTATCGTCATCATTCATTGTCACCGTCTGATCATCGCTCAATTTACTTTCAGTCAGACTTCTACCAGCTTTTTGAGTAAAATGCAGCTCAATGGCGCTGTTCTTTCCGTGATCCGGTAACTGGCTAAGTAGAGGGTGGGTAAAGCCCATGCTGCCTGCATCTAAATAGCTATCTAATTGGAAGTTGTCAGGAGTTTTTGCTGCTGTTTCTAACAGCTCAACACTAGCAAAGCGGTGCAGAGCAAAAGTACGAATAATGGCTTCTGAATCATCAGTACGAGTGGCTAATAAGTAAATAATAACTCCGCGCTGTATAATAGCAATAGGATTGAGGGTATATTCGCTAGCTTGTGATTTATTGCTACGGGTATAACAAGCTTGAATCTGCAATTGGTAAAACAGCGCATGATAGATGTTATCTTTACTGTGCAAGTCTATATTCGGGGCAATCAGCGGTTGAGTAGCTGGTTCAATACGTACTCTATCAATCCAAGAATGGGTGACTTTACTGTTTTTGAGTTGTCGCCGCGCCAGATCAAACCAAGGAAATAGCTCATCTAAAATAGCGGGTGGTAATAACTGGGTAAGATTGGCCTCAACCATATTAAAAGCAACCGCTTGTGATAAGTTCATATGCGGTAGGCTCTGCAATGGAGCATCATCACACCAACGCCACCCTTGCGGATTGGCATTATTTTTTTCGATAGGAAAGCGTTTGGCTAAGGCGTTTAGGTCTCTTTGTACGGTGCGCAAACTGATATCAAAACCTGCCAACATAAGCTGCTCATAAACATGAGTAGTGCCTACCCAACGATTGCGCTGCAGCTGCGATAGCACTTGCCATTGACGGGCAGTAGTAGCGGCGCCATGGCGACTGGCAGCATCCTTGCGGCTATCACTATCTTTACTATTATTGGTATTGTCAGCACTAATAGAATTGCTATCTTGCTCAGTCATAAAAAGATTACCTTTATAGATTAATCTGGCTTAGCGCTAGATGATTTTATCAGCGCAGAAAATCTCAGTAGCGTCTAGGCTAGATTACTGACCTTTTAGCTTAAGCGGAAGTATTATCTGCATGGGGCTGTTTAGAGTGCATATCACCCTCATCATTCTCAGCTTTACCGTGGTTTTTTTGATCTAAGTCAACTGCTTTATCTTCAGGTTTTTTTTTAGACTTTTTCTTGTTTTTATCTTTTTTCTTTGCCGCTTTCTTTTTCTTAGACTTTTTATCTTCTAGATCATCGGCATTAGCGTTGGCTTGATTTTCATCCCATAACATCAAGCGCTGCAATACTTTACCAAATAAAGTCTCTTTACGATAGCGGCCTTTTTTGTTCATAGTATCGATAGGCAGTCCAGTCATTAGCGTCAGTGCTTCGCTAAGAGTATTGACCCCATAGACATAGAATTGTCCGGCTGCGACTGCCTCAATAATATCATCACGTAACATCAAGTGCTTGACGTTGGCCATTGGAATCACTACCCCTTGTTGACCAGTTAAGCTTTGCTCACGACAGGCATCGAAGAAGCCGGCGATCTTAGCATTAATGCCGCCAACCGCTTGAACTTCACCTAGCTGGTTCATCGAGCCAGTAATAGCAAAGGCTTGGTTAATAGGGACGTTGGCCAGTGCTGAGAGTAGGGCACAAGCTTCGCTAACCGTAGCGCTGTCACCATCAATATGAGCGTAACTTTGTTCAAAGGCTAAGGAGGCACTAAAGTTCAGCGCATGATGCTGACTGAACAAGGCACGCAGATAGCTAGTCATAATCAGCATACCTTTGGCATGCAAGCTACCGCCCAGTTCGACATCACGCTCGATATCTAAAATATCACCAGTACCAATATTAGGCTGAATCAAGGCGGTCAAACGTGCGGGCATGCCAAATTCGCTATCAGCATAGCTGACTACGGTCAGCGCATTGACTTGTCCGACAGCTCCGCCATCAGTATTTATAAGTTGCTGACCGTTTTTGAGCTCCTGCCAATACAAGTCACGCAAGTATCCTGAGCGCTCATCCATATCAGCGATGGCTTGGATAACATGGCTAGCGGTGACTATCTCCTGATCTTGTAAGCGGGCATGGCGGTTGGACTCATGCAATAGCTTGATGAGACGATCACTATGTAGGCTCAAGCGGTTTTGGTCTTCAGCTTGTAAGCTTAAGTGCTCTAGTAAAGTAGCTTGTGCCTCACTATCAAAAGGGCAAAGGTCAGCATAATCAATAATATCAGCCATTTTAGCCACTAGCGCTAATTCGTGCTCGCTAGTACGGATGACATCATCATGGAAGTCAGCACGAATCTTAAACACCGCATCAAACTCAGGCTCAAGCTCTAATAACTCATAATATAAATCAGCTTCTCCTAACAGGATTACTTTTATATCAAGCTCAATAGGCGATGGTTCTAGCGATAAGCTACCAGTCAATGCCAGAATTTGTTCAAGGCTTGATAGTTTTATTTTACGAGTCTGCAAAGCACGCTTTAGCCCTTGCCAAGCATAAGGATGCTCAAGAACTTGGCTAGCTTCGAGTAATAAATAACCGCCATTAGCACGATGCAAAGCGCCAGCCCGTATCATACTGACATCAGTAATAACCGTCCCTGATTGTGTGACTTGCTCAACATGACCTAATAGATTGAGATGAGTGGGTAAGTTCTCAAAGATAACCGGTACACCCTCATCAGGCTGGTGACTGACCATAACGTTCACGGTATAACGGCTAGGCGTAGCCCCCAATACTGCTGCGACAAATTTCTCATCATCGGCATTAACGATACGCTCAACATGAGTAATCATATCGGCAAGCATCGTTTTTAAATAGTCTATTACTAGTGGCTGAGCCGAAAACTGCTCATAAAGAGGGGTGAATAGAGGCTCAAGAGCACGCTGCGCTATGTCACGATGTAGCGTTTCAATACTAGCGTTGGCTTCATCTTCTAATTGCTCTAAAGTGATAGTCAGCTGGCTAAGACGCTTTTGCATGTGGTTTTTTTGGACGAAGTTATCCAGCTTACTCTCGTAACTTTGCTCAGTTACTGACTCAGCAGTCATGGCATTGTCAGCTGCCGAGCTATCAGACGAAGTTGCTAGCTGGCTAGGATGGACAAAGACTGCTTTATTATCATAAGGTCGAAAGCTCAGGGTTAAGTCATAAGCTTTGCCTTCAGCATTGAGTGCCTCATAAGCTTGGCTTTCTTGCTGCTGGGAGGTATTGTTAATGGCTTCTATTTTACTTTGATAGTGATCACTACGGAAACGTTGATTCAAGCGCTTGCTGGCTTGTTGCCACAAGGTATTGACTTGCTGCTGTAATAGTAGCCCTTGTCCGGTATGCAGTCGTAAGGCCAAAGGCTTACGTGGGTCAGTGAAGTTATGCACATAGACCCAATCATCAGGCGTTGGTGCATCACTAGCAATGCGTTGTAGCAAACGCGTGATAATAGTGCGCTTACCTAAGCCATTCTCACCAGCAGCGAACACATGATAGCCACTAGCATTAATATCTAAAGCTGTCCGTAAGGCTTTAATAGCACGCTGCTGACCAAAACCCACGTCTAGATCATCTGCCGTACGAGTGTCTGTCGGCAGTTGGCTGGGGTCAGTATAGCGTTTTAGATGCTCCTCTGAGATAAAGCAACGGTCATTGACTTCTGCCAAAATAGGATGCGGTAATGACTCAGCTGCCGAACTCACTTCAGCGACTATAGTTTCTGTTATAGCTGTATCATTAGTGAGCCTATCATTAATATCAGTGTTAGCTGATGTTTGGGTCATCGCGGTGTAAGGCTGTTCAATCATAAGCGGTAAACTATCTCAAAATTTGTAAAGCTTAGTAGATAAAGCTTGCGTTGTTAAAGGTTAAAAGTCGTAGCATTAAACATTGAGTAAGTAAAACTACTATAGAGGCTAAAATCAGTAGGTCTACTAGTACGGTTTTTAGCTTGTAAAGAGGATTAAAACCGAATAAATCGTCAATCTAAGCGTAGATAGTATAAGATGTCGGACATTGAGGCAATCTGCAACTATTCAAGGGGCAGCCTGCATGATAAAATAGTCGGTTCACGTGTCAAAACAGGATAACTCGTTGTATGTCAGCTTCTGCTAATGGCGCTATTAAAAGCCCTTTTACACCCTCGAATAATACTACCAATCAAGCAGCGAGTCAGCAGGCCAACATGGCTATCGACACTACTGGGTTTGTAAAAATTGCTGCACAATTGCCTCATTTAGCTGATATATTAGCGCAAGCAATACAGTCGTTGGGTTTGTCATTAGACCATAATCAACAGCGTCAATTGTTATTGTACTTAGACCAGCTACTATTATGGAACAAAGCTTATAATCTGACGGCTATTACTGAGCCTAAAGAGGCCTTAATTAAGCACGTTATCGATTGCTTGGCTATTATAACGCATTTGCCAGCTGGGGCTTTGTTGGATATCGGTACAGGCGCTGGACTACCAGCAGTTATTATTGCTATTTGTCAGCCTGAACGCCAGTGTAGCGCTCTTGATAGCAATCAAAAAAAGATTCGTTTTATTAAGCAAGTCAGTAGTGAGCTTGGTTTACATAATGTACAGCCAATTGCCACACGTATTGAAGCCCATGAAGGACAATATGATGTAGTAACTTCTAGGGCTTTTGCTAGTTTGACTGATTTTGTATTGGCTGCTGAGCTAAAGCTAGCTGCAAGTGGTCATTTATGTGCTATGAAAGGTAAAGCGCCAACTATTGAAGAGTTGCAAGCGTTAGATCAACAGTGGCAAATTGATACGATTAAGTTAACGGTTCCTGGTTTAGATGACAGTCGGCATTTGATTGAACTATTTAAAATAGGCTAGCGTATGCTACTGCCTGTTTAATAGTTCGACTAACCAGCTTTTGCTGATAGCCCGTTTTATAAGCTGTTTTTAACGTTAAAGTTAGGGTGATACTACTAAGTGCGCCGCTGTAGAGCAAGTATACTGCCGAGTAGAATAAACCTATTAATAATAAAACAGGCGCTAGTGATAAGCGCCAAATTAATCAAATTGAGTGAGTGTATGGAAATCATAGCAATTGCCAATCAAAAAGGCGGCGTTGGTAAGACCACAACGGCGGTAAATTTGACGGCCAGTTTGGCGGCCAAGCGCAAGCGTGTACTGCTGATTGACTTAGACCCACAAGGCAATGCAACCTCAGGGACAGGCTTGGACAAGAACGATTTGGAGCTGACTATAGCTGACGTTCTGCTCGATGGGGTTTCCTTGCAGCAAGCCACCGTCAGAAGTCCAGCAGGTTTCGATGTAATCGGTGCCAATCGTGAGCTGGCGGGTATGGATATTACCTTGATGGGGCAGACCAATAGTCACGAATTATTAAAGACAGCTATGCAGGTATTAGTAGCTGATCAACAGCAAGCGCAAAAAAAGGCCTATGATTATATTGTTATGGACTGTGCGCCCAGCTTGAACTTGTTGACTATTAACGCTTTGATTGCTACTGACAGCGTGATTATTCCGATGCAGTGCGAATATTATGCACTAGAAGGTTTAGCCGATCTATCGCAGACTATCGAGCGTTTGACAGAGCTGAACCCACCTCTATATATACGCGGTGTAGTCAGAACCTTATTTGATGCTCGTAACACTTTAGCCAACGATGTTTCTGCTGAGCTACAAGCCCATTTTGGCGATATCATGTACAAAACCCATATCCCAAGAAATATTCGTTTGGCAGAAGCGCCTGCCCATGGCATGCCGATATTGATGTTTGATAAAAGCTCAAAAGGGGCGATGGCCTATCAACAACTGGCAGCAGAAGTGATTAAGCAAAGCCCAAAAAAACCCGCTAAATAACGGATTAAGTGGCGAACATATTTAGCAGTAACTACTGTAGTCATTAGTAAGCCGTTATTAACCAGCAAGCGGCTTTTATTTTAGTATTAAAGGATAGGTAATCATGGCGAAAAAACGAGGTTTGGCTGCCAATCGAGGTCTAGATGCCCTATTGGGATCAATCAAAAAAGAAAAGCAAATCACCGCCTCTGCTTTACGAGATGATAGGGTTGTGCATCATGACCTAGCAGTAGAAGAAACCTTGCCAGCTACAGCATTAAGTGTCTCGTCAGAGGCTATCGACTCTAAGCCTACTAAAGGTAGTAATGGGAGCGCTGAGCAGTCAGCCGTTGATACACTAAGTACTAAAACCGACAGTAAAACTGCAAAGGCGGCTAATCGCACTCGTACAGTACGTAATAGTGGTGCTAATAGTAAAGCTAGCACTCTTAAAGTACGTAGTCAGATTGATACTGGCGCTAGTGAAGATCAGATCAGTCTGATACAGATTGATGTGATGAAGTTGCAAGCAGGGAAATACCAGCCCCGTCGTGATATGAGTGAGACTGCATTGGCAGAACTAGCTTCTTCTATTGAGCAGCATGGGGTGATGCAGCCTATTGTTATTCGACCATTGCTAGCAACTGAAGATAAAAGCACGGCTATAGTTACTCACGAAATTATTGCTGGTGAGCGGCGTTGGCGTGCAGCAAAAATGGCAGGTAAAGCGGTCATTCCAGCGATTGAACGAGCGTTGTCTGATGAGTTAGCTATTGCCTTAGCGTTGATTGAGAATATTCAGCGTGAAGATCTATCGGTGATTGAGCAAGCCGCTGCTCTACAACGTTTCCATACAGAATTCGGCATGAGTCATGCGATGATTGCCGAAGTGGTTGGTAAAGCCCGCACTACAGTATCCAATCTACTACGCCTAAATCAGCTCCATGACACAGTTAAAGACCATTTAGCCAATAGCGCTTTAGATATGGGTCATGCTCGCACGCTATTGGCCCTATCCTCAGAACAACAACCGATTATTGCTCAGAAAATTATTGATGGTGGTATGACCGTTCGTGAAGCTGAAAAATTGGTTAAATCTATTTTACAACCTCCAGTAAAAGCTGATCCTGTGGCGGCAGTAGTAAGCCACGACGCTCAGCGTATGACTCAGCGTTTAACGGATGCGTTGGGAGCTGAAGTTAAGCTTAAACATAAAAAAGATGGTCAAGGTAGCGTAGAGATATTTTTCCATGATCAACAGCAATTAGTGGCTTTGATTGAACAGTTGGCGGCACAGCATTAAGCTTAATGATAGATGTTTTGGCTAACAGATAGCCATCTCATCAAGCCCTAGTAATGGATGTGGCAGGCAAGCTAGGGTTTTTAAGCTTGAATATTTTAAGCTTAAATAGTAGAGCAGTATTAATTATCGGCACTGATGACTGATCATTGATGACTGTTCAACACCGCGTAGCCTTTATATATAATTGATATATGAATAATAGCTGCCGCTAAATATTGTCAATAACCGTTATATTAAAGCAATATAGCGTAAATAGTGGAATGCTACAATCTAGTGCTTTTGCTAACTTTATGTCTTATGGTTTATTGGGTTAATCCTAGGCTATTAGTCATAATTTATTAATTGTATAAGTCACTCGCTATTGCTGTGGTTTGCATTGGACTAACCACCTTATATAAGTGAAAAACTCACAAAACATTATTTAAACTGAGGCTTCTATGAGCCAATCTTTGCAAGCTGATACAATCAAAACCTCTGCTAATAATCCGCAAGAGTCGGAATTACTGCTACCGTCCCCTCCTAAGCATAAAACTCTATTCCGTCTGCTAGCTTATCTAAAGCCTTACTGGTGGGCGCTAGCATTGACGATCATTGGTTTCGCTATCAATGCTGGTACTGAGATTTGGATTGCTAAACTATTACAATACATCACCGACGCCATTAATCAAAATGACCAAGCAAAACAAAATCTGTTTCCGCTGATTATTGTGCTGTTGTTCTTCGTACGGGGTGTGGGTAGCTTTTTGGGTAACTATTATACGGCTCTAGTGTCGCGTAACTTAGTCTATGAGCTGCGCGTGCAAGTATTTAATAAACTTTTGCGCTTACCTAGCTCATTTTATCTAGCCAATCCTTCTGGTACTATTTCCTCTAAACTTATCTTCGACGTCGAGCAAGTTACCGCAGCTAGTACTGACTCAATGAAGACTCTGCTACGTGATGGCTTGACAGTAGTAGCGTTGATTGGCTTTTTGCTATATAGCAACTGGCGTTTAACTCTAATTTTATTTTTAGTGTTACCGCCTATACTATGGCTTATTCGGGTTGCCTCAAAACGCTATTTAACCCTCTCAAAAGATATTCAACAGACAATGGGGGATGTCAGTCATATTACCAATGAGGTCGTCACGGGTTATCAAGTTGTCAAAAATTATGGCGGTCAAGCCTACGAAGCGCAACGTTTCGATAATACTTCTAAGCGCAACTTGCGCCAAGGTATGAAGATAGTGGTGACCAACAGTATCAACACCCCAGCTGTGCAGCTATTAATGGCGATAGCGATGTCGGTGGTGGTATGGTTAGCTTTGCGCCCTGCAGTGATTGATAATATCTCAGCAGGAGAATTCATCTCTTATATTGCTGCTGCAGGGCTACTTAGTAAGCCAGTACGCTCATTAACCGATATCAATCAAAAGCTGCAAAAAGGCCTCGCCGCTGGTGAGTCTATATTTGCGCTACTAGATGAGCCTGAAGAGCAAAACACTGGTGTACTCAGTCCGGTACTTTCTGGTGAGATTAAGCTGGAAAAAGTCAGTTTGGTCTATCCCGATTCAACTGTTGCCTTACAAGATTTCAGCTTAGATATCCGTGCTGGCGAAACCATCGCGTTGGTGGGCCGAAGTGGTGCTGGCAAGTCCTCATTAGTTAATCTATTGACTCGTACCTTGGACACCACTTCAGGGCAGATCACTATGGATGGTATGGCTATTGAAGACATCACTTTGGAGAGCCTGCGCTCACAGATTGCTATGGTCAATCAACAAGTAGTATTATTTAATACTACGGTATTTAATAATATTGCTTATGGTAGTTTGGCCAGTAAGTCGCAAGCTGAGGTAGAACGAGCTGCCAAAGATGCCTTTGCTCATGACTTTATTACTAAGATGCCACAAGGCTATCAAAGTGAAATAGGTGCTGAAGGCCTACAGTTATCTGGTGGTCAGCGTCAGCGCTTATCTATTGCCCGTGCTTTGCTAAAAGACTCACCTATTCTCATATTAGATGAGGCTACTAGTGCTTTGGACAATGAGTCCGAGCATTATATTCAACAAGCCCTCGATAACGTTATGAAAGATCGTACTACTTTAGTGATTGCCCATCGTCTGACTACTATTGAGTCCGCCGATCGCATTGCCGTACTAGATAACGGTAGGATTGTGGAGATTGGTACTCATGACGAGCTATTACAGAATAAGAGTTACTATGCGCAGATGTATGAGCGTGACTTTAAGTAATGGCATAGTTCAGTAGTGAGTTAAGTAATAAACGCTGGCACAGTTAAAGGTTTATAACCATTAAATAGTGCGACAAAATATTAACTGAGCGACCAACCAACTGGATAATTGAGTGAGAGTTAGTAGATGAGTCTGGAGACGGCGATTACTAAGGCATGGCAACGTCAAGCGCTTTGGCTATGGTTACTATTGCCCCTGAGTTGGCTGTATGGTTTGCTGAGTCTAATACGTCGTCAAGGCTATAAGCTTGGCTGGTTGCAAAGCTACCGTGCGCCTATTCCAGTAATGGTAATTGGTAATATTACTGTTGGCGGTAGTGGTAAGACTCCGCTCATTATGGCATTAGTTGATTATCTACAACAGCACAAGCTACGAGTGGGTGTGATCAGTCGTGGCTATGGTGGTGATAGTGATAAGATGCCAGCTCTAGTGACTAGGACTAGCTTGCCAAATGAAGTAGGGGATGAGCCTAGTTTGATCGTCAGTATGACTGGGGTGCCGATGGCGGTATGCCCGAATCGACAGCAAGCCATTGCTACTTTATTGCAAGCGCATCCTGACTTACAGCTAATAATCGCTGATGACGGTTTGCAGCATTATGCCTTGCAGCGAGATATAGAGTGGATAGTAGTCGATGTGGCTCGCGGCTTTGGCAATCAGCAGCTATTACCTACTGGGTTTTTGCGTGAGCCGCTGGCAAGGCTCAATGGGGCGACGGTTATTGAGCATAAAAAGCTCGATAGTGCTGACTCTGAGTTTGCCGCTCATCATCTAACTATGCAGTTGCAGCCGAATACTTTGCGGGCGTTGCGGGGCAGTTCAGTCGCTAATAATTGCAATGAGCAATCTTCTTCGCTGATAATACAGAGTGATGCGCCTGTAGCAGGTAGCACTGTACATGCGGTTAGTGGTATCGGCTATCCGCAGCGATTCTTTGCTACTGCTGAGAGCTTAGGGTTAGTAGTGATCGCTCACCCTTACCCTGACCACTATGACTTTGAGTTGGCAGATTTATTGCAGTATCAGCAGTATCCTATTATTGTCACTAGTAAGGATGCAGTAAAAATAAGCGTGCTATTGGCCGATCAACTGAGTATGCCCGCCTCAACGGTAAGCAAAACTGACATTGAAGCTTTGCTTGCTAGAATTTGGGTATTACCAGTGACTGCTAAGCTATCGGCTAGTTGCTATGATGAGCTACAGCAGCAATTAAATAGTCTGGGGCTGAAGCTATAGTCAGTATTGATCGAAATGCAATGATTTATAATAGCTTGCTGCCACTATCATCATTTCAAAAAACAGATCTCAAAAAAATAGGATTCAATCATGTCGATCGTCTCACCGCCTGCTAAGACTCATATCGTCATTCCTGCGCGCTTTAAAAGTACTCGTCTACCTGGTAAGCCGTTATTAGCTATTCACGGTAAACCAATGATACTTTGGGTCGCTGAAAAAGCAAAAGCGGCAGATTTCGCTGATGACATGTGCATTGCTACTGATGACTTACGTATCGCTGAGGTTTGTCGTGATGCTGGGTTTGAAGTAGTGATGACTCGTAGTGACCATATATCTGGCACCGATCGTTTGGCAGAAGTGGCCGCTATAAAGGGTTGGGCACAGCAAGATATCGTCATCAACATGCAAGGCGATGAGCCTTTAGTACCCCCATCATTGTTGCAGCAAGTCAAAGATTTACTAGTACGAGATGAAGCTAGTGTTATGGCAACTTTGTATGAGCTTATTGAAGATAACGAAACCTTTAGACGACCTTCAGTAGTCAAAGTAGTAAGCGCTACTTACCCTAGTAGCTATCAGTCCGGAAATAGTCCTGATAGTAGTACTAACCTTGCTGAGTGTCAGCGGGCATTGTACTTTAGCCGCGCCCCAATTCCTTGTGATCGTGATAGTGCTTTGGCAGAAAACCTACAAGTAACAGCAGCATCACCACAAAATGCTAAGCGTCATTTAGGCTTATATGCTTATCGAGTCAGCTTACTGCAGCAGTTTGTACATTGGCTACCTACCGCCTTAGAAACCCTAGAGAGCCTAGAGCAACTACGCGTTTTGGAGAATGGGGGCGCAATTGCTATCCAAGCAGCAACCCTCAAGCTGCCAGCAGGAGTAGATACTCAGGAAGATTTAGAACGCTTAAATGCTATGAGTTTAGCTAACTTTAAAGACTATACTGGCCAGTAAATAGCCTAAGTAAATATCTGCTTTATTATCAATACTAGTATTTAAGAACATCACTATAAACATTAATACTAGCCAAAAATGATAGTAGTCAGCGGCGCAATATATTTTGCATTTAGCTAGATTAAAAGAATAAAGGGATATCAAGCGTGGACGAGATTACCGACGACATTTATTTTGCAGAGCTATTACCTTGGCAACACCAATTATGGCAGCAAATAACAGCACGAGTGTTGTCGCCATCATCATCTTTACCACATGCCTTATTAGCGGCTGGCATGCAAGGTATGGGCAAGCGCGCTTTTGTCTGGCGATTAGTGGCTTGGCTATTATGTCGAGAGCGTGATCAACATCCAGCTGGCGCTTGTGGTCATTGTGTCAGTTGCCAGTGGCTCAGATCAGGTACCCATCCAAGCTTACAAGTACTGCCATTAGCGCAAATGCCTATTAGTGTGGCGAGCGCCAACAGCAGTCAAGCCGCTGAGCTGGCAACTAAAACCGGCAAAAAGTCGGCCAAAGCGATTGCTAAAGCTTCCTTCACCATAAAAATTGACGATATTCGTGCCTTGCAACCTTTTATCTATCAAGGTGGGCAGGGTATACGTATTTGTGTCTTAGATTATGCCGAACAGATGACTATTGCTGCTGCTAATGCTCTACTAAAAACCCTTGAGGAACCCCAAGCGCAAGTGCATTTGTTCCTAATCAGTGATACGCCAACTCAGCTGCTACCTACTATTAAGAGTCGGGTGCAGCAGCTGCCATTGCAACAAATAGAAGCTAGCGCTGCCCAGCATTATGTTACCCAAGCTCTAGGTAGCACTATTAACCGTGAAGCTATTGGATCTTCGCAAATAGCGCAGTTATTGCAGTTGGCTAATGGCGCTCCGTTAGCGGCAATAGATTTAGCGCAAGCCGCTTGGTATAGTAAGCGCGCGCTTTGGCTAACCACATGGCAAGCCTTACGTAGTGGCAAACGTAGCGCTATAGCAGCTAGTGATTACTGGCAGAGTCAGCTGGATATAGCTGATTTTATAAAGTTGACTGAAATGATGATATTGGATATTCAGCGGGTCTGTTTAGGGCTAACAAGCAGTCAGCAAGATATAGAGTTGCCAAAAGCTATCACCACTTATCAGCCTAGTGAGGCTGCGCTTGAAGCTATGCTGTACCAACTACAGCAAGTGAAGATAGCTCTACAACAAAATGTGCAAGAAAAATTCGCCTATGATAAGCTGATGCAGCAGTTAGCACAGTTATAAGCTTATCTATGCTAGTTAAGCACAGCAGTAACTAAGTATTTTAATGATTAAGGCTGGTCATAAACCAAGCTTAAACCTATCTTTTATATTAGGAGCTAACGATGGTAATGCCAAGTCGCGGTGGAATTCTTAGTTGTCATATTACAGATATAGCAATGCTGTATGCCAGCTACTTATCTTTTGTAGATAATGGAGCATTATTTGTAGTAAGCGAGCGCATTCAGCAATTGGGTGATGAAGTATTTGTTGCCGTGACACTACCTAATTCTAGTGAGCGGTTGCCGATGAATGGCAAAGTGGTTTGGCTTAATCGTAAGGCTCAGGCCAATCGTCCGGCAGGTTTTGCGGTACAAATAGGCAAAGATGTTAGTGGCCAGAAGATCAAAAACGAAGTTGAGCGTTTGCTGGCCGGTAAACTTGATAGCCAGCAAGCGACTTATACTATGTGATTGCTAATTGCTGACTAGTAGTCCTAGCTATCAGTGCTAAATATTACATAGCTGCTAAATACCAGTTAGTTCCTCAATGTATAAGTTAGTAGGGGCACTATGATTTACAGCTTAGCAGCTATTATTTCTTTTACTTAAATGATGGGAAAATAATAGCTGTTTTATTGGCTAAAAATGCTAATAGCGTGGAGGTACATACATATCATCAGGAATAGGCTCACGATAGTATTCATCATCACGCTTGCGTTCAGGTAGTTGAACTTCATCACGAGGGACATCGTCATAAGGTATCTGCTCTAGTAGATGAGCAATACAATTAAGACGGGCACGTTTTTTATTATTACCCTCGACTACCCACCATGGAGCTTCTGGAATATGGGTACGCTCAAACATAGTCTCCTTAGCTTTAGTATAATCTTCCCAACGCCGACGAGATTGTAAGTCCATCGCTGACAGTTTCCATTGCTTAAGAGGATCATGAATACGACTCATAAAGCGTGAATGTTGCTCATCATCAGTGATCGAAAACCAATACTTGACTAAGCGTATACCTGAACGTACTAGCATGCGCTCAAATTCTGGCACCGACTGAAAAAACTCCTCATACTGTGCATCGGTACAAAAGCCCATCACTCGTTCAACACCTACGCGGTTATACCAGCTGCGATCAAATAATACAATTTCACCGGCCGCTGGTAAATGAGCAACATAACGCTGAAAATACCATTGGGTTTGCTCACGTTCGGTAGGGGCGGGCAAAGCTGCGACTCTACAAACACGTGGGTTTAAGCGCTGAGTGATACGTTTGATAGCACCGCCTTTGCCAGCTGAATCACGTCCTTCAAAGATTACTACAATACGCTCACCGCGATCAACTACCCAATCTTGTAGTTTTATCAGCTCGCGCTGTAGGCGCACTAACTGTTGAAAATAAGTTCGGCGATCAAGCTTTTCTTGTTCAGTCATCACTAACCCATCAAAACGAGAGTCATTTATGTAGTCATCTATCTCGTTTTCGAGCTCTTCATCATAATCATCGATCAAATCCTGATGCATCTTACGGCGTAGCTCATCATCAAAAACTTCCTTATCCATTCGTTCAATAAAGTTATCACATTCAGCGGCGCTTAGTTCGCTAAGCTCTTGTACGGTCAATGATTTTGGATCAATGGATGAGGGTATCTTAGCCATAATAAACTCCTAATAGCGGACTTAGACTTAGTCTATGGTTTTCAGCTCTACTTATATAGTATACCTTCAAAGCTGCTGGGTAATAAGCGCTTGTCTGTTAACGCCTAATTAGTATAACCATCAAGCGATGACAGCTTCAACCGTAGACAAAAAAATACCCTCTAATCAGGCGATTAAAGGGTAAATAACAGTAGGCGAATATTCTATCCTATAAGCTTACTTCTCTAAGATACAAGTAACTCCTTGGCCACCAGCAGCGCAAATTGAGATTAGCGCACGGCCTGAGCCTTTTTGATCAAGTAGCTTAGCAGCAGTGGCTAATATACGACCACCCGTAGCGGCAAAAGGATGTCCGGCAGCAAGTGATGAGCCGTTAACGTTTAGTTTGCTACGGTCTATCGAGCCTAAAGGTGCATCAAGACCTAAGCGCTGTTTACAGAAGCTTTCATCTTCCCAAGCTGCCATAGTAGACAATACTTGTGAGGCAAAGGCTTCATGGATCTCATAGAAGTCAAAATCTTGTAGAGTCAGACCTGCACGCTCAAGCATACGTGGCACTGCATAAGCAGGAGCCATCAATAAACCTTCTTTATCACCAGATTTACCGATGAAATCTACCGCTGCGGTCTCTTGATGAACGATATAAGCTAACGGCTTAAGTCCACGCTCTTTAGCCCAATCTTCATTAGATAATAGTACACAAGAAGCACCATCAGTTAATGGGGTTGAGTTGGCCGCTGTCATAGTTGGATTGGCATTGTTCTTACCAAAGGCTGGCTTCAATTTACCCAGTTTTTCTATAGTTGAATCGGGGCGTAAGTTATTATCACGAGTTAAGCCCTTATAAGGCGTTAATAAATCGTCAAAGAAACCTTCATCGTAAGCACGTGCTAAGTTTTTATGACTGTTAAAGGCTAGCTCATCTTGGTCTTCGCGGCTGATATTCCACTCAAGCGTAGTAATCGCCTGATGGTCGCCCATAGATAGGCCCGTACGTGGCTCACCATTTTGTGGCGCATCGATTAAATCTTTCGGATCAAACTTGCTTAATGCTTGAAGACGTTGCTTCATATTTTTGGCAGAGCCCAGCTTTAATAGGACTTTACGCAAGCCATCACCAATAGCAATAGGAGCATCTGAGGTAGTATCCACACCGCCAGTGATGGCTGAATCGATGATACCCAAAGCAATTTTGTTCGCTGAAGCGAAGGTTGCTTGTACGCCTGTACCACAAGCTTGTGAGATGTCATAAGCAGGTGTTTGTGGATTTAATGCGGTATTTAGGGCGGCTTCGCGAGTCAAGTTAATATCACGGCTAAGCTTAATGACTGCCCCGGCAACTACTTCACCTAATAACTCATCTTGCAAGTTATAACGCTCGATTAAGCCGTTAAAGGCCGCAGTAAGCATATCAGTATTACTAGCCTCTGAATAAGCGCCATTAGAGCGTGCGAAAGGAATACGGTTACCACCTAAGATAGCTACACGATGCTGGCCTGAGACCACTTTTGCAGTGCTTTTCTTAGGGGCAGGGCTCTTAGCAGCCGTACTTTTATCCGTAGCACTTTCCTCAGTAGAACGCTTAGTCGCAGAACTATCAGTAGCGGTAGTTTTTTGTTGCTTGCTATCGTCTTTTTGTTCTGGTTTCGGCTCTGCTTTCTCTGCTGGTTTCGGCTCTTCTTTACTATTGCTAGCTTTTTTTAGTTGTTTGTCATCATTACTGTTACTGTCAGGTTTTGCACTGGCTTTTTTATCAGCATCTACTGTATCAGTGGTTTGACTATCTTTGTCAGTGTCAGCTGCGCTTGATTTCGCTGCTTTATTAACACTCTCAACAGTAGTATTTTGTTCAAGCTCTTTAGCTTCACTGATCAATTGGTCTTTTAGTTTGGCTTTTTTAGCCGCTTGATCACTTTCAGCAGTTTCTTGCACCGGTTTGCCAACAGCATCAACAATATCAGTAGCTTGTTTGAGTTCAGCAATAGAGTCGTAATGGGCGCTATTATCTTTATCCTCAGTTTTTGGGGTAGTAACCGTTTTACTAGCAGTAGCTACGGCCCCTTTTTTTACTACGGTACTGTCGATGACTGGACTGTCTTTTGGGTTACTCATAATAGGTTCCTTAGGTATATAGATATAGTTAATTGTACAAAGTTAAAAATGCAGGCTGTATATCAGGTCATATAAAAAATATATAAAGCTACTAAGTCATGCGCTATGCTTCTAGTTTTATAAAGTAAACAGTAGTATAGATAAGGGCGATAGGCTTAGCATCATAAATCAACTGGTCAACAGTAAGTTGCTAGCATCAAGCCATTAAGTATCCAGTAGGTATCCAATATTTTGCTTTGCATATCATATTATTAATAGTAGACCAAAGATGGCTTGTTAAAAACGTTCATAAGCCAAAATAAACATAATAGTCGGATTAATGGAATAGCAAACGTTGAGCAGCCCTAATAATGGTGAATATTATAGTTGCCTATAATAATAAGTTTTTATCATGCTATTGTAGGTCTTTAGCAAATCGAGTAACGGCTGTAGTGCTGTAAGTAACCATAAATTAACACTGCAAAAAAATGATCCTTAGGAGAGAGTAAAAATATAGCGCTACAGAACTACTCAGTATCTATAACCAAAGTTGCATAATGGCAGTTTTAATAATATATTGTTATCGTTATTCACATAAGCTATAACCTATAGGCTTGATTTTAACACAAGCCTTGCTAAGGTGATGATAAGCTAGTGGGCTATCTTGTATACTGGTTTGTTTACAGATTGCTATAGACAAGGCTGTTTTTTGGACATGTCTAGTAGGGGCGTGTATAGTTGATAAAGTTTAAAACTCACTCACCAGTATTGATTACTCCACAGCTTTATTTAGCAGTAGATGCTGGCAAAAGTTGCATACGCCCCAGTAACCCTAATTAGTAAAAAGTCGTTTATCAAAAAGTTTTACAAATTATTATTATAATTATCTGGGTTTTGTCGCTCTTGTGAAATATAAATTTGCTAAGCTATCTGCTATTAGCCATATAAATTTGTCAGTATTTAACAGAGCCTAACTATCACCTTTATATGTTTAGCCCCTTAATTTTCACCCTTTTGATCTCAACCACAGGATTATGTTATGTCAGACCGTTATGGCAATTTTGTTAAATCGTCTATTGGCAAAAAAGTTGCAAAAAATTTAGGATTACCACTACCAGTAGGTTTAGATAGGTTTGAGAGTGGTCAGCGTTTGGTACGTGGTAGTGCGCTGATTGGTTCAGCTACTGGCGATGATAGTCGTGTCAGCCAAGCTATCGCTCGAATTTTATCAGAGATGCATGTCGAAGTTTTTGTTAATAGCGACGATGGTATTAAAGAGGCGCTTGCTGATGCTGGCATGGAAGCTAAAGCCAGCACTAGTGGTGAAGACAAGTACAAAGTTCTATTATTTGACGCTAGTAATATCAGTAACGCTAGTGAGCTTAAGCAAGTTTATGAATTCTTTCATGCCGTTGCGCGTCGCGTTGAACGTTCAGGACGAGTAGTCATTATCGGTCGTCCGCCAGAAGCTGCCGACGATATCGAAACGGCTTTGGCTCAACGAGCACTTGAAGGTTTTATCAAGTCAGTAGGTAAAGAGTTCAAACGCGGTATTACTGCTCAACTTATCTATGTGGCTCAAGGTGCTGAACAGAATTTAGATTCAACTTTAAGATTCTTTACTTCAGCGCGCTCAGCTTATGTATCAGGTCAAGTGATCCGAGTGGGTAATGGCACCGCTATCGATATCGATTGGACTCAACCGTTAGGCGGCAAGACTATGCTTGTGACTGGTGCCAGTCGTGGTATTGGTGAAGCTATCGCTCGGGTACTAGCTCGTGAAGGAGCACACGTTATTTGTTTAGATGTCCCACAACAACAAGCGGACTTACAAAAAGTAGCCAGCGAGATTAGTGGCTCAACTTTATTGGTTGATATTACTACTGATGATGCTGGAGAGCAGATCGCAGATGCAGCGCAAAAGCGTGGCGGACTGGATGCTATTATCCATAATGCTGGCATCACGCGTGACAAAACTCTAGCCAATATGGATGAGCAAAAGTGGGATATGGTTATTAATATTAATTTGGCTAGTATTGCCAAACTTAATAAATATCTACTTAGCCATGACGTTGTCAATCAAGATGCCCGTATAGTCTGCGTTTCATCAATTTCAGGTATCGCTGGTAACTTAGGTCAGACTAACTACGCTACCTCAAAAGCTGGCGTTATTGGCTTAGTAGATGCTACTGCTAAACAGTTAGCAAGTGGTGATAAAGGTATTACTATTAATGCAGTAGCCCCAGGCTTTATTGAGACTCAAATGACTGAAGTGATTCCTTTTGCTATCCGTGAAGCGGGTCGCCGGATGAACTCTATGAGTCAAGGCGGACTACCAATAGATGTTGCTGAAACTATCGCTTGGTTAGCTTCTCCAGCTTCTGGTGGTCTCAATGGCAATACAGTACGGGTTTGTGGTCAAAGCTTGTTAGGTGCCTAGTCTTACCGCACTTAGCTAAACGCTGCTGAGCCTAGATTTTGAGTAACTGATTGGATTATCATTGCTTAAAATGGCTCTAGTAGTAATAAATACTTACCAAAAATTTGTTAATTAATATTGATAAAGCTGCCTGTGGGTGGCTTTTTTCATATAATTATAATTATAAAGATAAAAATTAATACTATTATAAAGATTAAAAAGCCTTTAGCTTGACTGAGCCTAGTAGGTATTTAGGTTTATTATTGCAAGCTATAAACTACTCGATAGCTGGCCGAACGGCTGTTATTGATGATAGTCATATTTTATTTTAAAGGCTTAGCGAGCGCTTTATAGCTAAGATAATGACTGAGTAATGCGCACTGTAATACGCACGGTCGTACTATAAAACCTAGTATGAAAACTACTATAAAATGCTGTAAAATGAGTACCATAACAGTCTAATTGCCCGCTAATAACTATTGGATAAGCTTTTAACAACTGGTCAGTAACCAGCTGCCCTAAAATTTACTTCGTATTATCTAGGATTAACTTATGTCAGATAAACATTTTGATGCCCTACCAAAAGCGCATACTACTTATGCCAATATTATAAAAAGCTTATTACCTATTGGTAATAGCGGTAAAGTTAGCAAAGATCAATTGCCACAAGCGACTTACTCTGTCGATAACTTACATATTGACCAAAACAACCTTGACGACTACCGCAAGATTTGTGGTTTTATGGACGATGGTAAGATTCCTATTACTTACTTTTCAGTGCTATCCCAAGCCCTGCAGATGAATATGATGGTCAAAGAGCCGTTCCCATTTGCGATGTTAGGCTTAGTTCATGTGGAAAATTTAGTCACTCAGTATCGTAAGATTGGCGAGCGTGAGACGGTTAGCTTATCAGTTACTTTTGATAATCTACGTGACCATGCGCAAGGTCAACAGTTTGATTTTGTCACTACAGTGAAATCGCAAGAAGATGTGATTTGGGAAGGTACTTCTACTTATCTAGCTCGTAGTGATAAAAAGGACAATGCTGGCCTTAAAAGTAAGCCGCGTCCAGTAACCGTCAAGCCGATGGTAGATGAGAAAGGCGTACATAAAATATTTGAAGTTCCTGAAGATATTGGTCGCCGTTATGCGTTTGTGTCAGGTGACTTTAATTTGATTCATTTACATCCTCTATCAGCACGTGCGTTTGGTTTTCCTAAAGCTATCGCTCACGGTATGTGGTCTAAAGCCAAATGCTTGGCGATGATGGGCGAGTTGCCAGAAGCTTGCTCTGCCCAAGTATCCTTTAAGCTACCGATCTTCTTGCCAGCGGAAGTAGAGCTGATCGCTGAACCTATTGCTAAGCTTGAGAGTACTGATGACAGTTGTGTGTTTGGCTTGTACAGTGCCAAAAATGACAAACCCCATCTTGCCGGTCATGTGACTCTAGTGGACGAGAAAAAAGCTTAAATGCTCATATAATCACCTTAGTAGCGCCACAATTGTGTAATCAAACACGGCGCTATTAGCCTTAAATTCCATTAGCCATCATGAAAACTATGATTATGACCCCTGATAATTCTGCCCAAAGCTCAGACTATTCGCCAAGCCAAGATACTGCTGCTAATACCCCAAGTAATACTGAAGCTAAGGTTAACCCTGAGGCTGTTACGAGTACTCTAGCTAATGGTGCCCTTAATAACGAAGACCCTAATAATGATTGGCAAACCAGCAGTCCGCAAACTGCGGATATTAAAACTGACCATTTTGACACGGATAACTCTATCGATCTGGCCTCTATACTGACGCCTTATTATCGTCCTGATGAGCAGACTATCGTTTGCGGGGCGCTTGATGAGGAAAAAGTTCAAGCGTTGGCTAAAGCTGGGGTTGAGCTAGTCGTTAATTTGCAGCCTGATGAGGAGTTAAGCTTTGATGAGGGTGCAGCAGTTACTCAAGCCGGCATGGCTTATGAGCAGTTAGCGATCAATGGTGCTGCTGATCTTAAGCAGCTCAAAATACTAGCCTTTGATAATATCTTGCGTCAGTATCAAGGTAAAAAAATAGCCATGCATTGCAAGTCTGGTGGTAGAGTCGGTGCAGCAACCGCTCTACGTGCTGGCTGGTTGCGTGGTCGTAAGATGGAAACGGCGATGGCAAGAGGCTATAGTCACGGGTTGACGAAAATGCTAGAACGAGAGACTCACGAGCGCTTATTAGTGCCTCGGTAGTAGTTGGCGATAGCGCGTAGTGAATTAGTTATAAAACAGGTGACCTTTGGGTGGCCTGTTTTACTATTAACGGTCCATCGTTAACCGTAATTGATAGCTAGTGCTAACCTTAAAAATATTTCTTCCATACTGCTTAAATACTGCTTCCCTATTGCTTCCCTATTGCTTCAATACTATTTGCACACTATAAGGCCTTGATGATGATCGATAATAAAACTAGCCATAGCAATATTGATAATGACATTAGTACAGTTGCTGAAGCAACTCAGCTCAAAATCGAGAAAGGTTTGCAGCAGTTATTGAATGATCTGCAACTAGATGATGCGCCAGCAGGGGGCGCACTAGCGGTCTATCATGCAGGTAGCTGTATAGCGCAAGCTAGTGTCGGTATGGCCCAACAAAATGTCCCTTGGCAAGCCACTACTTTGGCGTTGAATTTTTCTACTGGCAAAGGAGTACTCGCTACTTTGGCTCATGTTCTAGTCTCACAGCAATTGCTCGACTATGACCAGACGATTGCTAGTTACTGGCCAGCCTTTGCGGTTAATGGCAAAGCTGATATTACCCTACGAAAGCTGATGTCACATCAAGCGGGCTTATTCGCTATTAACACTATCGAGGCGGACATTGCAACTTTGCTTGATTGGGATAAGATGGTTGGCAAAGTTGCTGCCATGGCAATCACTAAGCCTGATAATGCCAAAGCTTATGACAGTGCTTATAGTGCCTTAGTCTATGGCTGGATATTGGGGGCATTGATAGAAAAAGTTACAGATATGAGCTTAGCTGCAGCGCTACGCCATTATTTAACTGAGCCTTTAGGTATAGCAGATAGTTGTTATTTTGGTGTACCAGCCGAGCGAGTGAACGAGGTAGCTAAGTTGGCTAAAGACTTTACAGCTCCTGATAATAGCCTGTCACCGTCACAACCGAGTAGTAAACGCCGTAAACCCACCTTAAGAGCGGATTCTATAGCTACTTTAGCTACTTATCAAAAGTTAGCAAGTTATGGTTGCTGGCAAAGACTAGCAATGGGTGATAAAACGGCCTTAACTTCTAGTCAAATTAATGCTATTTATTTTGATCCTAGTAGTATAAATGCTAGTAACTATAAGTTAGCTTTATTTCCTGCCAGCAAGCAGCCCATCGATTACTATGACCAGCAGACTCTACAAGCAGTTATGCCAGCGGTTAATGGTGTGGCGTCAGCACAGGCGTTAGCGACTATTTATGCCATGCTCGCTAATGATGGTGTCTGGCAAGGCAAAATCCTGATAGATAGTCAAACCTTTGAGCAGCTATCAATAGTACAACAGACAGGTATGGATGCGGTCATGCCAGCTAGGATGAATTGGCGCTTGGGCTATCATCGCTTGTTTAGTGTTTGTAAAAATAGCGTTAGTCATAGCAATAACCCTAACACTATACAACAAGGTTTTGGCCATATGGGTTATAACGGCTCAGTAGCTTGGTGTGAGCCTACTCGACAACTGTCTTTTGCCTTTGTGCATAATTTCGATGTCACTATGCTCAATGACATTAGACAGTTCGCTTTGACGGAAGCAGTATTGGCTTTATTTGATCAATAGCCAGTTAGCCTCATCATTAAACTGCACTATTAAACTTCTTCAATAGTGACAATCAATGGTGAGACTTATTAGGGGTCATTTTTAGTAGCCATGGGGCACTTATGCCATGGATAAATATCGAAGCCAATATGACGATAGAGCATACTATCCATAGTTTAAGTGCATCTTGATCATTGAAATAGCCTTGATTAATAGCGTAAGACAAGTAATACAGAGTACCGATGCCCCGAATACCTAAAGCTGACACAGCATATTTTTCTGTTCGATGCATCTTTAACCCTGATAGGGCAAGGAGGCCAGCTAAGGGACGTATGAGTACTAAAAAAGCAAAACTGACAGCATAGACGCGCCAAGTCAATTCCACTCCAGACTGTAAGCCTTGACCAATCAAGATACCGAAACTTACTAATACTAGAGACATTAGTAAGCCTTCTGACTGCTCGGCAAAGTCATGTAGCTTGTAATGATAGTCATGTTCGCATTCTGAGCGCCGGAAAGTGAACGCTGCTATAAACACCGCTATAAAACCATAGCTGTGGATATATTCCGCCAAGCCATAAGCTAATAACGTAAGGGCAATCACCACATAACCTTGAGATATAGTGGTATTAAGAGTGTGTTTAGAGAACACTAGCTTTGCCAAAATTTTACCCACTATCACACCAACAACGACTCCGGCACCGATTTGCCATAGTACATCGTGGGTAAACCATGACCAAAGCATCTCAGTAGTAAAATCTTGCCCTTGACCGTAGGCCTCGGCTATTTTTATAGCTAAATATACAAAGGGAAAGGCTAAGCCGTCATTGAGACCAGCCTCTGAGGTTAAGGCAAAGCGCGTAGTGTCTTCACCGCCAGTGTTCGGTGGCCCTACTTGAATACTAGAAGCCAATACGGGATCAGTAGGGGCAAGCACTGCTCCTAGTAAGATAGCAGCACCTAAGCTGAGGCCAAAGGCATAGTAACCTAACACTGCCATTGCAAATATACAGATGGGCATAGTGATTAGCAATAAACGTAAGGTAGGCCGCCAGAGCCGCCAAAGTAGCGGAGTATCAATCTTTATACCGGCACCAACTAAAGAGACTAATACTACTATTTCTGTGAGCTTCTCAATAGCTATGCCGTTGTCTATAGGGTCTAAAAATGATAACGAGGTCCACCAGTAACCTACAGCCATACCAAAAACTACTTGCAGCATAGGCAACGAGATAGGCGTGCGCCCGAATATAATAGGAAACAAGGCACCGAACAAGAATGCAATGCCACAGACTAATAAAAGTAAGTTATAGTTGTCGATCATAAGATTTATGAGCACCAGTAGTTTTTATAAAAATTAAAAGTCGCTTATAATGACTGGAAAATATAAGTCGTTTCGCAAATAATCGTTATCATAATAAAAAAAACGTTGTTTTTTGGTATTTTTTTGATGGAAAAGCCAGCATTTAGCTGGCTTTTTAGAGGACGTTTTAAATAGAAATCGTGAGATTAGCGAACAATAACTGTCAGCATTTAGCGCTCAACTTGGCTCACATCACGTACGGCACCAGTATCGGCGCTAGTAGTCATAGCGGCATAAGCACGTAGGGCAGGAGTGACATGGCGATCACGATTAGTAGGCTTCCAAGCAGCGCTACCACGGCTTTCCATCTCGCGACGTCGCTCAGCTAAATCAGCGTCACTCACTTGCATATTGATGGTACGGTTAGGGATATCAATATGGATAGTATCGCCTTCGTGAACCAGTCCAATAGCGCCACCTTCAGCCGCTTCTGGACTAGCATGTCCAATTGATAAGCCTGAAGTACCACCAGAGAAGCGACCATCGGTTAGTAGTGCACACTCTTTTCCTAAGCCTTTGGACTTTAAATAAGTAGTCGGATAGAGCATCTCTTGCATACCTGGACCACCTTTAGGCCCCTCATAACGGATAATAACGACATCTCCAGCGATGATATCATCATTAAGTACGGCGGCTACGGCATCGTCTTGCGATTCAAAAATACGTGCGCGTCCAGTAAAGACTAAGATACTATCATCAACCCCAGCCGTTTTGACCACACAGCCGCGCTCAGCGATATTGCCATACAGTACCGCTAAACCACCATCTTCTGAATAAGCATGCTTGGCACTACGGATACAGCCTGACTCACGGTTCACGTCTAAGTTTGACCATTCTTTTGACTGTGAGAAAGCTTCGGTAGTACGTACGCCACCTGGGGCAGCGATATAACGTGCTCGCGCTTCGAGATTGTCAGGATTCATAATATCCCACTTATCAATCGCTTCTTTCATAGTAGCACTATGAATAGTTGGTATATCAGTGTTAAGTAAATTAGCACGATCTAGCTCTGCTAATAACGCAAACACTCCACCTGCACGATGCACATCTTCCATATGATACTTTTGCGAAGCTGGGGCAACTTTAGCTAAACACGGAACACCACGACTTAAGCGGTCAATATCGTGCATTTTGAAGTCTACTTCTGCTTCATGAGCAGCGGCTAGTAAATGCAGGATAGTATTGGTTGAGCCGCCCATTGCGATATCTAAGGTCATCGCATTTTCGAAAGCCGCTTTTGTAGCAATTGAACGTGGTAGCACTGAATCATCATCTTGCTCATAGCGGCGCTTGGCAAGCGCTACAATAGTGCGACCCGCTTCTAAGAATAGCTCGCGACGAAGTGAGTGAGTCGCCAATAGCGAGCCATTGCCTGGTAATGCTAAACCTAGGGCTTCAGTCAAGCAGTTCATAGAGTTGGCGGTGAACATACCAGAGCAAGAACCGCAAGTAGGACAAGCTGAGGCTTCAATAGCGGCGACATCTTCGTCACTGATGTTATCGTCTGCAGCATCCATCATCGCGTCAACGAGATCCAGTTTACGAATTGCACTAGGGCTACTGTCATCATCATTATTGTGGCTTTTGGCAACAGTGCTGGCTAGAATTTTACCGGCTTCCATAGGGCCACCTGAGATAAATACTACTGGAATATTAAGGCGCAACGCCGCCATTAACATACCGGGGGTAATTTTATCACAGTTAGAAATACAAACTAGCGCATCGGCGCAGTGAGCATTGACCATATATTCTACAGAATCAGCAATCAAGTCGCGACTTGGTAGGGAATACAGCATACCGCTATGACCCATCGCAATACCATCATCGACCGCAATAGTATTAAACTCTTTGGCCACGCCACCAGCGCGCTCAATCTCACGGGCGACTAGTTGACCTAAGTCTTTTAGATGCACGTGACCCGGCACAAACTGGGTAAAAGAGTTGGCAATAGCGATAATTGGCTTACCAAAGTCGCCATCAGTCATGCCAGTGGCGCGCCATAATGCCCGAGCACCTGCCATATTACGGCCGCCGGTAGAGGTTTTTGAGCGATAGTCCATGCGATAGTCCTTACAATTAGTCGAGATTTATTAAAGTGTGCAGCAGTAGGGGGATAGTAATAGTGTGCTTTTTATCAACAGTGAGTACTAGTGAATAATACTAGGTCGCTACCATACCATTAGCTATAGGTAACTGGAAGGTAGCTAAAATAATACGCAGATAATATCAAACAATCAGCACAAAGTGCTACCCAAGCCGCTCTAGAATTGCTGATTCAAACCAAGGTAGCTGTACTTTATCCGCTTCTAATTTAGCGATAATGGTTAAGGCGTGGCTTGCTGGCAAGTAGTGATACTCAGTACTGGGACTGAAAGTCAGAAGTGGCTGATCACTGGCGTTGTGCTCGTCGATGCTGACTAAGGTCTGCTGTTGGTTTTTATACAGTACATCAATACGACCAAAGAACTGCCATTCTTTAAAGGCAGCGATTACTGCCTCAGCGGCGTCTTTGGTATAAAGCTGTTCGGTGGTTTTGCCAGTATTAGTCCAATGCAGACGCACTGCCAGTTGTAACGCTTCACTAAATACCACTAATGAGCCAATAACTTTTACCTGCCAAGGGCTAGCTATTAACTTGCTATCAATACCAATAAAAGTTGCTGCCTCACTGGCAGTCATTGGGGTATTGAACTTGGCAAGTAAGGAGAGAGTTAGTGGATAAGCCTGCTTAATACTGTCATCTAGACTATCATAATGGTATAAAAACAGCATTGGCAAGTCTTGAGTGACCGTCTTTTCGCTGATTTTGCAGTTATGAATACGCCAGTTGAGGGTTTCATCGCTCAAGACTTCAGCCAAAACCATAGTATTGGGGCTAAGGGTTATAGCTGGGCTATCGTCTATAGTAGCCTGCAATGTCTCATCATGAGTGCTACTGCCAGCAATAGCGTTAGTTTTAGAAGCGTCAGTATAATCTGATGATTGAGTTGGCAAAGTAGTCAAATCCATAAGCTTGCTATTATAAATGGTAGGCTACTAATATAACATTTTTTGTCTTCGATCTCGCCAAGAGTTTAGTGTTTTTCGCTCAGCAAAGCTATAGTTTATTGAGCTTTGATGTTTTAGCGGTAAAGTATAAGCTTTCATTATAAAAATAGAATTTAGTTTCTCAAATAAGCGCTTAATCGGCACTGACATAGGCGATTTGTGTTTAAAACAGAAGCGTGCTACTGAGATTGATAGCCTCTGTCTACTCAAACACAGCGAGCAAGAAAAATTAATCCTAGTAGTGCCTTATGGTGTTTCTCTCATTTAGGACTGGCTAATTATGTTTGGACGATAACTTGTACTCAATCCGCCTTTGCTTCACTATATCGTAGAATGTAAACTCTCATCTTAACCCCAATATTCACTAAAGGAGTAAAACAATGAGTCAGGCTAAAGTACAAAACACTTATGACGACAATAACATCTTTGCCAAGATGCTTAATGGTGATATCCCTTGCCATAAGGTCTATGAAGACGATAAAACCCTCGCCTTTATGGATATCATGCCGCAAGCATTAGGTCATGTATTGGTCATTCCTAAGCAAAAAGCAGTTGATTTGTCTGATCTTGAACCTGAGTATGCAGCAGCAGTATTGATGACTTGTAAAAAGGTGATGCAAGCGCAACGTCAAGTTTTTGAGCGTGAAGGTATTATTCAAATGCAGTTAAATGGTGCGCAAGCAGGTCAGACGGTATTTCATTATCACGTGCACCTTATTCCAAACAGTATTCATGAATTAGGGCGTCATGCCACTAAACCTGCGGACCATGTAGAGCTTGCTGAGACCGCCAAGCAGCTTGCAGCTGCCATTGCTGAGTAATAATTATTAAGTAACAAAATGCTGACTAAGCTTTGATTTTATTGCTATTTATTTGATTTTTTACAAATTTTAGTGTTAAATGCCTAGCCTTAAATGCCCTAGGATTTCTAATATATACTGAGGGCGGCGAATAAGTCGCCTTTTTTATTGTTCGCTATAACTAAAGACTATTGTTTCCAGTTACGATTTATTAGTTACGATTTATTAGTTACGATTTATTAGTTATTAGTTATTAGTTATTAGCTTTTAGCAAGTCTGTTAAAGTTATAGAGACCTATATTAAAGATCCGTTCCGAACTTTCACTTCAAAAGTCTGTTTTACGAGACCGTTTTATGAGTAATAAGCTACGCTCTACTATCCTAATGCCTGTGTTTATACCCACAGCAGTGGTAATGGTTTTATTAGTGATTGGCACCTCAGTTAGCCCAGAAGCCGCTAGCGGATTGTTTCAGCAAGTGCTTGAATTTACCACTGAGACTTTCGGTTGGTTCTATATGCTGGCAACGGCGCTATTTTTGATATTTATTGTGGCTTTGGCTTTTTCTCCTTACGGCAATATCAAGCTTGGTCCTGATCATGGCGATGCGCAATATAACTTTATCGAATGGTTTGCCATGTTGTTTTCGGCAGGCTATGGCATAGCGTTACTATTCTATGGGGTGGCGGAGCCAGTGACTCATTTTGCGCTGCCGCCTCTCTCAGAGCCTGAGACTATTGCTGCTGCTAAAGAGGCGATGCAGATTGCGTATTTTCATTGGGGTTTTCATATCTGGGCAATCAATGGGGTAGTAGCCTTGAGCTTAGCTTATTTTGCTTTTCGTCATGGTTTGCCCTTATCGATGCGCTCAACACTCTATCCACTCATTGGCGACAAAATCTATGGTCCCATAGGCCATACCGTCGATGTGTTTGCGATTTTGGGTACTTTATTTGGTTTAGCAACTAGTCTGGGTATTTCAGTCTCGCAGATCAATACGGGTCTAAATTATCTATTACCAAGTATCCCAGTAAATACTACAGTACAAGTTATTGCGATTGCAGTTATTACCGGACTGGCACTAATATCGGTATTAGCAGGAATGGATAAAGGGGTGAAAAGGCTGTCGCTTATCAATATGGCACTGGCAACAGCGTTGATGGCTTTTGTGTTCATCGTTGGTCCGACAATATTTATCTTAAATGCTTTTATGGAAAATACTGGCGGTTATCTTGGTAATATTGTTGAGCGTACTTTTAGCTTGCAGGCCTATCAGCAAGGTGATTGGATCACTAGTTGGACGTTATTTATCTTTGCATGGACGATTTCATGGTCGCCATTCGTAGGTATATTCATCGCCAAAATCAGCCGCGGTCGTACTATTCGTGAGTTTATCGCTGGGGTGATGTTAGTACCAACTTTATTCACCTTCTTTTGGTTCGCAGTATTTGGTGATACAGCGCTCAATATGATTATGGTTCAAGGCTATGATTCCTTAATTACCGAAGTACAGAATAACCAAGCGATTGCCTTATTCAAGCTACTAGAGAATCTACCTTTTACCCAAGTAGTATCTGCGCTAGCCGTAGTGCTTATCATGACCTTTTTTATCACTTCATCTGACTCAGGCTCATTAGTGATCGATTCACTAGCAGCAGGAGGCCGAAGTGATACCCCTGCATGGCAGCGAACGTTTTGGGTGGTAACATTAGGTATTGTTGCTGCGGTACTTTTACTTGCAGGTGGCCTCAAAGCACTACAGACAGCGGCTATCGTCAGTGCGCTACCATTCACTATTATCATCTTAATAGCTATGTTTGGGATGTGGCGGGCACTACGTATTGAGGGTCATCGCAATCAGAGTTTAGCGAATGACAATCATCTGCCACCGCACTTGCTGAAACTGGACTCATGGCGTGAACGTATCGATTACATTACTGAACAGCCAAGCCGTGAGGAAGTATTGAGCTATATTCAAGGCACGGTAATATCAGCAATGACAGAGGTGGCGGAGAAGTTTGCCGAAACGGGGTGGCTACCTGAAGTCAATTATGATGATACTAATAATCGAGCGGTACTAGAGCTACAGCGCGGTGATGATGTAGAGTTCTGGTATGAAGTGCGCTTATCACATCGTGACCAGCCCAATTACTATGCAAAAGACACCAAAAGTGACTTGTCGCAAAAGCACTTTTATCGAGCGCAAGTGTATCTGCGTCGGGGCGCACAAACTTACGATTTGTATGGCTATCAAGCAGAATCGATTATTAATGATATCATTGACCAGTTCGAAAAATACTTGCACTTTTTGAATGAGTCTCCTAACAGCCTGCCATGGCGCATGCAAGTTCACGATGATGATATCACTGTGGAACAAGGTAGCGTTTTTGATAAATAGCTTCTTTTATTAGCTCATTGAGACTGATTAGCTATTGATGCTTAATAGGGGTTTATCTAAGTTGCTGAGGTTAATACCTTGCAATAACAGTAATAACGCTTAAAATAACGGCTTGATTTTCATCAGGATGCAAGTGGTTATTTATGTCTATAGATACTTTAGTGAGTCGGGAAGTTAGGGCTAATGCTGCCGCTTCCCCAGTAATGAATAACCCTCAGCATCCCTTATTGCAGCCATTAATTATAGGTGGCCTGACTATCGAAAACCGTCTAATGGTGGCCCCGATGGCTGGGGTCACTGACAATCCTTTTCGTAAATTGTGCAAATCATTTGGTGCTGGTCATGCAGTCAGTGAAATGATTATCGCCGATACTGCTCTTTATGCGCGCAAAAAGTCGCTTTATCGTGCCAATTTCGATGGTGAGATTGCGCCAATATCAGCGCAAATAGCAGGGGCTGAGCCCGATAAACTGGCCGAAGCTGCTCGTTATCAAATCGATAATGGGGCGCAGATTATCGATATAAATATGGGTTGTCCAGCCAAAAAAGTTTGTCGTAAGCTGGCAGGATCAGCGCTGTTGCAGGATGAAGACTTAGTGGCTAGATTACTCGATACAGCCGTCAATGCCGTCAATGCCCCAGTAACCCTAAAGACTCGTTTAGGGTATGAGAATGGTCGTGAGAATATTTTACGAGTGGCGCGTCGTGCTGAGCAAGCAGGCATCGCTGCTATCGCTATTCATGGGCGTACTCGTGAAGATATGTATAACGGCGAGGCGCGTTATGATTTGATCCGTGAGGTTAAAGAAAGTATCAGTATCCCAGTGATTGCTAATGGTGATATTGATAGCGCGCAAAAGGCCCAACGTGTTTATGAGTTGACGGGTTGCGATGCAGTAATGATCGGACGTGCGGCACAAGGCCAACCGTGGATATTTCGTGATATTGAGCACTACTTGCGCACTGGTGAGAGCTTAGCTGCACCCACGGTTAGTGAAATCAAACAAATCGTCTTAGCTCATTTACAACAGCTCTATGAATTTTATGGTGAATACTCCGGCTGTCGCATTGCTCGCAAGCATATAGCTTGGTATACCACTGGTATTCCTAACTCTAACGCTTTTCGACAAGCGATGTATAGCGAGGAGAGTACGGCTGGACAATTTAGAGCGGTTGAGACCTTTTTGACGGCTTATGAATAACGGCATAATAGACTAACCCTCATTTTGTGATAGTGATAATATATGCTCTTAGCTTTGTAGTAGTCTGGGGTTAGAATCAAGTTACAAGCCACTCCTAGGCATCTAGTGCTTCTGCTAGGTAGGTACGAGGCATTGTTGCTATACTGATATTAAACATTCATGGAACTTGAATAATTAAAAGGGAATTTTTATGGCTACTCCTTCAAAAGCAGCAATCACTAAAGCGGTAAAAGACAAAGTTATTCTCATCACTGGGGCGTCAAGTGGTATCGGTGAACGTACCGCTTTTTTACTTAGCGACTGTGGCGCGCACGTTATCTTATTGGCCCGTACTGAAGAAAAATTAAAAGCTGTCAAAGAGGCTATCGAGGAGCTTGGCGGCAAAGCCAGCTACTATCCTTGTGACTTGACTGATATGGATGACATCGAAACCACCAGTAATAAAATATTAGCAGACTTCGATCATATCGATGTGTTAGTGAATAATGCCGGACGTTCAATCCGTCGTTCAGTTCATGAATCGTTTAGCCGTTTTCATGATTTTGAGCGGACTATGGAAATTAACTATTTTGGCGCCGTCAAAATTATTCTTGGCTTTTTGCCGACTATGATCGCCAGACAATCTGGTCAAATCGTCAACATTTCCTCCATTGGAGTATTAGCAAACAGCCCAAGATTTTCAGCTTATGTGGCCTCAAAAGCCGCGTTGGATGCCTTTAGCCGTTGCTTAGCTGCTGAAGTGAAAGGTCATAATATCAAAGTGACTAATATCTTTATGCCGTTGGTACGTACCCCGATGATTGCCCCTACTAAACTATATCGTTATATGCCAGCGCTTATGCCTGACGAGGCAGCATTAATGGTAGCTCAAGCCATCGTTGATCAACCGCACAGCATAGCTAGTAGCATGGGCAAATTTGCCTCGGCTACCTATTCGCTAATTCCAGCATTCAACGTTAGTGTGCAGTCTATCGGCTATCGTATTTTCCCAAGCTCATCAGCGGCGCAGATTACTGGTATTAAACCCAATCTAGCCCAGCGTGCTTTTGCCAAAATATTACCAGGTGAACATCACTAAGTACTTGTCTATCACTAGCGCTATGGTCATAAAAAAGGATGCTTCGGCATCCTTTTTTTAGCATTATTTTATCTTAAGTCCAGACCAGTCCGTTACTGTTATTAATGAGGCTATTGAGCAAAAATCCGCCATAGAATCCAAAAAATTCCTAGCATGACAATGGCAATAACCAGCAAACGCTTGGCCCAATGAGGTAGTAGAGGTTTTTTATAACCTAAACTGTCGAGCTGACTATCGAGCCCAGCTTGCAGACTCTTAAAGCCTTGTTGGCTTGGTGTGGTCTTGACACAATCTTTAGATAGCGGCTCAAACTCATCTTCAATTTGCTCTGTATCGAAGTTAAGAGCGCTGCTAGGTATGCCTTGTTTATTGGCGATAATGGTTAGTTTCTGTTGTTGTTTGACCTTTAGCTTAGTTTCATAAGCATCGATACGTGCTTTTGCCTCCTCCATGCTTATTTTTTCTTCTGCCGCTAAAGTTTTTATCGCCATCACTAGATTGTTTTTTTCGATCATCATAATGACCGCACGAGGCAGTTTAGCGTTCACTGGTTTGGCACTAGGGTCGGAGTCAAACATAAAAATCCTTATTGATAACAAGCGGTTATTAATGGACAGCTTTAGTGCGATATATAGAGTACAGGCAAAAATATCTTTATATTATAGCAATTTTATAATTAAAAAATGAACGTAAAAAAACCGCATTCATTGATATGACTGCGGTTTTTATAACACTGGTCTCTTACCAACCAAATATTTTACTAGCTAAATCTTTGACTAACTCGCTAGTAGTTCTATTGATCTTAGTAAGTCGCGTCTTATAAATCTTTCCAACGTTGGATAGACTCTTTGATCACTTCTTTAGCTTCGCTCACATCACCCCAAGACTCTACTACCGTAGTGCCTTTTTTCTTTAGATCTTTGTAATGGCTAAAGTGGAAATGTATTTGCTCGATGATTTGTTTTGGCAAATCTTCTAAGCAGTTATAAGCGTTGCCGTTATTGCGATCATCAGCAGGCACAACGACGATTTTGTCATCAACTTCGCCATCATCAACGAACTTCATCACCCCAATAACTTTAGCTTTTAAGAAAATGCCAGTAGTCAGAGGTTGCTCAGTGATGATCAACACATCCAGCTCATCACCATCTTCGTCTAGAGTTTGTGGAATAAAACCATAGTTACAAGGCTTAGCGAATATTTGTGGATCAATACGATCTAGCTCAAATACTGCCAACTCACGATTCCATTCTATTTTATGGCTGCTGCCAGTTGGAATCTCAACGACTACATTAATAATACCGCCGTCAACATCACCTGCGTCCAAAATTTTATTAAAATCTGCCATAAGAGGCTCCTATATTTTTATTGGTTACTGAAGATAAGGTTATCTATTTTTCGTCGTCGACTACACAAAATAGTAAGAATGCAGTAAACAACAAGGGTTATTAATATATCGGGTGCGAGTATAGCAAGTTTGAGTAGGTTTTTCTTGTTATGCTTAAGTCAAAGCAGGCACGATATTATGCAAAATTGGACTCAATAGCTAACTAAGCTATTAACAGGTTATCGTTTATGGGACTTAAAGACCTTATAATAACAAGGTAGCAGACCTTATCTGCTTATAAGTTATGATTATCAGCTATTGCTTCTTATTAGTCATTGTTAGCTGTTATTAGTAGCAAAAAATTATTTTGTACCAATAGCCCGTAGTTCTATCAGCCCGGCATGGCGTTGAGCAATGTTATCAATAAGCTTTTGGGTCACTTGCTCATAGCTCAATGATTTATCGCTTTCATTACTGTTCTTATTAGCACCATTGGCAACAGCGTCATCAATACTATCAGTCATACTAATAAAATCAGCTATTCGTAACATTTGCATGCCAGCATAGCCACAAGGATTGATAGCATTAAACGCTGCTAGATCACAATTGATATTCAGCGCAATGCCGTGATAGCTAAAACCATGCTTGATTTTGAAGCCTAGAGAGGCAATTTTACCGAGCATAATAGTGTTGTCTTTATCAGTATCAGTATCAGGGCCAGCATTACTATATAGATAGACCCCAGGGGCATCGCGGCGAGCATGGGCACTAATAGTATTAGTACTGACAGCCGCATTTGGTTGAGTTGCCTTTAGGCAGTCATTAAGCACATCTTCAATTGCTTGTTCAGCATGAGAGACTAAATGGCGCACACTCCAGTCCAGACTGTGCAAGTCAAATAACCAATAAATCACCAACTGCCCATGCCCATGCCAAGTCACTTGACCCCCGCGATCAGTTTGAATGATAGGGGTGGTTGTGTGCTGCAAGATATGTTCTTTTTTACTCGCTTGTCCTAAAGTATAGACATCATTATGATCGACAATCCATAGCTCGTCAGGACTGCGTAGTCCTTGCTCTTTTTTGACGGCGATACGCTGTAGAGTGCGCGCCAGCATCGCTTCATGAGTAGAGTTGTACTCAGCCGCGCTCAAAGATCTACTGATAAGTGTCTCGCTAATAACCGTATTATTAGCAACAGTGCCATTAATAGCGATGCTCGTAGTCATGGCAAGGTCAACTATGCTGGGGTCAGTAGCTAAAAGGGTAGGTAGGGCTGATGAGGTCATGAGCGTAAGCGTCTTATGATTTTGCTGTGATAATAAATAGCGTGGATTGTGCCACAGATAAGGAGTAATCATTGAGCCTTTAGTTTAGCAGTTTTTAATCCTAGTAGTAGGTCATTGTATTTGTTTTACTTAGGACTGACTATAGAATAAGTCGAGGGTCTATTAGCTAATCATGACGTTGCAGCGAGCGAGCCTGTAGCATTTGTAACTTATGCCAAACCTATCAGTATCCTAAATAGGCTTTTCATTGGCTAATCAATAGGCTACATTAAACGGCATCCCAATAACATTTGTCATGAGTTGAGCATCTTTTACTGCCCTTCTTAATGAATGACTAACCCCATAATATATTGGCTCTATAGTTTATGACCACAAGGATTACTAATGATTGATAATACCCAAAGCACTGACGAGCAACCGCTCAATGACCAAGCTACCAATAGCTCAAATACCAGCAGCCAAGCGGCGACTAAACATAACCCAAGCATTATAGCCAGCATAGATGAGTTGCAAAAGCAGTTTTTACATCTACAAAAATTGAGTCGTAGCCAGCCTATAGTGGAGTGGAGCACTCGCCTCGATCAGCTGGATAACTTAGAGGCGCTACTAAGCGATAATCAAGACAGTTTGGCGCAAGCTATTAGCGCTGATTTTGGTTATCGCAGTACTTCTGAAACCCAGTTCGCTGAACTATTTCCGAGCTTTACCGGTATCAGTCATGCCAAAAAGAATGGCAAATCGTGGATGAAAACGCGCCGAGCTTCTATCTCAGCTTTATATTTGCCCGCTCACAATGAGATTCAACCTCAGCCTTTAGGGGTTGTCGGTATTATAGTGCCTTGGAACTATCCACTATATTTGGCGATTGGGCCGATGATCGATGCTTTGACTGCTGGTAATCGAATAATGGTGAAGATGAGTGAAGCCGCTCCTAAATTTGCCGAAGCTTTTGCTAAAGCAGTGGCTCATTATTTCTCCTCAGATATGGTAAGTGTCGTATTAGGGGAGGTCGATATTGCCGAAGCCTTTAGTAAGCTGCCTTTTGACCATTTACTCTACACCGGCTCTACAGAAGTTGGCAAAAAAATAATGGCGGCCGCTGCACCAAACTTGACACCAGTCACCCTAGAGTTGGGTGGTAAGTCACCAGTGATTGTCTTAGATGACGTCAATCTAGAGTCAGCAGTTAATCGAGTGATGATGGGCAAGACCATCAATGCCGGCCAAACTTGTATAGCCCCTGATTATGTGTTGATTCATCGTAAGTATCATCAGCGCTTTATTGAATTGGCCACTGCTTGGATGCAACAGCACTATCCAAATATCGCCAATAACCAAGATTATAGTTATATCATTAATAAAGAGCAGTTTAACCGAGTACAAGGGTATGTAGCAGGCTTACCTACCGATCAAGTGCACAAGATTACCGATGTTGATGCTAATAATGAAAGTCGATTAATGCCACCACTGATTATCACCGAGCCGGCAGCTGATAGCAAAGTGATGCAGAATGAAATCTTTGCACCAGTATTACCTTTAATGCATTATGAGACCCTAGATGAGGCGATTGAGTTTGTTAATGCTCGTCTACGTCCTTTGGCGTTATATATCTTTGGTAATGATGATCGCAGCATTGAAAAATTACGGACACATACCGTATCAGGAGGCGTCTGCATCAATGAAGTGATTATCCATGTGGCGCAACACGACTTACCCTTTGGTGGGGTTGGTCATTCAGGCATGGGCTCTTATCATGGCAAGGCTGGCTTTGAACGTTTAAGTCATATGAAGCCAGTGTTTGTGCAAGCTAAAATAAACGGTCTGAATCTGTTCTTACCGCCTTATGAGGGATTGTTTAAAAGAGCTATGGGTATATTTCTAAAGTAACCGTGTAAAGTAATGGTCTCTTGAAATAGCTGATATTGCATAACCCTTATTTTGCTAACTGTAAAAGCGCTTATTACCATAGGCGCTTTTTTTGATATTTTTTTAACCACTTGTAATGAATCTTTATAATTTTTGATGAGCTTTTTAGCAAGCAAGTCGGTGCTAATAACATCGGTAGCCAGTTGGTTACCAAATAAAGGTTGGTTATCAACAGCATAAGCAGCTAGAATCCTGAGTAAGAGCTACGATAGTAACTAAAGTGAATATTAATTTTTATCTTTATGTTTAGGCTGCTTTTATTAGGGCGCTTCTATAAGTGCTGCGAGCAGTTATTATTTTTATTAAGCTTTATTTGTTATGGTTCAACAGCTATAGCCTACTAACGCTGACCACCGGAATATCAATAAATAGGATAATTTATGCGTCAATGGATTGCGCTAAGCTTATTATTATTAAGCTCATTACTAATACCACTAACCGCATCAGCAGCAGCGTGTAGCACTCCTATAAAATTTGGTGCTTTGACTTGGGAGAGTGGTCAGTTTACTACTGGCGTGCTCAAGTATATAACTGAGAGTGGTTATGGTTGTCAGATCGAAGAAGTACCTGGAGCCGGGCCAGCGTTAGAGACAGCCTTATCTCAAAATGATATTCAAATCATTGGTGAGCAGTGGGTAGGGCGTTCTCCTATTATGGAAAAAGCTATTGCTGATAATAAAGTGATGGTCATTGGCGATACGCTCAAAGGCGGTGCTACTCAAGGCTGGTATGTGCCGCAGTATGTGATGGATGACAATCCAGGTCTACGCCGTTATCAAGACTTGCCTAAATATAAAGACCTATTTAAAGACCCCGAAGACCCTAGTAAATCACGCTTTATGAATTGTCCCTCTGGCTGGGCTTGTGAGATTTTTAACACTCGTCTGCTGAAGAATACGGGCCTAGACAGCATTTTTAATAATGTTCATCCTGGTACTGGTGCCGCTTTGGATGCAGAGATTGCTTCGGCTTTTGAGCAGCGTAAGCCGTTATTGTTCTACTACTGGCAGCCTACAGGCTTAATCGCTAAATATGACTTCGCTCAGATAGAGTTTCCCGCTCATGATGATGCCTGCTGGCAAGACTTGTTACTGGCCGATGGTAGCTCTGATTGTGTCACTGGTGCGCCAGTATCCCCATTAGCGATTGCTGTCTCTGCGCCTTTTATTAGCGCCAATCCAGAGTTGTCCGCGGTCTATGAAAAAGTACAGTTCACTGCTGATCAGCTCAACGGTGCTATCTTAGCAATGAGCGAGAACAAGCGTAGTGGGGATGAGCAGGCGCTTGAGTTTTTACGTGATAATCCTAATGTCTGGCAAGCTTGGCTGTCTGAAACTGCCGCTAACAAGCTTGCGGGCGAATTGGGCATTAGTCTTAGCGAGGACGGCTCTAATAATACCAGCAGCACCCGTTCGGTTAATTCACCTGCTCCTAATACCTTATTAGGATGGTCATCCACTTTTCCTTCCTGGTCGCTTGAAGGTCCGCTAAACCGCTCCTTGTCCGCAGTGGTCAAAAACTATGGCGATGTTTTTCGCAGTATCAGTCATTTGGCATTAACTTATCTATTATTACCTATTGAGCGCTTATTAACTGTGATTCCGCCTTGGCTAATTATCTTGGCAGTGACGATATTGGCTTGGTTTGGGGTGCGTAAAATATGGTTTGCGCTTGCTTGTGGCGCGGGGTTGTTTTTGATTGGCTCGTTCGGTTTATGGGCAGCTTTGATTGCTACTTTTGCTCTATTGATCGTATCGGTATTAGTGACGGTGGTGATCGGCGTCCCTATTGGTATCGCTATGGCGAGCAGTAATCTACTGCGCAAAATAGTCACCCCAATACTAGATGTGATGCAGACTATGCCCAGCTTCGTATATCTAATACCGGTGCTTATGCTGTTCGGTATTGGTAAAGTCCCAGCGTTATTCGCCACTATTATTTATGCTCTGCCGCCACTGATTCGCTTGACCACTTTGGGTATCACGCAAGTTAATCATGAGATGGTTGAAGCGGGACGCTCGTTTGGTAGCACCCATTGGCAGTTGTTAATTTGGATTAAGTTGCCGCAAGCTTTGCCAAGTATTATGGCTGGTGTCAACCAAGCAGTCATGATGTCATTGGCCATGGTAGTATTGGCCTCTATGATTGGTGCGCCAGGTTTAGGCGAAGATGTATTACAATCGATTCAAACCCTCAATATTGGTCAGGGTCTACAAGCTGGTACCGCTATTGTGATCGTGGCCATTATTATTGACCGCATTACCCAAGCGTTCGGTCAAGGTCGCCGTGCAAGGCAAAAAACCATCGCAGCTGGTCGTCATCATATTGGCTAAGCGCTCGGCTACTACAGGGTAATAGCTAAAATTTGGGTGCCGACACTACTGTCTTAAAGGTTTGCTTAAAAGAGAATAATAATGAATCATATCCAACTAGAGAACATCAGCAAAATCTATAATGCCACGGATAGTCAAGCACAGTCAGCGTTGGCACTATTGGCTGAAGGCATGGATAGCGTAGCAGTCAAAGCTCAGACTGGCTATTCAGTAGGTCTTTATGATATCAATCTGACCATAAAAGCTGGCGAATTGCATTGTATTATGGGCTTGTCAGGTTCGGGGAAATCGACACTTATACGTCATATTAATCGCCTGATCGATCCTACTAGTGGCAAAATATGGGTGGATACGGCTATTAATAGTACAACACCATTAGCCTCGATAAAGACAGAGACGCTGCACACTGCAGAGTCAACTATCAATATTTTGCAGCTCAATGATAAAGAGCTACAGCAGTATCGTCAGCAAACTATCAGTATGGTATTTCAGCATTTTGGTTTGATGCCGCATATGACGGTGCTACAAAACGTCGCTTATGGACTGCGAGTACGTAAGATGAGCGTCAGTGAGCGCCATGAAACTGCTAAGCATTGGCTTAATGAAGTCGGCTTACCTAACTTAGAAAGCAGCTATCCTGATGAATTATCGGGTGGAATGCAGCAACGGGTTGGGCTGGCCCGAGCTTTAGCTACTGATACTCCTATATTGCTCATGGACGAGGCATTCTCTGCACTTGATCCTCTGATTCGCAATCAGCTGCAAGATCAATTGCTTGAGCTACAAGCACGTCTTAATAAAACTATCGTCTTTATTACTCATGATATTGATGAGGCCATTAAAGTGGGGCAGCGTATTAGTATCTTAAATGGAGGGCGGTTGGTACAGACGGGTACTCCTGAAGAGCTACGTCAGCATCCAGCTGATGATTATGTGGCGCAGTTTATGCGTGCTAAGCATTAGCAGGGCTAAACCTGTCTGTTCCTATAATCCTGCACTTTACTAGCTAGAGTGCTGATTCTGACCGCAATGACCTCTGCTAATGGTCAATAGACTAATAGCAGTCGAGCCTAATACTGACTATAAGGGCTGCTAGTTAATAGGTAATAAACAAGCCGCTTTAATAGCTATTTAGTTATTAAAGTGACTGTTTTATTCCCTATTTATTTCTTGTCTAACAGCTGTGTAAACAACAGTATCATTATCTTACTAATTATTAACATTATCTAAATAATAAATAGTTATTGTTAATAAAATCTAATTGTAATTACTCTATAATAACTTTATTATTAGTCTAAAGTTACTGAAGTTCAAACGTATCTCGCCACTCTCCATCACTCTAAAGTCTAGCTCTGAGCCTATTTATTATTAGCTCAGCAATTATTTCGTTATAGTCGGCTTTTTATGGTAGCTTGCTTTAATTTTTCCTAAGATAGACTTAGTATTGATTAGCGGCATTTGCAACTATTATTTTAAGCCTGTATTTATCAGTAGTATGGCCTCTATTAACTGGCTCTTATTAACTAATGTCGTCACATAGCCAATATCGCTGTATAGACAGCGCCTTTGAGTAAGTTTGATTATCAATGAATATAATAAAATAGACAGTATACTATCTCTCGTAAACAGGACCTCTTATGCTCAATAATAATACTCCCAGAGACCATGATAATGGCTCAGCGACAAGCTCAAAGCCATCAGGTTGGTTAAAGAACGTTAGCGCCTTTGGGGTGACTAGTGTATTAAGTGCGGGATTATTGATAGCATGCGGTCAGATGAGCAATGCTGAAAATGGCACTAGCACTAGCAAAAAAATCAATAATCAAAACAGCGGCGTAACTAACTCACGCGATATGTTGCCGTCAGATATGCTAAAGCAAATACAAGCTTTACCGCAGCTGACTAAAGGCCTAGGTAAGAATGGCGCAGCAGTTATAGATCCAAATAAGCCTACATTAGTAAAATTTTGGGCCAGTTGGTGTCCACTATGTTTAGGCACGCTTGCTGAGACTGAACAGTGGCGCACTGATCCAAAGTTCGCTAACCTAAATGTAGTGACTGTCGCTAGTCCCGGCCAGCTTAATGAAAAAGCCTCTGGTGAATTTGAAAAGTGGTATGCTGGCGTGCAAGGTGATTATCCAAAATTACCAGTATTAGTCGATGCTTCTGGTGGGCTAATCACTAAGCTTGGCGTACAAGTGTATCCGAGTTGGGCTATATTGGATAAAAAAGGCAATCTAGTACATTTAGTAAAAGGCAATATGACTGCTGAACAAGCTTATGCCTTAGCTCAGAATGCAGGTAATGATTTCGCTGAACTAAAAGCGGGTAACGCTAAACCTGTGGCAACGCAAGCGCTAGACAACAATAGTAAGATTGAAACTATTAAGCAAAAAGATGGTGTTTATTACAATGATAAAGGCAAGGCGATTAACACTCGCTCAATCTACTTGGCTGGCGGTTGCTTCTGGGGCGTTGAAGCCTATATGGAGCGTGTTGAAGGGGTTGTTGATGCAGTCTCAGGCTATGCTAATGGCGATGACAAGCAGCCGAACCCAAGTTACGAGCAAGTTATTCGTGGTTCAGGGCATACTGAGGCGGTAAAAGTCACTTATGATGCGGATAAAACCGATCTTGATACTATCTTAAAGTACTACTTCCGAGTGATTGATCCTACTAGCCTTAACAAGCAAGGCAACGATCGTGGCGTCCAATATCGCTCAGGTATATACTATACTGATAGTAAGGATAAAGCCGTAGTAGACGCAGCGGTTGCCAAGCTACAAGATAAATATGAGCAAAAAATAGTAGTTGAGCATGAGTCGTTAGATAACTTTTACTTGGCTGAGATGTATCATCAAGATTACTTGGCCAAAAATCCTAATGGCTATTGCCATGTCGATTTAAGCTTGGCTGATGATAAGCCTGCCGGTACGGCCACTACTAAGCTTGCTCCGGTTAACACCGTAGCAGAGACCTTGGCAGCTAAGCGTTATGCTGGCTTTGATAAGAATGCGCTGACGAAAGAGCAGTATAATATTACCCAAGATGCCGGAACAGAGCGTGCCTTTAGTCATGAATATGACAATCTATTTGCACCAGGGATTTATGTTGATGTAGTCAGCGGTGAGCCGTTATTCTTGTCAACAGATAAGTACAACTCTCAATGTGGCTGGCCAAGCTTTACTAAACCTATCGATATGCAAGTGATCACTCAGCATGATGATATGGCTTATAATATGGTGCGTACAGAAATCCGCTCACGAGTCGCTGATTCCCATCTAGGCCATGTATTCCCTGATGGACCAAAAGACCGTGGCGGCTTGCGTTATTGTATTAACGGCGGGGCCTTACAGTTTATTCCAGTAGCCGTTATGCCCCAGTCAGGTTACGGCCCACTAGTCAAATTAGTGAAGTAGTAACAGTAGTTAATATTGTCTATTAGTACTGTTATACATAAGCATCATTTAATCTAAAAAAAGACGTTAAGGATAAGCTTAGCGTCTTTTTTTATGAGTTATCTTTGTTAGTGGCCTCATTAAAAACATGCTAATTGTCATTATTAAAGGCTATTGAAGGGTATTAAAAGCTGTTATCAAACGTAGGCTTTTTGCTGTTATGGGGCGCGAATATCACAAACAATACCAAACTTAGTTATACTAAGCACTTTATTGATTTATTGATAATGCAGCGGCAGTTAAGATTAGCCCCTATGCAATTCTATATTGCTTATGGTTATGATTTACTCGTAAGATAATATTGTTATCGTCTCTTTGTACAGTTTTATATTTATTTAAGGTTATTGCATGAGCATCACTTCTACCCCTATTACTTATGCCCCTATCATCACCTCATTGCTCGATAATGATTTATATAAATTTACTATGTTGCAAGCGATGCTGCATCAGTTCCCGCAAACTCACGGCGTCTATAAGTTCCGTTGCCGTAATAATAGTGATGCTGCTTATCCATTAGCGACTATCAAAGAAGCGCTTGAACAGCAATTGGATAGTTTATGTGAATTACGTTTTTTGCCAGATGAGTTGGATTACTTGCGTAGCTTGCGCTTTATGCGCTCAGATTTTGTCGATTATTTAGAATTATTCAAATTAAAACGCCGATTTATTACCGTCAGCACTGATAGTAAAGGTCGGCTGTTCATCGATATTGAAGGACCGATGATTCAAGCGATGTTCTTTGAAGTTTTTGTATTGGCTATCGTCAATGAGCTATATTTCAATGCTCTATCAGATCCTAGGGTTATTGAGGAAGGACAGCGAAGATTAGAGGCTAAAGTTGCGCTATTACATCATTATGCTAAGCAGCAGGCCGCTAATCCAAAGGTAGATGCACCTCCCTTTATAGTGGCAGATTTCGGTACTCGCCGCCGCTTTAGTAAGCAGTGGCAAGCGCATGTGGTTGAGACTTTGCATCTAGCTGAGCCAAGTATCGTCAGTGGCACCTCTAATGTACTACTCGCTAAGAATTTAGAGATGACACCGATAGGCACGATGGCGCATGAATTTATGCAGGCATTTCAGGCTCTAGATGTGCGCCTGCGCGACTCACAAAAGGCTGCTCTTGAAGCTTGGGTTCATGAGTATCGTGGTGATCTAGGGATCGCACTGACCGATGTGGTGGGCATGGATGCCTTCTTACGTGATTTTGATTTGTATTTTGCCAAGCTATTCGATGGCTTACGCCATGATAGTGGCGACCCTTATATCTGGGGTGATAAAGCCGTTGCTCATTATAAAAAACTAAAAATAGATCCAAAGACTAAAATCTTAACTTTTAGCGATGGCTTAGATTTTGATAAGGCTTGGCAGCTGCATCAATACTTTAAGGAGCAGATCAAGACCAGCTTTGGTATTGGTACCAACTTGACTAATGATGTGGGCCTAACGCCCCTAAATATAGTGCTAAAGCTAGTTGAATGTAATGGTCAGCCGGTCGCTAAACTGTCTGATAGTCCAGGCAAAACGATGATCAATAACGATACTTATCTAGCCTATTTACGTCAAGTATTTGAGGTCGATGAATTGAAGTAAGTGAGTGGTTCACACTCTGCAATTCAAAATACCGCCGCCTATAGACTATTTAATTCATTGCTAATCATCAGTGCTAGTAATAGTTTGTTCTTCAGCAAATGCGGCATTTAATGCTTGCTGTACAGCATTGATACGGGTCTCACAGACTCTATAAGCAGCGATAGACTCTTCAACAGTAGTCATCAAGTTATCGATATCGGGTTCTTCTTGTTGCTGCAGTTCGGCAGCATTAGTTTTTAGAATATCATAAGCCGCCTTAAAGGTCTTTGGGGCGGCTTTTTTACGTTTGCGAGTAGCGGGTTTAGCGATTTCAGTAGTCATAACAGATCCTAATATTTAGTTAATAGTTAATAGTGGTTTCTATTGCTAAGATACGCGCCGTTGCTTTACCGTCTTTTATAATAATGTTGATAGTCTGCTCCGCATGTAGCTGCGCACTGCTGGTTAGGGTCTGCTGCCCTGATTGGCTAGTGAGCATAGCGTAGCCTTGCTTGAGGACACGTGCAGGTCGATGTAACAGCACAATATCAAGTAAATGGGCGCTATGGCGTTGTGCTTGTAGAGTCTGCTGCTGAGCTGTTTGGATAATAGTTTTTTTATAATCACTGCTATCAAGGTGAGCAGTCGTCAGCTGTTGATAAGCGGCCGTTTGTATTTGGTTTCGCCACTCAGCGCTTAAGCGTTCGGCTTGTTTGACTTGGCGCTGCGCACTCTGTTGAATACTACGCCAAGCATAGTCACTGTCTTTTTGTAGTGCGGTTAGCTGACCCACGGTTTGCGATTGTAGCTGACTCAGTTGACGTATGGCTTGTTGTTCAGCGCTCTTGAGCTGACGTTGTGCTGCTTGCTTGATTTGCGCTTTATAATGCAAAGTTTGGCTGACTAGATTCGCTAGATGAGCACTAATAGCCGCTATGACTTTTGAGGGGGTATCAAAGCTGCTGTGCGCCACTTCATCTAAGATGACTTTGTCACGCTCATGACCAATACCTACCCATACTGGCACTGGCTGCTCGGCAACTATAGCCGCCAGCTCATAATCATTAAGATAAGCCAAATCACCGACGGCGCCACCGCCACGAATGATAACTAATAAATCAGGTAAGCGCTGGTAGCTAGTATAGAATTGTTGCTGGGCACTGACGATCGCTTGGCGTATCTCGGCAGGGGCGTTATTACCTTGGAACGTAGCATTATGATAATGAAAATGACAAGCCCCAGTGCTGGCGAGTCGATCAGCATCAGCTTGAAAGTCGCCAAGTCCAGCCGCCTTTTCGGGGGCGATAACGATCACGTGCTCAATATCAAAAGGTTTTGGCAGCTGCTTATTGAGAGTCATCAGTCCCTCACCAGTTAAGCGATCGACCATTTGTGCATACTGGCGTGCCAAATCACCGAGAGTGTAACTGGGATCGATATCCTCAATAGTAAGAGCGAAGCCATATTGCGCATGAAAACTGGCCGAGACTTTTAGCAGTACAGTCAAGTCGCGATTGAGAGGCATACCCGTTGCTCGTTCAAACTTCGCTAAAACGCGCGTCGCCTTAAAGCGCCATAGATTACCACGACAGCTAGCGACTACTTTACCGTCATCGTCTTTTTCTGCTAGCTCAAAATAGTAGTGACCGCCTTTAGTCGATAGATTGCGAATCTCCGCTTTGACCCATACCCGATGTTCAAAGGTTTGTTTAATCACCATCTCTACCGCTGCTAAATAGTCGCTGAGGCGCAGCACGGTATCTTCAAGGCTGTTTTCTAGACTATGTTCCTGCTCAGCAAGCTCAGCTTCTAAAGTGGCCAAGTCTTTAGCGGGTACTATTACTTTGTTACGAGTGATACTATCAAGCGATATAAGTTTGGGTTTGCGCATAATATTAGACCAGATAGACATTAGCGTTAAGGCTTTAGAGTAATAGCTTAGCGTAAAAGTAGGCTGACAAAAAGACTATTCATAAAAAAGCCAATAAACCTATTGTAAAATAGAGTTATTGGCCAGTTGTTTTATAGAGTTACTAGTCGCTTATTGGCAGCGGAAATTGATAGTGTATTCGTAGTCATCATTACGTGATAGATCCGGTGAGGCTTTACCTAATACTGAACCAACAACAGAGCCAACTTGTCCAAGCAATCGTCCAGCACGCTCATCTAAGATACCGTTATATTTAACTTTATCTTCAACGATGACGACTTGTTTACTGCGACAAGTCTTGCCGGCGCTATCGATAGCATTTTGTTGCGCTTTGACTTTAGTAACCCCCATTCCTGTGGTCTCAAAAGTAGAATTAGCCCGTTGGATTACTGGTGATGAAGGCGTACTTTGACAGGCGCTCAATAGCAATGCGGCGGCTAGGCTTGACGTTAGTGCTAAGGTTTTAGTAGCTTTTTTACTACTGATAGCTTTATTGGAATAAGTATTCATGGGTCATATCCTATAGATGGCACAAAATGAGATAAAGTTATACGAAAAACAAGATGAATGTAGCCGATTTGTGTCCTTAAGGTCTAGAGGGCAATTGTGTTCGGTGTTACGCTTGTGTTGCCTATGCTTAAGCAATCTGGTCAAAGCGTTGCTTTAACCATTGGCACGATGACTGAAGCGTAGCAGTATCAGTAAATTAATAGCAGCACTGGGTGTTTATGTTTTTTACATCCTAATTATCAACAATATAAATAGTAAATGACTTGAAATATAAACTATTTCTAGGATAATTGACCCTATATTCCTAACCCGTAGTCATACCTATGCTCTTAATTCCTTCTCCTGCTGGCGTGTTAGAAGTCGATGCGCTCTGGCAAAACGACAATCCTAATGATGCTAGCACTGACACTGTGGCTTTATTATGTCATCCGAACCCTTTATTTGAAGGCACGATGAATAATAAAGTAGTGACGACTATGTACCGCTTTGCTCGTGATAGTGGCATGCATGTGGTGCGCTTTAACTTTCGCGGTGTGGGTCAATCTACTGGCGAGCATGATTATGCAGATGGCGAAGTGCTGGATGCTATGACCGTGCTACAATGGCTGGCAGGACAAACCAATGCCCGTAGATTATGGTTAGGTGGCTTTTCTTTTGGTGGTTACGTGACGGCGCGAGTCGCTGAGCAGGTGTTGATGTCGGCACACGTTTGGGGTCTAAGCGACTTTGAAATAGCCAACGTGGCGCTGATCTCTCCTTCAATAGAGAAAAACGCTAGTGATGATATCAGCTTGCCTATTGATAAAACTTTTGAGATTTATGGCAGTGCTGATGAGGTGATTGACCCTGTTAATATGCAAGCCTTTGCGGAACATTTAGGGATAGCCGTTAGTGTAGTAGACGGAGCGGGGCACTTTTTTCACGGTCGTTTGTCGGAGCTGAAAAAGTTGCTAGCTGAGCATAGTAGTAATTAGTTACTACTAGTTAAAATATTAGCTTTGATGAGTATGTATTTATAGCAGCCTAGTATAAGTTTGGGTGCTAAGCTTAAGCCGTGTTAACCTAAAGAATGGGTGTATAAATAGTATTATTACTATCTGAGGCTCAAAACCGGCCCAGATCATTCTGATAAAGTAGCCGTGACTATACTCAGTGCAACACTCAGTGTAAAAGTCATAAGTTAGTAGCGGCTATTGGTATCAACACATTATTTTGTTATTTATTTTGTCTAATGATGAGTCGCATTATGAGTCTATCTCCATTGCAGCGTTACGAGCAAGCCATTGAAAAAGATGGATTTACTAAAGACGAGCAGCAGTACCTTGCTATGAGTTATCTCGATGATTTGTATAATCAGCTCAATGAAAGTGCTGGGCAAAAGAAAAGCTTTTTTAGCTTTTTAAAAGCTAAACCTGCTGCGCCAAAAGGCTTGTATATGTGGGGTGGTGTAGGACGTGGTAAAACTTGGATGATGGATATGTTCTATGATTCCTTGCTTATCGATCGCAAAATGCGTCAGCACTTCCACCACTTTATGCAACGTGTGCATAAAGAGCTTAATCTGATTCATGGGGAAGCGGATCCATTAGAAAAAGTGGCTGATATCATCTATAAAGAAGCGGTAGTGATCTGCTTCGATGAGTTTTTTGTCTCCAACGTCTCTGATGCTATGATCTTGGGCGATTTATTTACCATGTTATTTAATCGCGGCGTAACCTTAGTAGCCACATCAAACATCGAGCCATCAGGATTGTATAAAGATGGCTTACATCGTGATCGCTTTATGCCGGCGATTGCTGAGGTTGAAACTAATACCACCGTGATGAATATCGATGCGGGTATAGACTATCGGTTACGAGTGCTACAGCAAGCTGAGTTATATAAATCACCGATGACGCGAGAAAACCATAACTGGTTGGCCAACCGTTTTGCTAGTCTATCGGCTAATATTAAGATTAGTAGTGAGCCTATCGAGGTCAATGGACGGGAGATCAAAATAAATGCCCGTACTGAAACTATTCTGTTTTGTGATTTTCGTCATCTGTGTATGCAACCACGTTCAGCGGCAGATTTTATTGAGATTGCCAATCGTTATAGTACCGTGCTAGTCAATGCGGTACCGGCCTTGACCGACGACTTACGTGATCCTACCCGCCGGTTTATTTATATGGTGGATGAGTTTTATGATCGGCGAGTAAAGCTATTGATTCGAGCCGAGCAGTCTATTCTTGACTTATATCAAGGAGAAAAACTGGCTTTTGAGATTGAACGTACGCGCTCGCGCTTGCTTGAGATGCAGTCAGAGGACTATCTAAAAATGAAGCATCGTCTTGATGATGTCGCTTAAGCGAACAAAGCATCGAGCTATTGTTACCGTAATAGGTAAGGATAGTCAGCAAAAGCCATACAAAAACTAGCAATTTTTGTATGGCTTTATTGTTTAATTAAGACAGAATAACTATCAACAAATAATAATGACTAATTAAAAATTAAAGCTAAGGATAAATAATGAGCATAGTTGAAATCAAAAATATTGATGACATTGAAAATAGTAAAGATAAGTCAAATAAAATTGAAGTAACCAATCAGGATGTAGGTGAAAACCAAGGGAATGATATTGACCTTATTGAATGGATTAATTCTAGACGCAGTATTGGTAACTTAGATACTCCTGCACCGACTCACCAGCAAATTCGAGCTGCTGTAGGCTGCGCTGCCACTGCTCCTGACCATAAAAAACTACGCCCATGGCGGTTTATCGTTACAGAAGGGGATGCTCGCCTTGAGCTGGGTCGCGCCTTAGTCACTGCTGCGCAACATAAAGCGGCCATAGATGGTGAAGAGTTATCTGAGAAAACATTGCATAAAACCGCTAACTTACCACTACGAGCACCAATGATTATTACGGTCGTCACCCATATGCACGAACACAAAAAAGTGCCAGCCTTCGAGCAAATGCTTAGCGCTGGTTCGGCAGTACAGAACTTAATCTTAGCGTTAAAGTCGCAAGGATTTAGTACGGTATGGCGTACTGGGTTATTGTGCAATGAGCCTGCGGTAAAGGCTTACTTTGGCGTTGGTGCCGACGATTATGTCACCGCTTTTGTCTACACTGGTACTAGTCCTGTCGATAAACATTTGCGCAAGCCTATCGATATAGAGCCTTTACTACGTTTTGAATCTTAGGCTTGGTTGGCAGTTTATCTTTTGCAAGTTCAGATTAAAGCGTTAATATAAAGCTATACCTTTGTATGGCAATTCTATAAGCTGCATAAATAACATCAGATGATCGGATAATGGGATATGACAAGCTCTAGTAAAAAAAATACCTCCAAACAACTAACGGCTAGCCAAGATGCTAATGCTAATGAGATTAATAGTATCGATACCGATACTGATGTTAGTGACGATAACACTAGTGGCAGTACTGAAAAACAAGGTGGCTTGCTGGCTAGCATTATTGAGCGTGCTACGAAGTCAGGGCGAGGGCGCAAAAAGCTGGTCCCAAGCAAAGTAGAAGCAGCAGTAGCCAAAAACATGGCAGAAATCCATAAGAGCCCAACACAATTACGTTTAGCGTTTTTGGGTGGCGGTAGTTTTGGTACGGCTATGGCAAACTTAGCCGCGCGCAATGGCTGTGACACTACGCTTTGGGTAAGAGATAAGCGCATCGTAAAATCTATGGCTAAGCTGCGCATGAATAAAAAGTATCTCCCTGGATTTAAGTTAGATGACCGCCTCAAGTTTAATCATGACTTAGCCGCTGCCGTCAAAGACAAAGACATTATATTCCTTGCGGTGCCAAGTTCAGCCTTTCGCGAGACGCTAAAGAATATCGCCCCGTATATTACTGGTCAATCGATCGTATCGCTGACTAAAGGTATGGAAAAAGATACCTTTGCGATGATGAGTGATATCATCAAAGAAGAGTTACCAGAAGTGAACTTTGGGGTAATGTCAGGGCCGAACTTGGCTATTGAAATCATGAAGAATATGCCTTCAGCGACTGTCATTGCTAGTCATTCAGAACCCCTACGTCATGCGGTACAAGCCGCTTTACACAGTGCTTTTTTTCGGGTGTTTGCTAGTGATGATATACGGGGTGTGGAACTAGGCGGCGCGCTCAAAAATATCTATGCTATTGCTATGGGCATGGCTGCCGCTTACGATGTCGGTGAGAATACTAAAGCGATGTTATTGACTCGAGCACTGGCAGAAATGAGTCGCTTTGGGGTAGAGGAAGGCGCTAATCCGTTGACTTTTTTAGGACTGTCCGGTGTTGGCGATCTATACGCTACTTGTAGCTCTGAGTTGAGCCGTAATTATCGAATAGGTAATATGCTTGGTCGTGGTATGAATATTGATGCTGCGGTCAAAAAACTGGGCCAAACTGCTGAAGGGGTCAATACTATTCAGCAAGTGCATGAAAAGGCCAGTAAGCAAGGTATTTATATGCCTATTACTCATGCTTTATATGCGGTTATTTATGAAGACAAAGCAGCCTTAGGGGTGGCTTTACACCTCATGGAAGCAGGCTTTCGTAGTGACGTAGAGTTCGTCATGGCGCATGATCACAGCAATGCTGCGCTTAGCGCACAAATGCAAGCAGCTGCACAAGATAATAATGACGATGATGCTGATGATAAATAGCCGTAAATGCTAAAGTGTTAAATGTTGGCAAGTGATATAGAAGGAAAGTTATGAAGATTATATTGATGCGTCATGGTCAAGCAGAGGATGAAACTCGTCCTGATAGTGCGCGCCAATTGACTGATTTTGGTCAGCAACAAGCGGCACAAACAGCTGAGTATATTACCGCCAACTATACGCCAGATTATCTAGTGGTCAGTCCTTACACTAGAGCCCAGCAAACGTTGGCGCAGTTACAGTCACGCGCTATCGATGTGCCAGTAAAAATCCAGAACAATATTACTCCCGCTGATGATGCGCATACTGCTTTGGCGGCACTGGCTACTATTGACGCTGAGTGCTTAGTAGTAGTCTGCCATATGTCTATTGTGGCTTATATCGCCAGCTTGCTGACCGGCGATAGTCCAGAGAGTTTCTCTTTGGCAGAGGCACGAATCTTCGAGATGGAGTTTGTTATGACTGGCATGGCCACAGAGAGTGATCGATTCGTTCCTATGCAACCTTGAGCCGCCTTAATCAGTCATAACTAGCAATAATAAGTCATAGCTAATGATAATAAGTGGCTTTGATTGATAAAGTGCGTTGATAGGGTTAAGATTATAAAGACGTTGTTTATGACAGATTTATAGACAAAATTCGATGCGCATAGCGTACCCTACACCGGATGTTTTGATAAATTGATTTAAGGATGCGCTTGGTGTTACACGTATGGTTAAGAGCGCAGCACAGTCCGCTTGCTGTTTGGCATGAGGTAACTAGTCAATGGCAAACGCTTGAGGGCTGGCAGCAACTGCAGGATTACGTTGGTTATAACGGTTATAAGACCAATAGCAGCAAGACCTTGTGCTTATATTTTCCTACTAGCCATATGCTACAAGTCGATACGGCGTTAAACCCCACGCAGCTTAAGCAGTTGGGCAATACTGGCAAACAGTACTTGTTTGAAGAAACTTCGTTAACGCCGATAGAGCAGTTAGTATTACGGCAGACCACTCAAGCTAATCTGTCTTATCTTTATGCCTTGGCTCAGCACGACATTGAAGCTTGGCAACAAAGCGCCACTCTTGCCGACTTATCTATTGGTGCCTTATTACCAGACTTTTTATTATTGCCGACGCCAGAAGAGGGTGCCGGACAGCAAGTAGTGCTTTATCAAGACCGCTTTACCACTTTATTGCGACAAGCTGACTATCAAGGCGTAGCCGTTAGCTATTTGCCATTAATATTTGATCGATTAGCGCATTTAAGCGAAGTTTGTACTCTGTCGGCTATTGAGCCTGACAGCGAGGCAGGTAATAACGCTACTAATAACGCTACTAACCACTCTGTTGCAAGCTCAGTTGATCCTAACAGCGCTATGCCGATCATTGATAGTGATAGCCCAACTGAACTAGTGAACACCGACTTGCCGTTAGCGCTGTCTACTATGGGCAACGATAATTCCAATGTGTCAGCTGAGACCGCCCAGCTTATTGCTGAACAGCAGCTATTGTTAACCCCACTAGCAGCCAAGCCTAAACCTGTCGAGCACCCTCAACGTCATACCCTTAATTTTTTTACTAAATCGTCAGATGCTAAACTTTCACCGTATTTACGAGTAGCGCTTATGGTGGCTTTATCAGCGCTAGTACTACAAATCGCCACTGATGGTGTACAGTGGTATCGCTATGATGCGGCCGCTACCGCTACTCAGCAAACGATTGGCACCCAGTATCAAGCTTGGTTTCCTCAAGAGCGTCTAAATCCACGTACTAAACTTGAAACTCAGCTGCGCCCGAAATTACGCACTGATACGCAAGCGTCTTCCTCTATGGCGGCTTTGGCACGGATATCGCCCCTTATCAAGCAATCATCATTACAGGCGCAATCTCTGAGTATACAGCCGACAGCTTTGAGTTTTACCTTGCTAGCGCCCGATCGTAATAGCTTAGATCAGTTCGCCGCTACTTTGAATGAACAAGGATTAAATGCTAATTTAGAGCGGATCAGTAGCAATGAGCAGGGACAATTTAGTGGTCAAATTACTGTCAATATAGTGGATAACTCAGCCAATGAGTCTCTAGCTACTCCAGCCACAGCAGGCAATGCTACTGCCTCTTGATGGGGGCCTCAAACTAGCCGTTGTTAAAAGCGCTAGGCAAGAGCTGCCCCCTAGAGTAAAAGTTATGACTATTAAAAGGGCATTGGCTAAGATTTATGATTTATAAATAACTATTTGAAAAAGTGTTAATAGTCTTTACTATCATTCACTAGGCTAGGTGATGAGTGTTTTACTGCGTCGCACTAAAAGGAGTATGCCAGTGGCAAGCAATTGGTCAACACGTTTAAGTCTTCAGCAGGATCTGCTATGGTCACGCTGGCAAGCGCTATCAAGCCGTGATCAGCTGGCCTTGAGTATTTTAATGGTGTTTTTGATCTTATTTGTTGGCGGTTATGGCGGCTATACGGTTCATCAAGCCGCTAAAGCCAGTAAAGAGGACTATCAACAACAAGTCACAGATTATTTTTGGTTGCGCTCGCAAGCTGCGAATATAGACAGTACGGCACTAGCAGCGCTCGACAGCCAAAATGATAGCAGTGCTCAGCCACCCGCTAGTAGAGTTAATACTTTATTAAATGATTCGGGGATCGATAATGCACAAGTAGTAGCGGCGGGCGACAAAGTGCAATTAAGTTTCACTAATGACAGTCAAGCGCTAGTGAGTGCAGCGTTAGCTAAGCTTGAGCAACAAGGATTACAGTTCAACCAATTAACTATGCAGCAAGATCTGGCCAGCAAACAGATTCAGGTGCAAGCGACAGTCTCTTTTTAGTGCTGATCTTGAAAGTAGCAACATCAATCGCAATACAACTAAATTGTCATACAACCACAATTGGTCCTTGTAGATAATAATAAAAAGCTATTAGTTATAAAAAGCCCTCAAGGGTAAAACTAATTAGTGATTGCCGCTGACTATTAAACCTTGCTATTGAAACTTACTATGAAACTTTACTAGGGATGTTCGCTATGAACAATAATTCTGATCCTCATCTTGATCGTCGACCGGATACTAACGTTGAGCTCAATGCTGAGCACACCCCAGCCTATAATGATTCTTTTATAAGATCGCAACCCACCCATGACTTGTCGCAACAACCCGGCTCTAATCTGACTGATAGCCAACAACGCTCGTTGGTTGGTTATAATCATATTACTTATCTACTGTACATACTGAGCTACTTTACAGCTGGTCTATTGTGGATTGTACCTATAGTAATGAACTATATTAAGCGCCATGATGCTGATAATACTTGGCTTGCCACACATTTTGATTGGCAGATCAAGACTTTTTGGTACAGCATCTTCTGGTTTATTATTGGTAGTGTCATGGTGTTATCAGCCTTTGGGGTGCTAGGCGTTGGTATGTTGGCTGAAAGCAATAACATGGCTTTTGGATCATTTTTTATAGCAGGCCTAGGATTATTTATCATTGGCATCGCTTTTATTTGGCACTTGTATCGTATTATACGTGGTTGGATAGCCCTTACTGATAACCGTCCTATTCCTTAATACCCCATAGCACCTCTTATCTATAAACGAATGGATGATCAGCCGATGCTGATTGACAATGCTGAGCATGAAACTTTAGTCTTCGTTCTGTTTAGCTGATATAATCGCTGCGATTATAGTTATGCATCAAATATTATTTGTCTTGTCTTTTTTTAATTAGGTTAACTGTTGCTATGTCCTACGTTCTATTACGCCCGCTGTTATTCAAGATGGATCCTGAAAACGCTCATGATATTACGCTATCCTTATTGGATAAGGCTCATCGAGCACGGACTTTGGGCTTGATCTATGGCCAACATATGCAGCCGACCACTTGTATGGGCTTACAGTTTTCCAATCCAGTAGGGTTGGCAGCCGGGTTAGATAAAAACGGCGACTATATCGATGCACTTGCTGAGCTCGGCTTTGGTTTTATTGAAGTAGGTACAGTGACGCCAAAACCTCAGTTAGGTAACGATAAGCCACGTATGTTTCGAATAAAACAGGCGAACGCTATTATTAACCGGATGGGTTTTAATAATCATGGCGTTGATTATCTGATTGAAAAAGTTAAACAGTGCAAATATAAAGGCAATATAGGTATTAATATTGGCAAGAATGCTAGTACTCCTGTAGAGCAAGCGGCAGATGACTACGTCTATTGTCTAGAGCGTGTCTATCCTCATGCTTCCTATATTACGGTGAATATTTCCTCGCCAAATACTGAAAATCTGCGTGATTTACAAAGCGGTGAAGCACTGACTCATCTGTTAGAGCGTATAAAAAACCGCCATAGCCAACTGGCTACAGAGTATGGCTTCTATGTACCGCTAGTATTAAAAGTAGCCCCTGACTTAGAGCCGTTACAAGTCGACTATATCTCGCAACAACTATTAGATTTTGAGATTGACGGTCTGATCGCTACTAATACCACCTTAAGCCGGGTAGGGGTTGAAGATCTACGTGATGGTGATCAAATGGGCGGTCTATCTGGGCGTCCAGTCAGTCACATTAGTACCCAGATATTAAGACAATTCTCGGATCAATTAGAAGGTAAAGTAGCACTAATCGGTGTCGGTGGTATCGATAGCGGTGAAAAAGCGGTGAAAAAAATCACTGCAGGTGCTGAGTTAGTACAGCTTTATACTGGTTTGATATACCGAGGTCCGGGTCTAGTACAGTCTTGTATTCAAGCTATTGGCGGTTATTATGATGCGTTGGAAACCGAGTTATCCTAATGCTCAGTCAAGGCAATAACACAATAAGGCGGTGGTTATGAGTGGCATAGATATTATCATTGCCGTAGTAGTGCTAATTGGTTTATGGCGCGGTTTTCAGGTAGGGTTAATAAAAACAGCGGTCGGTTTGGCTGGCTGGTTTATTGCTTTGATCGCCGCCACTCGTTTAGCAAGCTCGGTTGCCCCTCAGTTATCAGCGATAGTGCAAAACCCAGTTTTACAAACAGCCTTAGCATTTTTAATAGTAGTCATTGTCATTTTGACAGTGATGCACTCGCTAGCCTTTATATTCTCAAGTGCGCTGAAAACTTTGCGTTTAGGCATAGTCGATAAGATGGCAGGCGGTGTATTAGGCGCCGCAAAAAACGTGTTAGTCATCTTAGTTATACTAAGTATTAGCGCCCCATTATTAGTACAAACGCCGCAGTGGCAAGCTTCAGTTATAGCCCCTGAACTATTGCCTTATGCTCCTATAGGTAAGGCTTTAGCTGCTGATGTATTAGGGGCTGCTTGGGATCAAATCAACCAATCCTAAGCCCTAATCAGTAAGCGATTCAACTGTCACTACTTTGTGATCAAATTGACAATCACCTCATTACTACTATTTGTTTAATAACAGGATATATCTATGTGTGGAGTCGTTGGAGTTGCAGCTCATGAGCCAGTCAACCAAATTCTTTATGATGCGTTAACTATGCTACAGCATCGCGGTCAAGATGCGGCAGGTATCGTAACTTTGCAAGATGGACGACTATATCTGCGTAAAGAAAATGGTATGGTTCGCGATGTGTTTATGAACCGTCATATGCTTAAGCTAGTGGGTAAGTTCGGTATTGGTCACGTGCGTTATCCGACTGCGGGGACTTCAAGTAGTGCTGAGGCCCAGCCCTTCTATGTCAACTCTCCTTATGGTATTACTCTGGCGCACAATGGTAACCTGACTAACGCTGAGAGTCTGGCTAAGTCGCTGTATATTGAAGATCGTCGCCATCTTAATACGGATTCAGACTCTGAAGTTTTGCTAAATGTATTTGCTCATGAAATGCAAAGTTTAGGCAAAACCCATGCAACGGCTGAAGATATTTTTTCTGCGGTAAAAGAAGTTTATGGTCGTGTTGAAGGGGCTTATGCGGTAGTAGCACTGATTACCGGTCATGGTCTATTAGCGTTTCGTGATCCTAATGGTATCCGACCTTTGATATTTGGTGAGCGTATAGCCGCTAATGGGGGTACTGAGTATATGGTTGCCTCAGAGTCAGTAGCGTTATCAAGCTCAGGATTTAAGATTGTTCGTGACGTTAAACCTGGTGAGGCGATCTTTATTGACCTTAATCATCAGTTGCATACTCATCAATGCGTAGAGCCAAAAGAGTACACGCCATGTATCTTTGAGTATGTGTACTTTGCACGTCCTGACTCTATTATGGATAATATTTCGGTCTATAAATCACGCTTACGTATGGGTGAGAAGTTAGGACAAAAAATCCTTAAAGAGTGGGGTGAGGATCACGATATCGATGTGGTCATTCCTATTCCTGATACTTCACGTACTTCAGCGATGGAACTGGCGCTGATGATGAATATTAAGTATCGTGAAGGCTTTATGAAAAACCGCTATATTGGCCGCACTTTTATTATGCCCGGTCAGCAGCAACGCAAAAAGTCAGTACGACAAAAGCTCAGTGCAGTACCGTTAGAGTTCAAAGGTAAAAACGTGTTATTAGTGGATGATTCTATCGTGCGTGGAACCACTTGTCATGAAATCATTCAAATGGCACGCGATGCTGGTGCACGCAAAGTATTCTTTGCTAGTGCAGCGCCTCCAGTGATATATCCTAATGTCTATGGCATAGATATGCCAGTGCGTAGTGAGCTTATTGCTGCGGGTCATACTGTGGAGGAAGTACGCGAGATCATCGGTGCTGATCGCTTGATTTTCCAAGATTTAGACGACTTAATCGATGCGGTAAAAGACACTAAGCATAGTAAAGTTGAAGGCTTCGATTGTGCGGTATTTAACGGCTGCTATATCACTGGTCAGATTAATGAAGCTTATCTTGACCATTTACAAGAACAGCGTAGCGAAAGCGCTAAAACTAGTAAAAAAGGTATGCAAATAGTTGCCGATACCTCAGTAGACATGATGGGAGTAGCTGAGCTGTAAAACTTAAGCTTTAAAATTTAATTGTTAAGTTTTAATGATTAAGTCTCAATGATTAGCTTTTATTAGCAGTTATAACAAAAAGGCTGGATTCGATATGAATCCAGCCTTTTTATTTGTGCTGCTGTTAGCTTAAAAAACGATCAAATAACCACAGCAAACCATTTAGAGCAGCGATACCAACTACCATACTAACTAGCAATTGACGGCTGATATGATAGATTAATAGCACTAAAGCCAGTGCTCCTATTTGCGCTAAGACTAAATGCAGTTGCGCACTATTTATGGCTGTAGCTAGGCTTAAATCTTGGTAGCTAATACTAGTTAGAACTAACAATACTAAGACGGATAACGGTAGACTCTCATTGAGTCGATGCAGCCAAGGCTGATCCATCAACTTTTGCGGGATTAACGCTGGAACAGCCCTAGTAATAAAAGTGACTGCTGCCATCGCTAGGGTTGCCGCTATTAAATAACTACTAGTCATTAGCCTCTCCAAGGGTTTTATTGAGCCAATAACCACGTGCCAATATTAGCAGCATACAAATCATGATAGCGACTAGTAATAGCCAGTTACTAGTGAATAGCGAGGCAACCACTAAGCCGATGACCGCGATACCGATAGGGAAGTAGCGTTTGATAGTTTGAAACTGCTCATAAGCCAAAATGACAAACAAACAAACTAAGGCAAAATCTAAATGCGGTACTAGATCATCAAGAGCACTGCCTATCAGCACCCCAACGATGCTTGCTAGCACCCACCAGCTTTGATTAAATAAGCTTATTGGTAATATCAGCGCATGCCGAGACTCAGCAGGTAAGCTTGTCATTACTGAAAAAGTCTCATCGGTTAAGGCAAACAAACAGTAGGCTTTAGCCAGTCTATTAGTGGGCAAATACTTTAACATGGGTACCCCATAGAATATATGGCGCAGATTGATGGCGGCGATATTAGTGGCGATACTACCTATAGGTAAGCCTGCGCTTAGCATCGGTAAGCAAGCATACTGTGCAGCGCCAGCATACAGAATGATACTGAGCATAATAGTGGCCCAGATAGGCACGCCTGCGACTTGAGCTAGTACCCCAAACGCGATACCAGCTGGTAAGTAACCCATAGCTACAGGAACGCTTTTTTTAAAACCTGCAGCCCATTGATAACTGGGCTGCGCTTGAGAATAAGTATCCACAGAATGTCCTAAGTGCTAATAATTTTATAAACAGTATGCTTCACTAAAAAACCAATCATGATTATCAATTGCTCGTTAGGCTGGTAGCCCGCTAGCTGTGGCTTGTTATTTTTACGGCTTATTTTACCGCTTAGTTTTAGTGCTTTATTTTTAATAGCCATAGCTTAAATTGCTACTTAAATTACAACTTAAAGGGCTACCTAATTTATCTATAAGTCAGGCTGCAAAATCTCATAATTACCTGATCGTTGGGCGCGATATAGATACACTCCAAGTACTAGCATACGTAGTATTAGTATGCACCAGACGCTTAGCCAAATACCAGCCATAGCGTACTGCTGATACAGCAGCCAGCTAATAGGGAAGAAGATAGCGGCCCATATTAACGCTGCATTGCGGATCACACTGCCAGCCGTTAAACCAAAGAATATTCCATCAAGCCAGTAAGCCCCTACACCTATTATCGGTAATAATATGGCATAATTTTTATAAGTATTTGCTAAAGTTAGGACTGGCTCAATATTAGTCATTAACTCCAAATACATCGGTGTAAAAAGCCACCAAATTAGACTGAGAACTATTGCCAATCCATAGCTGACTATACCAGTACGTTTGACGATAATACTAAAGCGTTGCCAATCACGTCGTCCTGCCGCTTGACCAGTTAGAGTCTCACCCGATACCGCTACACCATCTAAGGCAAAAGCTGAAATACTTAGTATCTGCAATAAGATGGCATTGGCTGCTAGTACTAAATCGCCACTTTGTGCCGATAAGCGAGTGACCCAAGCAAAGCTCAAGGTCAGTATTAAGGTGCGAATAAAGATATCTTTATTTAACGAAAATAGCCTAAGCATCTTAGACTTAGTAAAGTGCTCTGGATCAATGGTAAATAGCTGTTGCCAGCTTATTTTCAGGTTTTTTCTGCTAAGCCATAGCGCTAATAGTATCCCTGACCAAAAGGCTATAGCAGTTCCTAAAGCCACACCTGCTATACCCATCTGCATTACGTAAACAAAGAACAAGGTCAAAATAATGTTAGCGACAGCAATAAACCCTTGCTGATAGAGCATGTAGCGAGTTTTACCTTGCCCTGCAAACCAGCCAATAAAAGCAAAGTTCATCAGCTCAGCTATTACTCCCCAAAAACGCACATCTAGATAAGTTTTTGCAGCTAGAGCACTGTCTGGGTTAGCCGATAAGGCCCGTAAACCTAAGTCAATTAGCCAAGGCTTGGCAAGCAATAATACGCCGCCAATAATAAAAGCTAATAGCAACGCTCGTTGTAGTATAGCCAATAGAGGAGAAGGGGTAATCGCAGTGCTATTGCCAGCACTAGAAGCTAGATGATGGTTATCAGCCATTTGCCCCAACGCTTGAGCAGATAGGCCAGAGGAGGCATATTGCAAGAAGTTAAAACTTACTAATAACAACGACAGTAATTGAATAGCCAGACCCATACCAGCAAGCTTTGCCGCATCATCCATATTACCGACAATAGCAGTATCAATAACGCTTTGTAGCGGCATAGCCAAGTTAGCAAGCATAACTGGCACGGCAATACTGATAATATGCCGATAGCGAGTATCTATAGGGGCTAATGTGGGTGATACTGGAATAGAGGACATAGAAGAATCACTTAGATAAAAACATAAAATAGACGGCCTATTATCTTATTTTGAGCATCGATGATAGTGCGACTTGATAAGTAATTGCTGTTGCACAAGTGCTGCTAATAATGACTATTTAAACTGTTATTGAATGCATAATAAAAACAGTTACTCTAACAGCTGTTAGTTGAAATATTGTTAAAATAAACTCTATTAAAAAGACAAAAGCACCTATAAGTTAGGTGCTTTTATCAATGTCGGTTATGAAGAGCTAATGATTGATGACTAGTGATTGGCAAGTAGCAATCAATAATCAATAACGCTTAGCTCTAGACACTCAAGAAACAATATCTAGTCTTGTTCGAACATTTTTGGATCATTGAAGTTTACGATCTCTTCTTCGAACTCAGGCTTTACTTTTACTATGAAGTCATCACGTGATAGACCCATCGCCAATGGAATAGAGCTGGAGATATAAGTAGAAGAGTAAGTACCCGCTATTAACCCTATAAATAGAGCTACTGAGAACCAGTATAGACCATCACCACCTAAGAACAACATAGCTAATACTACTAGCAGTACAGTTGAGATAGTCATAATGGTACGGCGTAGAGTCTCAGTCAATGATAGATCGACCGTCTGACGTGGAGTCATACCTCGGACGCGGCGGAAGTTCTCACGAATACGGTCATAGACGACAATAGTATCATTCAATGAATAACCAATCAGTGCCAAAATAGCCGCTAACACTGTTAGGTCAAACGGAAAACCGAACAGCGCAAACACACCAATCGTGACCACAGCATCATGAAATAGCGATATCACAGCCCCAAGTGCCAGTTTGAACTGAAAGCGCAAAGCCACGTAACCCAGCATACTAAGTAAAGCTAACGCTAAAGCCATAATGGAATTTAGATAAATCTCATTACCTACTTGACTACCAATAATATTAACATTATTGATTTCAACATTGTTATTTGGCAATGCTAAGGCTTTTTCGAGATTGGTATTGAGTCCACTAACATCGTCCGACTGAGGCGGTAAGCGAATCAACAGCTCATCACGTGTCCCTAAGTACTGCACTACCGCATCGTCAAAGCCGTTGTCAGCCAATGCGTTTACTACGGTGGCTTGTTCAACAGGCTGCTGATATTTTATGTCAGCTGATACGCCGCCAGTGAAGTCAAGACCGAAGTTTAGGCCGTTGACTGCAATAGCAATAATACTAGCAATAACCAATATTATCGATAGAATCGCCATCGGCTTTTCTATACTCATAAAGGGAATGATACGCTGATCACCAAGGGATTTGATACCGCCCTCAGCATTAGCCGCTTCAAGCTCAGCGGTGCTATCTCTAGCTTCAATAGGATCGTAATTAGTATCAGTACTAGCTACTGATGACGATGCTGTCAGCGCTTGTCTAGATTTTTCACCACGAGTTTTGCTAGTAGCAGACTTGGCATTGGTTTGATCTACTGTTTTACTAGTCGATTTATTGGTTTGGGTGTTGCTACCCTTACCATCACGACGCGGGTTATTACGACGGCGACGTGTTTTTTCACTAGGATTGCCATTATTGCCGTCTGGACCACCACCTGAACTGTTTGAAGTCGGTGTGTTTTCTTTACTGGTGGGATTATTACTTTCAATCGCCATGTGTTTCTCCTAACCGATGCTCAAACGTTTGAGTGATTTACGCTTACCATAAGCAAGTTGTACTAATGCGCGCGTGACCAAAATAGCAGTGAATAGCGAGCTGATGATACCTATAGCTAATGTAATCGCAAAACCTTTGATCGGACCGGTACCGATGGCAAATAGAATAAAAGCAACTATTAAGGTAGTGACGTTGGCATCAAAAATACTACTAAAAGCACGATCGAAGCCGGCACTAATAGCACTCTTTGGCCGGACGCCGTTGGCTAGCTCTTCTCGTATGCGCTCAAAGATCAGCACGTTGGCATCAACCGCCATACCTATAGTCAATACAATACCGGCAATACCAGGCAAGGTTAGTGACGAGCCTAAAATAGACATAATTGAAATAATAATTATCACGTTCACTGCCAAAGCAAGATTGGCGATGACCCCAAACAAGCGATAGAAGATAATCATAAAGGCAAATACAAGCAAGTAACCTACTTGCGTTGAGAATAAGCCTTTATCAATATTTTCTTGCCCTAACGAGGGACCAATAGTACGCTCTTCAACGAAATACATAGGCGCTGCAAGTGCACCTGAGCGTAACAGTAGTGCTAGCTCTGCAGCTTCAGCACTGCTATCGAGACCAGTAATACGGAATGAAGACCCTAGTACCGCTTGAATATTAGCACGATTGATTACTTTAGTTTCAGAGTAAGGGGTACGTATTTCAGTCAACTCACCCGTTGTAGGGTTTTCTTCATAAGTGATTCTTTGCTTATTTTCAATAAACAATACCGCCATTTGATCGCCAACAGCCGTACGAGTGGCATTCTGCATCAGCTTACCACCAGCACTATCCAAGGTGATACTGACTTCAGGCTGACCGCTTTCTGGATCGATATTGGTCTGTGCATCCGTGACCTTTTCACCAGTAACAATAGCTTTACGCTCTAATAGTACTGGAGGACCATCGAGGGTCTCAAAAGGAAACGCTTCAGTGCCTGCAGGAGCAATACCACCAGTGAAGTTTTCACTGCCTTTAGCAACCATTCTGAATTCAAGATTAGCGGTACGACCTAGTACACGCTTAGCTTCTGCAGGATCTTGAATACCAGGCAGCTCAACAACGATACGGCTGGAGCCTTGTGACTGTACTAAAGCTTCAGAAACGCCAAGCTCGCTGATTCGGTTACGTAGAGTATTCAGGTTTTGATTGACCGCATAGCTATTGATCTCATCTAGCTTAGCATCGTTATAGGCCATTATTAGGGATGGACCTTGCTCATCGATAGACGATTGCAAGTTAAAGTCATTACCCATCGCTGCTTGTAGAATATTCTGAGCACGATTACGAGTATCAGTATCAGCAAAATGCAAAGCGATACTTCGCTTTTCAGTTTTGATACCTTTTATAGCCACACGTTCAGCACGCAAGCTACTACGTGCATCACGACTAGCACTACTCAGACGCTGTTTAATCGCTTCATCCATGTCTACTTCTAAGACAAAACGTACTCCGCCACGCAAATCCAAGCCCAGTTTCATCGGTTTAGCACCGATATCACGCAGCCATTGCGGTGTTGTTTGCGCTGAGTTTAAGGCGACCACATAGTCATCACCTAAGTTCTGAATTAAAACCTCTTTGGCTTTTAGCTGAGTAACAGAGTTATCGAGACGTAATAGCGCACTATTACCCTCAAAGCTACCGCCTTTGTAGCTTATATTAGCTTCATCGAGCAGACTTTGAGACTGAGTCAACACACTTTCAGACAGCTGTGTCCCAGCTGCAGCACTAGTAATTTGTACTGCTGGCTCATCAGGATAAAGATTAGGCGCTGCATAAAGACCAGCGACTATAAGCACGAGAATAATGACGAAGTATTTCCAAGCAGGATATTGCATAATCACTTCTTTATGTTAATAAAATATTGGCGATGCGGGCCACAAGTAAGCACAAAATGACCGTAAGTAATGAACGGTCATTTTATAGGATTATATAAGAGCAGGCTAATACAGTAATAAAGTTTCTAGATAGTCAGCGTTGTCGACACAAGTTAAACGCTTTCAATAGTGCCTTTAGGCAATACTGAGATGACCGAAGCACGTTGTACTTTAATATCAGTATTGTTATTCAAACTAACGATAGCATAATCGCCTTCTAGCGTTTTGATACGACCCATTAGTCCACCAGCGAAAATAATCTCGCTACCGACAGTAAGGGCAGTAACCATAGCGCGATGCTCTTTAGTACGTTTAGATTGGGGACGAATCACCAAAAAGTAAAAGATAGCAAAAAAGGCTACAGGAAGTAAGATTTGACCGAATATCGAAGCGCCGCCAGCAGTTTCAGCAGCGTGGGCTGACTGGATAAAAAAGCTCATAAATTCTCTCAGTGAGTTGCAGATAACAATAAAATTAGACGCATAGTAACAAAAATTCTTCCACTTGGTAACTGTTAATCATAAGCTGAGGGTATATTTATACGCTAAGACAGACAGTTTTGAAAGATATTGACAGGCAATTTGACTTAGATATAAGGATTAGTCGTTCTATACGCAACAGTGAAAGTGAAACTTGAAAAAATAAAATTCAGATAAAATGACAAATTATTGTGAAAGCACAACATCAATGCTACTATCAGAACGTTAAAATGGTCTATATTGAACGATAATAGTAGATTGTTTAATCCTTTTTAAGTCCTCTTAATATTCAGGTTACCTACCTTGTTGCCCATTTTTTTGTTTGTACCTCGTTTATGTCGTCAGCGCGCTCATAGTGAACCCGCGTCCGCGAAACCTCCCCCAACGACGCTTGCCTATTTAGGCAACTATTCATATCAGCATAGCGGCAAGTATAGTTATCTTAGGCTTTTTAGTAAGCCCTTAACTATAGTTGCGCTGTTGTTGTTATCGCTATTGTTGCTGTTCCCTTATCCGGCTTTTGCTGCCGAAGCCCTCGCTTAACCAAGCACTAGCAACGTCATGCTGCTCATAGGCTTTATCAGTATGGCGATAGGCTTGTCTTTTGTCTGTTCAATGGCCGAGTCTGTTTTGCTTAGCATGACTCCGTCATACATTGCAGATGTACAAGAGAGCAATCCCAAAAAAGCTAAAATGCTCAAACGCTTAAAACAAGATAGTGTTGATCAGTCTTTGGCCGCTATCCTAACTTTAAATACGATTGCCAACACTTTGGGCTCTATTGGTGCTGGTGCGCAAGCCACTATCGTATTCGGTAGTGCTTGGTTTGGCTTGTTTTCAGCTTTAATGACTCTGGCTATTTTGACCTTTTCTGAAATCATACCCAAAACTTTAGGGACGGTCTATTGGCGGCAGTTAAGCGGATTAGTAGCTTATTTTGTCCGCGGTATTATCATCTTACTGTATCCGATTATTTGGTTATCTGAGCGTTTAACTAAACTTTTGGTTGGTGGCAAAGATACCAATGTGTTTAGTCGTCGTGAGTTCGCCGCTTTAACTAGCATAGGGGAAGAGGCTGGCCAAATCGATCCGTTAGAGGCCCGCATTATTCGTAACTTGCTAGCCTTTGGGGCGATAAAAGTCGAAGATATTATGACTCCACGTTCGGTTATGCTAGCGTTTGAGCAAAGCAAAACAGTCGCTGAAGTGATGGCGGATCGACCAAAACTAACTTTTTCTCGCTTACCTATATATGAAGGTGACTTGGACAACATAACTGGTTTTGTGTTAAAAACAGACATGCTACTGGCAAAAGTAAATCATGCCGTACACAAGCCTTTAACTCAGTTTCAACGTGAAATTAGCTTTGTATTCTCCAAGATGAAACTTTTTGATCTGCTCGAATTGATGTTAAAGAACCGTATTCACATTGCCATTACCGTAGGCGAGTATGGTGAAGTCAAAGGCTTGGTTACTTTAGAGGATGTGTTTGAGACTCTATTGGGCTTAGAGATTGTCGATGAGATTGATCGGGTTGAGGATATGCAGGCGCTAGCACGACAGATGATGGACAGACGAGTAGAGCGCTTAGGTATGAAGCTTAGTGATGATGAAGATTATAATAATTAAGCCTATTACTATTTATCTTACAAGCAATTAAATATACAGCTGCTAATAGACTAATGCTAAGGTTATAGCGGCTAGTCTATAGGCATTTATTTCAAAATGTTACAGTAGTTATAGCTATGACCTATCAATAGTCATCTAGGGCGTTACATGAGTGTTAGAAATTAGTGATAGGCTAAAACAATAATGACTTAAGGCCTACTCAACTGACTGCAAGTCTCTAGTATTTAGCAATAGAAGTTTATAAAAATCCGTTCCATTGCTCGCTATTAGTTAGTAATAACAGTTAGTTTAATAATAAAATTTTATAAGCTCACAACGATACCAATTGATTTTAACGACCTATCAATAGTTAATATTACTATTATCGCTAAGGATTACGATGCAAAATATATGGGTAAAACGATTGCTGACGGTGATAGTCAGAGGTACGAGCATTGCTGCAGTAGCAGCGGTAGCTAGTGCGTTCTCTGTTAGTGTGCAAGCGGCAACTATGAATGAAAGCTTAGTACAGAATTATTCTGCGGCTATGAAAGCGGCAGCTAATAGTAAAAACCTCAGTCAAGTATCACGTCTAGTCTCTGATGATGCGCTTATTTCTTTATCTAGAAAGGGCAAGTCTACTAGCTTGGATAAAGAGGCTTATTTAAGACTGTTACAGACTGGATGGAATCAAACTTCAAATTACCGCTACGAGATCAGTATCAATAATATAGTGATTACTGGAGAACAAGCCAAAGCTAACGTGACGACTACTGAGAGCTGGGTTAAAGATGGCCAGAGTGTATCTTTCGTTACTAATTCACGAGTGACCTTAACGGTTGCTACCGGTAATGCGGTACTGCTACGAGCTGTATCACAAGTCACTATTGATTAGAACGATAGCTATTAAAATAAAAAGGGTTCAAATATAAAGTGGCTTAGTTATGCTAGTGCTGATCAGCTGAGCAATACTAAAGTGACCTTATATTGATTTGTAGTAATAGATTTATACTAACAGGTGTTGAAGCGCAATAAGTAGACGCTGCTGTGGTCGACTGCTCAATACCATTATTATAAATCTTCTACGCTCCTTATGCTCCTAATGAGCGTTATCATTTTTTAAATATCTTTAAGATAGCTATGGTTTTTGCTTCGCTTTGCATACTATACTGTTAACACTATACATACTGTCAATTATTAATATCGGTACTCATACTAGCTGCTAGGAAACGCCAATTATCATGTCTAATGTGTTCGTAAAATCTCGCTCATTTATCGCTCTGCCTTTGACGCTCGCGGTATCAACGCTACTTATCAGCGCTTGTAGTAATACTTCAGCAGTCAAAAATACTGGTGCTACTAATTCATCGCCAGTCATTACTAAGCGTCCTGCTAATCAAACAGCAGCTACTACTCAGCCAAATATCAATGCTGGTGGTGACTATTCAACTGCTTATTTAGATGCGGAAAGCTTAGATGAGTTAGCGGATTTGCTTGAAGCCAGTGATATGACAATGGTTGAAGGTAACAAGCTTGCCATTCAGCAGTACGGTGATTTGTGGGGTCGCTTGCGAGCTGGTTATCGCATGAATAGCGGCAATCCGGTCTATAATCAACGTATTGAAGGTCAAAAGGGTTGGTTTACTAGCCGACAAGACTATCTAAATCGTCTAACGGCACGGGCAAGTCGCTATCTTTATCATACGGTACGTGAAGCTGAGCGCCGTAATATTCCAACTGAACTGGCTCTGTTGCCAGTCATCGAAAGCTCCTATGATCCAGGTGGTACTAGTAGCGCTGCAGCCGCAGGGTTATGGCAGTTCATTCCTAGTACGGGTCGTATCTATGGTCTAAACCAGAGCAGCACCTATGATGGTCGCCGTGACGTTATCGAATCTACACGTGCCGCTTATGACTTTTTGACGGCGCTACATAATCAGTTTGGCAGTTGGGAGCTAGCCTTAGCCGCTTATAATGCGGGTCCAGGACGCATACAAAAAGCCATTGATGCCAATAGAGCGCAAGGCTTACCTACCGATTATTGGTCGCTTAGATTACCGACTGAGACCATGAACTATGTGCCACGCTTCTTGGCGGTTGCTGAGATTGTCGCCAATCCAGAAAAGTTTGGGGTTTATCTCCCAGCTATCGCTAACCGTCAGCATTTCCGTAGTGTGCCTGCTAACTATGGTGTCAGTCTGGCTGAAGTTGCCCAAGTGACAGGCGTGAGTTACGATGAGCTTGAAAGACTCAATACGGCATTAACGTCTTCGCGCATTGATTCATCAGGTCCACAGCGGATCATTATTCCTAATGATGTCGATGTCAATATTGATGCCAAGCTTAGTAGCTTAAGAGGCAATGGCAGTAGTAATGTGATCGCTGCTACGACTACTTTTAATAATAGTAGCCCAACCACTAGCTCAACGCCTAGCACTCCTAATTATAACAGTAAGCCCTATCCTAGCTCTTCATTGCCTGCGACTGGTGGCGGCTTAGCGGCATATGCGTCTAGCGCCAGTGTGCCGCAGCAAACCACTAGCTATATCACACCGACACCGAATCCGACTAGTAGCTCTGTTTATGGTAATAATACCTCGTTTAATACTGAGCCTCCTATTACTAGTAGAGAGACTAACAAAATCAATGCTGAGCTTAAGAGCAGTAATAGTTTGCCCACCACTTCAGCACAGATTACTCGCAACAACACTATTACTCAAGAGCCGCCACTGAGTAAAGAAGAGCGTGACTTTATCGCCCAGCAGATTCAAATGCAGACTCCTGAGCAGCGTGATATTGTTAGCTCCATCGATGGTAATATTAAGTTATCAGCGATACAGACGCAGCAGTCTATATTAGAAGCTAGTGGTAAAGAGAAGAAACTAAGCTTCCCAACCAAAGCGGCAAGCAAACCAAAACCACAAGGTCAACGTACTACTTATACAGTAAAACGTGGTGATACCTTATCTAACATTGCTAGCCGAGCAGGGGTTAGCTGGCGTGATATTACCGAGTGGAACCAGATAGATGCTAATACAAATCTATTATCCGGTAGTACTTTATATCTATACAACGCTAAAACTATCGCCCCTATTAGTGATACGAGTAGCAGTGCTGCCAGCCAGCCTGACAGCTACGTAGTACAAAGTGGTGACACCCTGATCGGTACTGCCAATCGCTTTGGTTTGTCGGTTACTCAGCTGGCCACTTATAATAATCTAAGCAGCCGTGCTGACTTACTAAGAGGTCAGAAACTTTGGTTAATTCCTGGCAAAGTGACGCCTCCAATCAGTACTCCTGCGGCGCCATCGACTAAGCCTAGCAAGGCTAATGTAGCGACCAAAAATTATAAAGTAAAACCAGGTGACGGCCTTATTGCTCTGGCTCGCCAGTTCAATATCTCTACCGAAGCCTTAGCTAGCTTGAATAATATTGGCACTACAGACTCATTGTATGTCGGTCAAACCTTAAAAATTCCTGCAAACGCTAATACTAATGTAAGTAGTGCCAGTAGCAGTAGCAGCTCGGCAAATACTAGCAGCAGCTCAAGTTCAGCAGCTACTAGCAAATATACTGTCAAATCTGGCGATACTTTGATTGGCATCGCTAATAGTATTGGCGTTAGTGCTGAGCAAGTCGCAGCAGTTAACAGCAGCTTCGATGCCAACGCTCGCTTGCAACGTGGACAGACTATCAAAGTGCCGGCTTCTAAAGCGCAAGTTGATAATAAGTTAAACGATAAGCCAATCAGCTATAAAATCCAATCAGGTGATACGTTGACTGGGGTTGCCAAACGCTATAACATCGGCGTTAGTGACTTAGCATCAGCCAATGGCTTGACGACGACTTCAAACTTGATACTAGGTCGCAGTATTACTATTCCTGCTGGTGGCAGTAGTAGCTCTGCCAGTACTAGCAGCAGCTCTAATAGTAGCGCCAGTAGTAGCGCTGCTAGTAGTAATAGTAGCTCAAGTAATAGCGGCAAAAAGTTAGGCAATACTGAAAACTACAAAGTACAACCTGGTGACGGCTTAATTGCTTTAGCGGGTCGCTTTAAAGTATCAGTTGAAGATCTAGCGGCTACTAATGGCCTAGCGGTTAATGCGCAACTGCAACGTGGGCAAACTATCAAAGTACCTAAACTGACAGTTAGCTATACCGTCGGTTCTGGTGACAACTTAATTAGCTTAGCTCGTAAATATGGGGTATCGACCCAAGAGCTTGCTGATATGAACAAAATACCAGCGAATACGATGATACAACGTGGTCAACGCTTGACTGTACCCAATCGTTAAAAGTTAATTTAAGCGCTGAACTAAAAATCTAGTGACAAAAAAGCTGCTCTTATCTATAAGGGCAGCTTTTTTATGGGCAGTTTTTAATTATTGCAGGTTTTATTTATTGACAGTTTTACTTGTTAACGGTTCTTAAGTAGCCGTAGTTTTGATAGTTTCTAAATAGCTTCTGATATTACTGACATAGTGCATAGCTTGTTCATAACGACTATTTGTCGCTTTGTTCTCAGATAAATAGGCATAGACATTGGCCCAGCTCTTATCATCGATATCTTGTGCACGCAACTCGCTTTGAATACGTTTGACAGCATTGGGACCCATATTATAGCCAGCGAGGGCAAACCAAACCCGATCACTTTTGGGCACATCAGTAAAATCAGACTTCATTTCTTCTAAGTAACGAGCACCGCCACCGATACTTTGATAAGGATCAATACGATCAGCAACGCCCATAGCTTTTGCGGTGCTATTAGTTAGCATCATAATACCGCGCACCCCAGTCGGTGAAACAGCATTAGCGTCTAAATGCGACTCTTGATAACCCATAGCGACTAGTAACTCCCAGTCGTGATTGTACTGCTGAGCTTGCTGTTTAAATGATGACTGGTAGTCAGGGAGCTTTTCGGTCAAAGTCTGTTGAAAATGTTGCTGGCTATAAGCATCTTTTAATAAATCTTGATTATAAAATGAGGCTAGCTTTTGAGTATTATCAAGCTTGATACTGTCACATAAAAAGTTACTGGCTTTTTGCGACAATGGATCATCAGAATTTTTGAATGACCAATTAACTTTAGGGTTTAGGCCATTTTTAGTTAAGCTAGTATCATAACCACAGCTGACATTGATTGAGGGTAGGGCCAACTCATTTCTAAGCTCAGTGCTAGCCGTAGTCAAAGCCATGTCAGCAGTACCTGATTTTAACGCTTTTAAAGCATCTTGTTCATTAGCATAAGCTTTTAGCGTAATAGTGACCCCCAGCTCATCGGCATAGCTACGTACTAAGTCGTAGCCAAAACCATGTTGGAAACCATCAGTAGCGAAATAAGTGCTATCGCCAGGCACAGCAGCAATAGTCAAAGTCTTATCTATCATGACATGGTCATAAGTAGAGACTTGATTATTCATCGTTGTCAGACTTTCAGCAGGCAAGGACAGCAAGGCAATACTAGTGACTTGCATGATCTTTTTAGTTTTAGAAAAACGGCTTGGCGGAATGAAAGGAACGAAAGGAACGAAGTTACTTTTAGTGTTAAGTTCACGCTTGGCTGGACGCAGTAAATAACCAATACGGCGTTTAGCACTTTGCGCAGATACTTTGACACGATAAGTAATACGCTGCATAGAGGTCTCCTAATTTTAGCCATCCTGCTCACCCTAAACAGATATTCAACTTATTGAGCTTATTATAAATGCCCAGTTGAACGACGCTGTTAAACAGTAGACCACTCCTCAATCGACTTTAAGGCCATTGAATCAATGAATGTAGTACTATTTGGTAATATAAAAGCCACTACTAGTTAATAATAACTATCAGACAGCTGTATATTACTTAGGTAAGGTCATGAATAAATTATTGAAACAAAGATCTAGGCAATAATATCGATTTACTATCATTAATGACTAAAATCGAATTCGTTGTCCGGCTACTGACCAGTAATGGCGGTAACTTTTAACAAGATATTTATCATAAGATGCTTAAAAGTCAAAAACATTAAGGTTTGAGCAGGGTGATCTTGTCCAGAATTGCTTTAAGTTGGCTATTAAAACCTCTATAGTGCCTGCTAATAATGTAGTTAACGCTCAACTAGGTACAGGCAACTATAAAAGATTATAAAAACTAACAGGGCAATTGCAACATCAGGTGTATAGAAATGGTCGCTGTTAAAATTGACTTTATTTCTATAGTTATAGGGCTATGCCACTGTTGAAATTACTGTTAAAAATAACAGTTAACCACCCAGCCCTAGAGCCCCTGATGCTATAACCGGAAGCTACCATTGATGAAAAGTTTCATGACAAAACAGTCTCTTACTATCTCTTTGTATGCGGTCTATATAATTATCATTCAAGTAGGGTTAACAAAACAGTGAAAAATCTTAACCATTAGGCAGGATTATCTATATCGACAAATGTCACCGTTAGCTTGAACTGCTCAGCGATTAACTCACCCAAAGCCTGAATACCGCCACGTTCGGTAGCATGATGACCACAAGCAAAATAATCTAGCCCTAATTCACGCGCGCTATGCGTGGTTCTCTCAGATATCTCTCCTGATAGATAAGCATCGCAACCCATAATAGCGGCTTGCTCAATCATATCTTGCGCGCCGCCTGTGCATAGGCCGATACGTTTGATTTTTTTATTAGTTGTACTGTCTAATAAGCTTTGATTATCAGTAAAACTATAGTCACTGGAGATATATAGTGGTACCCGTCCTAACACTTGGCTAATAGTTGCCGCTAAATCTTCTGCACTCTGTGCTGCACAAGTAGCGATGTTACCGACTGGATGAGACTCATGCGGATACAATGGGCCGCTGATGGTCAGGCCTAGCATTTCAGCAAGTTTGGCATTGTTACCTATTAGCGGATGGGCATCGAGAGGCAAATGATAGGCGATTAACGAAATACCATTCTGCATGAGCTTACGAATACGTTGGCCTTTGATACCAACGATAGCCTCAGGCTCACCTTTCCAAAAATAACCATGGTGTACCATGATAGCATCAGCTTTTGCAGCGATAGCGGCATCGATTAGCGCCTCACAAGCGGTAACCCCGGTGATAATAGTTTTGATAGGCTGACCTGCGTCAACTTGTAACCCATTAGGAGCATAGTCTTTAAAGGCGGCGCTCGATAAATACTCATCACAAAACTGCACTAAGGCTTGCGCGGTTACTGATTGAGATGCTGATTGAGATGCTGATTGAGATGCTGGCTGGTTTTCTGAGCTAGTTGCAGAGTTTTTATAGGGCATGACGGTTCCTTGGGCTTAATTTTATTACGGAGATTTTAGCACAATTATAAAACCCTCGAGTTAACAGCAAAATCTAGCAGCGAGACTGCTGCTAACGAGTAAGCTGTAAGGGTTAGTAGAAAAATAATAGACAAATACACTAACTGAAAAGGTACACGATGCGTGACTCTTTTATGCCAATGCCAGTTATAATTTGCATAGGTGGCAATGTATCACGGTATACGCTTATTGGCGTTCAACGCATAGCAACTGTTAGTATTTATTCATATAACTTTATAGAGGTCATTTATGTCGTCATTGCCTAATACCAAGAATAAGGCTTCTTTTTGGAAGTGGTTACCTTGGATGTTATTGCTAATCATGATCGCTGGTTTTATTTGGTTATTCATGAGTATGAAGAGCGCATCGAATGCTACTTGGGAACCGCCTAGAACTACTGCTGCTGAGCAACAAGCCTCGGCTCCTGTTGCGGCAGATAATACCTCAGCACCTATCTCTTCGTATCATAATGCGGTTGCCCGTGCTTCACAGTCGGTAGTCAATATTTATACTACCCAAACCGTGGCTGAGCATCCTTATATAGATGATCCTGTGATGCGCCAGTATTTCGAAGATAACAATCAGCAAGATCAAGGCTCCACTAACTTAGGTTCAGGAGTCATCGTCTCAAAGGATGGTTATATCGTCACTAACGCCCATGTAGTCGAAAAAGCCGATGAGATTACAGTTGCCTTTAGTGATGGTCGTAAGAGTCGTGCCAAGGTTATCGGTACTGATCCCGATAGTGATTTGGCGGTTATTAAAGTGGAGATGACGGGACTGACGCCTTTAGGTTTTCGCGAGTCCCCCATTCAGGTTGGCGATTTAGCACTGGCTATTGGTAATCCATTTGGGGTAGGTCAGACCGTCACCCAAGGTATTATTTCAGCGACTGGTCGTACTGGTCTAGGAGTTAATAAGTTTGAGGACTTTATCCAGACCGATGCTGCGATCAATCCAGGTAACTCAGGGGGAGCCCTAGTCGATGCTAATGGCGAGCTAGTTGGTATCAATACAGTTATCTTCTCACGCTCTGGTGGCTCGATGGGTATAGGTTTTGCTATTCCAACTGCTTTAGTTGAGCAAGTGATGAATGCGCTGATCAAAGATGGTCGTGTTAGCCGTGGTTGGTTGGGCATCGAGATTCAATCACAATTACGTGATCCTACGCAACTTGAAACCTCAACTGGGGTTGAAGTGCTTAAAGTTATTCCACAAGGTCCTGCGGATAAAAGCGGTCTAAAAGTGGGCGATATCATCTTGACTATTGATGGTGTTGAGATGACTGATGCTAATAGTCTTATTCAATATGTGGCACGCAAACCCCCTAATACTACATTGGATACGCAGATTTTACGTAATGGTAAAAATGCCCAAGTCGATGTGTTATTAACAGAACGTCCAGCGCAACAAGTGGTGGAAGTGCCAATAGTCATCAATGAGGGTCTGAGTGGACAGCCTAACTATCATGGCGAGTCAGCGAATAGACCTATGATGTCAAAAGAAGAGCGTGACCGAATGCGTGAAGAGCTGTTAAAGCTATTTGAACAAGACGCTGTCGCTCAGTAATATTAAGCTAGTAGTAGCCATAAAAAACGCGCTGCCTTTAATAAGACAGCGCGTTTTTTATGGCTAGGGTTTTTGCGGTAGTGATTAAAGTCTAGTAGCAGTTTGCCTGATTTTATTCATCAATTAATTCATGATTAATATAGATAACCCCTTGTACTCGGCAGCAGCAGGGCAGTATCTCGTTGTCTTCAATCATTGCCAAAGGCACAAACGGATAGTCAATCGGATGTGAGCTGGCAATACGCCGTACTCGGCAGCTGCCACAGTAGCCTTCTCGGCACTGAAAGCTGACATCGTGCCCCGTACGCAGCAAGCCATCTAGCAGGCTCTCATCGTCATGCAAGTAAAACTGCCGCTTACTAGTCATCACCCATGTCATAACGAATCCTGCATACTAAAAAGGAGTAAATAAAGTATCTTTTATACTGCAATTATAAAGCTCAGTTCTATAGCTATAGTGCATAAATAGATTCTATATCTTTGCGATAAAGCCTGATTTTATAATCAAGCTTTATAGCTGACGGTTATCGCTGATTTTCACTGTTGAGGCTTATCGTTGCCTTTTACAATTGAGCCTTATAACTCAATCTTATAACTCAGTCTTATAATTCAAAGTCATCAAAATCACTGTTAGATAAGTCTGAATCAATCTGACCTACTAAGTAAGAGCTAATCTCTGTCTCTTGTGGCGCCACTTGCACATTATCAGAAGATAACCAAGTATTGATCCAAGGGATAGGATTAGATTTCGATTTCGGGAACGCTGATGGCAAGCCGACTGCTTCCATACGCAAGTTAGTAATGTATTCGATATATTGGCAAAGAATATCTCTATTGAGACCGATCATTGAGCCATCTTTAAACAGATAACCTGCCCATTCTTTTTCTTGCTCAGCGGCTTTACGGAAGATCTCGATACCTTGCTCATGACACTCAGCGGCAATCTCTACCATCTCTGGGTCATCTCGGCCATTACGCATTAAGTTTAGGATATGCTGAGTACCAGTCAAGTGCAGCGCTTCATCACGAGCGATTAGCTTGATAATCTTGGCATTACCTTCCATCAGCTTACGCTCAGCAAAAGCAAACGAGCAAGCAAATGAGACATAAAAACGTATAGCCTCTAAAACATTAACCGCCATGATACAAAGATATAGCTGTTTTTTGAGCGATCTAAGATCCACAGTAACAGTCTGGCCATTAACATTATGGGTACCGGCACCATACAAGCTATAAAGCTGCGAGTTACGATACAGCTCATCATAATACTGGGCAATATCAGAGGCACGCTCAAGAATATGCTCGTTTTTCATAATATCATCGAACACTAAGCTTGGGTCATTGACGATATTACGAATAATATGAGTATAGCTGCGCGAGTGAATAGTCTCGCTAAAAGACCAAGTCTCAATCCAAGTCTCAAGCTCTGGAATCGATACTAGTGGCAATAACACGATATTCGGGCTACGACCTTGGATGGAGTCGAGTAGGGTTTGGTACTTTAGATTACTCAAAAATATATGCTGCTCGTGCGAGGACAAGTTGCCAAAGTCCATACGATCTTTTGAGACATCGACTTCTTCTGGACGCCAAAAGAAGGACAGTTGCTTTTCGATCAACTGCTCAAAGATAGGGTGCTTTTGTTGGTCATAGCGAGCGATATTGACTGGCTGGCCGAAGAACATAGGCTCTTTCATAGCATCATTTGGCGTTTGATTAAAGATTGAGTAAGTCATGAGGTTGGCCTTTGTTTTTATACGTTTAGTAGGTGTTATAGGCTGTGGTTTTAGCCCAGCAAAAATAAAATTTTGGTTATACTATTATAGATCGTCTAATGTTACTCGAGTAGGTGTTTGCTCGTCATTCATTCGCAGTTCAACTATTTTACCCAGCTCTATATCATCTTGTTCCTCAGAAATATCTACTGCACTCAATATATTTGTCTGTTCATGAATTTCGTAGCTCATCACAACTTCCATTTTTCATTGATCTTGACTATTTTGCAAAAACAACTATAAATTCTCCAAAGATATCTGCTCTGGCACTTGTTCATTATTCATATAAGCTTTGAGCATTTCGCTTAACTCACCATCATCGAATGACTCTAATTCATCGATATTATTCTTGCGCAGCGTATCTACTGCTGCTGGTTTTTGCAGCTCTTTTTTGCCCGATTTTTTTACGGGTTTTTTCGCTTGTCTCGGCGCTGATTTTATAGGGTCTTGGTTTAAGCTTAACTGCTGACGTACTTCTTCGATATCAACAACCACTTCCACTATGCGTGAGTGCCCATCATTTAAATCTGAAAATACGTTAGGGATAAACAAACCACCGTCTTTGATGATTGCGGTATAGTGCACGTCTATGACCTCCGTCGTTTTCGTTGTTGGTATGTCTTTTAATTATAAAAGCTTAAATTCAGTGGTTAAATATTATAAAACTTCAGCAGCTAATCCCGCCTACCGCTTGTATCTGCCTAGCCGCTGGCGTGCAGTCTATGGTGTCTGGTCGCATTCCTGTTGCCTCGATACTACGCCCAGTCACAGCCTGCAACGCCATCAGCGTTGGCAGGATACCGCTACAGTCAGGGCTAAACGACCTTGTCGTAGCAAGGTTGGTCTTTCTTAATAACTTTGCATGTAAGCTTGGTTTATAGGGTGCTTTTTAAGCACCATTAAACTCAACTTTCAGACTATTGGTGCGTGGAATGCACCCTACAAAACATTAACTTTTCATATTATCGGTTTAAACTGTTGGGGGTCGCAAGCTCCGCCCGACCTACGCCCTTTTCAGATTATTCTTTGTTCAATCTACCTTTCGGCTATTGCTTTGCAAGGCGCACCTTACAAAAGCTATAACGTTTTTATATAACTGGGCTCTTGACCATTCCAACCACAATTCAAACAAACACCGTTTTTAAAATCATGAATACAGTTTGGGTAGCTATAAAGCTTATGGGCGCAATTTGCACATAAACCCATCATCTTTGAGCCGTCTGCAAAGTAGGGTGACTCACATTCTTCACACACGTTTTTTGCTCTAGTCATAATTAATTTATAAATTATAAAGTTTGTTGTAGGCTGGGTTTTTAACCCAGCTTCTAGGCTTTGCAACATCATGATGCTGGGTTAAAAACCCAGCCTACAGGTAATCGCTGTAGCATTACTTATTTTTCTGAGCAAACCTGCTGTTTAGGCTTCGTTTGCATAGCTTATCTATATTATCGGTGCGTGGAACGCACCCTACAAAACATCCGCTTTCCATGTTTATACGTAGGTTGGTGTCGAGGAACGAGACCCAACAGATTATTTATTTAAAGCTATTGTATATCGCAAATTTTGCCAAACCTATGGTAGCTCAATGAGCCAACCATTATCATTCGCAAGCTTTTCAATGACATCAAAACAAGAAAATTTCTCAAAATCTTGACCTATATCTGCTTTAATGGCTTCAAGAAAAACTGTAATGTGTTGCCATGTTAAATAACTTACAAAGTTATTATCATCACTATTAATATCGAATGAACCTTTAAAAAGTATCGGTGGAACGTAGCGCTTACAATCGCTTGGTGATTCATTAACTACTTCCATAAATATGCAGTAATTTTTATCATCTGTTGCTATGAAATTTAATTCTAGCGAACCACCATCTCGATAAATCACTGAGCTAGCAGCGCCTTTATATTCTACTGGTAATGGTGCTTGCATCTTTTAACCTAAACATTGACCGTTCCAACCACATTTTATACCACTTTTATCTTTGAAGTCATGACTACAGTTTGGATAACCATAAAGCTTATGAGCGCAGTTTGGACATAAATTCGTCATCTTTGAGCTGTCTGCAAAGTAGGGTGACTCACATTCTTCACACACTTTTTTTGCTCTAGTCATAATTAATCTGTAAGTTATGAAGTTTGTTGTAGGCTGGGTTTTTAACCCAGCTTCTAGGCTTTGCAACATCATGATGCTGGGTTAAAAACCCAGCCTACAGGTAATCGCTGTAGCATTACTTATTTTTCTAAGCAAACCTGCTGTTTAGGCTTCGTTTGCATGGCTTATCTATATTATCGGTGCGTGGAACGCACCCTACAAAACATCTGCTTTCTATGTTTATGCGTAGGTTGGTGTCGAGGAACGAGACCCAACAAGTTATCAAACTCAATCGTTGGGTGTCGCAAACTCCAGCCAACCTACGTGCTAGTAGTAATTTACTTCTTTAAACTATTTGGCATACTATCAAAAGCAAAAGTAGTAAGTGTTCTAGATGGCTTTGGATCAGCGCTATTGGCACAAATAGTAGTTAAAGGCTTGGCTGTAACATTACCTTCTAATGAAGTAGTTCTATCAGTATTTTTTGGACTAGCGTCCATACCAGGCGGTGTTGGATTTCTTGTAGTCATCTTTTTACCTTATAATATGTATGAAAAATAGCAACATGAGTGAAGTGAATAAAAAAAAGGTAGATTTCTCTATATTGTGCGAAACGTTTTTTAGATATTTTTGCTTTTCTATTACAGATTGAGAAATAGCCTCTATAGCTTCTTGATAACATTCTATCAGTCTGTATTTATATACTACTGAAGTGTACTCGCCAGTAAGTGATAACTTTTCTAAAATATTAGGCATCCTTCTAATTTCAGTTAAGTTAAGACACCCTAGCAAAGATTGAAAAAGTTTAAAACTATAATAAATACCAATGCTCAAAGTAATTAAAAAAGCTATCGATAGTAAATTTATTATTCCTAAGTTTTCATACTTGAAATTAAGACTATCTATAAATGAGCTAGATAAAGAAGTGAAAACGCCTAAAAAAACGATTGAAACTACTATTAAATACTTATTAGCTTTTTCATCTACGTTTCTTATTCTACTAAGACTTAATAAGTACTCTTCTTTAAGTATGTTTATACTTACATCGTATTTAGCTTCCCAATCATCAGAATCTACGATTTGGTTGTCAGTTTCATGAGAAGCTGGGCTAGATAGAAAATAGTCAAATAGCTTGATTTTATTACGCATCTATATCTTACAAGCGCCACCAGCACAATCATCTTCCATATCCGCTTGGGCGTCGTTGGCACCATCACGAGTGTTGTGATAATACAAAGTTTTTACGCCTAGCTTATACGCTGTCAACAAGTCTTGTAGGAGCACTTTCATCGGCACACGACCGCCCTCAAAATGCGTGGGATCATAATTAGTATTGGCTGAGATACTTTGGTCAACGAACTTTTGCATAATAGCGACTAATTTTAGATAGCCATCATTGTTAGGCATTTGCCATAGTAGCTCGTACTGACTACCTAGCTTCTCGATCTCAGGCACCACTTGCTTGAGGATGCCATCTTTCGACGCCTTAATCGACACTAAGCCGCGTGGTGGCTCGATGCCATTAGTAGCGTTGGCAATCTGACTAGAAGTCTCAGACGGCATCAAGGCAGTCAAAGTCGAGTTGCGCAGACCATGAGTAGTGATCTCGGTACGCAGGGTTTCCCAATCAAGATGCAATGGCTCCTGACAGATTTTGTCCAGATCCTTTTTATACGTATCGATCGGTAAGATACCTTGCGAATAAGTGGTCTCATTAAAAGCTGGGCAAGCGCCTTGCTCTTTGGCCAATTTATTAGAGGCTTTTAAGAGATAGAATTGCAACGCTTCAAAGGTTTGATGGGTCAGACCAAGCGCACTACCATCTGAATAGCGTACGCCATTCTTAGCAAGGTAATAGGCATAGTTAATAACGCCAACACCGAGCGTACGGCGACGCATACTGCCGTTCTCAGCAGCTTTGACCGGATAGTCTTGATAATCAAGTAGGGCATCAAGAGCACGGACGATCAGCTCAGCTGGCTCTTCGATATCGCTGACATGCTCAACTTTGCCTAAGTTAACCGCTGATAGAGTACACAGGGCAATCTCGCCTGCTTCGTCATTGATGTTGTCGAGTGGCTTAGTCGGTAGCGCAATCTCCATACATAGATTGGACTGGCGAATAGGCGCAACAGTGGGGTCAAACGGGCTATGAGTATTGCAATGATCGACGTTTTGAATGTAGATACGACCAGTGCTGGCACGCTCTTGCATCATTAAGCTGAACAGTTCCGTCGCTGGAATCTTACGCTGACGAATAGACTCATCATTCTCATACTTAGTATATAGCTCTTCAAACTTATCTTGATCTTCAAAGAACGCATCGTACAAGCCCGGAGTATCGCCCGGTGAGAAGATAGTGATGTCTTGGCCTTTGATTAGGCGAGTGTACATAGTCTTGTTTAGCTGTACGCCATAATCCATGTGACGGACACGGTTGTCCTCAACGCCACGGTTATTCTTCAGGACTAATAGCGACTCAACTTCTAGATGCCATAACGGATAGAATAGGGTAGCTGCACCGCCACGTACGCCGCCTTGTGAGCAACATTTTACCGCAGTTTGGAACAGCTTGTAAAAAGGTACACAGCCAGTATGTTGAGCTTCGCCGCCACGGATAGGGCTACCAAGGGCACGAATACGGCCAGCATTGATGCCGATACCAGCGCGCTGCGAGACATAGCGTACGATGGCGCTAGTAGTGGCGTTGATAGAGTCAAGGCTGTCACCACATTCAATCAGTACGCAGGAGCTAAACTGACGTGATGGGGTGCGCACACCAGACATAATCGGCGTAGGTAGCGAGATCTTAAACTGTGAAGTGGCATCATAAAAACGCTTCACATAGTCCATACGCTCAGCTTTATCGTAGCTAGCGAACAGACACATACCTACTAGCACATACAAGAATTGCGGGCTCTCATATACAGTCTTAGTGACGCGATCTTGCACTAAGTATTTACCAGCCATTTGCTCAACAGCAGCATAAGCCAAATTCATATCACGCCAGTGATCGATGTAGTCATTAAGCTCATCGAACTCTTCACGGCTATAATCAGCTAGAATATGGGCATCATATTTACCAGCATCAGTTAAGGTTTTGACTTGGTCATATAAATGCGGTGGGGTAAATTTGTTATAAGCGATTTTGCGCAGATGGAAGATAGCCAAACGTGCGGCTAGATACTGATAATCAGGAGTAGATTCTGATATCAAGTCAGCAGCAGACTTAATAATAGTCTCATGGATATCACGAGTCTTGATACCTTCATAAAACTGAATATGCGACTTTAGCTCAACTTGTGATACCGACACATTATCTAACTTGTGAGCTGCCCACTCGATAACTTTATGGATTTTATCTAAATCAATAGGCTCTAAACGTCCATCGCGTTTGGTCACTTGAATCTGGTCGATATGTGTCATGCTACCCTCGTAAATAATTGCTTATATTATTCGCCAAGCGGTTAAGTCCGCGAAGCGTTTATTATCAAATGAATAATCAAACTACTAATAATCAAACTACTAATAATCAACAGCTTAGCTGAGCTTTTTAAGGCAAAAACAGGCTACTGCTCACTATAGTGATAAAAATCACTGAGCACTACATATAGCGTGTTTATTAGTAGGTAGGCACAATATAGCGGGAAAATTTTGAAAATACTAGGTTGATTTTATATGTATTATATGTTGCGAGTAGAGCCGATTGGCTGGTTTTTGCTCTAAAGAACGATGGGGCAAGGGCTAGGCAGAATTAACAAAATATTAAAATAATTTATAAAAAATAGATTGGGTTTTGCTTTATTGAGCTTGGCATATTTGTCAAGAATAATAGTGATTATTATAGCGATAATAAGCCTAAAATTAGCGGAGCCGATTGTAGCGCAAATCATAAAAAATCGCCACCCATAAGAGTGACGATAGTGATGCTAAAAAGTTATTTCTATATTTTGCCAATGTCTTATTTCACTAATAGCTTTGCAGCTTATACCACCATGCGTACGGTTTTTGCCTCATCAAGAGCAGCATAAAGGCTGTTAACTTGCTCGGCAGTAGTCAAATACAGATTGACACGGGCAGAGTGAAAACGACCGGTTTTTGAAGGTTTAACTTCGATAGAAGCTAGATCAAAATCGGGGAACTGGCTACCTAAAATTAGCTTTATTTCATTTAGTAAGCTCTCATGCTCACCTTCATGACCGATAATGCTCATCGGATAATCCATTGGGAAGTCCCATAATTCTGGGTTCTGGATATCCGTTTTTTTGCCTTTTAAGTTATCGGTACTGTTCTCTAATTCGGCTATATTGAGCTCTTTTTTAGTGGTTTGTTGCTTATCACTCATTGGGTAATCCTTATGGCTAATTTCAGTTTTAATTTCATTTTTAAATAAGATTTTAATGCGACTTCTCAAGGTAATGCACTATAGTAAAATTTTTTGCGTGACACCTTTAATAGGTGAAAACAGCAGCCACAAAAAAGCTGAGAGCGACTCAGTCTTTCGATGTATTTAACTTTTTGTTGGGCATGACTAATGATAGTAGCGGTTGTATGCATGGTTTATAGTGGCAGTTAAGCGGTTATTCAAGGGCTGTAAGGGTAAAGGCAATAGGCCGTTACCGTAAAGCACCGGTTAATTTTATCTACCTAAAGGCTAGCCATGTTTGCACCACTTAAGCTAGGCTCTTGGCATTAACAGAGATAGGCTTGCAAAAAAAGTCAGCAGTTAGCTACTTTTTAGAAGCACAGATAGCCACATAGTCGCCACGGTCATAACCTGTAAGCACTTCTTGTACTGTATCGTTGGCGTACATAGGGTGAGTGACTAAAGTCTGCGCATACTGAAAGTCGACGAAGCCATTGATTTGCATAAGGGCGATTTTTTCATCAGAGGTGCGCCAGTTGGCCGATTTAACCAACTCGATCGGATAAGGGTCGGCGGGTGCTATATGCTCAAGCAGTGGATGTTGCCAAGTGCCTAATGAGCTGGCCAAGTTGTATAAGCTGGCAAAGCCACTCTCCTTTGGTACATCGATGAGCGCCAGCTTACCGCCACGCTTTAAGGCAGCAAAAGCTTTTTTAATACACAAGTCTAAATCAGTAATGTAGCTGACACTGCCATTGAACATAATGATATCGAACTTATTGGCCTCAATCTCACAAGTTTCCGCAGGCCTAACATCGACTTTAATACCGCGTTTTTCAGCGACTTCTGCCATATCTTTTGAAGGCTCGATGCCGTGCTTGATATGGATGTCATAGTCCTTCGCCAACAGCATCTCAAACAAGCCACTACCACAGCCAACAGATAAGATTTCACTGTGCTTATCCAAAAAATGGGCGACTAATTTTAACTCGCTAGTAAGTAAATTCTGGTTATCAAAAAACCAGCTGTCGTAGGCGCTTGCATGTTCATCGAATGCAGCCATGATAGTAATACTCCAAAAGGTTTATAGTGATGGGTTGATAAGTCAATGCGTTGATACGTTAATTAATTAAGTCCGATCTAAAGCCATCTGCCAAAAATTAACTTCCATCCGTGAGGCGGTGTTAAATAACTGTTGAAATTTGTCTGCTTGCGAGGGGCTTGCTTGGGCTAATAACTGATTAATATAAGCCTCGTTTTGGGCGGTGATCGCCTGAAAGTCATCGCTAGCAAAGACATCAATCCACAATTGGTAAGGATTATTGGCAATAAAACCTTGAGCTTTAAGGCGTTTACCGATTTCGCCATAGCCCATCAAGCAAGGGGCGATAGCGGCATACAGCTCAGCCAGGGAGCCTGACATAGCGGCATCTAACAGATAGCGGCTATAAGCGATAGTGGCTACCGATTCAGCCGTGTTTTCTACCTCTTCTACTTTTATGCCCCACTGCTTACAAAAATCTAAATACATACCTATTTCCATATCTAGCATAGTGTTAATGCCTGCTTGCCCGATACGCATTTGGGCTAGCGTATCGCTTTTATAAACGCTTAAAGCCATTACCCGAGTGTAGTGCAACAAATATAAATAATCTTGCACTAAGTAGTGGCGAAAGCTGTCAGGATCGAGAGTACCTGCAGCGAGCTGATTGACGAAGTCATGCTCAACGTAACTGTCCCAAGTCGGGCAGTTATAACGTAAGGTTTGATAGTTCATAAGATTAAGAGGTCCATAAAAAGTGTAAAGCTATTGTCGATAGCAATTAACAATTAGCAATCAGTCATCAGTGAGCCTAGAAGTATAAAATAGTGACAAAGTTATTAGCTTAGGCTGCAATAAGCACAAATAAGTAGCACAAGCAAAATAGTAACGGGCAGTAAAATAAGCGCTAAGCAGGCAATGAGTAAGCAATGAGCAGCCAAAAACAGCCACAAAAAAACCTCAGCCGTTTATAGTGAATAAACGACTAAGGTTTTAGTAAAAGGTATGGAGTAAAGAGTCACGCTTGTTTCCTACGTCAGTGTTAACTGCATCAGGTTCGCGGGTAATTCTCAGCAATGGTTATCATAGTGCCACTAGAGCCAAAATAGGCTCTAAAAGGGACATCTGATAGCCAAAGCACCCCGACAAGGTTGGTTGGTTTTTTTAAGCTAAATATCTAAGTTAAACGCTGGTTGATTAACCCATTGGTCTCTATGATAGACGAACTCAGCCATCATAAGCAAGCCATACTCAGAGTTAACTGTACCTATCTAGCAGACACAAAAAAGCTGAGACTTAGCTCAGCTTTTTTGTGATTAACCAGGACTGTTTAAGCGACTGGTCTAAAGATTAGTCATTTTCAAGGAACGAGCGTAAATGCTCAGAACGTGAAGGATGACGCAATTTACGTAGTGCTTTGGCTTCAATCTGACGAATACGTTCACGAGTAACATCGAACTGCTTACCGACTTCCTCAAGAGTATGATCCGTTGGCATATCGATACCGAAACGCATTTTTAGCACGCGTGCTTCACGTTCAGTTAAGTTACTCAATACATCACGAGTCGCTTCACGTAGACCTGCTGAAGTCGCATCATCAACTGGGCTGGAGATAGTTTGATCTTCAATGAAATCGCCTAAATGCGAGTCTTCATCATCACCGATTGGCGTCTCCATAGAGATAGGCTCTTTGGCAATCTTCAGTACTTTACGTACTTTGACTTCGTCCATCTCTAAACGTTCGCCTAATTCCTCAGGCGTCGGCTCACGGCCCATCTCTTGCAACAGCTGGCGAGAGACACGGTTGATCTTATTAATAGTCTCAATCATGTGTACTGGAATACGAATAGTACGCGCCTGATCAGCGATAGAGCGGGTTATTGCCTGACGAATCCACCAAGTGGCATAAGTCGAGAACTTGTAACCACGACGATATTCAAATTTATCAACCGCTTTCATCAGACCGATATTACCTTCTTGAATAAGATCCAAGAACTGTAGGCCACGGTTAGTATATTTTTTGGCGATAGAGATAACTAGACGTAAGTTAGCTTCTACCATCTCTTTTTTGGCGCGGCGAGCTTTAGCTTCACCGATAGCCATACGACGAGCGACGTCCTTCATATCGTGAATTTCCATGTCGAGCTTTTGCTCGTAATCACGGATTTTACGTTGTAGAAGAATAACATCGTCAGTTACTTTTTCTAGAGTCTCAGCGAATGCAGGCTTACCTTTAAGACGTTCAGTCAACCAATCGACGTTAGCCTCATTACTAGGGAAAGTCTTACGGAACTCTTCACGTGGCATACGCCCACGACGAATCACTAAGCGCATGATTTGACGTTCTTGTTTACGCACATCATCATAAACGTCATGCATAATAGCCATAACTTGATCAGACATACGGTTATTAAGCTTGAGCATCATAAAGCGTACAGCCAGCTGCTCGTAGGCTTCGTTAGCTTGGACGCTGCCACGACCAAAATCAAGCAAGGCTTGCTTGGCCGTCATGAATAAGCCTTCGATCTCTTCTAAACGAATACGTACTTCTTCTGGATCGATACCGCTGGTTTCTTCTTCTTCGCTCTCGTCTTCTACGTCATCAGCATCGTCTTCGTCATCATCTTTATCAGCCTTGGCTTTAACCTTAGCTTTGACAACTGGCATTTTCTCTTTCTCTTTTTCTCTTTCTCGCTCTTCTTTAACACGCTCTTTTTCTAGCTTGGCAGCGGCTATATCTTCTTCGGTTTCAGGATCTAAGAAGCCCGTAATGACGTCAGAGAGTTTTTTATCACCTTCTAAGACGCGCTGATATTCATCGAGGACATACTGGACAGTACCAGGCCAATATGACATGGCATGCTGGACGTCACGAATACCTTCTTCGATACGCTTGGCAATAGCGATCTCGCCTTCACGAGTCAATAGATCAACTGTGCCCATCTCACGCATGTACATACGTACAGGGTCAGTAGTACGACCTGGATCAGTCTCAACCGCTGCCAATACTGCTGCTGCTTCATCAGCTGCTGATTCATCGTCACTCGAATCATCGTTCATCAAGATATCGTCGTCATCAGGTGCAGACTCAAATATCTTAATACCGACATCAGTCAGCATCTGTACAATATCTTCGATTTGATCACTTTCAGTGATAGAGTCGGGTAGCTGGTCATTAACCTCAGCATAAGTTAAATAGCCTTGCTCTTTACCCATTTGGATTAAGGTGGCTAGCTGAGATGTGGACTTAGAAACTGACTTATCGTTCATAAATACTCACTTTTGCGTCGGACATTTTCGCAATACGATAAGCTAATTTTGGCTTCGACCAATGAATCTAGTGAATCGATCATAGCTAAGCACAGTAATTATAAATAATTATCGATAATAACGAAAATGAGTTGATATGAATAAAAAACTCAAAATACTACAATAATAAAACCCAAAAAGCAGGTAACGAGTAAAAGATGGCAAAACAGCCGCAACGCTTTAACTAATGTCCTATTTCACTATTACTCACCAGTCAAGCATAGCGTCTTTTATGGAGTAAAAAGGTCAATCCAAAACCCCTTTTCACCATTAAATAGTAACGCTACTAATATAGCGACGGCGTAGTTTAACACAGACCCTAGTATTCAAACATAAGCTAGTGCATTTACTATCCGCTAGTAGCACAGACATTATCAGCCATAATCATAAACAATGGGGACAAGCGGGTTGCTTTTAAAGGCCTGACGTCTGCTTTGACTGATTAAGCGCTAAAAATTCATTAAATAATGACCATTTGCGCTGACTGCTCTGCTTGCTGCTCACGCAACCAATCATTTAAGCGCTGGGTCTGTTTGCGTACGATCGCCAGTTTGACATGATCGGGGTTTTTGATCAGCTCTTGCATCTTTTTTTGTAGGTGTAGTTTGAGCAGCTGCATCACTAGATTCTCAATCAGCTCATCTAAGCTCAATACATTGCGCGCACTTAAAGTTTTATAAAAAGCGCCCCAACTTCGGCTCAAGGATAATTGAGTCATCGGCTTGAGATTAGATAAAATAAAATGTGCTGCTGCATTAGCATCACTTGGCAAATAGTTTAAGCAGCGCTTGATAGTGCTAACCATATCCAGTAGGGCGGCGTCCTGCAAATCCTCCCATGCCAGCGCTCGAAAGGCATCAGTAGCTGCTCTTTTTTGAATGTGGGCTGGGAACTGTAATCGATCAATACCGGCCTGCTGCCAAATCATGACAATAGGATCATCGACTAAGGCGCTAGGCTGAAACAAAAAGCACAATTGTAATTGTTGACTGATGGTCATATCACCATCGAAGTCTAGCAAGGCATCTTTGGCCTCGATATTTTGACTGCGCTTGCCACCCAGCTTTTGATAGATATCGTTATTGAGCAAATAGCGAAAACTACTGCCTTTTGGCAATAGCGTAGTCAAAGTGCGTACTTGTGACATCAGCTTAGCTTTACCTTCTGCTAAGCTCAAGTCATAGCGCTCGCTCAGATAAGCAAAGATATACTGCGATAACGGCATGGCATTGGCGATCTGCTCACGCATAGCCTCAGCCCCTTGACTACTAATAAAAGTATCAGGGTCATGATTATTCGGTAAGCTTAAAAACCGCAGTTCTTTATCGTCCCCAAGGACGGGCAGGGCAATCTCCAGAGTACGCCAAGCCGCCTTTTGACCAGCACTATCGCCATCGAAGCTTAAGGTTAAGGTTGGGTTAAGAGTCAATAGACGAGCGATTTGGCTCTCATTAATAGCTGTACCCATAGAGGCAATCGCCCCATAGATACCAGCTTGATAAAGGGCGATCACATCCATGTAGCCTTCGACTACTAGCCAATGGTCTGCACGCTGCTGGCGAGACTCATAATAGCCATAGAGTACATGCTGCTTATGAAATACTGGCGAGTCAGAGGAGTTGATATATTTAGGCTTAACTTCATCATCGAGTGCCCGTCCAGCAAAGCCAATGATTCGGCCCTGATTATCACGGATAGGGAAGATAACCCGATCACGCAGTAGGTCATAGTCGCGTCCTGAATCTGAGCTACGCACTAAGCCTAAGGCCTTGAGACCAGCGATATCTTGCGGAAACTCATGCTCTAGATGCTGCCAACCAAAAGGCGCGTAACCTAAGCCAAAAGTGTCTAAACTCTGCTCAGTGACGCCGCGAGTCATAAAGTAATGTTTAGCGTGCGGATGAGTATTTAGATTACGTTGGTAAAACTGCTGGATCTGTATCAGTAGCTCGTATAAGTTGCCGTCTTTTTCACTATTATCATCGGCGCTCGACACTACAAATGAGTCATCGCTCAACCAGGTAGGTGCAGAGCCTTGCTGTGCAGCTGAAAGGTAGTCAGCAGGATGATAGTCGTTGTGATCATAAGCGCTACTGCCGTAATCTGGGTTGCCGTACGGCTCATTACTGTACTGCTCATTACCGTACTCCATATCACCAGCATTGCTGTAGTCGATATCTGAGTAAGGAATATAGGGCGTTACGCTCAGCTCATTAGCGTTGTGCTCATAAGTAGGGTGGCCAGTATCACTATCGTCAGGCTGGCCACTTCGCTGTTGAATATTATCACTATAGTTAGCAGTACTAGACTTAGACGACGACTTAGTAGAAGGTACGGGCGCTGTTCTAGGATTAGAGCTAGGCTGTGGCGAGTTATACGCTGGCTGGCTGGCTGATCTATTAATGGGTTTGGCTGTGCTACGCCGATAACTAACGTTTTGTTGATCTTCTTCAGGTATTTCTATCCCCGTCTGCTTGGATAGCTCTTTAACCGCTTCCATAAACGTCAGGTTTTCGTAGTCACGCAAAAAGCTAATAGCATTACCACCAACGCTACAGCCAAAGCAATGATAAATGTTCTTTTGCGGATTAACATAAAACGAAGGCGACTTCTCACCATGAAACGGACAACAGCCTTTATACTCGCTACCCGCACGTTTAAGCGTGGTATGACGACCAATAATACTGATAAGATCAGCTTGGCTACTGAGTTGTTCGAGGATATGGTTGGGGATACTCATGAGAGAAATATTTTACCCTAAGACTGCATAATTAAATTTTATTACGAATATTTTATTCTAGGATAGTAGCTACCCTATCATAAATAGAACAGCAAAAGGGCTCAGCCAAAGCTCAAAAAGTAAGGCCAACATAGTCGTTGACCTTACTTTTATGATTTATCCTAATACCAATACCAATACCAATACCAGTAACTATTTACTAGTATTGTGACAGCGACTTATCTTTCATTATTAGTATTAGGGGTATTGTTTGGATTCAGCTGAATACGATCGCGGCCACTGTCATTAGGCATAGTAGTGAGGCGAGTCGGATTGGTATTTAGCGGATCGACAGCAGCTTCTATAGCAGCAGCGCTAGCACTACCTTGTCCAGAAACCTGTTCAGTAGCACTTTCAGGCAGACCTAAACCGATATTGACTCCACCACGTCGAGTTGGCAAAGTGCCAATACCCGATGCAGAAGCGTTGGCGCTAGGCAATTGTAGCTGTGCCGCGTCAAGGACGATTTGGGTTTTGGTAGCACCGCTATACTGACCGTCAGCGTTGGACTTATCCATCATGCTGGCCCGACCCAATTGACCGAAGGTTAGCTTGTTCAACCATGAGCGATCGGCTCTAGTATCGAGCTTGACTTGTCCATTGCTAGTCAGCATATTTGGATAGTTAATCTGTAGCAGCGTGCGATATTGTTCAGCTAGATCATTCAACCCTAATTGCTTATTGCTATAAGCTAGGATAGCGATAGCATTTGGTACTGACTCGCTAAGAGGATAATATTGGAAAGCCCACTTAGCACGGTTAGCGGCGGCGACATAAGCCTCACGTTTAATATACCAATTGGCGGCCGTCAATTCACTCTCAGCGAATTGATTATAAATAAAAGTCATGCGTTGAGCGGCGTCAGGAGCATAAGGGCTGTTAGGGTATTTATTAACAAGCTCTTGGAAGTTGGCAAAAGCAATACGCAAGTAAGCAGTATCACGCTCAGCTTGGTTAGTTTTGAACAGCTTAATGCCTTCAGATGAGCCTTGCATGTTAGCCACACCACGTACGTAATAAGCGTAGCTGACTTGTGGGTTTGAGGGATAAAGGCTTATAAAACGCTCAGCACTAGAGGCTGCCGTCTCGTAATTGCCCGCAGCAAATTGCGCATACATGATATCAAGCAGCGATTGCTCGGCATATTGGCCAGTAGGATAAAAGGTACGTAGACTGTTCAGATCTTCAATCGCTTGAGTATAGCGACCTTTATCAATCTGATCGACAGCATCACGATAGTAGGCTTGCTCAGTTTTTTCGGCGGTTTCAACCGCATCGACATTTTTGCCAGTCAGATTCTTAAAAGTCTGACAGCCCACTAAGTTCACGCTTAATGCTAGCAAGGTTACTGATGATAATTTGATAAAGGTGTTCCCTACAGGACGCATACTTCTCTCCGCACAAAATGCATAACAGCAGCAATGCCATCATACTTATAACAGGTTAATGATAAAAAGGCAGCCCTAGCCAAGTACCGTAAAGTCGTCTGCAAAACAATGGATAAAGCCATCTGCAAATAACGGGACATGACTTATGCTAACGCTAGCAACAAAATCTTGCTTACTTTATAGAATAATAGTGGTGTAGTCTATTTTTTCATGGTTTATTTTAGTCAGTTGCATACAGCTTGATGGTCTACTGTCTTTATTTGACAGCCTTTAGTTTGAGCAATAAACCGAGTAACAGAGCACAATAATCTTGCTAGTTTAGCACGAGCGACGATAATGGGCGATGAAGAATCCAATCCACGCTGTTAAATATACAGTAAATTACCACGATGTTATATTGTAGAGAGTTAATAGCGTGCTAATAAGGACTACATAATTGCGCAATCATTACTAGGGTAGCTCAAGCATTAGCGGCGGTTGAGCGGTCAAAAATAACAGATAACTCACAGTGGCTATAGGGCTTGAGCATTTGCCATGCTACACTAGCCAATAACTAAACCGGCTTTTTGTTTCGGCTATTGCCTATGGGCTAGATAGTCAGATAATTATCTATATTTTTCATAAAGTCCACTATCGTGGCTTTACTATGTATGAATTTGCTATGAATGATAATGCTATGAATAATAATCCAGCGCTAGATGACCAACGAGTTGCAAAAGATTTGTTAGCTACTGATGAGCTATCTGATAATAATGCTAGTGACGAGCTTGACGATGGGGTGGCGGTAGACTTCGATGAGGAAAACGCTGAGCTACTTGACGATGATGAGTTGCTCGATGATGAAGACGAAGATCAAGATGAAGAAAGCAGCTATAGTGATGAGCCGCGCGTAGCGGGTCAGCCGATACCAGAAGTGATTAACGTCACTCATATCGTTGCAGAAAACGAAGCAGGCTTACGTATTGATAAAGTGGCTTCACTGATATTTACCGACTTTTCGCGGGCGCAACTGCAAGGTTGGATTGCTGATGGCAGTTTATTACATAATGGTAAAGTGCAAAAATCAAAGCAACGAGTAAAACCTAATGATGTTTTACACTTATCGACTACTCTACAGCAGCACGGTGAAGATCAGCCAGAAAACATCGATATCGAAGTGGTTTATGAAGATGAGGCGGTATTAGTCATTAATAAACCAGTTGGCATGGTAGTGCATCCTGGGGCAGGCAATCAGACCGGTACGCTAGTCAACGCCTTGCTTTATCACTATCCGCAGCAACATCATTTGCCACGTGCTGGACTAGTCCATCGTATCGATAAGGATACTTCGGGGCTACTACTGATAGGCAAAACTAAGCCGGCACAAATGGCATTGATGGCGCAATTAAAAGATAAATCAGTTTATCGTCATTATCAGTGTGTAGTAGCTGGTGATCAAGCCAGCTTGATGCGTCACCGTCGTATCGATGCCCCTATTGGTCGCCATCGTAATCAGCGTACTAAGATGACCGTGATGACCGCAGGGCGTGAGGCGGTAACCCATTTATTAGAAGTCACTGCTCTTAATGATAACTATACTTTGTTAGATGTGGGTCTTGAGACTGGCCGTACCCATCAGATTCGGGTGCATTTAAGCCATATTACTTATCCTATAGTCGGTGATCGGGTTTATGGCGGTCGTCGCCAGTTACGCTCAGGGCTGACAGACAAGCAGCGTGAAACTATTAGTAACTTCCCACGTCAAGCTTTGCATGCTTATGCTTTAGGGTTTGTACATCCAACCACTGGTGAAGATATTGAAGTCACTACCCCTATTCCTGAAGATATGCAGCAGCTAATCGCTGTACTAAGCGAAGGTTACTTTCCTGAATAAAAATCGCTAAATAAGCTGTTTATAAAAAGGCGGGCCATAACAGATGATCGATAAGTTGCCTATTAGTGTTTATCCTGATAATAGTCAGGTAGTTAAGCCAGCTCCTATCGCTGTGCTGGCTCGGCTCGATGATATTATAGTATTGCAAACGGCCGCTTTTAGTAAAGCGAGCTTATCATCGGATGCGGTTGCAGCTACGGCTACAATTTCTGATGCTGATGCTGATGCTGGCAATAATAGCAACGCCATCGATGATGCTAATAGCTTGGATGCTAAAAACGATCAGCATATGCTCGCAGAAGGTCAGAACAGCTATGCGGCGCTAAATCTAGGTCTACACGTACAAGATAACGCTGAGCAAGTACTGCAAAACCGTATGCGGTTATTGAGCGCTATTAATGGACAGCTAGCGAGCACACATCAGCCTATCAAAGCTTTGCACTGGGTTAATCAAGTGCATGGTGAGCAAGTCCACGATATTGATGCCACTATGCTGACTATGCAACCGGTGGATGCTGATGCTATGGTCAGTTACCAAGACAATATTGGCTTAGCCATTATGACTGCCGACTGTGTGCCTATCGTGCTATATCAGCCTACTACTGCACAGATAGCGGCTATTCATGCTGGCTGGCAAGGGCTGGCTTGTGGGGTTATAAAAGCTACAGCTAAAAGCTTTGATCTGAGCGCACCGATTATGGCTTGGATTGGGGTCTGTATTAGTCAACAGCATTACCAAGTTAATGCAGAAGTAGCAGAGCGTTTATTGACCGGCTGTGTCGATAATCGGTTATTAGCGCCAGAGGCTATCGACAATTTTCAGTCTTGGTTCTGCAAGTCTGTTGAGACTGAGACTAATACTGATACTGACGCTAACAACTGGGCGGGTAAGCTAAACCTTGATTTACCGAAGATTGCCGCCGCTCAGCTACAGTTATTAAATATTAGTGTCGCCAATGAGTTGCCAGTTGCCTGTAGTTATGATGACAGTCGCTATTACTCTTATCGGCGTCAAACTCATAGACAACAACCAGCAACGGGACGCATGGCGTTGATTATTGCTCGCAGTGACCCAATAAAAAGCTAGCTGCTGCCAAAACAGTGAGCGTTAATTATTGTAGCACTGAGTTTTTGCTAACAGACATCATCAATTTATTATTAGAGTTTGTATGAATACATCTATAGAGCCCCCTTTAGTCCCTCCTAACAACACGATATCCATAGCGGTTATTTACCATAGTAACTATGGTCATACTAAAAGGGTTGCTGAAGCTATAGTGACGGGTGCACGCCAGCAGCTACCAGAGTTGCAAGTGAAAGCAGTAGATGTTCATGAGGTCGACTGGGATTTTGTAGACCAGGCGGACTTATTAGTATTCGGAAGTGCAGTCTATATGGGTAGTGTGCCCGCCGGTTTTAAGACTTTTATGGATGAGACCTCAAAGCGTTGGTACAATCGTGAGTGGGAAGGGAAGTGGGCGGCAGGCTTTGCCAACTCAGGTGGTTTAAGCGGTGATAAGCTGGCGGTATTACAGCAGATCTGTCTTTATACTATGCAGCACGGTATGAACTGGATAGGCTTACCCTTGATGCCTACAGGTCACAAGGAGCATGATCTAAATCGACTATCTAGTTTCTTAGGCTTGATGACTCAGTCAGGAGATGCTTCTCCTGCAGAAACCCCATGTAAAGGCGATATCGATACCGCTATTTGGTTTGGCGATCATTTAGCCAAGACTATTATCAAGCATAAGCCAGCAGCTACTAACAGTTAGCATAATCAAAGTAATGTAGCGAGTCAGTGTTTATAACTAGTCGGTCAAGCGCAGTGTTATCAGCAGGTTTTATAACTAAATTTTGCAACTGTGTTTATTAGGTAAGAGCTTTGAATAAGCGCTTCAACCACATTCTATAAATAATTTTTACTAGCATCAAAGGGCAGATATCTTAATAGATATCTGCCCTTTTTAGTGCTGGTGAATTTAGCCCTAACTTTAAAAGCTGCCAAGCTTTAGCAACTAGCTATTTGGCACTATCGTAAGCAATAACAGGAATAGGACTGGCGCCAAGCTGTAGGTTTTGACAGCCATTTAACCCTGTTGCTAGCACTAATAGCCCAGTGAGCATCAATATTTTCATATAATTTTTAACCTAGGATAGCTAAGCAATAAAAGAGGTATAAATGTAGATAGAAGTCAGCAATGAAGCGGCAGATTTGCTAATTAGCCACTGTTTGTTAAGGAGTGTCGATAACTTAATGCCATTATAGCTTTGCAGCTAGGGTTAACTGGCTGTCTATTCTATTGCTATCAAAATCTCATAATTCGCCCATACTACTGTAGTGATTATGTACAAGCTATAATCGCCATACCGCTAGCAATGACTGGATACTGTGCAAGATTACTTAATAAGTAGCGGTTAAAGTTTAGCTGAGTTAATAGATTACGCTGCTTAGTAGCTGTTTTTAATTAGCTTTATTAATAAGTTATCGATACAGCAGTATTCGATAACATTAATGTTGCTAAAATTACTTAATTAATCAATATTTTTACTTTTGTAAAATAATAGAACAAGTAGGTTATTATTCTAGCAATATTAGCGAAATAGTTCTAAATTGTCAGCTATTAGAGTAACGCTAATGCTCTGTGACTACTGCTTAGGATAAACCATCTCAAGCAGGGTCATCCCCAGCATTTATAAGTAGTTGTAACATGACAATTGCAAAATATTGAAGATAATTAAAATGCCAGCAATTTACTTAGGTTGCCAGCTATAAGAGGAAATTATGAAGCCACTTTCTATGATGTTGTCGATGCTGACCATCGCTATCATCTCCAGTGCTGCCATGGCTGATGTCGCTACCTCACCAGTTGTTATTGCTAACACTAACAGTGTCGCTCATGCCAGCGGCCTACCAGAAGCAAGCAGCCTGCCCAATGTCAAACCAACTAACAGCGACTTAGTCAATCGTGGCGCTTATATTGCGCGCGCTGCTGACTGTATGGCCTGTCACGGCGAAGATTATACTGGCGGCTCACCGATTGCCACTCCTATGGGTGATATCTATTCTACTAATATCACGCCATCCAAACGTTATGGTATCGGTAAATATACCGAAAAAGATTTAAAAAATGCTCTGCAAAAAGGTCGTACCCCTAAGCATATGCTATATCCTGCCATGCCATATCCTTCTTACAATGGCATGACTGATGAAGACATCAATGCTCTGTTTGCGTATTTACAGACTGTACCAGCATTCGATGAAGCGCCTGAGCACAAAACTAGCCTGCCATTCCCGTTTAATTTTCGCACCTTAATGTTAGGGTGGAATGCTATTAATATTCCTTCTTCACATAAGCGCGAAGGTTTAACTGAGCCTCAAAAACGTGGCGAATATTTAGTCAATAATTTAGAGCATTGTGGCACTTGTCATACACCGCGTAACAGTACTATGGGCTTTAATAAGGGCATGTACTTATCGGGTGCCCCTTTGGGTAACTGGTATGCCCCTAATATCACTCCTGACAACGACAGTGGTATTGGTAGTTGGACTGAGCATGACATTGTCACTTATTTGCGTACGGGTAAGCTTGATAAGCGTGCTTATGCTGGCGGACCTATGGCCGAGGCAGTGGCACACAGTACCCGTTATCTAAAAGACGAAGATTTAAACTCTATAGCTTCTTATCTAAAAGCTGTACCGGCGATCGCTACTGAAAACAAGATCACTGCTGTAGATATCTCAAAGCTACCAAATCCAGTCAGCCAGTCAATCACTCATGACCTTATTGCGCAAAAAGACCATCTAAAACAAGCCAAGGTTAAGGTAGATGGTAACTCTGCAGAAGGCTTATACCTTGCTGCTTGTGCTAGCTGTCATGGGGTCAATGGATACGCTCAGCCCGATGCAGGTTATGCACCTATCGTGGGCCTAACTAGTCTGCGCCGTGAGCAGCCTAATGCCATTATTAATGTGATCGCACATGGGGTTAAAGGCGGTACTAATACTAGCCCGAGTATGCCAGGATTCTCAGAAGATTTGAGCAGCGCACAAATAGCCGATATTACTAACTATGTACGCGTCAACTTTGGTGGTTTGCCTAGTAGTTATGTCAGTGCTGATGATGTTGATCGGGTGGCGACTGCGGAGCCTGAGCAACCTTTTTTAATCAAATATGCCGGCTTTTTAGCGATTATAGGTATGGTCGTAACGTTGATAGTCATTGCTTTTATTATTCGCACTATGATCCGCTCACGCCGTCGTACTTAGCTACAAGGTGTAGGTTTTTGCTTTAAAAAACTTAGCCTACCGTATTAATTTTAAAGATAGCTATAACAAAATTAGGGTTAATGACTAGGGAGTAGAGAGTAGGGTATTTATTTACGATTGACTATTATTTTGAGTGACAGCGAAGATCTAGCCCTCCTCAATAGTAATCGTACTACTAAATATTGCCTACCGTCATACTAGTTATCCCATAAGGATAAGATTATGAAAGATATGCTTCAATCACCCACCCGGCGCCAACTATTGTCAATGATTGGTAAGACTGCTGGCGCAACGGCAATGTACCAAGCAATGACTACTTTGGGTTTTGCCTCAGAGTCTAGTTTTAAACAGAGTATGGAATTATCAGGTGCTCCTGCTGGCGCTAGTATTATTATTCTCGGGGCTGGTCTTGCTGGACTCACTGCCGCTTATGAGCTACGTAAAGCGGGTTATAGCGTCAAGGTATTAGAGTACCAAAATCGTGGTGGCGGTCGTAGCTGGTCTGTTAATGGTGGTGAGAGCTACACTGAGCTTGGTGGCGAAACGGTAACTTGTGATTTTGAAGAGGGTAATTATCTCAATGGTGGACCTTGGCGTCTGCCGAGCCATCACTATGCCGTTATGAGCTACTGCAAAAAATTCGGCGTGGCGATGGAACCTTTTATCCAAGATAACTCTAGAGCCTATTTGCATCGTACTAACCACTTTAATGGGGTACCGCAGCGTTTAGGGGATGTACAATCTGACGTCAGAGGCTATGTCTCAGAGCTATTATCAAAAGCGGTTAACGTCGGTAGCCTTGATCGGTCAGTGAATACTGAAGATAAAGAGAAACTGCTTGAGGGCCTAAAAGGCTGGGGCGTGCTCGATAAAGATTATCGCTATCTTCGCAGCCATGATACTGGTACTTACCGTGGGTTTAGCGTCTATCCGGGTGGGGGCTTGATGCCTGATGCTAAGCCTTCGAAGCCTATTCCGCTCAATAGCTTATTAAACTCAGGAATGTGGGCTGACTTATCTAACTTCACTATTGAGAACCATCAGCCAACGATGTTTCAGCCTGTAGGCGGCATGGGTAAAATTGGCGATGCATTCACTCGTGAGTGCCGTGACATGATCACTCTGAATGCCAAAGTGACCAAAATCGAGCAGGATGATACTGGGGTTACTGTACAGTATGTCGACAGCAATGGTGGCGGCAATGAGGCCAAAACAGTGCGCGCGGATTGGTGTATTTGTACTATTCCGTTAACGATATTGACCCAGATGGATATCAATGTTTCAGCGCCTATGAAGCAAGCTATGGCCGCTGTGCCTTATGACACATCATTCAAAGTAGGACTTGAGTTTAAACGTCGCTTTTGGGAAGAGGATGAGTGGATTTATGGTGGGGTGACTTATACCGATATGCCTATCACCCAAATATCTTATCCTTCGCAGAATATGTTCAAAGATGGCACAGGGGTATTACTTGGCGGCTATGGCTTTGGTGAGACCTCTTATAAATTTAATGCGCTAACGCCGCAACAGCGTATTGATGCCGCTTTAGCCTATGGTAAGCATATTCATCCCCAGTATCCTAAAGAGTTTAAGGCGGGTACTTCGGTAGTCTGGCATCGTATTCCATGGACGCTCGGCTGTTATGGTATATGGAGTGCATCTAGTCGCGAGCAGTACTACGATACGCTATGTAGCATTGATAATCGTATTGTATTGGCGGGGGAGCATTGCTCCCATATCCCTGCATGGCAAGAAGGGGCAATTTTGTCCGGACTCGACACTGCTAATCGACTACACAAAAGAGCGAAGGCCGTATAGCCATCCGTCATAGATAAAGAAATAAAGAGGTGACTATGAATTATTTTAAATATCCACTTGTGACGGTTATTGCTAGTGTTAGTTTGGCCATGTCAGCATTGACTGGCTGCTCGTCTACAGATGCAGATGCGCCAACGATAGCAGAACCTGCAGTACAAGCTAATGGCAAGGATTCTGCCAACAGTAATGATGACCCTAAAGCCTATGATATTCAATCTAGCCGTAATGATGGCGCTTGGGGCGGGGTATATATGACTCGTGAAGAACTTACTGAGAAGCCGGTCAATATTGTGGATACTAGCTCATTACCAACGATAGCAGATGATCCTGAACTGAAGCAGTGGCAAGCGATATTTGGTACAGACAATTCCTATAGTACTAATGATGGTGAAAAACTATATCATGAGTCTTGTGCGGCCTGTCATATGCATAAAGGCGAAGGGGCTATAGGTGCTGGTTATTATCCTCCGCTAGCTAACAATAGTAAGATGGAGTCTAAATACTACGTGATTGATATTTTGATCAATGGTTTTCGTGGTATGCCCTCATTCCATACTATGATGGATGATGAGCAAATGGCAGCAGTGACTCAATATATTCGTACTGATTTGAATGGTTATAAAGATCCAGTGACTGCCGCTGACGTGGCAAAACTTCGTCAAGATAATCCACCAGGTCATGACCCTTCCGATGATTAACGGCTATAGCTGGTTTTTTAGAGTAAGCCACTAGAATATAATAAGCCACTATAATTAGTACTCATAAAAAAAGCGTCCGATACTAGTATCGGACGCTTTTTTGTTCATAAAACTAACTATAATAAGGGCGTTAGAATTTAACAGTTGTTAGTTGTTAGTTGTTAGTTGTTAGGATTGGCTGACCAGACAGGTGAGCGGATAGTTCCTTGACCAGATTTACCAAAAGATGCCCCGCCATTAAGCGACTTAATAGTGATCACTCCTTTGCCCCCTTGTGACGATGCGTAGACCACACGCTTACCATTAGGTGAGAAACTGACCCCTTCATCGAGACCTGTGTTACCAATGTTAGTGATTATCGCACCATTATTATCCATAATAGCCGCTGAGCGACCACTCAAGAAACCAATTTGTTTACCATCACTGCTGTATTTGGGCGTAGAGGCATAGCCACCTCTAGAGACTTTACTGATACGTCCTGAGTCAAACTCATAACGATAGATCTCAGGTCTGCTAAATGCCGCTTTGTTAGAGGCAAATACAAAAGATTTGCCATCAGGAGCATAGCTTGGTTGCGATTCACTCGACGACCAGTTAGTCAGTTTTCTTAAGTTGCCTCCACCAGCATTGATCTCATAAATATTTTCGCTGCCTTCAAAGCTTCCCGAAAATATAATTTTGCTACCATCAGGAGAGAAGGACGGGCTAATACTAGTACCATTGTAAGGGGTGATATGGGTGGCACCGCCGCCGTTAACATTCTGTACATAGATCGTCTGATAAGATTTATCACGCAGGACGGAATAAGCTATTTTTGAACCATCAGGTGACCAAGCGGGAGCAAAGATAGAACCTTTTACTTCAGTAATAGTCTTAGCATTCTCACCGTCAGCATCCATCACTTTTAGGCGTGAGACTTTATTTTTACCTACGCCAGTCTCTTCAATATAGGCAATACGGCCTGAGAAGTCACCGGGTATACCAGTGATTAGCTGATATATTTTGTTAGCGATAACGTGGCCTGCATAGCGCATGCTCTCTTTATTGTTATCAGCGCTTAAGGTCTGTTTGCCCTCAAGCAAGCGCCCAGCTTTGACATCTATTACTTCATAATCAGTGACGATCTTACCGCGATCAGTGCGGGTGCTACCTACTACTAAATAGGGAATACCAGTATTTTGCCAAACGGGCAAGGTTCCTGCCAACTCACTGATACTACGAGGCTGTTGTGGCAATCCGGTACTAGTGGCTTTTAATTCGGTACGGTTCAAATCGTTTAGCACCACTGCAGACATAACCGAATCCCCAGCAAAAGGCACAAAAGCCACTTGGTTTTGTTCGACAGGAATTTCATAGTCTAACTGTAATACTACAGGAGCGGCAAAGGCAGTAGGGGCAACAAGTAAACTTGTGACGCTAGCCAGTAGCACTGTTAATAACTTTTTGTGAGTATGTAAGGCCAAATCAAGCTCCTATTAGCATTAAGATAAGTGTGTCATAAACGGATAATTTCATTAAAGATAAGTTTAATATGAAAGTAATAGGGTAAATGTAACAAATTACTAAAATAAGAATCACAAAGGCTCAGCTAAAGTTGAGTTAACAGTAAGTAGGGGCGCTGATATTCGCTCTTAGGTAATCGACTATTGTTGTAAACAAACTTTGTTATAAGGAGCACTATCGTTATTACTTCTGACTATTGTCGATTATCTCATAAAGGCTGTCAGCAATGCGGTGAGCACCATAACGTAAACTATAGTCATCATTATCTAAAATCAAATGTTGTTCGTTGGCAACGATTTGCCCTGAATGTATATCGACAACTTTATAATTGATGATTATTTTAGCATTATTAACAGTGGTAGCGCCTGTAATAAGATAGTCAGCAATATCTGGCGCCTGTGATCGATAACTGCTATCGACAACATCATTAGGGGAGCGTAAGGGCGAATTTTCGCTAATGATAGTCAGCTCAGTGCGCTGCAGATCCTTTATTATAATCGGCGATAAGATACTATCATTAGTAAAAGGTATAAAAATAGCGGTAGCGGGTGGCAGGCTTGTATCAAGATTTAGGGATGCAGGGATGTTCTTGGCCGTTAATAGGGGCGATGCAAATAGGCTTAAAACCGCTATTGAGATGACAAGCAATATTGTTATAGGGTGAAGTCTCATCCGACGAATCTCCTAGACTAAGCTCCTACATTAGGCTCCTAAAGTAAGCTCAGTTATTGGCTCAGTGAGCTTTTATCCATGCTAGTTACTGCCATTAAACTGAATAGTAAAGGTAGGGTATTTAGGGTCATCAGTATCAATAGGTAGGTTGCGAGCCCCTCTTACCGCTTGCTTAGCGGCTTCGTTGACCGCCTCATTGGCACCAGAAGCAGAAACGCTGACTACATCACCATTAGCATTAACAGTGATAGATAAGGTAGTGCGCTGAGTTGAGCCTTTAGCACCAGTAGGAGGGCTATAGTTGCGTTTGATTAAATTGACGATCTCACCATTACTGGCACCACGACTGCCCCCTGAGGACTTGTTACTCGTTCCAGATGAGCTGCCAGCACTGGCTGTCGACTGACCGTCTGATAGATCAAAGCTCTTGCCTGAACCGCCCAATTCGATATTTATGTTGCGATCATCTCTACTAGGCTTGTTAATTTTAACTTGATCAGTACTTTTGGCTCGGGAGTCTGCAGGCTTTTTTTGCTCGTCAATTTGCTGTTGATCGGCTTGAGTTAGATTTTCCAGACTACTGTCATCTAAGTCTGTAGTCCACTCAGCTATGCTGCGATCATAATCTCTCGATTGCTCAAGTAAGCGCTGTTGCTGCTCTTCACTCATTAGCAGCGGTCGAGTCGCTGGGTCATTAGATTGGGTGAACACCGAGGATTGTTGTGAGTTTGACTGCGAGCTACTTGGATTGGCAAAGCTATTATTAGACTCGTTCATTGGCATAGTCGCTGAGTTGCTACTGGCACTGGAGGCTTGCGCTTGGGCAGCAGCACGGTTGGCCAGTATCTGCCCTTGCATCTGTGCCAACTCTCCTGGAGATACCATAGTAGTCTCAATACTGCCAGCCGGTTCTATTTCAGGCTGCTGGTAAGTATATATTAGTACGCCAAGCACTATACCATGCGCCAGCAAACTGAGTAGCATAGGCAAGGTGAGCCCATTGCCTTCAGGTTCGGTTGGCACGTAGACGGCAGGGGCATTGTTCATGGTATAAACACTCGTGGAGATGCAGTAGTAAAAAATCGATAATAGCTATATTAACCAGCTGTTTTCAAGCCCTAAAGCTTACTGTTAGTAAATCCGCCAATCAATAGTTAGTGATGGTTTTAGGATCTAGGATGATGCTTTTAGGGCTGTTGTTTAACGGTGGTGATTACAGTGTAGGGGTAGCCAAAGGTGCACCAGTCAATAGTCCTACCTTTTGGATACCTGCTCGCTGCAGCGTCGCCATTAAAGTCACGATATCACCATATTGATTGCTTTGGTCAGCGTTAATCATAATCTGTACAGGTTGGCCGCCCTCAGCATTACTCTGAGCCTGCAGATTAGATAAAGTATCGATCAGCTCAGGCTCACTAACGGGTACATCCATATTGTCTTCATAACTGATAAAAGTTTCACCACTGCTAGTCAAAGAGATGATAACCGGTAGCTGATTTTGACTCAAGCTAGTGGTCTGCTCTTTGGGTAAGTCAACATCTACACCAGTAGTGAGCATAGGGGCAGTTACCATGAAGATTACTAATAGTACTAACATCACATCGATGTAAGGTACGACGTTCATCTCAGCATTGAGGGGGCTTTTCTTCCGGCTATAAGGACTTGGTTTCATAGACCAGTACCTTGACTGATCGCCGTAGTAGGCATAGCGGCGGCTAGGTTTTCTGTACTAGTTTCACGTTGTAGCATACCCGTCATCTCATCACAGAATAGTGCACGTGACTCATAGAGTCGGACTGACTTTGCGGTAAAATGATTATAAGCAAGTACCGCTGGAATAGCCGCAAATAGGCCCATCGCCGTAGCAATTAGCGCCTCAGCAATACCAGGAGCGACAGAGGCTAGAGTAGCTTGCTCAGTTTGTGACAAGCCTAAAAAGGCATTCATAATACCCCATACCGTACCGAATAAGCCCACATAAGGTGCTACCGAACCTATACTAGCAAGCGTGGCGATACCAGATTCTAATTGCTGCTGCTGACGACCGAGTCCAACCCGTAGTTTACGCTCGACGCCATCGATGATATCGTCTTTGGGTTGGCGTTTTTTATGCATTCTTAAATATTCAGAAAATCCTACATAAAAAATCTGTTCAAGGCCTTGGCGATCAGGCGATCCTTGAATACCTTGATAGAGTTTAGCTAAGTCTTCTCCTGACCAAAACCAAGTCTCAAACTGCTGATCAAAGTTTTTAGCAGTACCTAAACGGGAACTCAGACGAAAGATAATCACCCAACTTAGCAAAGACGCTAATAATAGTAGTCCCATGACAATCTGCACCAAGAGACTGGCTTGGGTAATAAGGTCAATAATATTTAAAGATTCAGGCATACGAAGAACTCATGGGTAATGAACAATAAGCCAGTATCAGTGGCACTTTTGCGTTAGGCCACTAGTGTACTGCTAAAAATGCATACTGGACAGTCGTTTTATGAAATTTGTAATGACAAGTTAATAAAAATGTAATATTGTTTCTAGCAATAATCTAATTGTATCTATAAACTTACAAAGTAACTGTAGGAATTTCAATTGTAAATTAATTCCTAATTAAGGTTATACTTTGTTACTGAGGTTTTTATGAGTTCTATTCTATGTTGTCAGTATTGTCCTAGTTAAAGCTAGGGTCACTGAATGATTAGCATCATAATTCAACTTAGTATAAAACGCCATCTACAGTCGCAATTTGGAAGCGTCATCTACAGCCGCAATTTGGAAGCGTCATTTTATCCTTAGTTTATAAGCGACATCTATAGTTGCAATTTGGAAGCAGCGTTTACATTCGCAATTTGGAAGCGAAAGACACTTATCAACGCAATTTGGAAGCGATACTTATGAATGCTATTGAACGCTATTTTGGAATTAATGGCGAAAATACCACCATCAAAACAGAGATTCTTGCTGGTATAACCACGTTTTTGACGATGGCTTATATCATTTTTGTCAACCCTAACGTGTTAGCAGATGCTGGCATGGATAAAGGTGCGGTCTTCGTTGCTACTTGTCTAGCAGCAGCGATAGGTTGTTTTATAATGGGTATTTATGCCCGCTTGCCAGTGGCTTTAGCCCCCGGCATGGGTCTTAATGCTTTTTTTACTTATGGCGTAGTTTTAGGTATGGGTTACACTTGGCAAACCGCGCTTGGTGCGGTATTCCTGTCCGGTTGTATCTTCATACTTTTAAGCCTGTTTAAGATCCGTGAAATAATTATTAATGCCATCCCAACTTGCCTTAAGCAGGGCGTAGTCGCTGGTATTGGTGCGTTTTTAGCCTTTATTGCGATGCAAACTTCAGGCGTAATCGTCAATAACGATGCGACTTTGGTTAGCTTAGGTGATATGACTACCTTTTCACCAGCAATGGCAGCTTTAGGTTTTATTGTCATTATTGGCCTGTCTTATAAAAAGGTGCCAGGGGCAGTAACTATTGGTATCTTGCTAGTGGCTTTAATCAGCTTACTAACGGGCCATACTGAGTTTACCGGTATCATATCGGCACCCCCAGCCATTGCACCGACCCTCATGCAACTGGATATCGCTGGTGCCTTTGATGTAGGTATGATCAGTGTTATTTTTGCTTTCTTATTCGTGGATTTGTTTGATACGGCAGGGACTTTGATCGCGACTACTACTCAAGCAGGCTTAGTGGGCAAAGACGGCAAAATTCCTAACATGGGCAAAGCCTTACTTGCAGATTCAACAGCGACAGTAGCAGGTACGTTACTAGGTACTTCATCGACTACTAGTTATATTGAAAGTGGTTCTGGTATTGCTGCAGGTGGCCGTACTGGTCTAGTTGCTGTAGTAGTGGGTACTTTATTTCTACTAAGTATTTTCTTTGCCCCTCTAGCTAGTATGATTCCAGGCTATGCTACCGCTGGCGCTATCTTTTATGTGGCTGTATTAATGATGGCTACTCTAAAAGATATCGATTGGCATGATTTAACAGAGTCAGCTCCAGTAGTCGTCGTGCTGTTATTCACGCCTCTCACGTATTCTATAGCCGATGGTATTGCGCTAGGGTTTATTACTTACACTGCGGTTAAAGTATTAGGTGGTAGGTTTGCTGAAGTCAGCGTTCCCGTCTGGTTGTTGACAGCAGTATTACTGGCTAAAATTGTATTTATATAAGTCTTTAAGATTTATGTTTTTAGGATACGGTCGTACTGAACCCTTCTAATCAAAGACTGTCTTTATTAGCTACTATTATCCTCTTTGCCTATTATGGGTTGAGAGGATTTTTTTGTTTAAATAGGGGGTATTTTTGAGTAATTAATAGGCAATTGTCAGGACATTAATAATAAAAATTAGCAGCGCTAGGGCCACTGAGTACCTTTGTTCACTGAATATTATACTTATACTGACAACTATAGTTAGGTGGTTGTTTTTAAGATAGAAATTTGCATAAAATCGTTAGTTCGAAAAAAACTTTCATGCTAACATAGCAACGTTAAGCGCATCACCTCAATCAACGCCGTAGAGGTTTTTCTTACCAGTGAATTAGTTCTAAACAAGATGACGGATTTGGGTTCATTAAAGTAGCGCTATATTGGACATTACTTAGATAAAAACCAGTGCTATCACTATTTTTAGCGTTAGTATCAGTTTTTATTAGTATTGCCCTTTAAGGGTTACCCTTTATTGATAGTGCTCCCATCACCTGTCTATCATGCTCCTTTCACTACTAACAAGAAGAAGGCATTAATGCTGCTTAACTGTTTGTTGTTGCCTTTGAATTGTTAACGTAGCCCGTTTAACATCAAACGACCTACTTGACCTTATCTAGCTGATGCTGGATTTGCTGGTATTGTGATGAGACTTCTATTTTGGACGTCGCATTTATTATGGTTTTTTAAACGCTAGTTATGGAGTTGGTATGAATCCTGTAGAACAGTTTACCCCGCAAGAACCTATTTTATTTAGCCCAACAGCTATGTTGGCTCCTGAGTATATTAGTGTGTCGACAGCAGAGCTTTACGCCCGTATATCGCCTTTATATAGTGTCGATGAGCAGCGTTGGTTGTCAGAGTTATTGCCTTTAGCTAAACCTAGTGATGAGGAGCGACAAGCTTCTGCTGACCAAACGCGCAAACTGGTTGAGTATGTGCGTAACGATGGTAAAGCTATCAAAATGGTTGATTCACTGTTGCTAGAGTACAGCTTAGATACCCAAGAAGGTATCTTGTTGATGAGTCTAGCTGAAGCTTTGATTCGGGTGCCTGATAATTATACTGCCGATGCGCTTATTCGCGATAAAATGAGTGTAGCGGATTGGAAAAAACATCTTAAAAATGATAACGGTATGATGGTCAATGCTTCGACTTGGGGTCTGATGATGACCGGACGGGTAGTAAGCATAGATAATGGCACTACGGCTGCTGGATTTTTGGATAGAATGACCAAAAAGATGGGCGAGCCGATGATTCGTGCTGCTATGCAAAAAGCTATGCGTATTATGGGTCATCAGTTTGTATTGGGCGAGACTATTGAAGACGCTAATAAGAACAGCAAAGTCTACCGTGATAAAGGCTATACCTATTCGTTCGATATGCTTGGCGAAGCGGCTATCACCCATCATGATGCCGAAAAATATTTTAATGATTATTTGCATGCTATCAAAGCCACTGCCAATGTAAAAGTTAAAGAAGGTATGCCTAAACCTTCAGTTTCTATCAAGCTGTCGGCCTTGCATCCACGCTACGAAGCTACCCAAGAATCACAAGTTATGGGCTTGTTACGCCAGCGTTGTATGCTGCTTATTGAGGCGGCGCGCGAGGTCAATGTCGATCTTAGTGTCGATGCTGAAGAAGCCGATCGTCTAGAGATCTCTCTAAAATTATTTGAATCACTATATCGCGATCCGTTAACCGCTGGTTGGGATGGTTTGGGTATCGTAGTACAAGGCTATTCAAAACGTGCTATTGCTATTTTTGCTTGGCTAGCGAGCTTATCTACTGAAGTCGGTGACCGTATTCCTATCCGTTTAGTTAAAGGCGCTTATTGGGATACTGAGATTAAACTGGCTCAGCAAAAAGGCTTGTCAGGCTATCCAGTATGGACTCGTAAAGAAGGTACTGACACCGCCTATCTTGCTTGTGCTCGCTTCTTATTATCAGATCATCTGCGTGGACTCATTTGGCCACAGTTTGCCACTCACAATGCGCATACTTTAGCGACTGTGATGACTATGAGCGCGCACAGAGATTTTGAGTTCCAGCGCCTGCATGGTATGGGTGATGCATTGTATGATCATATTTTGCAAACCTATCAGATACCTGTGCGTATCTATGCTCCTGTTGGTGCGCATAAAGACTTGCTACCTTACTTAGTGCGCCGCTTGCTGGAGAACGGAGCTAATAGCTCATTCGTCCATCAGCTGCTAGACAAGTCTTATCCTATTGATAAGCTAGTAGTGCATCCGTATGACAAGCTACTGAGCAATGCCACTTTGCATAATCCAGATATTCCATTACCACTCGATGTTTATGGTGAGCGTAGAGCCAGTTTTGGTCCTAATATCTTTATTGAATCGCAGTGGACGCTGTTTAAAGCAGCTATCGATAAACAGCTAGAAAAAACTTGGTCAGCAACGCCTATTATTGACGGTCAAGCTATTAGTACTTACTCAAATAATGGCACGTCTGAAAATCTCGATAAGCACAGCATACGTGCGCCTTGGAATCATGAAGTGGTGGCCGGTGAAGTGTACTATGCCAATGCCGCTATCGCTCGTCAGGCTATCGATGCTGCAGTTGCCGGTCAACAAGCATGGCAAGCGGTATCTGCTAGCAAGCGCGCTGATATACTGCGCAAAACTGCTGATTTATTTGAAGAGAATTATGCTGAGCTGATGGCTTTATGCCAAGTTGAAGCTGGCAAGACTATTCAAGATAGTATTGATGAAATCAAAGAAGCCGTTGATTTCTGTCGCTTCTATGCCGATGAGGCAGAGCGCCTAGACGCTCATGCTTATGAATTCACTGACTTGTCTGGCAAGCTGACGCGTCAAGTCTATAAAGCGCGCGGTACTTTTGTCTGTATTAGTCCTTGGAACTTTCCATTAGCGATTTATACCGGTCAGATAGTAGCAGCATTAGCAGCAGGTAATACTGTTGTTGCTAAGCCTGCAGAACAAACCAGTCTGATTGCTCACTTCGGTGCACAATTGATGTATCAAGCTGGTGTTCCTGCTACTGCGCTACAACTGGTTACGGGAGCGGGAGAAGTTGGAGCTGCCTTGACTATGGCGGATAATCTTTCAGGGGTCATCTTTACTGGCTCAACCCAAACCGCTCAACGTATCAATCAAAGCCTGAATAGTCATCCGCAAGCTAATGGTGAATTGCCAATCTTAATCGCTGAGACTGGCGGTCAAAACGCTATGATTGCTGATTCAACAGCATTGCCGGAACAAGTGGTTGGGGATGCAGTATTGTCAGCCTTTGGTTCAGCAGGTCAGCGTTGTTCTGCTTGTCGTATTCTATGCGTACAAGAGGAAGTCGCTGATGGCATAATCGAGCTATTGCAAGGTCATATGGCAGAGCTAATAGTAGGCAACCCAACGCAAGTTTCTACTGATGTAGGCCCCGTAATTGATGCTGATGCCAAGCAGAGTCTTGAGCGTCATATCGAACGGATGACAAACGAGCCGACAGCCAGTATCTTGGCCCAGACGCCGATGAGTGTTAGCTCGATGGTTAGCGAAGATCAGGCTACTTTTGTACTGCCAACAGCCATTGAAGTTAACAGTATTGATGTGATTGGTGGTGAGCATTTTGGGCCAATATTACATGTATTGCGCTATAAAGCTCATGATTTAGATAAGTTGATTGATGCGATCAATGCTACGGGCTTCGGTCTGACCTTAGGTATCCATAGCCGCATCGAAAATATCACTGAACACATAGAGCGCCGTGCTTATGTGGGTAATACTTATATTAACCGTAATCAGATCGGTGCAGTAGTGAATGTCCAGCCGTTCGGCGGTTGCGGCTTATCAGGTACTGGCCCTAAAGCTGGCGGTCCTCATTATGTACCTCGCTTGATGCGTCTCAGCACTGAAGTCATCACTGACTCTAATACTGATACCAATACGCAAGCAGCTATTGAGACTGCAAACCATACTTCATCTAGCACTCAAACAGAACTCGCATAGGGACTAGCAACATGGCAACTGAATTCAAAAAAGATCATGGCCAAGTTTGTGAAGCTTGGCGTTTATTAACGGCAACCGATCGTGCTACTCATCTTCAAGCCGCTATTGCTAAGCTGGCTCTGCTCACGGGTGATAGCAAAAAAGCTCGTAAACTATTCAATCATTTATTAAGCTTTGCACCTATGCTTGATGAAGTACAACAGATGAATGGGGCTACTGGTGAGTCTAATGAGTTGTATGTGACTGCCCGTGGCAAGACTATGGTCATCGGCGGTGAGTCAGCAAAAGCTTTGGTGATACTAGGCCAGCTTGTTGCCGCATTATTGACTGGTAATGAAGTCATTCTACATTGCCCAAGTCAAGAAGAGATGTGCCTTGAGGCAGTAAAAGCGCTCTATGAGGCAGGCATTAGCGAAGATGTTATTAGTATCGCTAACGACTCACAGCTAGTGACTTTATTGCATATGGATCGTCTGTCACAAGTAGCAGTGGCTGGCATTACTAGCGAAGTACAAAGCATTAGTCAAGAATTAGCCAATACTGATGGTATTTTGACTCAAGTTATTGCCGTTACGGATATGGACGGTTTAGCAGAGATGCTAACCCCAGATTATCTGTACCGATTTGTCACTGAGCGGGTAAGAACTATTAACACTACCGCTATTGGTGGTAATGCTACTTTGCTTGAGCTGGGTACTTAATAGCTTAGCGTTAGTTAGATAATTTTTAACTTTGCAAGCATTTTAGGGCTAGCAGTTTACAGTCTTATAAGCATTGGAAAACTAAGGTCAGCAGTTATTTATCAGGATTGAGAAAATCTATGATAAATAACTACTGGCCTTTTTTGTGCACTACAGTATTCCTGATTTGTAGTGTCAAATGATAGTCAATTAATTTAATATAAGTTTTTGTTTTTATTGAATATTTATATTATATGCTAGGAAGGATTTTTTGTGGCTTGCAAAGGAAATGATAACGATGATAGGATATGAAAAACTGACTAAATAGTCAGCTGTTGTTTAATGTTAATACCTTGAATCAGGATGATATAAAGGCTTTTTTAAATCAAAATACAGTAAGTAGTACCCACAATGGATAAAAAATAAACCCAAGCTACTAATTAGCTTTCGGTTATATTAATCAAGGATGATTACTCATGTCTGAATATTCAGAGTCAGAACATAATAGCGAGTTGATGTATCAACTTGACGATAAGCCTAGCTTTTGGCCTGCCAGCTTTGCCGCTCTACAACATTTGCTAGCCAGCATTGTTGCCATTGTCACACCCACCTTAATCGTTGCTGGAACTCTAGATCTAGGGGAGTATGTACCTTATCTCATCAGCTGTGCTTTAATATCCTCTGGTATTGGTACTTATATTCAATGTAAAAAAATAGGACCGATAGGCGCTGGGATGTTGTCTTTACAAGGTACCAGTTTTGCTTTTCTAACCGCTATTATTGCAGCAGGTCTGATTGTTAAAGGTAGGGGCGGTTCGTCAGAAGATATTTTGGCAACCATTTTTGGCGTTAGTTTTTGCGCCGCTTTTATCGAAGTTATTCTGAGCCGTTTCATTCATAAATTAAAAAGAATATTCACTCCGGTCGTCACTGGTACTATTATTATTTTAATTGGTATTCCTCTGATTGAGGTTGCAATGACCGATATTGCTGGCGGTTATGGTGCATCGGACTTCGGCAGTCTGCAAAACCTACTTTTGGGTATGATAGTACTAGTCTCAGTGATTGTATTCAACCGCTCAAAAAATCCTCTACTCAGGCTATCTTCAATTGTCATCGCATTAATTTTTGGCATGATTGCAGCTTTCTTTATGGGTCGACTAGATTTTTCTGCATTAAATAATGTTGGATTTATTACTATCCCAATTCCATTTAAATTTGGTTTTCAATTCGATTTTGCAGCATTTATTCCCCTAGTGATTCTTTATTGTGTTAGTGCCCTAGAAACCACAGGGGATCTAACGGCTAACTCTGTTATTTCTAAACAGCCAGTCAATGGTCCTATTTATCTTAATCGTATTCAAGGAGGCGTATTAGCAGATGGGGTCAACTCTATGATTGCTGCAGCTCTAAATAGTATGCCATCCACTACTTTTAGTCAAAATAATGGAGTTATTGCCTTAACTGGGGTAGCTAGTCGTCATGTTGGTATCTACATTGCAACTTTTATGATTGTCATTGGACTGTTCCCAATCTTTGGCGCTATATTACAGACTATGCCTCAACCTGTGCTTGGTGGGGCAACTTTAGTTATGTTTGGTACTGTGGCAGTTGCAGGCATTAAAGTGTTGGCAAGCGCTAAGCTTGACCGTCGCGATATGTTGATTATCGCCACTTCTGTAGGTATAGGGATTGGGGTATCTATGGTGCCTGAAGTATTGTCTCAGTTGCCTGAAGCTGTGCGTAATGTACTTATATCACCTGTGGCAATAGGGGCTATAACAGCAATTATCTTAAGTTTATTCTTACCCGAAGAAGGGCAAAATGCTCAGGATTTATGAGTAAATAGTCGTCGTCCTAAGGCGTGTCAGCAGATGCGCCCAACGACTAAAGTTAGCCGAATGACAGCAGCTATAAAGCAGGTCCATAGACTAGCATACGGTGTTGTCAAACTTGTGCATGCTAGCCTTAACAATTATCAGAATATTTTTAGCCACCTTGATAACTTTATAGTTAAAAATGCTATTGCTATTCATTAGTCAGCATGACAGTATTAAAAACATTATCACAGGATAATCAGACAATAAGGTGATATATGGGTGCTTGTAGAAAAAGTAGCCGTTACTTAAACAATATAAGCCTAAAGAGTTAAGGTATAACAATTGCCTTAATTTATAACAATTGGGTAGTCAGTTATGCAAAAATAATTGACTAGCTGAAAATGAAGTGCTATAAATATTAGCTATCGCTACTGATATAGATATCTTTAAGGTATCTACTATCTTATCTAAAATCTCATGCATACTATATAGTGGATGACCTCCGCCTTTAGCTATCAAAGTTCTACTGCCATCAAATTGAAGGCTTTAAAACAGTAAAGTAACCCAATTACACATCATTATACTTATCTACCTATTTAGATATTATTAGTAATGTATGGGATTTATTGAACGGATAGCTACAGGCCATATCAAGGCGCACTATATACAGTCAAGCTACCCTGCAAGTTAGTTACTAGTATTTTTTAGTACTAAGCCGTCAATAAGTACCCGCATTTGCTGAATTTAATGATACCTCATTAATCCAGACAGCCGAGTATTGCCATGATTAGTTTTTATTTGAACGGAAAACAGCAGCAGATAACTGAGCTCAACCCTAATACCACAGTACTTGAGTACTTACGTTTAAACGCCCGTCAGATGGATACCAAAGAGGGCTGTGGCAGTGGTGACTGCGGGGCTTGTACGGTTATGGCTCAGCGTTTACCTATGAACAATAGTACTGATGCTAGCAGTAGCCAGCCTTTTTATACCCTCAATGCTTGTATAACGCTATTATCGCTGATGGACAATCATCATCTGATGACGGCAGCTTATTTGGCAAATAACCCCGAACACCATCCTGAGCGTGCACAGCTGCATCCTGCTCAGCAAGCAATGGTGGACTGTCATGGCTCTCAGTGCGGCTTTTGTACCCCCGGGTTTGTGATGTCGCTGGCAAGTACTTATGAGAACCATCGTCTGCAAAAACATCAACACAATAATGGCCTTAGCGATAAAGACTTAAGCTATGCAGACATTGTCGCCTCGATATCAGGTAATTTATGTCGTTGTACTGGCTATCGTCCTATCATTGAAGCCGGTCTTAGTATGCAAAAGATTGGTCAGCAGCGAGAGGCTGAGCAGCTAGCGGCAAAAGACTTGACCTTGACTCTAGCTACCGATGCAATGGCCAACACGCAATCTAAGACAACTGCTAGCGAATCAGCTACCAGCATGGATAATACTAATAGTGCTAGTAGCACTATAGCGCCAGCCCTTATCGAAGGCTCACGTCAGCTATTCATTCCACAATCTACCGCTGAGCTTGATCAGCTATTGGCAGTCCATCCAAAAGCAACTATTTGGGCCGGAGGCACTGACTTAGGTTTAACGGTCACTCAGCAATTGATTGATCATGAAGTCATTATTCAATTGTCTGCTATCGAGTCACTAAAATCCTGGTCAGTCGCTGATGCTGATGCAGCAGGTGATAACTATTCAGCGACTGCAGCAGTACCAGAGCTGATATTTGGCGCTGGCATGAGCTATAAGAAGATGCTGCCAGCACTTGAACAGTTCTTCCCTGAATTCGCTCAATTATTTGAGCGTATTGCTTCACCGCAAATCCGCAACATGGGTACTATCGGTGGGAATGTAGCTAATGCATCGCCTATTGGCGATTTGCCACCGATTCTATTAGCTTTAGAATCACGTATTCATTTACGTCATTGTGCTCCTGCTGATGATAGTCAAAACAGTCAAGCTGCTGAAAAAACTTATAGTGATGAGTGGATGCCATTGTCAGCGTTCTTTTTAGATTATAAGAAGACTAAGCTGCGCGCTGGAAGTTATGTGGTCGCTATTCATATTCCACTAATGCAAGATTATGAGCATTTATTTATTCATAAAATCAGCAAGCGTTATGAAGATGATATCTCAGCCTGTTTAGTCGCTGTCAAAATAGCTTTATCTAGCGATGGCATGACTATTGATGAGGCAAAAATTGGTTTAGGCGGCATGGCAGCTATACCTTTGCTAGTTAAAAACTCTCAGCAAGCCCTCATGGGCCAGCCTTTTACAGTCGCAAGCTTTGAGCGTGCGGCAAAGGCTCTACCTATGGATGTATCACCGTTGACTGATGTTCGAGCCAGCCGCGAATATCGCTTACATGTGGTACAGCGTTTATTAATCAAATGTGGTAAGCAACTGCTAAATAGTAGTCAAGCGCAAAGTGTTTAATAGCGCTATTTCAACTAGAGTTTTAAGCTAACACAGCTTAGCGGTTACCACATTTTGTCTAACCCATTAGAGTCCTAAGAATAAGAGAACTATTATGAGCCATCATTCTTCATTATTTGACAGCTACAACATTCGCCGTGTGCGTCCACCCAAAAATAAAATCGGCACTAGCGCTAAACATGATAGCGCCATAAGCCATGTTATGGGGAGCGCCACTTATGTGGATGATATCCTAAAGCCGCAAGATACTTTGCATGTAGCGATCGGCAAAAGTACTCAGGCTCATGCCCGCATATTAAGCATGGATTTGAGTGAGGTAAAAGCCGCCGCTGGGGTAGTGGATGTTATTACCTTTGCTGATTTACCAGCTAAAACGGATATTGGTCCCGTATTTGACGGCGATCCCTTAATGGTCGATCAGATCACTGAGTATGTGGGGCAGACCCTCTTTGCAGTAGTCGCTGTCAGCCACCGCGCTGCAAAAAAGGCCAGTCTAAAAGCGCTAGTAAATTATGAGCCTCTACCAGCGATACTGACTATTGAACAAGCGCTTGAGCAAGAGCAATTTGTCCGTCCTAGCCATTTTATGCAGCGCGGTGATACTGAGGCTGAGCTTGATAAGGCAACCACGCGCATTGCAGGCCATATTCATATGCTGGGCCAAGAGCACTTTTACCTTGAAGGTCAAGTGTCTTATGTAGTGCCTTGTGATGATGGTGGACTAGAAGTCTATACCTCGTCGCAGCATCCGAGCGAAGTGCAGCAATTGGTTGCTGAAGTAGTGGATCTGCCTTTTCATGCGGTTACTACTATAGTACGTAGAATGGGTGGCGGCTTCGGTGGTAAGGAGACGCAAGCGGCAGCTTGGGCTTGTCTATGCGGTGTGGTTGCTAAACGTCACAACGTGCCAGTTAGCATGCGCTTAGATCGTCAAGATGACATGGTAGCGACGGGCAAGCGTCACGAGTTTGCTAACCGCTATGATGTTGGTATCAATGACGCTGGTCAAATATTGGCTGTCGATATGCAGCTGTCGGCCCTATGTGGTTATTCACCAGATCTGTCGGATGCTATTGTCGATCGTGCTATGTTCCACTGTGACAATGCCTATTACTATCCAGCGGCACAAATAGCGGGGCATCGCTGTAAGACTCATACGGTATCTAACACTGCCTATCGAGGCTTTGGTGGGCCACAAGGGCTATTAACGGCTGAGTATATGATGGATCATATTGCTTATACTTTAGGCAAAGATCCGTTACAAGTGCGCTTAGCTAACTTATATCAAAACGGTCAAAGTACTCATTATGGGCAGCCGATTGAGCATTTTGATTTAGCCACTATCATGAATACTTTAGCCACAGACTGCGATTATGAACAGCGTCGTCAACAGATCATGGCAGCTAACAAAAAAGCTGAAGCTGAGGGCAGTGATAAGCGCTTAGGTCTAGCATTAACCCCAGTGAAGTTCGGCATCTCATTCACCGTGCAGCATTTGAATCAAGCCGGCGCCTTAGTGCACATCTATACTGACGGTACTATTCAAATTAATCATGGTGGTACTGAGATGGGACAAGGGCTATATATCAAAATTGCCCAAATTGTCGCTAATGAATTTGATGTCGATTTAGATACCGTCAAAGCCACGGCCACTCGTACTGACAAAGTACCTAATACTTCACCCACAGCAGCTTCATCAGGTACCGATATCAACGGCAAAGCGGCACAAAACGCTTGTATTACTATTCGACAACGCATTGTCGAGTTTGCAGCTGAGCATTTCGCAGTGGCCCCAGAAGCGATTCGTTTTGAAAACAATCATGTCTACATTGACGATAAGGAAGAATTAACTTTTGCTGAAATGGTGCTATTGGCCTATCAGCACCGCATTAGCTTGTCTGCTACTGGCTACTATAAAACCCCAAAGATATTTTATGATCGCTCGAAAGCTTGGGGTCGACCCTTCTTTTATTTTGCTTTAGGAGCCTCGTGTTCTGAAGTGGAAATCGATACTTTAACGGGGGAATATACCGTACTACGCTGCGATATCTTGCATGACGTCGGGCAGTCTATTAATCCAGCTATCGATATCGGTCAGATCGAAGGCGCTTTTGTCCAAGGTATGGGTTGGCTCACCGCAGAAGAGCTGGTGTGGGACAACAAAGGTAATCTGGCTTCTAACAGTGCCGCCAATTACAAGATCCCAACTGCCCACGACTTGCCGAAGCAGTGGACTGTCAATCTATTCGATCGCAAAAATGAAGAACAGACTATTTATAATTCTAAAGCCGTCGGTGAGCCACCGTTTATGCTAGCGGCTAGCGTTTGGTGTGCTATCAATAATGCGGTAGCCAGCTTAGCGGATTACCATAAAAACCCAGAGCTGACTATGCCGGCAACGCCAGAAGCAGTGTTAAAAGCAGTGATGCGCATGCAAGGCGAGCCTTGGGAAATCGATACTGATGTTAATGCTGCTGCCATTGATAGCTTGACTAATAATGTTGACTATAACCATGTTAATCAAGACGGTGATGACGGTATCAACGACGATAAAGTCAAGCCGCAGCAAGTGTCGCACGGTAAAGACGTCAATCCGCCAGAGGTTGCCGGTCAGCTAGTAGATGATCAGCCTGAGGCTATAAAAAATCCTAATGTTTCAGTAAGTAGAGGACCGGCGCACAGTGAATGATCTGTCTACTGCATCGATAGCGCCGACACGCTGGTACGACGGATTGGCTCAGTACCAGCAGCAAGGAATCGCTCACGTCTTGGCTACTGTTGTTGCCGTCAATGGCTCAGCACCACGTGCGCTGCAAGCCAAGATGATTGTGACTCTTGAAGGTATCTGTGACACGTTGGGCGGCGGCGGTCTTGAGCATGACGTTATTACAACTGCAAGAGTGCTACTCAATACTGAACTAGATACGCCAATAGCAGCAAACTCTAAGCAAGCAAAACAAGGCAAGTCTGAGAAGGCTGAAGCTGTACGCCGAGAGTCCGTTTATACTAAGCATTATCCACTAGGAGCAAAGCTAGCACAGTGCTGCGGTGGTAGCGTCACGGTCATGTTTGAGTGCTTCAATGTCACGCCACCTTTATCGATATTGGTGTTCGGTGCGGGGCATGTGGCAGCTGCATTGATGACTATTTTGGCGGAGCTACCTTGTCAAGTGGATTGGGTGGACAGTCGTGCTGAGAGGTTTGAGCGTTATCTGATCGATGAGTCTACAACTGAAAATCAGCCACTGTCTTATCATTTGCCTGCGCATATTCGACCACATATTGATGACGATCCTACTGACTTTGTTAAACCGTTTGTCAAAAAGCAAGGCAAGCGCTTTATTTTAGTAATGACTCATGATCATAGTCTTGATTTTGATTTGGTACGAGCAGTGCTAGATAGTTATATAGCGCTTAATGCTGATAATACCAAGCAACAGCATATTGCAATGCCGTATATCGGTTGTATTAGCTCAGCGACTAAAGCTAAGCGTTTTCAAGATCGCCTATTACAGCGCGGTTATGATGAGCAGCTGGTTGATCAGATTACTATGCCTATCGGTTTGCCGCTTGGGGGTAAAGAGCCAATGGCAGTCGCTGTGTCTATCACCGCGCAGATTTTGCAACAGTATCATCAGCCTTAGCTTTTTTAGTGATAATGATATTGATCTCAGTTGTTAGCTTTAATGACTATTAGTTAGTAGCTATCAATGACTATCAATTGCTATCAGTGACTATCAAAGCGATTAGCCATAATAAGTTATAGGTGGTTTTTTAACTTTTTAACTTTTTAACTTTTTAACTTTGTGCTGAGGTTATGGTGATTGAATACTTGGCAGTCTTATCAAGGCTCTATTATTTAGCCTATTAGTTACTCTATTTATTGTTTTATTTGAGGTATATTTATGACCCTACACATTTATCAAGCGCAACTGCTCCATTACCTGACCGAGAGTGATAGTAATGAGCGCACAGAGTCTGCGCCTATGCAAACCTCAGGCATTGATAAACACACTATCCTTAACCCCGTTATAAAAGGCATTACTGTCTTTGCAGAGTATATCGCTGATGGCGCATTAGTCATTGATGATCAGACTGGCCTAGTGGTAGATTACGGTAGTAGCGCTAGCATAATGGCAGAGTATGGCCGTACTCAACAGGGACAACAGCCAGTACAAATCCATCACCACAAGCACAAGCTTATCCTGCCAGGCTTTATTGACACTCATGTGCACTATCCACAAATAGATATGATTGCCGCTTTTGGTGAGCAGCTACTAGATTGGCTTAATAACTATACCTTTGTGACGGAAGCGAACTTTGGCGATCGCAAAGTTGCCGACGATACCGCGAAGTTTTTTTTACAGCAACTGTTAGCTAATGGTACGACCAGCGCTATGGTATTTGCTACTAGCCACCCTGAATCGGTTGAGGCTTTTTTTACTCAGAGTACTCAGCTGAATATGCGCATGATTACTGGTAATGTGCTGATGGATCAAAACGCTCCTGAGCATCTGTGTGTACCTACTGAACAAGGTATACGCGACAGCCAAAACATTATTGATAAGTGGCATGGACGGGGTCGCCAGCATGTGGCTATTACGCCAAGGTTTGCCATTACCTCAAGCCCCAAACAGCTAAAGATGACGGGCGAGCTCTATGCTAGCTATAATGATGTCTATCTACAGACTCATCTGGCAGAAAACCTTGCTGAGGTAGCTTTTGTACGTGAGCTTTATCCCAATCATAAAGGCTATCTCGATGTTTATGCCGATATGGGTCTATTGGGTCGTTATACGACGTTGGCACATGGCATTTATCTTGACACCTCAGAGTATGAAGTGCTGCGTGATACTGGTACCCAAATAGCTCATTGCCCAACCTCTAATCTGTTCTTGGGCAGTGGTCTATTTGACCTGTCGAAGACTTTGAGCTATACCGGAGTGAGCATTGCTACTGATGTGGGAGCGGGGACTAGCTTGTCGATGCTCACTACGTTGTCAGAAGCCTACAAAGTTCAGCAATTACAAAGCAACCCTTTATCTGCTCATCAAGGGTTATATCAGATCACTTTAGGCAATGCTCAATCGCTGTTATTGGAGCAAAAAATAGGCAACTTTATGCCTAATAAAGAAGCGGATTTTGTGGTTATTGATTTAGGGGCAACAGCGTTACTTGAGCGTCGTATGACGCAGACCAGCTCACTAGAAGAAAAGCTATTTGTCCTGATGATGCTTGGCGATGATCGAGTGATTGAACAAACCGTCATTGCTGGGGTCAGTCGTTATAAAAACAGGACTCGCGTATAACTTCATTAGGGCTATATGCCGATCAGAGTTTACTTTAGCAGCCTTGCATTTATAAACAAAATGGCCAGTAATTATTTGCTAAGGTTCTTAAGATAACGTTTCTGAGAGCCATGCAAGTAAATGCTGGTATTTTTTTATATTTTAAGATTGCACAATTTTCTATTTTTAGCTACTGTAATCACTTAACATAAGTTTAAAATTACTATTAACGCTACGACTAGGGAGCCGATTATGAAGCCTGCTGTTACTACCACTGATACTATTGATGTTAATAAAACCTTGTACCTCAAAAAGTCTCTAAAAGGTTTCTTAATAAAACCTCTAGTAGCGGCTATATTTATGATATCGGCGTTAACTACCTCAACAGCAGCGCTTGCTAGTGACTGCTCTTGTAGCAGCAATAGTCTACCTACTATGACTATTGAAGACAGTAATGACACTCATCCCAATCAGCTAGCTTTAAAGGCTAACAAAGCCTATTACCAACTGACTAATCAGAACGGACAAGTGTTGCAAGATCGCTTGTACGATGTAACGCCTTACGAAGATGGACGGATTATTGCCAAGCGTGATGGCCGCTTTGGGCTTATTGGTGCCGATGGGCAACTGATATTCGACTTTGCCTATGATGCTATAGAGATTCTGCCTGCTGACTTATATCGTTTATCAAAGTATCAAGGCGCTATCAGCATGGACGCATTGGTAAAAGGCGGCAAAGACTGGTTGTATCCTGCTAGTGGCAAATTTGAAAACAAGGTAGCTATCGAGCAACTGTATCATGATGAAACCAATGATATTAGCTATTTTAAAGTAACTGAAAAGGGCAAAGTAGGTCTCATAAATGATAAAAAACAAACTTTAGTCCCTAGTATTTATGATGAGTTAAACTTACTAGATACTTGTCCTAATGAGCGTCTATTTATGATGGTCAAATCAGGCGATAAAACAGGACTAATGGATCAGTATCAGAAGTTTGTGGTACCACTGGCAACCAACCAGAGCATCGATAATTTTAACCGCGATGAGCAAGTATTCAAAGTCAGTAAGAATCATTACAGTAGTTATAATAGCGATGACAGGGATGAGGGTTTTATCAGCGACACGCTTATTAAGGGCAATGGCAAAACATTAGTTGAATCAGATTCGCCTATAACAAATGCCTCTAATAATCTGTATCAATTTTCACAGGCGGGTAAGTACGGTATCATAAATAGTGACGGCAAAATCATATTGCCGGCCAGTTTTGAGTATATCTCTTCCGGCTCAGATGCGCCTATAATAGTGACTCAAAAGGGCAAGCAAGGCATTTTAAGACAAGATCAAACCACTAAGCAGTTTATAGTAGCTAACTACTATGATCAGTTACAAAGTATCGATATTGCTGATCGATCTTTAGCAGAGCTACAGACACCGCCGGAAGAAGAACAGAGCGAATATGCGGTGAGCGATGATGCAGCAGAAGCAGTAGAGGTAGTAGAAGCAGCAGAAGCAGTAGAAGAGACAACAGCAGACTATGATCAAACAGAAGTAGATAGCGCAGAAGAGGCAGAAGTAGACTATACAGACAATGATTATGGTTTCGATAACACCCTATATGTAGCCAAACTCAATAATAAGTTTGGACTTATCGATGCAGAGGATAACGTTAGAATCCCCTTCTTTTACGATGAGATATCGCAGTCGATGAATGCTTTGCTAGTCAAGAAAAATCAAGAGTATGGTTTGCTGACTACGCAAAATGAAACTGTTGCTGGTATTGTTTTTGATAGTATCGCTGTAATTGAGAATGCAGAGTCAGAGCCTTTATATATCCTCACCCAAGGTGATAAGCAAAGTATTATTGACAGTGTAGGCCGACCGATTTTACCTCTATCCCCTTATCGTCTTGCGGCTGGAGAGGAAGAGTCTCAGTTCGAGAGTCGCATTATAGTGGATAAAAATGGCAAATATGGGCTACTAAACGACCGTTATGATGCAGTATTAGTGCCTACTAGCTATGAAAAATTTGATTATGAGCTATCAAATAAAAGTATCCTTGCACAAAAAGACGGTAGAAAGGTTTTACTTGATTCATCAGGTCAAATCATGCCCATCGACTTGAGTGCCTATACTGAAGTTACTGAGATGTATGCCAGCGAAAACTTAAAAGTCGTTGCTCAAAATGGCAAGCAAGGTGTATTAACTCCTAACGGTAAAGTGCTTATCGCCCCCTTATATGATTCTGTAGATAACATTATGCTTGCATACTACTCTGATAATAGAACAGATTACTATATGGTTGAGCTTGATGAGCGTTATGGCTTATTAGATGATAAAGGTAAAACCATTATAAAACCTAAGTATACCGGTTTAAACCCTTTACAATATTTACCTTTTTTAGTGGTAAGTGACTACGATAGTGGTGCTGACTACTCTAAGGTAGGACTGATAAATGCTCAAGGTAAAGTAGTCAAAGCCTTCAATTATGATGCTATCTATGAGAGTTATTACGATGACGATCAGCAAATCGTTCTAATCATGCTTACTAATAACAAAGTTCAAATTTACAATCAAGACTTAAAGCTTATAGAGACCATGAGTGCTGAGGAGTATGAGCAAAGCCACTGATGAAATGGCTAGATTGCAAAATTGACTAGCATTAAATCAAGCACTAGCTCGTTCAACCTTGACCACCGAGAAGCTCGCGAATGATAAAGCGTTTGGCTAAAATACTATTACTGGCTATAGTTGGCACTGGTATATCGCTTATCATTTTGCTAACGGTGTTTTGGGCTCCTGACCGTAGTGTCGCTCAATTGAAGCAATGGCAATTACCTGACAGTGAATTTATTAATATTAAAGGTATGCAAGTGCATATCCGGCGCTCGCAAAAATGCGCTGTCGATGTCAACGATCAGTCACTAAGCTCTGCGTCTGTAGCTAGTATAGAAGAAGTCGATACTATCGTCTTGCTACATGGCACCTCAGCTAGTCTACATACGTGGGAGGGCTGGACAAAAGAGCTTAGCGATGACTATTGCGTGGTAAGTATGGACTTGCCAGGCTTTGGGTTGACTGGTCCTTTTGTTGATAAGCGTAGCGCCTATAATAGTACAGACTATGCCGCATTCGTCACCCAAGTATTGGACAGTTTGCAGCTACAACAAGTGACGCTAGTAGGCAATTCATTAGGCGGCAAAATTGCTTGGCGTACTGCTGCTTTATATCCCCATTATGTCAAAAACCTTATAGTAATCGATGCTGTTGGCTATCCAGTTATGCCAAAGAGTATCCCTATAGGTTTTAGACTAGCCAAGTACCCCATATTAAGCCCTATTTTAAATCATGTATTGCCACGGGCAGTGGTGAGAAAAAGCCTTATTAGTGTCTATGCTGATAAGACTAAAGTTACTGATGCCTTAGTCGAGCGCTATTATGATATGGCATTACGGCAAGGTAACCGTCAGGCACTCATAGAGCGGTTGCGTGACTTTGATAACTTTGAGAATCAGGAGGAAATCAAGGCCTTAACGATACCGACGTTGATTTTATGGGGCGCAAAAGACGAGTTAATCCCTGTTGAGAATGCTGAGCTTTTTCAGCGAGATATAACTAACAGCCAGCTAAAGATATTTGCTAATTTGGGCCATGTGCCACATGAAGAGGATTCTATTACTACTGTGGCTGTTGCCAAAAAGTTTTTAGTGAATCAGTCCCCTGTTAGGTAAATAATGGCGGTTAACTTTAATCGCTGATATATCTTAGATAATATGAGATTGTAATGACCATCAACCCTAAGCTCAAAACTATAAATTGCAAACCATCCATTAAGATTGCGGCTATTTCTGATATCCATAGCAATGTCTTTGCCTTAGAGGCAGTATTAGCTGATATTGACGATCGTGATGTACAGCAAGTGGTCAATTTAGGCGATATCCTATATGGGCCTATCGCGCCTAAGCAAACCTATGAGCTGCTGATGAATTATCAAGCTTGCCAATCTAAACCTATTATTACTATCCGTGGCAATCAAGATCGGCAGATTTATGAGGCAACAAAGGATGAGATCGCCTCTAATCAGACTATGTCGTTTATCTATGATAGTTTGCCACTTACTGCCATAGATTGGTTGCGCTCACTACCTTTTGACTATCGTTTAAATCAACAAATTTATCTATGTCATGGCTCTCCAATCGATGACATGATGTACTTATTAGAAGAGGTCAGTAGCGGTACCCCAAGTGTCCGAGAAGATAGTGACATTATCGAGCGCTTAGCGGGACAACGTGCTGAGGTTATCGTCTGTGGTCATACCCATATTTCCCGCACTGTCACTTTGTCTACCGGACAGATCATCGTCAATACCGGTAGTGTTGGTTATCCTGCCTATGAGGATAAGCTACCCATCAGCCATAAGATGCAGACATATTCTACTCATGCCAGCTACGCTATTATCGAGGGTATCGAAACGTCAGCAGGTCTTTGCTGGCAAGTTGAGCAGCTAAAAGTGCCCTACGATTACCAAGCAGCTGCATGCTTAGCCTCAAACAATGGCCGAGAGGACTGGGCCTTTGCTTTACGTACAGGTAGAGTAATGCCAACGTCCTAGTCTGATGATGTGTTTATTACCTTGAGTCTATAATAAGTAACGTTTGTTGACGCTGTTAAGTCTATGTACAAGCTAGAATAAGGTAACTAAAAACAGTTAGATAAACCTCGCACAGCATTTACGGAGATAGTATGCCTACAGTTTTTATGGTTCAACTTGGCGGTCGTCCTAAAGGGCGCTTGATTGAGCAGCATGATATGTTCTTTGGCGTGGCAGATACGCTTATCAAGCTGATACCAGCGATCAATGAGCATTGGCCTGAGGTAAAAAATAAATGGCATATCGACTCTTATCGTAAAGTCACTAGTGTGGGCGGTTATCATATTGATTGGGTTGCTAAAACCGATTCAGATGCTGCTCCTATAAGTACTGCAAGTGCCGCCGCGGATTTAAAACTGTACTTCATTAACCTAGGAGGTTATCTGCCTGATGACTTTGAAGAGTATCATCATAAGCTGCTAATTGTAGCGCCGACCCAAGCTGAGGCGGTTAAGCAAGCTAAGCAAAGTGATTTCTATAAGCAGTTTACTTTTAAAGACAAAGACACGCCCTTTAATGCCGCCTCGCATATTGACGATAAGCTGCTGGTAGATGTCGATGAGATTTATAACGTCAATGAGTTGCTAGGCGCAGGAAGATTACAGATTAGCATTGATAAGACAGCTGTAGAACGAATAGAAGATAAGTCCTATATCGGTTATTTAAGTATTAAAAATTTAAAGAAGTTACCCTAATATGGCTATTAATATGTACTACAAGAATGGTATGTTTCGTAAAGCACGCGGTCAAATCGCTGATGATTTAGTGCCGACTCTTTATCAAGTTCGCAATAACCCTAAGTTTCCACAATTGACTTGGCTGATTGATAATCTTTATGAACACCCGCAGATTCCAGCTAAAGTTGCCAAGGCTTTAGCTGATGAAATACTAGCGCTTGAAAGACTAATACTATCGTTGCATTTGCCTTTCCCTAGGCTGCCTTTACAGCAGCTGCAAACGTTTTTTGATGCCGCTGCTCAGAAACAACAGGTTATTTATACTAGTAGCGAGTGATAGTGTTATTGAAATCAAAGCGATGGCATATCTACAGCACTACTAATAAACTTGAAGTGTAATAAAGAATCTCTGTCCGTACTAGGATTGAAAACTTATCCTGCTCTAATTAACAGTGGCACAAAGTATTAGAATCGATTGTAGAATGGAATCATTTTTTCAAATACTTGTGTAGTATTCTCTGCTATAACCTTACTGGACTGAGTATCAATGATTTGAATCTGACAACTAGTGTCTTCAGCTTCTATTTTTTCATTGATAAAGTTAGTTTTATTCCTAAAGTTTTTAGCGGTTGAATGAGCTTTTAAAAGGTAGTTGTCGTTTGCAACTAAAGTAGCTTCTACAGTAACTACACATAACACTGGCCAGTCACCTAAGCCTTTAACCATCTTATGCTGGTAAGAAAACCTTAGTTTCTTATTGGCTTCAAAGGTATTTATTTCACTGAAAGCTCCTCGCTTAGCCAAATTCATATAAACAGTCTCAGGCTTATTATTAACCGCCAATGCAATAGATAAAGGGCTGGGCACTAACTCTATATCAACTCTTTCTGCATATCCCTTATCGATGTATCTAGCAGGAGCATAGAAAGTTGCTGGGTCAATGTCATAAGCTAAGGTTGCTATAGCAGCGTTTGTTGGCGGCTCGTATGGTTTGGTGCTTAGACAACCTGTAAGCGTAACCGCTAAGATAGGTAAAATAGCTATCGTTTTATAGAATGGAATAGACATCAGTCTGCCTTATTTGCAGTTTTCTTATGAGCTTGAGGGTGCCATATATTAAGTCATTTTAACTAAATTACTAGAATTAAATTGATAATATTATCAAGCAAAACTAGCAGATGACGGTAACATAGTATTTTCTTATCAACATAATCGTAACTTGAATCACAGCCAAATTAACCCCATAATCTAACCACTTATAAATAATAAATAGCCTAAGCAAATATGTCTGATACTTTAAATAATACAAAAAATATAGCAGAAGCCGATAACGCTAACCTAACAGAAAAGCTAACTAATAGTTTTGAGGCTAATGCTGACGCTGTTGTGAATAATCTAGTGGAGATTCCGGTACTCGCCAAAGACAGCTATCAGCTAAGCCGCCTTGAGCGTGAGCTGACTCGTGCAGCCGTCTCTAGTAAAAAACAGTCTAGTAAAGAGCCAGCTAACAAAAACTCAACCAACGAAAAAGCCGACGCAATATTAGCGAAAAAGCGGGCGCAATACGATAAGCTCAAGAGTCGCTCGCAGCAAGCAGTACAAGCACGCATAGACAGCATTCCGCAAGATTTACCTGCTAAATTAAACCTTGATTTGCCCGTGAGTCAACGTGCTGAGGATTTGATACAAGCCATTATCGATAATCAAGTGATTATTGTTGCCGGTGAGACCGGGTCGGGTAAGACCACCCAGTTGCCTAAGCTTGCGATGCTAGCAGGACGGGGTATCACTGGGCAGATAGGGCATACTCAGCCACGCCGGTTAGCGGCGCGTAGCGTATCGAATCGGATCGCAGAAGAGCTTGGTGAGAAACTAGGTCAAACCGTCAGCTTTAAGATTCGCTTTAATGAGCAAGGCACTGCTCAGTCGGTGATTAAGCTGATGACCGATGGTATCTTACTGGCTGAATTAGGCCATGATAGGTTTTTAAGTAAGTACGATACTATTATTATCGATGAGGCGCATGAGCGTAGCTTAAATATTGACTTTATTATGGGCTATCTAAAAAAACTGCTGCCCAAGCGTCCAGATCTAAAAGTAATTATCACCTCGGCAACTTTAGATACTAAGCGTTTTAGCGAATATTTTAGCCATTACGATGCTAAGCAAAGACGCCAAGTACCAGCGCCTATCTTCAATGTAGAAGGCCGTAGCTTTCCCGCTGAAGTGCGCTATCGTCCGCTCACTGAGGAGCCAGTAACTAGCTCGGATGATGATAGTTATGACGAGTTTGAAGAGAACCTACCACGTGCTATCGTGGCGGCGGTCGAAGAATGTTTTAGCGACGCGCAAAACAAAGGCCATGCTGATCAAGCGGATATCTTGATATTCGCTGCCACCGAAGCCGAAATCCGCGAGACCCAAGAAGTTCTTGAGCGTCATGGACCTAAGCATACTGAAATACTGCCGTTGTTTGCCCGCCAAACTTATGAGGAGCAGCAACGTATCTTTCAGCCATCAGGTCGTGGTCGGCGTATCGTTATCGCTACCAACGTCGCTGAAACGGCGTTAACTGTACCTGGTATTCGTTACGTGATTGACTTAGGCTTTGCGCGGATTTCTCGTTATTCTTATCGCTCAAGAGTGCAGCGTTTACCGATTGAAGCGATCTCACAAGCCGCTGCTAATCAGCGTAAAGGGCGTTGTGGTCGTGTGGCCCCAGGCGTCTGTATTCGTCTATATAGCGAGGAGGACTTTACGGGTCGTCCTGAATTTACTGAGCCTGAAATACTACGTACTAACTTAGCCTCTGTTATCTTGCAGATGGCGAATCTGCGTCTAGGTAGCGTTGATGACTTTGAGTTTATCGAGCCGCCTGATAGTCGTTTAGTAGCTGATGGACACAAACTACTTAATGAGCTAGGGGCCATCAGTGAAAAAGACGATAAAGGCTCTGAGCAATCAGGCAAGCAGTCTAACGGCAAACCCAATAGCAGATCAGCACGCAAGCCAGGTTTAGATCATTTACGTCTGACGGCTACTGGTCAAAAGATGGCGCGGATGCCAATCGATCCTAGGCTGGCACGTATGTTGGTTGCTGGTAGCGATTTTGATTGTATCCGTGAGATGCTCATTGTAGTGGCTGCGCTGGCAGTGCAAGATCCGCGTGAGCGTCCGGCTAATAAGCGTCAGCAGGCCGATCAAAAGCACGCAGAATTCCGTCAAGATGACTCAGACTTTTTATTCTATCTAAGTCTGTGGAAGGCTTTGTTCGAGAACGATGAGGACGGTAATAAGCTCTCCGGTAATCAGCGTAAGCAATTTACCAAGACCAACTATCTTAGTTTTCCACGGGTGCGCGAATGGCATCAGACTCATCGTCAGCTAGTACAGATGGTGACTGAGCTAAATCTTACCGACAATAATGATGACTCTAATAAGTCTAATAACAACGATCCGACTAGTATTGTTGATGAACAAGTTAAAGCGGTTAAGTATGCCAATTTGCATCGGGCTCTATTAACGGGTCTGTTATCGATTATCGCTCACAAGACCGAAAATCGCGGTGAGTATTTAGCAGCACGTCAACAAAAAGCCAAAATCTTCCCAGCCAGTACCGTATTTAAGCAGATACCCCCTTGGGTTATGGCCTTTGAGATGGTAGAGACTTCACAAGTCTTTATGCGTACTGTGGCTAAGATTGAACCCGAATGGATCATCTCAGCGGCAGGTAATTTACTGAAATACCATTATTTTGAGCCGCATTGGTCAAAGAAGACTGGTCGTGTTAAAGCTTACGCGCAGATCAGTCTATTTGGGCTGATTATCATTCCTAAGCAGCTGACTAACTATGAGCAAGTGAATCTAGTTGAGTCGCGTGAGATCTTTATTCGTGATGGTCTAGTGACCGGTAATTTTGGTCGACAAGCGCCGTTCTTACAGCATAATATGGATAAGGTTGCTGATGTCGAGCGTATCGAAGATAAGCTACGTCGCCGTGATCTATTAGTCGATGAAGAAACGCTGTATCAGTTCTATGATAAAAAAATCCCTGAGCACGTCGCTAGCCGTAAAGCTTTTGAAGACTGGCGAGCGGAGATGGAAAAGAGCGATAGCAAGTATCTGTTTTTCACTGATGATGACGTATTAAATAGCCAAGCTCCGACTACTGGCGACTTCCCAGAAGTATGGCAATTGGGCGATCTGAAACTGCCATTACGCTATGTCTTTGATCCTTCTAGTGATGACGATGGGGTAACCATTCGTGTGCCATTAGTAGCGCTACCGCAACTGGATGCTATCGAGCTATTATGGGGCGTACCCGGTTGGCGCTTTGAGCTGGTACTACAGTTGCTAAAATCTCTGCCTAAAGAGATCCGCCGTCAAATTGTTCCTATTCCTGATACCGCAGATAGTTTATTCGATGAGTTACAGCCTGCACAATCTCAGGGTTTGCTCAAACAATTATGCCAAGCGTTAAATCGTCGTGGTGTTATGTCGGTGACGCCAGATAGTTTCAATCCGTCTACTATTGATCGTTATTTACAGCCACAAATCTGCGTGGTCGACGACAAGAACCGCATTATTGAAAAAGGTCGTGACCTAGAAACCTTGCAAATTCGTCATGCTAGCGAAACTAGGCAAGCGGTGAATGAGCAGCAAGGGGTGCATACTAGCTTCCCTGAACATTTTAACTTTAGCAAAAACCATCACAGTGCTGGGGTGGTGATGAAGCAGTTCGCCGCTTTAGTGGCTGATGAGGCAGGGGAAGCGGTATCGATTCATCAGTATACGGATGTCACAGCTGCTCTACAGGCGCATCGTATCGGGGTATTAACCTTGATGAAAGCCAAATTGGGCGCGAAGAAAAAGCAGCTTACCAGTCAAATAGATAAAATATTTAAGCTGTCTTTTGCGCCACTTGGCGATATGGAAAAGCTAAAAACTATCGTCATTGATGCGGCACTGGATGCGACTCTTGAGGAGCATTATGTATTATTTGATCACAGTGATGACTTACCGTTAAGTATCGATGATACCGTTGCAGGTTTGGCTGAGGAGTTGCCATTCACCCCTGAGGAGTATGAGCAAACCTTGCAGGTAGTAGTCAGTAACTTTTTATTGACGGGTCAGAATGTGATTAAGGTACTTAAAAATGTCTACACTCGTTGGCAACGCATTCGTCAAAGCTTACTGATGCTCGATCGTGAGATATTTGGCGAGTCTATCGATGATATCGAAGATCAACTAGAAGACTTACATTTGGCTGATTTTGTCTATCGGATGGATTATAGTCAGTGGCAGCAGTATCCCCGCTATTTAGAAGCGCTGGAAGTTCGCATTGAGCGCCTTGAGCACAATATCGAAGCTGATCTAGAAGGGGTCTATGCGTTAGACTTACATATGGAGCGCTTGTCAGGTCGTGCTGACAAGGAGTCGATCAGTGCTTACCGCTGGATGGTTGAGGAGTATCGTATCCAGCTATTCGCCCAACCGATGAAGACTCGTATGGCGGTATCCCCTAAACGGCTTAGCAAGATATGGGATGAGATACGTTAAAAAATTGCACTGCCAGAAAATTATAAATTTTCTCTTGCACTAGGATAAAGATTTCCCAAATCTTTATCTATTCCTAGCTCATAGTAGCGCAAGGAAGCTTTATTTAAAGTCAGCCTTAAAGGGGGTTTTTTGGGATACGTTAAAAAATTGCTTGCCAGAAAATTATAAATTTTCTCTTGTGCTAGGATAAAGGTTCGCATATAAGCCATAAATAGGTTAACTGACTATGACTGTAGCATCTAAAGTAAATTTTTTAATCAATAATCTTACTATAAGAGTGTGGGTAGGGCTACTCATTAGCAGTGCTAGCTTATACGCCTCCAGCGTAAATGCAGCAGCTATTTATAAAGTAGTTGACCACAAGACAGGACAAGTGACTTTTACTGATAATTTGCGCAGTTACCAGCAGCAAGCAAACCAGCAGATCAGCCAGACCAATATCACAACTGGCCCTGCTAGTGCGGCGGCTACTGACACTAGCCGTAGCGGCAAAGCTAGAATCAGGGCTCAGTCAGCTCCTAAGCTACAGGACTTACCAGTAGGAGCAGTACGAACTAACTATCAACTGACCATGATAGAACCCAGCGAAGAGCGTGCCTATCGGCGTCCTGCGCAGAGTATCTTGCTCAATTTACAGTTGCAACCTGCGTTACAAATAGGCGATAGCGTCAATATTTATTTAGACAACGATTTAGTTGCTCAGGGGTTAAAAGCGGCTATCGCTACAGTAGATATATTGCCTGGAGAGCATAAACTAAAAGCGGTGGTTAATAACAAACAAGGGCAAATCTTGCAGCAAGTTTCGCGCACGGTCTATGTGATTCAAAACAACGTAGCAATACCAGATAATAAAAAGGTAAATCTGATAGCTATTAACTAATAACAAACTAACTAATAACAAACTAACTAACTAATAACAAACTAACTAATAACTAACTAACTAACTAACTAATAAGGGCAGTCACTGAACTCAGCGACTGCCCTTATTTATAAAGTTGACAAAGAACACCTACTGCTAGTCTGCCATAGCTATTCATTGGCAAAATGAGCACTTGATAGTAACGGTCTACTTAGTTAACTCGATAGTACCGTTAGCCGTGACCGAAATCGTACTATTACCTGATTCAAAGTTTTGGCTTGGCACCGAGGCATCAGCAGACTCACTTCTCATATTCATACTTGCATACATAGGGCGTGGATAGTTATTACCACTGCTAAGATTTACAGTGACCACACGATAGCCCCGCGCATCCCAAGCTCGAGTTAGATTCTTAGCTTGTTGTTGAAAGGCGCGTGACGCTTCTGCCATCAGCTTTTGGTCGAGGGCATCTTTTTTGACATCTGAAACCCCAAAGTTCAAGTTATTCATCACTAAGGTTTGTTGCAGATCAGCAATCAGCTGGCTAGTAGCAGCAAAATCGGTACTCTTGATGTCTATATTAGCTTGTCCAGTCCAACCAATGATCTTGTCGTTCTTATCATAACGTGGGTAAGTGCTCTGCTGTCCAGTGCTCACTGTAACCGTAGGATAGCGTTTAGCAATAGCTAAAGCTTTATTGATCGACGTGTTAAGAGTAGTGGCTAAAGATTTGGCATCAGCAGCTTGTGCTTTTTTATATAAGCTGGCCCGTACTTCATCGTTAGCAATCTCCTCTTTGACTTCTGCCTGAAAGGTCAGCTGATCGTAACCCGTAGGCTCAGCGTGAGCAGTGCCCATCATAGCGGCAAATAGGCAAACGCTACTAGTAGCAATAGCCGCTTTATTAAATAGAGTAGATTTCATAATAGCTCCTCAAATATGGTTTATGAATAGTGTTTATAGCAAATTTTTATAATTTATAATCTTCTAAACTACTAATACATATAGCTTGATAATGCGTTATTAATATAACAAATATCTATCGCAAAAAAAGAAAAATTTATAGAGTGTGCTGTGAGGAAATTGTCAGTAAGTTACTGCTTTCTACGCTAAATTTTGATTTTTATAGCGATTATGCTGCTACTTTAAGTGCTGAGTTTTTACGCAGGGCTTGTAATATGCTAAAAACCTTGTATAATCTGCAGCTGGTGGCTCCATTGGTAGCCTCGCAACATTGTTCTATGAATCCCGCCAGGACCGGAAGGTAGCAACGGTAATAGATACTATGTGTGCCGAGGATGTGCTGATGGAGTCGCTTTTTTTGTCTGTAAGTTACTGATTTATATAAGGTTACGGCTAATATATTGTATTTTGACAGCCTACTTGATAGCCATCTAATTAATAAGACAACTATTAAGCCATCTCATTTTCTGAAAATCTCTCGTTATATTCTAGCAAGTCACTATTCTTAAAATAATTGTTATATCCATTCGGTTTATAGGGCTGTGGAAACTTTCCAGCGTCCGCCCATCTAATTAACGTTTTGACACTAACGTCATACAATTTAGCAACTTTTGACGCTTTGGTATTGCCGTCAGGGTGTAATGCTTCGATACTTTCGTTTTGCTCAATCATCTTTTGCCTCGCTTATCGGATAAGCCTTATTTAAGTAATCACGTAAGCGGATAGCGTCATCATGTGGCAACTCGATAGACGTATGGTTGCATTCGGATAAATCGCCATTAGCCAATGTTATTTTTGATGATGTTATATTTAGCTCGTCACCAATCTTAAAAGCTGCTACGTCAACCTTACGCTCTACAGTACTCAGTACCTTTCTGTACTGATAAATAAATGATCTGTCACTCACATCACTCTCCTTTACTTAATCAAAATTAGTTTCTATGCACTCAACTGCTGCACCATTACCATGGTAAATACTGTGATTGGTTAGCACGTCTATTAATGCTCCTCGTAGAACGTTTGAAGCGCTACTTTTTAGCTCAATAACACCATCCTCGGTGCCACCTTCCGCATTGCCGTTAATCCATTCGTCTATCCACTCTTGGATTTTTTCTGGCAAATCTTCTGTTTGCTGGATAGCGTTTTCAAGGCTGGGAATAATTTTGCAAACGGTAAAGAACCCTGGCATGTGATCGTGGCTCTCAAAATACTGTTGACGTATTTCAGGCGCTTCGGATTCTGCATCTTCACGGCTTTTATAAGTCCCTTCGTTTAGAACCTCGCCGTCAGCCATGCTCATGTAATAAACCTGTTCTTCTTTATTTAAGTAACTCACAACCATTCTCCTTATGCAAAAATTCTAATATATGAATTGTCGTAATCGATACCTTCAGGATCATGGCCTTCGGTCATTTCCTCAGACATCTGTCTTGCGACCTCGACAATATCACTACGATGTAACTTGTCTTTAGTGACCCATGCCAGTTCAGCAGGCTTAAAACTTGGGTCGAACTTTTTCATCAGTACTTCGACTAAGTAGTAGCGAGGATGCTTAAATATCTGATAAGCACTCTTTAGCCAATCGTCGCAGCGAACAACTCCGGCCTTAATTGCAGTGTCATCCGTTTCTTCTTTGAATGATATCTGCATATAGCCATCAAACTCTTTGATGAAGTCACCATCATCACGTCTTTGCTGCCTAGCTTGATTGATCTGCTTAGTCTTGACAGCTTTGCGCTTAGTACGATTTTTTTATCTTAGCCATTGCTAGTCCTCTAAAATGTCACGGCCCACTGTGATCTTAATATCGATACCGTCATCAAAACTAAAACCCGCGCTACACTCGCAACCCACGAACTCAGACGGTAAACCTTGTTCCAATCGATTAAGGTCAGCACGATAATGCTCAATGACCTCACCAAAGGTCTTATCTTTTACTGCATCAAATCTGGTCATGGTTAGTCCTTAAAATTAGGTGTCTAGGCTGGTAACAGCAATCTACTGTTACCCCAGCATCGTCGCCTTGGAGCGCTCGATCTCGAACACGCTTGTTATGAGCCGTCACCTCACCAACTAGCTAATACTGGTTGCCTAAACGATTGACGGTTGATTGACTTATATGACTTCTTCAGCGACGTACTCAATAAGACCTACGACCTCAGCCTCAATGTCACCAGCTTCTAGTTTTTTATACCACTCTTGCAGCTGTTCCCAGTGCCCTTGCTTGAGCATACGAGCATGTCCTGCTTTGTTCTGCTGATAAGGCATAGCGTAGACACAAGCAGCTAAGTCACTATCATGATTGATTAGCACGTCACGGCAACGGCGGGCAAAAGCTTCAGCTAACTGATGACTTGGTGCTGGTACCACGCTTTTACCTTGACGAATGGGGACTACGACACACCACAGTAGGTTATCTTCGTTGTCAACTAGCTCACCTTGGTCAGACTCGCTTAAATCGATTAAGTCCATACCGCCTACATATTGATCACTATCAACCAATACAATCTGACAATCGCACTCATTGCCGGATTCGTAAAGCTCTGCAAGCGCTTCACTGTTATTGCTTTTATTAACAATAACCGTCAGCTTAATTTTATCTTTGATATTGATTTGCTCAACATAGCCGCTTACACGGGTCATAGAACCACTGGCCATAGTGTTAATTGCAGCGGTCACTGTTTGACGAATCCCACGATCGACACGGCCAATACTTTCTAGCTGCTGAACCTCAGTCATCTTCTGCCAAACATTCGGCTGTGCTTTGAGCTCTTGCAATACCAATTGTTTGATGCTGGCGCCAACGTTCTGAGCTGCAACAGTAGGGATGTTTACTTGCTCAACGTCTTTATTTTCAGTATTCATAATCTTGTCCTTATCTTTTAATCGGTTTTCAAATAGGGGCGACTTACGGCCGCTAGTCGTCATGCAGTTTTCTTAACCTTGTGCGCCGATTTCTTCACTAACGATTTCCAGCTTGTCGTATAGCGCTTGGGCTTGGTCACCAAAGTCAGCGGCCTTATCATCAATCACATTTTTTAGTTTTTCAGCAACATCGAGATCGGTGCAATCATTAATCTGTTTCATGATGTTGCTGTACTCGTTGCCAGTGATTATCGATTTTTTCTTGGCAGTCCAAGCAATTTGCATGGTTTTCAAGTCAGCATCCGCTAAGACAGGCGATTGGCTATCTTTCGCCTTTTGAATATCAGCAACAACACTTTGTGTATCTTCGAGCGTTTGCATATTGCTAATAGCGGTCATCAAGTCGCTAGTATCGTAATACTTAATTACTGGTGCTGAAGCAGTCGCTTGCTTTGCGCTAGACACTCGTTGCATTAGTGATTCAGCACCAGCGTTTGCAGTCTTTGGCGTGACATTACGAGGCTCACTATTGCCACGGTCTGCAAGTTCGTCAGGTGTATAGACGCCTAAGATAACGTCAGGGCAATGTAGTCTCGCCCATCTTTTAATGGCTAGGTATGCAATCTGTTGCTTAGGGTCTTCAGTCCACAGCGTTGAGTTGCGAGTTAGAGCTTGAGACATCAAGAGTGTTAACTCACGGGGATTATCTTCGCCCCGCAAGGTTGCCCATACCTTCACGCCTAAACCTTCCTCGTCTTTAGTATTCCAGTTAGGCGCTTTGTAAGTCGTTTTGTTGCCATTTTTATCATCAAACTTACTAGGCTTATCAACAAACTTACCTAGTATCTTTTCCCAATCACCGAACCATTCAAACTGTAGGCGACCAGTAGTAGGGGCGCGACTCGTAATAACTGCATTAACAAGCTGCGCTTCATATCCGATTACACCTTTAATGTTAAAGGTCTTTTGAGCAACGGCAAATGGGTTCATGCCCCACTGTAATGCTTGCATACATACAGCTAGACAGTCGCCTATGTTGCCTCGCATGTGTTCTGGCACCATGCTCTTGCTTTTCGCCATCATTTCCGCAAACTGTGACATTTGATAAAACGCTTGCGGATTAATAATTAAATTTGTGGTTTCTGTTGATACGTCTTCGTAACTGTCAATAATGAGGCTTGGTGCTTGGTTGTCGTACTGTTCGTTTGAATGACTCATGGTGTTATTCCTTTATTAAATAATTAAACGGGTTTATTTGACTCGCATTACACGGCTTTCGCTTTGCTTGTTATACTTTTCAGCAAGCTCTGGCATGTCCTTTTTAAACTGACTACTATTAAAGCGGTTGCTGGTTTGCATCTTGTAAGTAGCGACCACTTCGCCATCGATTGCCAATGCTTCATTGTCTTGTATCTGACAAATCAAGTCGGTCTGGGCGATCTCAAGCGCGGCTTTAACTTCTTTTTCTTGTATCTTCAGCAACTCGTAATGTTCAAACGCTTTAGCTGCTTCGCTATCGAGTGCGACATCAAGCGTCGTATCAGGATTATGTCGTGGGTACTTATCCTTAGCGTTCCGCAAGGTAGTAGCGTCAGGCTCAACACCAGCTAATACGTTATTGACCCAAAAGCTTTCAGCAGCTTCAAATAAGTAATCAATGAAGTCTTGATGACGATCAATCTTGTACTGGCGATACTTGTTACCGCCAATGAGTACCGCCATGTGGCAAGTATCAACACCAGTTACACCCATATACCACTGAGCTTGACATTGATACTGATCAGGCACCTCATCTGACTCCTCATTACCCCAATTTTTACCAACGTATTCACCTGCAGTTTTGATCTCAACAATCTGATCAGTAGTCAGCTTGCCGTCTTTAAAGCGAACATTCCCTGATACGTCACGATTGACAATGGCACGGTCAATGTTAGCGATAGCCCATGGTTTATCTGGATGACGCATAAGGAAGTTAACATTTTGAATTTTAAGACCAGTTCGCTTGGAGAACTCTTTAGCGACAACATCCTCAAGTACCGTGCCCCAGTAAGCAAACTCGTTCATATCCCCTGGTGATAGCGGTTGCACTTTGGACTGATAAATATCATAAGACGTAGCGTAAGGTGATACACCAATGATTGCTGCTATGTCACTACCACCGATGCCGGACTGACGTAACTTGAGCCACTCTTCGCGGCTTAGATTGGTAGTCTTTATCGCATTGGCGTCCTGCATTTGCTCGAACTTAATTACTGCTGACATGGTTATTCTCTCCCGTATGCTTTGGCTAAAAATTGGTTGGCATATTTTGCCGTCTTGTATTCTTCAGATGCGAAGTAAATAACATCGTCATCAATATCAGCCTGATTGTCTGCCAAGTATTCTTTATGCAGCTCGATAGCCGTTCGATCATTATCATCGTCAGTAGCAAGGGCAGGGATTGCCATTGCTACATTAGCTATTAGCACAACACTTGCTACTGCCAATAAGATCTTATCCATGAGCAACCTCCATCACTGACTTAAAATCTATCTGACGCTTATAGCGCTGAACAATCACGCTACGAGCTTGCATTTTAGTAACGCCTTGCTGACGTTCGACATAGTGAACGCCATCTAAGACGTAAGTTAATTCCCAAAATTTCATAAAAACCCCTTAGCAATAACTGCAAGATAGGCAAAGACTCATTCTGTCGTACGCCTCGCTGCGTTGGCATCGTTCACAAATTCTTACTGGCTTGACTGGTACTGCTTTAGCTTCGTGCTTTTGAAAGTCGAAACCTTTAATTGCTGCAGTTATGTTTTGCAGCACATTGCTATTTCGTCCGGTATCGTTCATAATCTTCTTACTCCTTAGTGAGTAAAGCCGCTGCTCAGTCGAATGTTAAGCGGCTTTTTATTGTCTATTTTTTAGCATCTATAACTTGAGCTGCGATACTCATTGCAGCGTTATAACCTCGCTGCCAATCACTTGGTATTGTTCGCTTGCCGTCATGCAGTGCTTCCATAATCAGCTTGCCCTGCGCCTTTTCTGCTTGCTCAATACGCTCTTTGGTTGAGATCCGCATTTTAGGTACTGGCTTAACCTTAAAGACGTTATTCATGTCTTTCTTGCGCTGCTCTTGACGCGCAATATCTTCTTTTAGATTCATTTTTATTCCTTAGGTTCAAATTCATGCGTTAAATAGTTTTAGTGATTGCTCACAAGGCGGTTGCTACTTACTAATGCCGTTTCGATGTAGTGATATTAAACAAAACGTTTAATAGTGTCAACTATTTTTTAAACAAAACGTTAAAATTTTAAACAAAATGATTTTACAGACACAAAAAAACCGCCAACGAGGGCGATCTGGGTAATAGGGTAGGCAATAAAAAACCCACTGGAGAGTGGGTTTTTTTAATTATTTACAATTCATTCACTAGTTTCAATTCTCTTTTCTTCGTGTTTTCTTTGTAGAAACATGACAGTTATTACACCTATTATAATACCTATAGGTAAGCTAGCTAACCATGGCTCTTTTATATAAGCAAAGAAAGCAGATAAAGCCATCAAACAGCAAGTTAGAATAAAAGCAAAAATTTGGCCACGGGATTTAATGGTGACTTCTTTGCCACGTATGATGGATGCTTCTTTTTGCTCGTCGATATTTGCAGCATCTACAGTTATTACACGTTCTAAGCTTTTTTCATTAAGCTGCATTTCATGTCGCTTAATTTCCATATTAAACTCTTGCTGCTTGACGACCATATCAAACATTTGCTGCCCTGCACCTGGTACAATTCTTTCGTATTCTTCAACAAACTTGGGTGGTAAGAATGGCGTTTCTATACTTGCGGTGATGGTTCTCTCAATGATCCTGCCTGACTCGTTGTTTTGATTAGGGATGTAGTCAGGATCATAAGATGGATCATGTGAGTTAAAAATATTATCATCATTCATCTTAAAAGAGGCTCAAGTTTGTACTTTTCATTTTCACTTAAGCCTTCGATATTTGAATTCGCCACGCCACGCATATTTAGACCCACTTCAATCCAAGGCTCGTGAGTAGACAGAGCGGTAATTTTCTTTATCTCTAGTTTTTCTTCTTCAATATACTTTGGTGATGCATGGGTCAAGGATGGCATCATCACTAAAACAGACATTACGCCTTCTAAAAATGGTGATAGCTTACTCATAGTATTATCCTCTTTTCTGTTTTTCATCTAGCTGCTATAACAGCAGTTATTTTTAGCCATGGTAGTATAACTTAATGTAACTTTCAATTGACAAATTATTTCCAACATTAAAAACCGCCAATAAGACGGTTTTTAATGTTACTATATAACATAACATAATTTTAGGAATACCAATCTTATGCCAATCGATATCGAAGTAAAGCGCGAAGTAATTCGGCTTTTAATATCTAGTTCACAATTCGACTTTTAGCAGATTAGCGAAATTACAGATTGTGCTGAAAAACTAACCGATTTTATACTAGGGAAGAGTCGGACTCAGGAACAGTGCGATGCTTAACTGCTGTCAAGCACTCTGCATATAGAGTTAGATAATAAAGTCTATTACTAGCCTCTTTAGCGACACATGCAGTTCCTGAACGTCCATTTTCATTATGAGCTATAACTAACATTAGATCATAGGCAACACGCTCAGCGCTGTTGTCTTTTATTTCGATAGGGCCTTGTATATTCATACTATCTGCCATTTTTTAATCTCCTTGTCAGCCAATCTCAAGCGTGCTGGCTTTACGCATAAAACCAATGAGGTACATTCATGAAAATCGAAACCTTACTTCTCATAGAAAACAGATTGAGCGAATGTTCAACTCAGATTTATATTGAAAATCTGGACTGCGACTATAACGAGCTCTATGTGCCAGTTGGTGACTACACGAAGCCAATCGGTTACTTAAAATTCAAACAGATAGCTAAAAAAGGCTGTTTTGAATTATCGTCATTAGAGAATCTAGATTATCCCAACCCACATCCACAATTCTCGTTGTCAGGTGTTTTATACTCTCGGCAGGCAGCTCTCGAAGCACATCAATCATTGTCTGCTTACGTTCAGCTGGCAGATTAGACGACAGAATCATCGACTCTAAGATAATTCTAAATTGCTCCGTTTCAAACTTTATAGTTACTACTCCAAGTATGGCGGATAAGCCGCCATCATCTGCAAGGAAGTCCATGCCAAGGTGGGTGATTGAGGATATATTAGGCATGGCATTGTAATCTCCAACCGTATTAGGCATTAATATGCTTTTCTCGGAAATTAACTTATGTGCCTGAAGGTAAGCTAGGTTAGCAACAAACTTTCGATAAACATCAGTTCCAAATTCATATCTTTCATCTAGTTCTATGGACGCAGGATAGACCTCACTCAGCTCGGTTAAAATAGCCAACTGCATTTCTCTATCTAAAAGCATATTCATATCCTTGTGTTAATATCAATCCAACGCCTCACGATAGACTCACCAGTCTAGTGGCAGCGTGTCTAATGGCTTAGCGTCCTAGCATTTACGCATCTAATCCCAATCGTTAGTATTCCACATACTTACCAATAACTTTGCCTACCAAGTTGCAATCACCCATTGGCAGCATTTTTTGTTCATGCCAATCAGGGTTAAGCGGCTTTAGGTACATATCACTAAACGTTTCACCAATAACCAACTGTTTAAACGTAGCTTCCGTATCATCGTTACATTGCACAACCACTAGATCACTATCTTTAAGTGCGAACAAACCTGTTTGAGGTTCAACGTAAATAATATCATCAGGCTTAAAGTCAGGCATCATACTCCGACCTTGCACACGTAAGGCAAAACCATGCTTTGATAGATTGGGCGGCTTTGGAGCCTCACCTATCACATCGTCCATAGTAACTGCTGTTGTGTTTGACCAGCTACCAGCTGCTACCCAGCTCAGAATTGGTACTGTGTTAGAAGTGGATGTCATTCGTACGCTCGTAGTTCCTTTTGGCGTAGGGTGGTTATTATCCTTTGTACCGCTTTCAATATCTGCAATCTGCTGCATCAACTCACTATGTGTTGGCTTCTTAGCCTCGCCCTCTCCAGTCAATATCCATCCTAAATTCAACCCAAACTCTTGCGACACATCCATTGCACCTTTCTTTGACAATCCCCGCTTAGACCAATTGGTTATGTTCTGTGGAGAGGCGTTTATTCTCAATGCAAGGGCAGATGGCTCTAGCCCTGTCTGTTCAAAAACTCTTTCCATAGTTGGGTGCGTGTTACTCATATTATAAACACCTTGTTTAAGTTTCGTTTATTAAAACAAACATCAAGCTCTTTTTGTTAAACAAATACTTGACCCAATTAAACATTTTGTTTAATATCTACTAAACAAAACGATTATAAGGAAAGTACCATGACTGACAAAGAGCTAATTATGAAGCTCGGTGGAGTTGGCGTTGTTTCGGATTATCTTGGCGTCAGCTATCAATGCGTTTTCAACTGGCTTAATCGTGGCATACCTTCAAAAGTAATGCTTGATCATCGAGATATATTCCTATCAGACGATCCCAAACCGTTATCAGTAGAAGAAGCCTAATACCTGCAATGAATATTATATAAATGCGGGTTTAAACAAAACGTTTTTAAATACAGGTGCAACACAATGAATGTAATAGACGCAGCTCACAGGACAGTACATAACCCTAAACATGGAGGGTCATCGGCTATTGCGGCACGCATGGGCATGTCTAGCAATGTATTGAACAGTAAAGTGAACCCACAAACCGACACCCATCATCTTCGCCTTGATGAAGCATTAACTATCATGGAATTTACGGGCGATCACAGCATCATTCAAGCAATGGCTCACCGTCTTGGTGGTGTGTATTGCGAAGTAAATAGCGAGCCCAGTAAAGACGATTTAATAATGACTGCCTTGTCAGCATCAGCATGTCAGGGCGATGTAATGGCTGAAATGCACAAGGCGCTAGAGGATGGTCGTATCAGTTGCAATGAGCTGAAAAATCTAGAGCAAAAGATACAAACCGCCATGTCGTCACTTCAATCCCTTAGCAGCCACGCCAAGATCAAACACGCTAAGGATAATCCACGCTTACAAGGGATGAGCTAATGAACTGCAACAACTGTCCGCACAAAACCGATGGCAAATGCTGTCACCAATCAATTATGCCTGTTATCAAACCAAGCGTAGTAGTCAACATGGTAGCTGTTACGCTTTTGGATTCTATCAAGGCTCATTATGACGAAGCCTACGAATACTACGGAGATTTCTATGAAGACTAACAGTGACGAATTGGCATGGGATCGTGAGTTTAAGCACGTAGAAGCTAAGCAAAACCAGCGCTTACAGGCGCTACTCGCAGATGATGACTTAGTTAACAGACCACTGGAGGTAAAAGCTATTGAGAGTCAGAGAATCACAATTTTTAACCGCAATTTTGCAACAACCATTCTTTATATAATCGCCGCTATGGTGGCCATTTATTTTATGTTTTGGAGCAGCCAATGATCGCTGAACGAGATTTTAAACGTGTTAATAACCGTCCGAAAAAGAATAAAACCACTGATGCGGAAATTGCGGAGTACGAAAAACGAAAAAGCATAACGCAGCTTGATCCGACTGACAACAGAGGGCTTACCAAATCGTTTGTAGGTTGGGTGCTAGAGGATGAAGTCTTATGAAAATTACAAGATTAGATAATTTTGGTGAAGGCTTTAAGAACACACCAAGGCCAGCGCACAAGGAGCCAGCTAAAAGAGTAAGCGCCAAAGATACCACAGACGTTAACTCAAAATCAGTGCTAGAGGAGGGGCTTAAAGAAAATCGCATCGTTTACTTGTCTGAATTCACAAACAAGATGGCGGTTAAGAACGCAGTAGGGAAGCTAAGGCTATATGGCTGGAGAATCAAGACTCATAAGCAAGGTCGTAAGGCAGTAGGTTATGAGCTTATCAGGGCGCAATAAAAAACCCTAACCAGATGCAACTGGAAAGGGCAATCAATACAAGACGAACATTACAAGAAAACGGAGTGTAACAGAAATGAACAACTTAATGCAAAACAATATCAAAACTATGTCTAGTCGTGAACTAGCGTCTTTGTGCAATAAAGCCCATGACAACGTGCTCAAAATAATACGTTCATTGATAGAAAGGGGTGTCGTTTTAAATACGATACCCCGAACGTACATCCATGAGCAAAACGGGCAGCGTTATACGGAATTTTTGTCTAACAAAAGAGACAGCTTTGTCATTGTTGCTCGCTTATCGCCGGAGTTTACAGCAGACGTAGTTGACCGTTGGCAAGAGCTAGAAAACCAAGTATCAGCCAGCAGTCCAGTCACGCCAGCATTGCCAAACTTCACTGATCCGTATGAATCCGCCTTAGCTTGGGCTGAACAGTATAAAGCCAAGGAAGTTGCGCAAGCTCAGATTACCGAGCTACAGCCAAAAGCAGATGCACTAGATGCGCTCAGTCATATTAAAGGCTCGCTTGGCATACGTGAGACAGCGAACGCAGTTGGCATACCAGAGCGCAAGTTTATAGCCCGTTGCACTGATGAGAGAAAGCCGGTGACATCAAGATTCATGTATCGCGATGATAAGGGTAGGTTAAGGGCTTACGCGCACCGCGTTAAACAAGGCTTTATGACTCAAAAGATCACAAGCTATGCAGGGCCAGACGAGCAAAGCATTGCAGCAGTGCAGGTTAAATTTACAGCGGCAGGTGTAGCGCATATCGCAAAGATGATGCAAAACAAGCCAGCTAAGCAGCTGAGGGTTATGTAATGAGATACCACGGTCGTATTAACTATGTTAAATGCCACGAGTGGGGTTTAAACGTCGCTCAAGGCGCTTTGTTTGACTTACTTAACGAATCTAGCTCATGGGCTAAAACGCATATCATAGGCGAAGATGTTTACTACTGGGTTTCACGTAACAAGGTGCTGGATGAACTTCCGGTAGTCTATAAAAAAGCCGACACCGTTTATCGTAATTTAAAAGTTTTAGAAGAAAAGTGCTTAATTGTGTACGTTAAAGAAGGAGTAAAAGACCTTGTTATGTTGACCGAAAAAGGTAAGGCATGGAACGCAAAAATCAACTCGGATATAAATCCGAGTAACGGTGAAACGGATAAAAACACGGAAATAAATCCGAGTAAGTTCGGAAATAAATCCGAGAATACAGGTAAAAACACGGATATAAATCCGACAGATAAGGATACCAATACTAATAAGAATACCAGTAATAAGAATACCAGTGACCGTGGTAATTCGGGTGACTGGATTGATGAAAGTTTTGAGGGGTTCTACGAGTCTTATCCGAACAAGAAAGGCAAGGGGCAGGCACAGAAAACTTGGAATAACGTCTTCTTAGGTAAAGGTGATCATAAAAAACCATCAAACCCATCTGAGCTTTTTGAAACGATTATGAATGCTGTCAAAACACAGACCTCAGAAATTCTTTTATCAGAACCACGTTTTAGAAAACACCCCAGCACTTGGCTAGATGCTAAAGCATGGCTTGATGAGGTTGCATCACAGCCAACTCAGTTACCCGTAGCAACAGAATCCTACAAGCCAGCGTTTAATGGATGGAATGATAGAAACCCCGATTACCAACCGCCGGGACAGCAGTCAAACGTTTACCATCCTAGTCAGTCTGATTTTAAAGAGCCAGCTGCTACAAGTCCGGTATCTGATCCTAATTGGCACTGGAAAGACCCGTTGCCTGGTATGAGTATTCCGCAGACCGAAAAGTATTTGCAAGATAACAAGTTGGCAGGTGAAAAACCGAACAAAACTTATCAGCGAGTGCTTATTGAATTACAGGAGACGGTATGAGCATTATTAAATTTCAGAAGAAAGAATACGTGGTCAGCACATCATGCGAGCACAACAACGTAAATATCGATAGAGCTAACAAGTCGATAACGTGTAGAGATTGTAAGGCGGTGCTTGATCCGTTTGACACAATTATGAATTACTCGGATGCACTAGACGATTGGGCTAAACGATTGGATAAGTATGCGGATGACACTAAGCTAGATTTTTCTAGGAATCAGATTGTCGCTCGCAGACTTGAGAATAAGAAGCGTACCAAGTGCCAGCATTGCGAGAAAGTTACTGAGATAAAGATCAAGGAGCCAACGCTTTGGGAATCTCATGCAGAAATGGTAAAGAGGTCAGTGTGAACAACTTAGTTACAGGCTTAATGATTGCTTACTTAGTTTGCTCATACTTCTTGGTCTACAGATATACAGATTTAGCGCATAGGGCAACAAGAGTTACGGCGGTATCAATTAAGTTTACATGGTTTGAGAGAGTAACAGGGACATACGTTTTAGCATTACCGATATTTTTACTCTTAGTTTATTTAATAGGTGAGTGGCGAGCATGAAAATCATGAATCATAAGAAATCAGCAACAACAAGAGCTGATAACTTTGAAACTAGACTCACTGTGCTACGTCACATAGCCGCCAGCCATCCAAAGTGGGTCGGACGTACAGAGTTATCAGAAATGCTAAAGGGGTCGGTTAGAACGCATCAGAGAGCGCTACAGGGATTAGTTAGTTTGGGTTACTTAGAGTGTGACCGATGCAATCCGATGGGGTATTGATTAGTTAAGGGCAAATTTGAGGAGTTCCAAGGGTTATGAGAACCACAGAGAGTCTCGAGGTCTCAGGTCTACAGAAGTCATTCGATACTAAAGCTTACGCTTATCAGGGCTACTCAGGTCGAGTAAGGGTCGTTGAAGGTAACCCTTTTCATGATGACTGGGCTAAGTGGTCTGATGATGGTAGGGCCAAAGATCATAACTATGGTGATATTAATTTGAGGGATATTAAGTAATGAAAAAGATACTTGACCTATGTTGTGGTAGTCGAATGTTTTGGTTTGACAAACAAGATGACAGGACAATTTTCACTGATAAGCGCCGAGAAAGCCACACCCTTTGCGATGGTAGGAAGCTAACAATATCGCCTGATTTTGAAATGGACTTTACTGCATTGGATTTCGATGACGAACAATTTCATATGGTCATCTTTGACCCACCTCATTTGCTTGAGGCTGGTAAGAATTCATGGCTGGCCCTTAAGTACGGCAAGTTAGATGAAACTTGGCCAAGCATGATTAGAGATGGTTTTTCAGAATGTTTTAGAGTGCTCAAACCCAACGGCACATTGATATTCAAATGGAATGAGACGCAGATTTTAGTCAAAGATATTTTAGCGCTGACAGATCAAAAACCAGTAGTCGGTCATATCAGTGGCAAACGAGCTAACACACATTGGATATGTTTTTTAAAGGACTTGAAGTAATGAGCATAGCAAAAATTGGAATCGATACTGGGACCAACACAGGCCTAGCAGTTTGGGATAAAGGACGACTTGCAGCAGTTGAGAGTATGACAATCACAAAAGCAATGGATTTTATTTTAGATCATTATCCAGTTCAAGCCGAAGTTAAGTTGTATATCGAAGATGCGCGCAAGTGGATTGGGTTCAACGGCAAGACCAAGGCCACTGATGCAAGGTTGCAAGGTGCTGGTAGTGTTAAGCGCGATGCATCGATATGGGAAGACTGGTGCAAAGAGAAGGGTTATGAAGCGGTATTTGTTAAACCAATGGGCAAGGGCATGAAGAAGTCGGCAGAAGATTTCAAGCGAATAACTGGCTGGAAAGGTAGAACGAACGAGCACAGCAGGGATGCTGGAATGATTGTTTACCAGCGTTAAAACCATTTACTAATGTTTACTTTGAATTGAGGGGAAAGAGCGCATGAGCCAAATACTAAAGCAGCGTTACGGCACAGGCGATAGAACGATTATTCATCACATAGACTGGCTAAAAACCGGTATGGGCGCTAAGACAGTTAAATTTGATATCGGTGCCGGCGGTCTTCCTCCTGATGTTAATTGGGAAGATAAGAGCGCAGCAGTGGCGCTGATCAAAGACAAAGCGGCCAAGTCACTAGCATCGTTATTGGTTTGGGGTGATAACGATAACTGGGATAAGCGACGCCCATCACTGATAGTCACAGATTATTTAGCAGCACTAATGATTGATAGGTGTGCCGATGACGAGCGAGAAATACCAAGGGGCAGTAGTTACACCATGAAGGAGTTTGCAGCACTTGTAGCACGTATGACGCTGCATTTCGAACTGTATAATTTGTGGAGTGTCTATACGGTTGAGGGAAGATTGTTATTTAGTGGTATTAAAATGAATGATCGAACATACAGCAACTTCTTTTCAACCTATCAGCGTCAAATGCTCAATGATTTAAGTGACTTAACAGACTTGGTTAACGAGGATATTGCTCGGTATAAGTTTGAGCTGGATAAAGATGACTTGACCCATGACGCACTGTAGTGCTATATTTCCTACACTGGCGTAAGTTGTAAGTAAAGCCAACCCATTCAGGCGATTAGTTAATACTAATCGCCTTTTTTTGTGTCTGAATATCTACGGTGAGCCTTAACGGGGAGCAGCCATCCAAGCATGAGCGGGTAGATGAACAATTAAGGCGCAAACCATATATTATTATTAGGAGGTCACAATGCGATAAAGTAACAGTGGCCCCGAAACTCACCTAGTCCACTTAGTCACGGTCTAGCACATGCCAACGCGATACACTTGCAGATGACGACTGCTAACTATGTTGAGCTATCAGTGACCATCTAATTTGCATGTGATGACGATGCGAGTTGATAGCTACCTTATTTTGCCCGATATGTGATTTCCCATAACGGGCTTTTTTGTGTCTGAAATTCGGTGATGACTATGCGATACGAGCATACGAGCGAGACTCTTTACAACAATTATCGCAATGGTGAGACTCTAGAGTATAGAGCGTCCAATCTAAAACTACTTACTGATAGAGCTGATCGTGGCAACAGTGAAGCTAAAAAGTATCTTGCTATGATCAATAAATAAGCGCCTATAGCTCAGTTGGATAGAGCACCCGCCTCCTAAGTGGGTTGTCACTGGTTCAATTCCAGTTAGGCGCACCATATAAATAACTCGCTACGGAGGTGAGCATGCCAACAAGACCAATGCCACCTAGCGAAGATATGCGGCCGTTAGTGGCTGCTCCTGAGATACATGAATGGCTACATGCCACCATACTTAACCCTGATCATGAGTGGTTTAACGAAGACCATCGACACCTAATGGAATACTCAGTAACTGAAATAGCGTTTATGTGGGCCCAAAGTGAATACGTGAAAGCAGGTAAGCAAATATTAGGCCAATGCGAAAAAGTCATGATGATGGCCGGAGGTTGGAAAAAGATACGTCAAGAAATGTGGTTTGAGGATACGTTGGGCGATGTGCCCGAATATCTGATTACATTGGATGCGAGTTATTGCCGTGACTGTACCAACTCTGAATTTGCTGCATTGGTTGAGCATGAGATTTATCACATTAGGCATAAACCAGATATGTTTGGTGATCCATCGTTTAAAGCGGATGGTAGGCCACAGCTTGAATTAATCGCTCATGATGTTGAGGAGTTCTTCGGAGTGGTCAGAAGATATGGTGGCGATGAGGCAGTTATTAAGATGGCTGAATTACAAGATTGTGAGCCGCAAATCAATGCTAATTAGGTTTACCTAGGGATACGAAAGGATAGATATGGCAACTCTCAACAATGGGGTTAAGGCCTTTATTGTACAAGGGCTTGCTACTTATATGACCCCCTCGGAAGTAGCGGAAGCTGTAAACAAAGAATTTGAGATTGTCGTAACGCGTCAGCAGGTGTCGAAATACAACCCGAATGCAGCAGCCGGTATTAATTTAGCGCAAAAATGGAAAGATTTATTTAATAAGTTTCGAGACGATTTTAATAATGATCTTCAGGCGATCCCTATTGCTAACAAAGCGTATCGATTGAACATGCTTAATCGTATGGCTCGTGATGCAGAGAAGTCAAAGAATAGACCATTGGCAGCAGCATTAGCGGAACAGGCAGCCAAGGAAATGGGCGATATTTATGTTAATCGCAATAGCAATGACAAAGGCATGGGTAGTGGCGACACTGTTCAGCCAGTAAGTATTAATATTGAGGTGAAAGATGGGCGTAAACCCGAGTCTGACCATACCTCAAGCTAGATTTATCAAGATGCCGCAAAAGTTTAGAGGATACGTGGGTGGGTTCGGGTGTGTGCAAGGTGACACACTGATAGCCACCGAGCACGGATTGATGAAAGCTAGAGAGATAACGCAGCCAATGCGTGTTCTATCTTGGAGTGAGAGGAATAATCGATTTGAGCTTTCTCTAAGTGGCGGTGCGTATGTGAAAGGTAAGGCGCGTCTTTACCGAGTTTCAACATCGCAAGGAGAATTTGTTGCAAGCGGACATCACCGCGTGCTTTGCGCTCAGAATAGCTATCAACGAGTGGATGCTCTTTGCGTTGGTGATAAGGTACAGTCATCTTGTCCCATCCAGCATCAGACCAGTTTGGCACTTGTCCCGTTATCGTTGCACGCAAATGATGAGAGTTTGAATCAAAGACTCGCAAGTTCGATGGGTGATTATGCAAACGCAGCCCGTCTATATGGTCAACAACCTCTTCAAGAAGTAAATGCCGACCTAGCTTGTGCTCCATTATTAGGCGGTGCTCAAGAATTGAACCGTCCTTGCGTGCGTTTGGATGGTCAAGCGGCGCACGAACAGAAACATAACCATCGTTATCAACTGAACGTCCGTCAATGTAAAAGTGGTTTAGTTCGCCAGTTTGAGCGCCACGACCTAAGCGGTCAACGTTATGTATCTTTAGGACATTTTGCACATGCTTTGCTGAACAGCTCAGTTGCTCAGCGATTTGAGCAGATGAAAAAACGCCTTGTTTTGAACACTCAAGTATTTTTGCAGTTAGCGTATTTTCAGATTTCACAGGCTTCTTACGCTGCTTTAGGACAATGCCGTAACGTTCAATACAGTCATAAACCGAAGTGCGATTACAGCCAATTTTATCAGCAAGCTGTGTTACCGTTAAATCAGGTCGAGCAAGATTGCAAATCATCTTCTCTAAGTCAGTCATTGTATAGTTCCTCTATCAAAGCCATTGATGTAATTAGTATAACACAAATGGATGAGGAAGAAGCGTTTTATGACATGCAAGTGCTTGATAACAACAACTATGTTTCAGCTGATGGTGCTATTCATCATAACAGTGGCAAGACCTGGGCGGGGTGTGGCGATACTTGCAAGCATCATTATGAAAACCCACGAATAACAACCGGTTATTTTGCACCTACTTACCCACAGATACGCGACATCTTTTACCCAACAATTGAGGAATGCGCTTTTGATTGGGGCCTACGTGTTGACATAAAAGAATCCAATAAAGAGGTTCATTTCTTCAGTGGTAATCAGTATCGAGGCACAACAATTTGCCGATCAATGGACAACCCATCGTCTATCGTCGGCTTTAAAATTGGTCACGCCTTGGTCGATGAAATTGATGTAATGCATACAGAGAAAGCAAGACAGGCATGGCGCAAGATCATTGCTCGTATGCGCTATAAGGTTGAGGGATTAAAGAATGGTATTGCAGTTACGACTACACCAGAGGGCTTTAAGTTTACTTATGAGCAGTTTGTTAAAGAAGCTAACTCAAGCCCTGCTAAAGCAAAGCTGTACGGTCTTATTCAAGCGTCAACGTATGACAACGAGCTTAACTTGCCGCATGACTATATTGAATCGCTTAGAGAGTCATATCCAAAGCAATTAATTGAGGCTTACCTAAACGGACAATTTGTAAACTTGGCAAGCGGCGCTGTTTATCCTGAGTTTGATAGACGCCTCAATCACACTGATGCGGTATTGCAAGATGGTGAGGTCCTACATGTAGGTATGGATTTTAACGTACTTAAAATGGCAGCAGCTCTGTTTGTGATACGTGATGAATTGCCAATTGCTGTCGGTGAGCACACAGAGGTTAGAGATACGCCAACCATGGCAAAGCTGCTTGTTGATACTTACGCTGACAACCACAGCATCGTTATTTATCCCGATGCTTCAGGCCACAACACGTCATCAAAAGACAGTAACGAGTCTGATCACACTATCTTGCGTCAAGCAGGTCTTACGGTTTATGTGGATAGTGTAAACCCTGCTATCAAGTCACGCCTTAACGCTGTAAACGGCATGATATTAAATAGCAATGGTGAGAGACGGTTCTTGGTTAACACGCACTTATGTCCTGATATGACAGACGGCTTAGAGCAGCAAATATATGACAAACATGGCATGCCTGATAAAAAAAGTGGCGTTGACCATCTAAATGATGCGGTAGGCTATTTCATTAATCATAAATATCCTGTCGTTAAATCGCCAACTTCTTCCAATATCATAATGAGCTTCTAACATGCCAATTAATACAACACACCCACAGTATGACGAGCTTAGCCCTAGATGGCAGCGCATGACTGACGTATGCAACGGTGAAGATGTTATCAAGAAAGGCGGTGAGAAGTATTTGCCAATGCCTAACAAGGATATTCGCACAACCGAATCGTTAGCACGTTATGAGAATTACAAAGCCCGTGCTGTATTCGTTGAAGTAACAAAAGACACGCTAGATAAATATACCGGTCAGGCTTTTAAAGATGATCCGGTGCTCAACGTTGATAAGCGTCTTGATTATATGAAACGAGATGCTAACGGCGCTGGGTTATCTATCTACCAGTTAGCACAGAAGTGTTTTGAAGCTCAGTTAGAGCGTGGTAAGTTTGGTTTGTTTGTTGATTACCCAGCAGCTGAGGGTGAGGTTAGTGTAGCTGATATTGAGTCTAAGTCACTGCGACCCACAATCAATTACTACAAACCTGAATCAATCATTAACTGGCGTACCACTACAATCGGCGGTCAAACAGTTACCACGCTCATCGTATTGCAAGAGTATGTTTACGACACTGATCCAGAAGATATATTCTCTAGCAAGAAGATTGAGCAGTGGCGCTATCTTGGTTTAGATGAAAAAGGCTATTTTGTCGAAGTGTGGCGTAAAAATGATGACACGACTATCAAAGACGTTAGTTTTGTACTGCATGCACCACGAATCTACCCTACACGTAGCAAACAAGACAAGTGGAATCGGATTCCGTTTGTTATAGGCGGCTCAGATAGCAATGATTGGTGTGAGCAGAATATTCCACTTGAGTCGCTGGCTAAAATGAACCTCGCACATTATCGCAATAGTGCAGACTATGAAGGCAGTGTGTTTACTTGCGGTCAAGTACAGGCATGGATGAGCGGTGTATCTGAGCAGCGCATGAAATCACTTGAGGCACAAGGTATTCGTATCGGTGCCGGCTCAATGATCATGCTTGAGGAAAACGGCAAGTTCGGATTCGCACAAGCAGAGCCTAACAGTCTTGCAGGTGAGGCGATGGATAAGAAGTACGCCATCATGCAAGCTCTTGGGGCGAAATTGGCTGAGGGTAAAGATACCAAGCAGAAGACAGCCACGCAATCCAATCACGAATCAGGTGTTCAAAACTCGACTGCTAGTATGTGCATAGCAAACCTTAATGAAGCCATGCAGGACGCTATCCTATTCTGCTATGAGTACCTAGGTATTGAGTACAACCCTAAAGATGGTGATTATCTGTTCAGAGCCAATCAGGACTTTACGGCGCCAGTAGCAGACAGTGGATTGATGACGGCTATTGGTGGATGGGTGCAAGGTGGTTTAGCACCTAAATCAGTCGCTTACAACTATCAGCGCAAGTACAACCTGATTGACCCTGAACTCAAAGACGAGGAGATTGACGACATGATTGATTCAGAGCCGCTAAGTATGGTTGCTAATGCTGTTGACAACGAATAATGAGGATTGAGTATGGCTAAGTATCGTAAGAAAACAATAACTCGCGCACTGGTTGAGGTTTACGCGGTTGAGTGGCTTGCAACAAAACAAAGTTGGGATGAAGTGATGGCGCTTGGCGATGTGAGGTGGTCGCCTGTTAATTCTTTTGGCGCGTCGTCTTTCTATATTGACCAAGATGATGAAAAGATAGAGGTCAATAAAGGTGATTATGTCATCAAAGATGCTAGTGGTGTTTTTTACACGTGCGAACCGGATGTTTTCGCTAAGACTCATAGTTTGATAAGCGACTAGCTGGGCGGTCAAAATGAACGAGCAATATCTCAACCAAACAATCAGACGGCTAATTTATCTTGAAAGCCTAAAGCAATCTGAGATTAACAAGCTAACGCCTCACATTAAGGCGATTGATAAGCTGATCAAAGAAAAGTTAATCGGTGACGAGCTGACAGAGCTTACTATCAAGTCGTTTAATGGTTTGGTCACTGAGATTAAGCAAGGCGTACAAGCTGAGCTTACGGCTTATGCGAATACGTCTAAGGTGACATTGGTAGAAGCTGCTACTGATAGCTATCTTTATGAAGCTAAGAGCATTGACAAGGCGTTTGAGGGCTTTAAATTAGCGAGCGGTATCAAGTTGGCTGAGAAAGCAAAGGTACTTGAAAAACTGGTCAAGAACACGCCATTAGCTGTCAAAGGTAGCGAGGGCAAAACGGTCACTGACTTATTTAATGAGCTTGCTAATAATGAATCGAATAAGTACATCAATCATATTCGTTTAGCTAGGTATGAGGGCAAAACCAATCAACAGATAGTGCAGATGATACGAGGTACGCGCAAGAACGGCTATAAAGATGGCTTGATGGAAGTCACAAGCCGTCAAGCTAAAACGATTGTACGGACGACTGTGCAACATGCAGCAATGCAGGGTAAGGCTGAGTTTGCTCGAGATAATGAGGATATTATCAAGGGTGAGCAGTGGTTATCGACGCTCGATGGACGTACCAGTAGTCAATGTCGCTCATTGGATCAGCAAATATTTGAGATAGGAAAGGGCCCAAGACCGCCACTTCATCATAATTGCCGCAGTACAGTCTTGATTGTGCTCAAAGACGAATATGCAGGTCGTGGCAACATCAATCAGCGAGCCAGTAAAGACGGCTTAGTTGAAAATCAAACGTACTATGAGTGGCTAAACAAGCAGCCGAAAGAGTTTCAAGATGATGTACTAGGTGAAACTAGGGGCAAGTTACTACGCTCAGGCGGTTTGAGTTCTGACAAGTTCGCACAGTTACAGCTAGATAAAAACTTTAAGCCGTTGACGCTTGATGAGATGAGAGAGCGTGAGCCATTGGCATTTAAAAAGGCGGGATTATGATTTATTACGCACAGTTTGAAGATACAACAACAGAGCATGAAGTGATTGATGGTGACGGTGGTTATGAACTCGTTAAGGGCAATGAGGGCTTTGTCGTAACTTTCCGTGATGTACCAGAGGCGATAACGCAAGGTAGAAACTTTGTTGAAGCTATTGATATGGCGCAAGACGCATTACGCACAGCTATGGAGTTTTACGATGAGCGAGGTGAAGATTATCCAAAACCAAGCGAGCCACAGCAAGGCGATGTAGCAATCAATCTATAGCTATTAATTTTATTCAAACAACAACCTCACTAGAAATAGTGGGGTTTTTTATTATCCGCAATCCGTGATTGCATAACTCGCTCAGTGAGCACAATTAAGAGGCAGAGCCTTATGGCATTAGCATTATCTTTAAACGCAGACGGACATGGTGAGTTAGACCCTACGCTGCAATCGCTTTACATTCAGCAAGACGATGGTAATTATCGACTAGACGCAGAGTTTCCAGACAATGAGGGCTTGAAACGCAAAGCCGAGGAACTGCTGGGCGAAACTAAAATTGAACGTGAGAAGCGCAAGGCGGCTGAGGATAGAGCTAACGCTTTAGAAGCTGCGCAGCAAAAGGCTGATGATGATGCAGCCCGGGCCAATGGCGATTTGGAAAGTCTTGAAAAGTCATACGAAGGTAAGATTAGTAAGATTAAAGACGAGTACGATAGCAAGGCCTCAACGCTAGAAAAGCAGATTTACGACTTAACGGTTGGTCAAACAGCAAACAATATAGCAAGCGAGCTATCGATCAAAGGCTCAGCTATCGCTTTACTACCTCACATCAAAAACAGATTAACGTTAGAACAAACGGATGATGGTCAACGCATACGTGTACTAGACATGCAGGGTAATAAAACTGCAATGACACTCGATGATCTCAAAGATGAATTTCGAGCCAATGATGCTTTTAAGCCGCTCATTGCTGGAAGTGGCGCGTCAGGTAGCGGAGCTAATGGCGCAAACAGCGGAGCTGGTGGTAATACAAGTGCACCAAAACGACTTGCAGATTGCAAGACACCCGAGCAAAAGAAATCTTGGCTCGCTCAAAACTCTTAAGGAACTAACATGGCTTTTGATTTAGAAATATTTAACCGACAAACACACGCTGTGATGGTTGAAACCATTGCGCAGCAAACTGATTTGTTTAATGAAAAATCGCAAGGCACTATCCAGCTGACACCAAAACCATTTGCTGGCGACTTCGATATTGAAGCATCGTTTAAACAGATTGGCGGTATGGTTCGCCGCCGTGATGTGAAAAACGGTCAAAACGCTATCGCATCTAAGCGTCTATCACAGCACACCAAAGCCGCTGTTAAAGTCGCCGCGGGTACGCCTGAATTACTATGGGAGCAAGCACAGTTCCGCTGGGTGCAACAAGATCCAGAGCAAGCAGCAATCATTATCGGTCAAGAACTGGGCGAAGCTCAAATTGCTGACATGCTGAACACTGGTATTCGTTGTGCTGTTGGTGCAATCGGTAGCAATACAGCAGCAGTGCAAGATTCTACTGCCGCTAAGATCGACTTTGTTGGTTTGACTACAGCAGCTCAAAAGTTTGGTGACCGCTCACAAGCTATTAAAGCATGGGTTATGCACTCAGGCGCACTGACTAACTTGTATCTTGATGCATTGGCTAACAATGAGCGTCTGTTTGAGTTCGATAATATTGCAGTCTATCGAGATCAGTTTGGACGCTTATTTGTAGTCACTGATGCACCAGACCTTATTTACGATGCAACAGGCGTGCGCTACAACACGTTAGGTTTGACCGAGGGCGGTATTGTTGTTAACGGTCAAGACGACTTCTACGCAACCGTCGTCGCTAAAACTGGTCAAGAAAACATTACCAATGCTTATCAAGCTGAATGGACCTATGCTGCATCGATCAAAGGCTACTCTTGGAAGACAACAGCAGGTGGTGCTAATCCAACGTCGACTGCGCTTGGCACTAGCACTAACTGGGAAATCTTTGCGGAGTCTGTTAAAAACACGGCTGGCGTATTGCTTAAAACTCAGTAGTAAAGTCTAGCTAAAGGGGCCTCTTTAAGGTGGCCCTACACTTTTGATAAAGGATAGTAATAAATGACCAGAGTATTGTATTTTACCGATGATTTTAGCCCCGAAAATATCTCCAAAGCCAAAGATGCTGGTGTGTTTATGCGTGATACTCGTGCCTATAATCCCGATGATTTTATTGAAACTTGTGATGCGGTTTGTGGTGATGTGCCAGACGGTTATAAATATCTGCCCACGCATGATATGACCGATATTGTTGGTGATGATCAGGTGCCGCCAATGCCACAACCTGCCACTTTGGCAGCGATCATGAAGGTGCTGACTAAAGCAGGTGTGCCTTATGCTGACGATGATAGCGAAGTGACTTTGCGCAAGCTATACGATGAACACAACCTCTACCCTAAAGACGTAGTGACTGGCATTGCCGGTAATGAAGTATTACCGCAAGCTGAGGCCCTTAGTATTGATGACATGAAAGCTGAAATGACCGCAGCTGGTCATGAGTACAACACTCGTTTGGGCGATGTAAAGATTACTGAAACCTATAACGAGTTCAAAGCTAAATAATAATCTAGGTATATAGTTACATGCGCTACTGTAAAGCGGCGCATGTTGCAATGTATTTAACTAATAGAGGATTAAGTGATGACAAGTAACACAGTAACCAAAGAGCACTTGGATAACTTGGTAGCTAAAAGCGATGTTGAGTATGCGGTTTTTGGCAACAAGCTAACGATTGCAGTAATCACATTGCCTAATAAATTTAAAGTTACAGGTGAGGCATCTTGTGTCGATGCTAATAACTTTGATAAAGCACTTGGCGAAAAGTACGCATTAGAAGCTGCCACTAAAAAACTATGGGAGCTTGAAGGTTATCTTTTAGCCACTGAATTACAGCGTCAAGCTGAATGGGATGCAACCCCCAGAGTGGGTAGCGGAAAGATTCCTTCTGAGAATAACTAAAAGGCGAAACCATGGACTACGTGACTACTCAAACCATAGCGACCTCGCTAGATGATGTTGATTGGGCTGCTACTGGTAATAGTAGTCAGGCGGTGCTACTCGCTAATGCTTGGCTCAATGAGAAGCGACTGATTGCTTTTGATGTTGTGCCTAACGCCGTACTTGCAGCAGGTGCTTATATCGCTCAAGAGGTGATTGCTGGGAAATTACATCAAGGTCGTAAAGACGGTATTGTTGTGTCAAAGAGTGTCAAGGCGGGACCAGTCACATCTAGCAAGACTTTTGCAGCTGGTGCAGATGGTCAAGCAATAAGTGCTGGCGAACAAATGGCACTGGCTTTGATTGCGCCTTATATCCATTCATCGCCACTGGTTGTACCACTAGGGAGGTTTTAATGAGCTTAAGAGGTGAATTACAGGCTGACCTAGCCGAGGCGTTTGACGATGACCTTGCTGACGCTATGACGGCTATTGTAGGCACAAGAACAACAGCGAGTGATACCGATAGTAGTATTGATGACTGGATGAATCCACCAAGTGAGCCAACAACTAGCACACTCACCTATACTGGCCGTGGCGTATTCGACAGCTATACGACTTATGAGCTTGATAGCGATATTATCAATGTGACAGACGTTAAGCTGATTTGCTTGCAGAATGAGATTACAGCAGAGCCGATAGCAGATGACAAGATTAACGGCTATAGCGTTGTGAGGGTTAGCAAAGACCCTGCTGATGCGACTTATGAGATTCAATTAAGGCAGGTGTGATATGGTTCAAGTAATGAAATTAAGCATCAAGAAAGTGCCGGCCGCTAATGGCGCTATTGGCATTCAGACTTTGGCAGATGGTAAGCCTTATCACGAGCAGGTTGATTCATCGCGTGATTGGGATAACAACGGCTATCATGTTATTCGACAAGACAGCGGAGAGCCAGTCGTCATCATAAACGGCGGCATTGATAAAAATGGTGTGATGCAACTACGTGAGGGATGGGATGGCTAAGTGGACACGCGCACCGTTCTTGTTTGCTGATGACATTATGCAAGACGCGCACAAGTTGCAGCGAGGCATGGCTATAACGGTGCTGAATAACTTACAGTTGATTAGTCCAGTTTTAAGCGGGCGCTATAGAGCAAACCATATAGTAAGCTTTGGCAGTCCCGATATGCGCTACACAGACAACAAAGACGGCATGAGCTTGGCGTTTAGTGCTATCAATGGCTTAACGCCTAGCGCCTTACCAGTAGTTTATATTCAGAACAATTTGCCATACGCTCAAGCGTTGGAAGATGGTCACTCAAAGCAAGCCATGAATATTTATGCGCTATCTTATGAAAGTATGGTAGCAGCCTACACATGATATAATAAACTCAAAACAAGGGGTTTGTTATGGATATTAAAGAGCTGCAAGCAAGGCGTGATAAGTTAGAGCGTGACTTATACGCAGCTAACTCAAAGCTAATCAGTAAATTTCAAGATGAAACTGGCGTTGATGTTAGTAGCGTTAATATTTGGCTGTCACGACTTGAGACTATAGGTGCGCCTGATAGACACATTATCACTAACGCTAGTGTCGATATTGAGGTGTAATAAAGGCTGAACAAACAGCCCTAATTTAAGGGCTTTTTTATTGCCTAAATAAAGGTGACTTATGAGAAAGCTCTTTTTGTTCTTTGTTTTAGATCACTACATAACGCGCATTAAAGCAAAACACAAAGCGGCTTACGATAAGCTATCACTAGACGTAAAAGTAAAAGAGGCTAACAACAATGAATAATGTGATTATGTATATTGTTACCTACATACTGATTTTATCCGCGATAGCTCTTACCATAGGGCTTGCTTTCGTGTTGATTGTAAGTCGGTCAAAAGTCGTTAGGGATAGGGTTTTCAATAAAGAGCTAAACGATATGACCAAGCGAATTGAAGAACGCTACAAACTTAACGGCAAAGCCACTAATCACAAAATAGACCTATAGGTGGCTAACGATGAATAGCGAGCTAATCGAAGGGCTAATACTTGCTCGAATGAAGCAGTGGGGCGATATTGTAGACTTGGGTGCGGTGCTGATCTACAAGCAAACGGATAGCACAAAGTTCACAGACAAAGATTACCGTGTTAGAGCTAATAAGATGTTTTATTTCGACAACAAAGTAAACGACCTCAAACGACTTGCATTGGATAATGTAAACTTTAAAACGCCCGCTGACGGCCTTTGGTATCGACTGACTATTCAGCATGGCATCAACTTAATGGTAGGCATGGCAGATAAGCCTTGCACCCGTGAGCTTGGCGCTGTGGTTGTACAGATATTCTACCCTAGTAATAAAGTCACTAGACCGGCTAAGATAATAGCTGACAGTTTAGGGTCACACTTTCAGTATTACTCGATAGACAAGCTTGAGTTTATGACTGCATCACTGATCAACGTGCCAGAGCGTGAGAACGGCTATCAGATTAATGTACGGATTCCTTACAGATACAACTAAACAAATTAAAAATATAAGCCGCCTTAATTGAGCGGTTTTTTTATACCTAAATTTTATGCTTTGGGGCTGACGATGTTCTCTACCTTCGGTTGTCGGCCCCTCCTTTTTTGAAGGTAGAAACCATGAGAATAGAGACTTATGAGTGACTTAGTGATTATTGAAAACAATCAGACATTCACAACCAGCCTTGCGATAGCAGAAGGAATGAACGTCGAGCATCGAGCAATACTGCAACTGATCAGAAAGTATCAAGATGATTTTGAAGATGAGAACTTGATAGCATTTCAAATGCGACCAAGATCGGAAGGTCAGTGGGGTGGTGGTGATATGAATGTTGCTATATTGGATGAGTATCAAGCAGCGCTACTACTCACATACATGAGAAATACAGCTAAAGTCCGCCTATTCAAGCAGGCTTTGGTTAAAGCGTTTTTCAAAGCTCGCGATCTATTAATGACTGGTCAGATGGGATTGCTGCAAAAACATGCAATTTTGACATTGGCGCTAGGCAATGAAAAACAGGTGGCAAGCGAGTGTGGCAAAGGCTTGTCGGACTGGAAGAAAAAACGAGACGGTTTACAGGCTGCCATAACCGATGTCGAACGGCAGATTCAACCCCAACTAACTAACCTTGAATAAGCCTTGCAATTAAGCAGGGCTTTTTTATTGCCAAAAAAACCAACGCCCACTCATGTAGTGGGTTTTTTAATGTTCAAAATTGGAGAATTATATGTCCTCAGGAAGTCGTGTTAAAACCGCATACGCCCCACAACCACTGTTAGCCACTACACCGGTAACCGGTTGGAAGGCGCTGCCTAACATCACTAATGGTTTGAACAACGCCACAACTTTGACTGATAGCGAGATGCTGAACGGCACTCGCATAAAATCAAGTGGAATGGTTACCAGTGGTGAGATTATGGGCGACATTGACGCTGAGTTAATGTATGGCACATATGACGACCTTATAGCCGCATCATTTTGGAATGATTGGACGGTTAAGTCTGGTGCAACGCCTAGCAAATTGGTAATTGGCGATATTCGTAAGATGTTTGCTTTTACTAAAGATTTTACAGATATTAATGCGTTCTACTTATTTAAAGGTGTTCATGTTAATAGCTTAAAGATTGACGTTGGCACGGATAGCATCGTTAAGGTCACCTTTGGCCTGATGGGTCTAGGTTACGAAGCATCTAAAACCGTATCGTTTGCAAAAACTCCGGCAGCGGCAGTTAGTACGGCCAAAGCTAGCGGCATGAGTATCGGCGATATTAAACATGATGGCACGAACATTGGTGTTTGTGTTGAAGCCTTTAGCTTTGAGATGGACAACCAGGCAGAGATCCAAAAGTGCCTAGGCAATAACCTTTATGGCGGTAACCTGTTTGCTATGATCGCTAACATCAGTGGCTCTATGACCATTGCGTTTAGTCAAAAGGCTTATGATATTTTAGAGCTACAGCGTACAGGTGGCACACTATCAATCGAGGTGCCAATCATGTTTAACGCAACTGATGGTTATACAATTACGATTCCAAAGGCACAGATCAGCGGCGATATCCCAAGTCCTTCAGGTAACGAGCTTGTAACGGCCGAAGTCAGTTACACAGTTGTTGACGAATCCCCTATTATCACTCGCTTAGCAGCGGCATAAGGAAGAATAGAAAATGGTATTTCAGATTAAAGATATTCAGACCTATAACCCTGTTGTGGTTAAGCGTAAATTTGAGAAGCTAGGCTTAGTTGCAGAGCTTGAGATTAGTGACACAGCTAGCTTCAACAGTGCACTTGAAAAGTTTCAAACTCAGTTTGTTAAGAATGCCAATCCTACAGAGGACGACTTCTTGGCTGAAAACAACCACGAAAAGTCACTGACCAATGAAAAGTTAATGATGATACTCTTAGGTGAGTACATGATTAAATCATGGAACGCTGACAAAGATGGTGTGCAGTTAGAGCCTAACTATCAAAACTTAAAATTGGTTACAGCTAACTATAAGAGCGACGAGGACTTGCTTGAGATAATGGCTGATTTGTTTGGCATAGCTCAAGAAATGCTGCAAGAGTTTAGAGAGAAATCTACAGCAAAGACGGCGGCGGCGGCAGCAACTAAAAAAAAGCCATTGAGGTCTTCGCCTGGCATCAAAAAAGCAGTGAAATAACCCCTAAGCGGTTAGAGATTTATAGGAGGCTTGGGCTTGAAGTGCCTGAGCCGCCTACATTCGATAGCGATATTCAATCAATCATAATCACATACCATTTGGTTGCTAGAGCACGTAAATACATCGAAAATAGAGCGCTACCCTTAACCGTTAGAGATATAACTGATGTGGTTGAAGCTCACCCAGTAGCACCACCTCGCAGTATGCTTGACCCAATTATCTTTGCTATTGATGATATTGTTTTAAGTGATCAGCGTAAGACTAAAGAATAATCAAATAACACATAAAGCAAAACCCCCAAGGGCAGCAACCTTTGGGGGTTTTTGTATTCACACCTAATCTCGGTAGGAGTAAATCATAAGTGAATTTTAACATAGATTTAAGCGATATTGGAGGTATTCCATTGATGAACATCGTAATTATCGGCATATTTATACTTATTGGAATATTAACGTACAGACTACCTGACATAGTTAAGATTTATCTTGAGCACAAACGAGACAGTCATTAAGTGCATTTATGATTGAGGTAAATAACGTGACACCTGAGAAGATTGTAAAAATACTATGGCAGGTCGCCATAATCTTGGGCTTATTTATATTTCTTTGGCGTCTGCCAATTCTTATTACTGCTATTAGATGGTGGTGAAGAAAGGCTAAATCAGATAGTTAAGTCGGCAACAATCGGTTATAGTTGGGTTTTTACTTGACTGGATAAAGATAATGAAAAAGATGTTTAAGTGGATTGCTATTATTCTTGTGGTGCTTTTTATCATTGGGCTTATTGCCGGTACAGACGACACAACAACTACAGGGCAGACCGCCGTGTCTAATGATGCGGCAGCTGAACCAGTAGCTTCTGAGACCGAGGTAGTCGCAGCGGTAGACAGCGGAATGACCAAGCAGCAGAAAAATGCAGTCAGGTCAGCTAAAAACTATATTAGTTTCGCAGGTTTTTCACGAGACGGTTTGATTAATCAATTATCATCTGATGCGGGCGATGGCTATAATATTGATGACGCTACTATTGCGGTTGATGGTATGGATATCGATTACAACGAGCAAGCAGGTAAGTCGGCTAGTAATTATATATCAATTCAAGGGTTTTCATGCGATGGCTTGATAACTCAGTTGTCATCGCCAGCAGGTGATAAATATACAAAAGAGCAGGCGGAATATGGTGCTAAATTAGCGGGCGCTTGCGATTAAAGGCTGCTAATATCTTATTTAATAAAAATATGAGCAAGTTGTCATGAAAAAAATCTTAAAATGGTTTCTAGTGTTTACGGCTGTGACGGTGCTTGGAGGTATAGTCGCGGCTATTTTTGAGACTGACGAGCAAGCAGCCGCTAGAGAGCTTGAGAATAAACAAGCCGAAGTGGCAGCGGCTCAAGTTAAGGCTGGAAAATTACAGGATAAAGCTGATAAGCAAGCGGCAAAAGATAAGGTTGTTTCAGATAAGAAAGAACAAGAGCGGAAGGCAGTCAAGACGCTTAGTGGTATTCCAAATCTTGGTGGCATGTCTGAGGCTGAGTTACTGACAGATTGCCAAGTCGATATACAGAATAAGCTGAACAATCCGCGCTCAATGGATATCATCCACAGCAATCTAAAGTACAAAAAAGAGCCTAATCATGAATTGTGGTTCCAATTTTATGTAAAAAATCAATTTAATGCTGAATCAAGACACACTGCAATGTGTGAGTTTGACAATGATGGCAATCTACTAAGCTCTAAGTTTGAATAATTAACACGTAATAATATAATTCTTTAAGCCTCTATTTATTTAGGGGCTTTTTTATTGCCTAAAATAAGGGGTCGCTGTCATGGCTGAAGCACAAGAAAGCCGTCTTAGTATCGTAATTGATACTAAAAATGCAGAGGAACGCATCAAGGAGCTACGCAAACAGTTGCGTGAATTAGGTGGCCAAGCTGATGATACCAGTGATGACTTAGGTGATTTAGGCGATAACGCTAATGGCGCGGGTAATGGTGCAGGTAATCTAACGAGTAATAGTGACAAAGCCAAAAAATCGCTTGATAGTCTGGGTAAGGCGGCAGCAATAGCCGGTGCAGCTTTAGTAGGCGCAATCGGCTTATCTGTCAAAAAAGCGATGGAGTTTGAGACAGCGATGGCAGAGGTCAACAAAACCGTTGACTTCTCCACTAACACAGGGCTTGCACAATTAAAAGGTGAGTTGATTGAGCTATCAAGGGTCATTCCTTTACCGTTTGAAGAGTTGGCAAGTATTGCGGCGGCAGGTGGTCAGGTCGGCGTTGCTGATACCAAGTTGCGAGGCTTCACTGAAACCATCGCTAAAATGGCAATCGCTTTCGATATTACTGCGAGCGAAACCGCGACCAGTATGGCTAAGATTGCTAGTAACTATCGAGTGCCGATTGAAGATGTTGGTAATCTTGGCGATGCAATTAACGCCTTGTCAAATAGCACAGCAGCCAATGCTGGTGAGATTATCGACTTTATGCTACGTGTCGGTGGTGCAGCCAAACAGCTAAATATCACAGGTGAGGCAGCCGCAGCAATGGGCGCTCAACTTGTGGATAGTGGTAAAACGGTAGAGGTAGCAGGTACAGCCGTATCTAAGGTATTGCAAACTATCGGCAACCAAGATGGGTGGGTTAAAGGTCAGATAGAAGCGTTTGATTCACTAGGATTGGCAACGGCTGAGTTTTCACAGCTTGCAGCTAAAGACGGTGTTGCAGCATTAGCACTAATACAAGAAAGGGTTAGTGAGCTTGCTAGTGATAAACAGATGGGTATGCTTGATGCCATGTTTGGTATCGCCGGTGTCCATGCGTCAGAGCTATTCCTAAACGCTGAAAGTTTAGCTGAAAAGCTAACGCTAGTTGGTGAGGGCGCAGAAAAAACAACAACGCATCTTGGCTCAATGGAAGAAGAATTTAGAAAAATGTCGGACACATCGGCAAACGCCATGCAGCTAACAAAGAACATGATGGATGCAGCTGTGGCTAGTATCGGTGAGGCGTTTTTACCAGTGCTGAATCAGTTGTTGCAAGACATAGCACCGGTTATCGACAAAATAACAGTATGGGCGCAGGCAAATCCTGAGCTAATTAGAACGATAGCTTTGGTATCAGGCGCACTTATCGGCTCTATCCTTAGTATAAAGTTATTTGTAGATGCTTTCTTAGGCGCTCAAGCAATGATAGGGGGTTTAAAGGCAGCATTTACTCTACTACTACCGGCAGTCAAAACAGCCTTTGCATTCCTAACGGGTAGTGTTGGTTTGCCTGTATTAGCGATTGCGGCACTAATAGCCGCCGGTGTGTTGTTATGGCAAAACTGGGATTTAGTAAAAGAAAAAGCCAGTGAGCTAAACGAATGGATAAAAAGCAAGTTTGGGTTATTACCTGAGCCTTTACAGCAAGCAGGGCGCGATATTGCTGAGATATTTAAATTCATTTGGAATACTGGTAAAGAATACTTAACCCTAATGAGTGAGCTTTACGCAGGTACATTTGAATCATTTGCAACTATAGCCACAGGCGCATTTCAAATCGTGTGGACTGTAATAAAAACAGCTTTTAGCGGTATCTTAAATACCATCAGTACTACGCTGCAAATAATCGCTGCGTTATTCAGTGGCGGCTTTGCGCTTATTAAAAATACAGTGTCAACGGTACTTGCTGTCATCAAGGCGGTTATATCAGGCGACTTTAAAGCGATACCCAGTATCATTGGTAATGGCCTAAAATCTGCTGCTGGTATTGTCGGTAACATGATGACTAACATCTTAAACATCATCAAGACAGCAGGGTCGAAGTTATTTAGTATCGGCAAGGATTTTATACAAGGCTTTACCAATGGTATTAAATCTATAGGATCAGGGGCAGCAAGTGCAGCATCAACCATAGTTGGTAACGCCATTGCAGCAGTCAGAAGACGGCAAGATAGTGCGTCACCATCTAAGGTTACAGATAAGCTAGGTAAAGACTTTGGTAAGGGTTATGAAAAAGGTATAAGAAGTAGGCGTAAAGCAGTCAAGTCAGAAGCGCAAAAACTAGCTGAGGGCGCAATTAAGGCTACTCAGGACGGCATACAAGCGCTTGAGCGTGAACTACGCTTATTCGGTAATACCAGCCCACTAGCGGCTCTTGATGATGATATAAAGCAAGGTAAGCTCTCAGGTGATACTGGGCGTTTGCGTAATCTAACTAGTGAGCTTGAGAGTAAAAAACAAGTCGCTGAGATTAATAGAGAGATCGCTGGTTACGGTAAGATTATTTATGACAACTCGATGCTTAACTCTAACGAGCTGACCAAAATATCTTACGAGCTTGATAACGCAAACGGCAAATACTTCTCAATTAATGAAGAAGCTAAAAAACTATTGCGTACTAATGCAGCAATGGCGGACGAGCAAAAGTTATTGGCATCAGCGACACAAGTACTATTGTCAGGCACACGTGAGCTTGCGTTGCTTGAAACTGATGGTAGTGCTTACTCGCAATTAGCTTACGACTTATACGATGCGTCTAACGCAATGTACGATCTAAGTGATGCTGTCAAAACTCAGATGCTAATACAGGCTGGTGCAATCGAACAAGCCAAGAAAAGCAAAGCTGCTAATGACAGCATTACAACGAGTCTTAACTCTATCCATAAAGAGCTTAGCTTGCGTGGTGATAATAGCGCTTTAGCTGAATTGATGTACGACTTAAATCAAACTGATAAATATGCTGGAGCAGCAGCCGACCAGTTCCAAAAGCTGGTCGATGCGGTTACTAAGCTTGACAACCTAAAGAGAGGTGATGCACTAACAAGCGTAATGGACGAGTTAGCACAAGAATCTCCACTAGACAAAATAGAAGCTGATTATCAAAGACGTTTAGAGGCTATCAACGACTATGAGAGCCAGTGGACTGACTTGCTTGGGGTGCATTCTGCTGAACGTACAGCTATCGAGCAATCCTACATGGACGCTAAGCAGCAGCTAATGCTAGGTCAGAGTGAGGCTATGTTTGGTGCGTTAGCGGGTATGGCAAAAGGGTTCTTAGGTGAGCAATCAGTCGTTTACCGCGGCCTTTACGCTCTTGAGAAAGCTTACACGCTATCAAGCGCTTTACTTGGCAGTAAAAAGGCAATCATGGACGCATGGGCTAATACACCAGGCGGTTTCTTTGCTAAGTCGTTCGCAGTCGGTAAAGTCGTTTTATCTACAAGCGCTATTACAAGCGCTATCGCTGGACTATCACCCAAAGGTTTTAAGCAAGGCGGTTACACTGGCAACATGGGTGTTAATCAAGTTGCAGGTCAAGTCCATGGCCAAGAGTATGTCTTTGATGCTCAGTCAACTAAGAACATCGGTGTCGATAACTTAAACGCTATGCGGAGTGGTAAGGCAGTCGGTGGCGGTGGTGATGTAAATATCAATGTTGTGGTCGATGCTAAAGGCAATGCTCAAGTATCGGGCGACAATGAAAAAATGGGGCGCGACATGGCCAACGGCATTAAAGCTGCTGTGCTTGATGTCATACGCAAAGAAAAACGTCAGGGAGGTTTGTTGTATGACTAAGTTAAATGTAAAAGTATTTGGTTTTAATGTCAGTGCTGAGATTAGCAAGGCGAAAACCAAAGATGAAATGAGCCGAGATATTGCGGAGTCAGTCAGAATGGTTGTAACTGAGCAAATGCGAAAAGAAAGCCGTCAAGGCGGCCTTCTTTATAAAGGTAGGGGTGACTTATGACACGGCAAAGTCAGCACGAAGCCAATCGATCAGATGGGAAAGCGCTTGCTCAACATGATCTTGCTCAGTGGCTTGAAGAAACACAGAATACATGTGACTTAAATTATTGCCGTAGAGTGTTACGCTCTGTCCCTCCCATGCCAAAAAAGGTTGGAGAGCTCTTGCAAAAACATCGCCTTGAGTAGATGAAACGTAGTTATAAAACAAGCTATCAATTTCGGTGAGATTAATGCTCGAGTAATCGTAACCTGGTCGAAACCCAAACTCAAAGCATGAGTACCAAGTGCTATCCCTAGTGTCTTGCTCGCATAGAATACCAAGCGTCATAACGCCGTTGTTATCGGAGTTCAGCAAGCCTATTCTCTTCCTTAGAATGGGCATGTTGTCTAACTCGTGAATTTCATTAAGACGTTCAGGGTTTTTGGTTAGATCAATGGCGCCAATGTTTGTGCGGCCATCTTCTAGGTCTATCCTATATGGCCATTGAGTGTAAGTTGGTGTCAATCTTGGGTTTACTGCCATGCTACAATCCTTCTGTTAGTTGATTTTGGCAGATTAATACTAACACCAACCACCTTAACCGGTGGTTTTTTTATGGGTGAAATATATGGCGCTTAGAACGTTTACATGGTGCGTAGATGCGGGGGCGACACGGACAACCGAGCTTAAAACTAACACTGTGAGCTTTGGTGATGGTTACGAGCAGGTGTCTAGCTTTGGCATTAACAACGCTCGTAAAAATTGGCAGGTGACAAGAACAGGTCGCTTAGCTGAGCTTGAAGTTATCTATCAATTCTTAGTTCAGCATGGTGGCGTTACACCTTTTTACCTCACTCTAAGGGGTGAAACTAAGGCATACCGAACCGATGGGTCGATTGATGAACCCCACCTCGGTGCTGATGTATGGTCAATCTCATTTAATCTCAAACAAGTATTTATACCCTAACTCAATCAAACAATACGCCCCTTAATTGGGGTTTTTTTATGGGAAAAATTTATGGCTATTCAAATTCCAAACTTAGGCTCAGGAAACGGTTTAACTGGTGATAACGAGCTGGTTATTCGTCAGAAGTATAACGCTAACTTTACCGATCAGACTAATGCTGCTAGTCGCTTAGTGGGTCAGGGATTAGACGACGTTGTCGTTGTTGCAGACATTGCAGTGGCACTATCAAAAGCTCCTGTCCCTGTAAAAGCAGAAGATACCTCTTACGATGTAGATACTATTACACCCAGAGGAGCCATGATCGGTCCAAAAAATATAAACAGAGTGCCATTTAGTAGTAGCTATGTACTTGCAAAAGCATTGGAGGGCGAACAATATACGCACGTCAACGCTTTTGATATTGTTAATGGGGAGGAGTATTGGCGACATAAAAGACTTGGCACTTGGGGGTCTTGGGTTAAATACCACACGACAGCAAACACAACTAAAGATGCGAATGGCTTTCTCAAGGGCGCAAGCCCAGTTGTCGATTTGTATGACTCAGTGATGGGACAGAATGAAGATGCTAAAAAACAAGACATTACTTTTGAGAAAGTATCAACAGGTGATTACCTGATCAAAGGTAGCCTAGGGCTAGCTCAAGAAGGTTGGTACATCGAGACCCCGAAAGATGCTAACGGTAATGTGTTGGTGGCTGTCGTGTATAAGCAGCTAGCAAACAACGATATTAGCGTAAAAACGTACGCTAAGCGCTTCGATGAAGATACAGGCGATATTGTTGCTAACTTAACTAAGCCTCGTGATATTCCAGCAGGCCGTTTTATCAGCTTGCGTTTGCATGAGATGCCAACCGAGCCAACACCTCCAATGGAGTAAATCATGTTAACAAGTGACTTGCAGAAACTAAGCGTTACAGGACTTGTGACGCTTTATGAGCTAGATGCTACGAAGCTAGGCGCAGGTGTCATGCGATGGCATGGGCATATGTCTTATGAAGACTGGCGGTATATTTACGAATATACTGACAAGGCTCAATTCACTAGTATGACTAGGCGCACAGCTCCTACTGGCAAAGAAGACCTGATTCGTCAAGATATTATTTGGCAAGGGCAGACGTATAGCCCTATACCAATTCAGTCTGACGGTTTAGAGCAACGAGGGGATGGTAAAGCATCAACACCAAGCCTCGCTATCGCTAACAATCTAAACGGCATACAGGGCGCAATCAGTGCGCTTTGTTTGCGCTACGAAGATTTTGCGGGCGCTAAGCTCACGGTTATTAATACGCTAGCGAAATACTTAGACGCTGCCAACTTTACTGATGGCAACCCACAAGCGGCTAACGAGTTTCGCAAGCAGCTTTGGTTCATTGAGCAAAAAACAAGCGAAAATGCAGGATCAGTTACTTTTGAGTTGAGCAACCCCATAGATTTCGAGGGCGCTAGAATACCTAGCCGTGAGATAACCTCTTTTTGCCACTGGGCGGTTCATGGTCGTTATCGTGGTAGTGAGTGCAAGTATATGGGCACAGCTCGCTTTACTGATGACGGCAAGCCCACAACTGATGCCGCTTTAGACCGATGCAGTGGCAGACTTTCGGATTGCCGACTGCGTAATAATGAAAAAAACTACGGAGGATTCCCTTCGTCATCTTTGCAATAAACTAGGATGAACCATGCTGACAGCTAAGATCAAAAAGGCTATCAATGCCCATGCAAATGAATGTCACCCAAGAGAAGCATGTGGGGTTATAGTCGGCAAAGAATATATACCCTGTACCAATATATCACCTGATGACGCGCAGTTTGAAATCGATCCAATCGACCTCGTAGGAGCTGATAAAGAGGGTAAGATAAAGGCTTACGTTCACTCGCACTCAGGTTTTGGCGAAGCATCAACTGAGCCTAGTATGCCTGATATGATTCAAATGGGCTTGCATGGTTTGCCTTGGGTGATTGCTAACGGTGTGGATGTAAATTTGTATAAACCGAAAGACTATAAAGCACCTTTAATCGGTAGGGCTTACTATCACGGAACGCTTGACTGCTACACTTTAGTTAAGGATTACTATCAGCGTGAGCTTGGCATTACGCTGAACGACTATGAGCGCACAGACGAATGGTGGGCAGACGCAAAAAGCAAGCCTTTATATATTGATAACTTTAAAAAAGAGGGATTTGTCGAAGTTGACAACGTGCAAAAGCATGACTTGATACTTTGCCGATTGGGGCGCACAGAACATGTGAACCACGCTTTGGTTTTTATCGGTGACGGAACGCTTGAGTCTGAGCCTACAGATGCGGTAATCAGTGATTGCTTGGTATTGCATCACCCTTACAATCAGCAGTCCTTACGTGAGATGTATAGCGATAGCTGGCAGCGCAGAGCAGCGGTTATTATCAGGCATAAGTCACTAATGAAATAACAATACTAGCCACCCTAACGGTGGCTTTTTTTATGGGCGCAACTTATGAAAACCATCATGCTTCATGGCGTTTTAGAGCAGTTCGGCAAAGAGTTCAGTCTCGATGTCTTATCGTGTGCTGAAGCAACACATGCTATTGCTTGTCAGTTGCCAGCATTTAAGTTATTCATGTTGCAAGCTGAGCAGAACGGCATGCGCTTTGCTGTCTTTATTGATGATAAGAACATCGGTGCAGACGAAATAGAAAATGCCACGGCAGCTAATACAATTCATATTGTGCCTAAAATCATGGGTGCTGGTGGTAACGCAATGGGGTGGCTGCAGGTTATTGGTGGCGCAATATTGGTTGGTGCTGGTGTTTTTCTAGGCGCTAACCCTGCATTAATCAGTGCTGGTGTCGGGCTAATGATTGGCGGTGCTGCAAGCTTACTAATGCCTAATCCCGATCTAGGCACACAAGATGCTGACGGTAACAGAGCTAACTATGGCTTTGGTGGTGCAGTTACGACTACAGCGCAGAACAATCCAGTGCCTGTTTTGATAGGTGAGCGCATGATAGGCGGCTTTATAGTTTCAGCGGGTATCTACACAGAGGACAATCAATAATGGCAGCTATCAGAACAATTAAAGGCGCTAAAAAAGGCCAAGACAAAGCACGCAAGCCCTCTATCGCTAAAGATACCGCTTCGTCTGTCAGTACCGTTAAGATACTGTACGGACTCTGGGACAGTGAGGGCTGGGGGTTGGTTAATGGAGCTAAATCTATCTACCTTGATGAAACTCCAGTAGAGGACGATGCCGGCAATAAAAACTTTGAGGGCGTTACTTGGGATTTCCGAGCAGGTACGAATGAGCAGGAATATATACAGGGCTTCCCTGATGTATCGAATGAAACACCCGTTGGCATTGAGCTAAAGAGCGCTACACCGTATATCAAGGCATTTACCGACAGCCAATTATCCGCTTTGCGTGTCCGCTTTAAATGGAATCGATTATCTAAAACCAATGCTGATAACGGTGACGTAACAGGCTATAAGATTGACTACGCTATCGATCTAAAAACAGGTAGTGGCGCTTATGTCGAAGTCTTAAAAACCAAGATTGAAGATAAGTTGTCAGCAGGTTACGAGCGTACCCATCGCATTGACTTGCCTAAATCTAGCACAGGCTGGCAGTTACGGATCAGACGCTTAACGCCTAACGATGCTAGTGAGTATATTCAAGATACGATGATGATTGAAGCGATTGCTGAGGTCATTGACGTTAAACTTGCTTATCCAAACACCGCTTTGCTTGGCATACAGTACAACGCTGAAACTTTTAGCAATATCGCTAAGATGGAAGTCCATGCCAAAGGCTCAATTATCCGTGTACCTAGCAACTATAATGCCGTTAATCGCACGTATAGCGGAATTTGGGACGGCACATTCAAAGACGCTTATAGCAATAACCCAGCATGGGCTTACTACTATCTTTGCACCCAATGGCGCTTTGGCTTAGGTGAGCGACTAGATGCTACGATGATTGATAAATGGTCGCTGTATGCGCTCGGTCAATATTGCGATCAGATGGTCAGTGACGGTCAGGGCGGTTTAGAGCCACGATTTACTTGTAACGTCTATCTGCAAAAGCAGGAAGATGCTTATAAAGTATTGCAGAACATTGGTGGCATCTTCCGTGCGATGTCTTACTGGAACGGTGAGCGCATTGTATTAGATGCTGATGTGCCACAAGACCCTGTTTACACTTTCAGCCGTGCGAACGTTGTAGATGGTAACTTTGAATATACAGGTACTCGTGCTCGTGATCGCCATACACTAGCAAAAGTTGCTTGGGATAATCCAGCAAACCGATTTGAGACAGAATACGAGTACATTCGTGACGAAAAGGCAATGGCGAAGTTTGGGGTTAAAGTCCTAGATTTATCCGCTTTTGGTTGCACTAGTCAAGCACAGGCTCAACGTGCAGGATTGTGGGCATTAAAGACTGAGCAGTTAGAGACAAGACAAGTCGGGTTTAGTGTCGGTCTTGATGGTTTTATCCCTCAAATCGGTAACGTCATCAATATCAGTGATGAGCTGTTCGCAGGTCGTGCTAATGGTGGTCGTGTATCAACAGTAAATGCTACACAGCGCATCATAGAGCTTGATCGTGAAGTCGTTGCTGCTGTTGGTGACGTATTGATAATAAACAGTGCTAACGGCAAATCACAGCGTAGAAACATTAGTAATGTAGTCGGCAATCGTGTCACTGTAACCGCTGCGTTTGATGGCGCAGAGTCGGAGCACGTTTGGGCTGTTGAGACCACTGACTTAAAACTAATGCGCTTTCGTGTTATGTCGATTCAGCAAAACGATGATGCTACGTTTAATATAACAGCTATTCAGCATGAGCCGCAAAAGTATGACGCAATTGACTTTGGTACAGATGTAAAACCAACAGATATTAGTATCGTTAACCCTGAAACGGTTGACGCTCCTGCAAGCGTAACGATCACAAGCCGTCACCGTGAAGTACAAGGCCAAACAGTCACTACTTTGGTTATCGGCTGGACGCAAGTATCAGGCGCAGTCACTTATGATGTGGAATGGCGTAAAGATGATGGTACGTGGATTCGTGTGCCTCGCACTGGCAATACATCGGCTGAGATTGAAGGTGTTTATAGCGGTCAGTATCAAGCGCAAGTACGTGCTGTATCAGCGTTTGATGTGCAGTCAAAACCAACGACATCATCGCTCACAGAAGTTAAAGGCAAAGTCGGACTACCGCCCACAATCGTTGGTCTAACTGCTATTGGCCTCCTGTTCGGCATGGATTTAAAGTGGGGTTTTGCTCAAGGTTCGGGCGATGCAGCTTACACTGAGATTCAGGTGGGTTCTGCGCCTGATGTTAACGTTGCAACACTAACGCAAGTCGCTTATCCGACAAACACGCACAACATTACAGGTATGCAAGGCGGTTTGTCGCAGTCATACCGTGGGCGTATTGTTGATAAGTTAGGTAACGTCAGCGCATGGTCAGCATGGGTTACAGCGACTACTGATAACAATGCAGAAAAAGTATTGGACTTGATACAAGGTCAGATTAACGAGAGTAGCTTAAACACAATTCTCAAGACTAAGATCGCTGATATTAAGATCACTAAGGACGCTATCGGCAACGAAACTACTGGCATAATTGCTGATATTATTAAAGCCAACAATCGTGTTACTAAAGAAGCTGACGATAGAATTGAGGCGTTACGTCTTGCATCATTGCGTACTGATGGCTTGCAAAAGTCTGCTGACAACTTAGCTAGGGATGTTAATACAGTAACTAACGCCCAGGTAGTGACAAACAATGGTCTTGCCGCTGTAAAGAATAGAGCTGATGCTTTTGAAATTGAAAATGGCGTACAAGCTCAAAAGCTGGACTACTTATCGTCTGAGCTGGACATGGGCTTTACTGACGCAACACAATACACTAACAAAGCGAGGGGCACGGTTTGGACGTTTGCTAAAACAGTAGCTCATGCTGATTACGTCAACTCGCAATTAATAACAGGTTTATCTGCTGACTATAAAAACTCGTCAGCTCGATTTACTGAAAATATTAATCTGCTAACAACTAAAAACGAGGCAGTAGCAACTAAAACAACTAACTTATCAGCTCAGATGACTGGTGGTTATAATGGCAGTGATTTAACTAAGCTGACATCAGGTCTTGTGTTTGAAGAAAGCAAAGCTAGGGCTAACGATGTTGAGGGCTTAGCAGAGCAAATATCATTACTATCAGCAGGTGTCGGTGAGCAGTTTGATAGCTTTGAGATTTGGCATTTCAATAACGATAAGGACGGATGGACAAACGGTACTTACAATAGTGGCGGCTGGCTAAATGTACGCGCCGAGACGATTACAAGTCCCGCTATTGCTGATTTAGACGGTGTGGTATATAAGCATATCAAGTTACGTATTAAAAAAGTCGGAACGCCTACGTGGCAGGGTCTACTAAGTTATACGAGCGGCAGTAAAACCATCGCTGAGCCAAGTTATGATGAGGACGGCATTGCGCTTGTAAACTGGCAGCTTGAATGGTCAGGAGATATAACATCGTTTAGCTTAAAACTTGCAAGTGCGGGTGATAATCTGAATTATTACAGTATCGACTGGATCGCAGTCGGTAGACCTTCGCCAGGCGCTAGTAACGCTTCATTGCTTCGCGAGTCTAAAGTACGATCAAGTGAAACCAGTGCTAATGCGTCAGATTTAGTGTCATTGCGAGCTAAAATTGAAGGCGGTAATGGCGTACCGATTGAGTCGTCAATCACCAAAAAGCTAAAAACTACAGCTAACCTAGCAAGCACGACAGCGGTTGACTTGAGTAAGTTAAACTCAAAATATGAAGGCGATATGTATGGCTACGAAGGTACTGTGCAAACTACCGCTAGAACACTTGCGAGTGCCACAAGAGCTGAAGCTGAACGCCTTGATGTGCTATCGGCAAACGTGCTGCCATCTTACACCGATGCAGCCAAGTACACTGATGCGACTCGATCCGTGCAATGGACGTATGCAAAAACAGTAGCAGCGGATAACTATGCTGCGAATCAGCGCATTACTAACTTGCAGTCCGACTTTGTTAATAGTAGCGCCAACGTAACCAATGAGCTGTTTACGCTCACTGAAAAAGACAAGTCTATTGCTGCAAGCGTGACTCAGCTTTACGCTAAGACCGATGAGAACTACGGTTTGATTCAAGACTTATCGTTATCAATATCAACGCCAACAACAGGTTTGGCGGCTAAAGTTACCGAATTACAGTCGTCCAGTTCAGAAAATAAAGATGCAGCAGCAGCAGCTCAAGAAGCAGCAGACAATGCAGCAACGGCAGCAGGTAATAAGGGCGAAGTCATCTATCAGTGGCAAACGCCAGCCGCAGCTAGGCAGCTATCCCAAAATCTATGGATTGATACCACAGGAGGTAAAAACACGCCTAAACGTTGGGATGGCAGCGAGTGGGTTATTGTGACAGATAAAGCCGCAACAGACGCACAAGTGGCGGCTGATGCAGCGAACGAAAAGTTACTACCCGAAAATCTAGGTTCGCTCGTCGAGCAAAGCGGTGTATTTAGCACTGATTTTGGATCAATAGCAGGTAAGTTCACAAATATACAGGGTGTTGTCGATAGCCAAAAGTCAGCGATAGAAACTATATCCGCTGTAGGCAATGCTGAGAGGCTGAAGAATGAGATTGCAAAAGCTCGACTAGATAAAAATGCTACTAATCTTAACGCTCAGTCAGTAGCTCTTACAAACTCAATCAACAGCTACACAACGAAAATTGCGGATTTAGTTGCTAAACGTGATGCTCCTAAAAAAGCAGACGTAACGCAAGATCAGTACATTGCCTTACAAGCTGAGTACAACAAGCAGATAGCCGACATAACTGCTGCTAAGGCAGATTTGACAGCGCAAAAAGATTTGATTACTCCTCAGATTGCGCAGTTAGCTGCTGAGAAGAAAGTGCTTGATGACTTTAAGGAGGTTGAGGACAACGTAAGAGCGCAGCACACTATCAAGATTGATGCTGATGATGGTACTGTAATTGGTTACGGTTTGGTTTTAGATAAAAATGGTGTTAGCGACTTCAACATCAGAGCCAATAATATCAACTTTTTACCACCAAAAAGCGGTACCGATGATGGCGTTAGTCAGTTTGTAGTTCGCAATACAACAAGCGTTATTGATGGCGTGACCGTTCCAGCAGGGGTTTATGCTCGACACTTTTACGCTCCTAGGGCGTCTATTGATACGATACAAATCAAAGATGCAGCTATTAAAACAGCTCAGATTGATGCGCTAGCAGTTAAGTCAGCTAATATTGATGATCTTGCAGTGACTAGCGGTAAGATTGCAAATCTATCCGTAGACACGCTAAAAATTGCTGATTACGCTGTCACGATACCTGCTATGCAGTTTGATGCTAGAGCATTTTCTTTTAGCGCAACAAGAGTAGAGCAGGAAATAAACACTATAACGTTAGACCCTAAAGGGGGTTCGGTTGCTATATCTTTTGGGTTTGATAAATTAGTAGCTAGTGCATTTGGATCAAGCACTGGTGCAACTGTACTGCTTAGGCTTAAAAGAGATAATACAGTACTAAGGACGCTAGAGTTTAAATCGTCAACTAGAGTTACAGGTCTCTCGTATAGCTCAAGCTCTGACAGATACGATGTCGTTCAGTCACACGAACTCTCTTACCAATATTCTGCAATAGCGCCCTACCTCGATGAAGGACTTACGGCTGGTAGTCACACATACAGCGTAACGCTTGAGGGGTTCGGAGTTAACGAAAATAGAATTGATGTCTTGATAACAGGAAGAACGCTGCAAGTGACAGGAGTTAAGAAGTAATGATAAAGGTTTACGTCTACAATAAGGAAACAGGGTTTTATATGTACTCGTTCAGTAGTATTTATGAAGTAGTCACAATAAACTTAAAGAGCGATCAAGAATTTACGCTAACTCCGCCACCAGAGGACGACAAAATGTACCGATGGGTCGGAACGGAATGGCAAGCAGAACCAAAACAAACCCCTTAATCGGGGTTTTTTATTATCTAAAATTAGGAGGCGTGATGCCGCAAAATATTGCAGCTTTTCAAACAGCGAAGTTACTAACGCTGTCAGCCGCTGGTACTGCTGCAAGCGCAGCAAGTATCAGCGCACAATTAGGCCAAACGCACAACTTTTTGTACTTGCAGCTGCCGTTATGGTTATTTTTGATTGCCATGATAATCCTAACCTTTGCAGGTGCTTTTTTATCACTCACGACTGACTATATGCGTGCTCGAGGTACATTTTTAAGTAAGTTTACTACTGCAGTGATCGTCGCTCTATTCATATCGTTCGTTGTACTACCGACAATCATTACCGAGCCAAGTGTCGGCCTGATGATGATTACAGCCTTCTTTGGTGGATTGTCCGGAACGATTTTAACTTACGTGTTTATGCGACTGCTCAACAATAAAGAGCTGCAAGATGCTGTTATTGATTTAATCGTTAATAGAGCTATTAAGTTTGCGGCTGTAGTGATCGACTTAGTAACAGACCATGCGGCTAAGCTACTTAGTGTTGTATTAGCTGGGATAGTAGCATCGTTCGTTATCTTGCCAAATCTTAACACTGACATTAGTGCCAGCGCACAGAACGCTGTGGAGGTATCAAATGATGAACTTGTCTAATTGCTTAATACCGATGCTAGGGCTATTGCTTTGTTTTTTTGTGATGGTCATGCGTGGCGTTAATACAAAAGGCGCTATCTGTATGGCTAAGCTTAACTTATATGCTGTGGGCTGGATTATATTGCTGTGGGCTGACTGGGGTACAGCACATTTACCAGTGTTTGCCACTGTGCTATTTAGACTTGTCATGCTGGTCAATAATCTACTCTACATTAAGCAGCTAACAATAAACAAGCCGATCCGATTTAAAACACTTTGGCACTACAAACATAAACACTAATCGCCCCTTAATTGGGGTTTTTTTTGGGGCTAAATTATGACGCATGATGAATTTTTTGAATGGCTAAAGTCAAAGCAAGATAACGGCAAGCTTAATCAAGTGCAGGTTGACGGCATGAATGAGCTGTTGACCGTCGTACGTGCTGACGTTCTGCAAACGGCTATTTCTGCGCTCAATGGCTGGACTCATACAGCTAGCGCTGCTACCGGTAGCTTACTGCTATCAAAGAGTGGTGCTGATATGATGAAGCGTTACGAGGGGTTTAAAAGTAAGCCTTACATTGATATGGTTGGAGTACCAACTATCGGCTATGGCAATACCTACTATCTTGATAGACGCAAGGTACGTATGACAGACGCGCCATTGACTGAGCCACAGGCTGCCAAGCTCAAACAAGATATTATTAACCTTGATTTTGCATCGGGTGTGAATAAGTTATTCGCTGACGAGATCAAAAGCGGCAAGCTTAATCAAAATATGTTCGATGCGCTTGTATCGCTAGCTTACAACATTGGTATCGGGGCGCTGTCACGATCAAATAGCGTCACAGGTAATATTCATGCTGGCAACTACAAAGCTGCTGCCGATGGGTTTTTGAAGTTTAATAATGGACGTGTAAATGGCAAACTTGAGCCTATACCTGGACTAACTCGCAGACGCACAGAAGAACGAGCGTTGTTTTTAAGTTAGCCGCATCTAGCTACGTTTAGCTGTTATAATAGTTATGCTAGCGTAGTGTATCGAACGGGCTACCCATTTGATGTGCACAGCATGAAACTAGCTGACTAACAAAGGTTCGCGTAAGGCGTAAACTAGGTTGTGTAGCTCAGTCGGTAGAGCATTCACTAACACTGATGTGTCGCTAGTTCGATTCTAGCCATAACCGCAAAAGCCCATTCGTTAATTCGAGTGGGCTTATTTTTTTTGCCAAAATTTTGAACACCCTAACATTACTTGGTAGTTGCTTTAAGAGAGTCTAAGTAGTCAGCCCATTTTTGCATCATATCTCTACGCTCTGGCATTAAAGTTACACGGTTATATGCCCTACCATTTGCATCACGCACACTATGGCCAAGCTGCAATTCTATCAAGTGTTCGGATATTCCCAACTGTTCAACCATCATAGTGCGAGCAGACGCACGAAATCCATGTGGTGTATGAACGTCTTTATAACCTAATCGCCACAAGAACTTGTTAAGTTGCTGCTGGTGCTCAAACTTATCTTTACGCCTACTGTTATAAAACACGTATGGCGTATGGCGTGTATTGGCGTGTAAAGCGTGTAAAATATCAATAGCTTGCGTTGCTAGTGGCACTACTAGACTAGCTACCATATCAGACCTATTGCCTGTTTTCTGCGGACTAAACGTCCAAGTCCTAGTATCAAAGTCGATAGCATCCCAGCGCATTGAGCACATATCGCCGCTACGCTGAAACAGCATTGATTGCAATCTTAGGATGTTTTGAGCGTGACCGTAAAAGTCAGTAACATTATCAATATCGGCTAGCAGCTTACCAAATGCTACTGGCTCAATGATAGCGTGGTGATGTTCGGTTTTTGGCTTTGGTAGCATGAGGTCAGAGACTGCAATAGCGGGGTTGTTATCAATATACCCTTGACCAATAGCCAACGCAAAAATACGCTGGCAGACACCACGGACACGCTTAGCGGTTGGTATGGTTTTCTTTTCGATGTCTTTAATCGCTCGAAGTACGTCAGGCGTTCTTATCTGATCGACTGGCATACGTCCAAAGTAAGCAGCAGCATAGTTTATATGAGTGCGCTTTTGCTCAATAGTACGATGCTCAAACTGTTTTGATGCTATCTGCGACTGGAGCCAGTCGTCAGCCAGTTCGCTAAATGTCGGCATCGACCGCTTTTTATCTTTCAATCTCTCGTCATGTAGTTTTGGGTCGATACCATTTTTCAATAGCTTGATGTTGTCACTATGTTTATCTCTTGCTTGCTCGAGAGTCATATAGGGATAAGTTCCAAGTGTATAATATGGACGCTTACCTGTAACAGGGCTAGTGTATCGGTGCCTAAATGTGGTAGTCTTGTTTTCTCGAATGTACAGGTCTAGCCCTGCGAAACCATCTATAAGATAAATTGCGTTACCATCTTGATGGGTTTTGATTATCTTTTTGATTTGAGTGTCGGTTTTGATAGCCACTTGATAGCCTTTCTGATAGCCAGTTGATTTGTCTAAAGTTGGCTAGATTATGGCTAAGTTGTCCATAGTTGTAAAGACTAAAAAGCCGTAACCCTTATAAATCAATGGTACTTACTAGGTAAAAGTCAGGACAACTCGGTACAAGTATTCGCACTGATGGAGTCGCTTTTTTTTGTCTGCGATTTCTTGTTAGTGGTATTTATAGGTCGATTTTTTTATAGTCAGTATAAATACTTAGCCTAAGTCAGTTATAACCGCAGTGCCTAGCAAACCAACTGTTGACCGTGTGATGACGCCCTTACTATGTAAAGGGTTTTTTTTGGTCAAGTTTTTATTTAATTCGCTTATGATTAGCTGAATTTATGGCTTAGTTAGCACTTAGTACCTTGCATAGCAGGCGCTTACAGGATACGATAATCAGGCAAAAATTTAGCCATCTCTTAACTCATTATAAATAGATAATTAGGATAATACAGAGCTATGAATGAGACCCAAGAGCCGCTAACATTGCAACAACGTCAAGCGCAACAGTCGATGCAACGTAGAGTACAGCAGCGGCAGATTCTGGCGATGATGGGTATTAACCAGTGGATACAACCGAGTTCAGCCACTTTGAATATAGCTGATATAGACGCGGTTGCTGATAACGAGCCGCTACAACAGGTAGAGCCACTATCGTTTACTAGTCCTGCCTTCGAATCTACTAGCGCCCAAGATGCGCTTAGTTTAGCAGCGCCAGCGCAGCCTGTGCTCACTAGCGTTGATGATGTTCAAGATATCAGTGAGCGCATCATTGAAGATAACAGTCAAAACATTGAGCCACTACCGTCCTATTATATAGATTCTTTAGACAATAGCCCTTTATCTGCGCCTGTAGACTCTAGGGCGACAGTCACAGGTTTAGTACAGCCACTGATAACTAAAGCGACTGCCGCTGTTGACCCTTCTAATAACGATTCTACTGATAACTATAAAAAAACCTTAGATAAAGTAGTGCCCTTTGATCTGCAAGGGGGACGCTATGGCAATTGGGTACTGCTGGTCGATATCCAGGCCCTTAGTAGCGATAGCCAGAAGCTATGGCAGAATGTCTGCCAAGCCCTATCGCTAGAGTGTGAGACTACCTCTTTTCCGATTTGTGCTGGTATGGATACCGCTGAGCTTGCTAATGCTAGTCTTGCTGGTTATATCTTTAAGATAGGCCGTAGTGAAGATATCCAAGTAGTCGCTCTGACTGAGCTGCCTAAACTGTTGACGCATCCTAATATGGTCAGTGCGCCAAGCTTAGAGGCGATGCTCATTGATAGTACGCTTAAACGCCAACTGTGGCAGCAGATATCCAACCAAGCTTAGTGTTAGGGGCGTTAAGAGCGTTAAGAGCGTTAAGAATGCTCAGAGCATAAATAACGGGCAGCTGTCATTGTCACGTACTAAGCTGAGATTAGTATATATTTAGATTAGATAATCGGCACTAGCACTCAAACCCTGTAACTTTAACTTTAACTTTAACTGTCACTGTTCTCACTTTACCACCTAAAATCTATTATATTAAGGACTACCTATATGACTACTGATATAACTACTGATAACAAAGCTGCTGTTCATCGAGTCCCTAACTTTAGCGCTGGTCCTGCAACTTTACCTACTGAAGTATTGCAGCGGGCCCAAGATGAGTTGTTAGATTGGCAAGGTCGCGGCGTATCAGTGATGGAGGTGAGCCATCGCAGTAAAGAGTATTTGGCAATCACCGAAAAAGCCGAAGCCAAACTGCGTTCGCTGATGCAAATACCTGATAACTACAAAGTATTATTTTTACAAGGTGGCGGTAGTTTACAGTTCTCTGCTATTCCTTTAAATTTACTGGATGGTAAACGTGCAGATTACTTAACTACCGGTACTTGGTCAGCCAAAGCGATCAAAGAAGCTCAGCGCTATGCCAAATTGGGTCTAGGTGAAGTCAACTTAGTAGCAACTGGTAAAGACCATAACTTCACTGATGTGCCTGCCCGCAGCACATGGAATACCACTAAAGACGCTGCTTATTTTCACTATTGTGCTAACGAAACTATCCATGGTTTGCAAATATTTGAGCCGCCACAAGTCGACGTACCTCTGATTGTCGATATGTCATCCTGTATCTTGTCGCAGCCGATTGACGTCTCTAAGTTTGGGATGATTTACGCTGGTGCACAAAAGAATATTGGCCCAGCAGGTCTAGTTATTATTATTATTCGTGAAGACTTATTAGGGCAAGCAAGCGAGTGGTGTCCACTACTGCTTAACTATGAGCATCAAGTAGAAAAAGAATCAATGTCCAACACGCCAGCGACTTATTCTTGGTATCTAGCGGGTCTTGTATTTGATTGGTTGGAAGAGCAAGGTGGGGTTGAAGCTATCGGCAAAATCAATCAACAAAAAGCCGCATTGCTTTATGATGCTATAGACAATAGCGAGTTCTACCATAATGCAATAGCTCCTGAGTATCGCTCTATCATGAACGTGCCTTTTACTTTAGCTGATAGCACTCTTGATAAAGTATTCCTTGAGGAGTCAGAGCAGGCGGGACTGCTAAGCCTAAAAGGCCATCGTGAAGTTGGCGGTATGCGTGCTAGTATTTATAATGCAGTACCGTTGCAATGGGTACAGCAGCTAGTAGACTTTATGAGAGCCTTTGAAAAAAAGTATGGTTAATAGCTAAGGCTATTGAGACCAATGAAAGACGTAGTTGCTAGCGACTGCGTCTTTTTTTTGCAATAGTACTTAGTATAAAAGACTTACTATAAAACAATTGCTATCAAAGCATTAACCCTAAAAATGTGACACTAAAAGCTTGGCACAGTTGTGGCAATAATATGAGCATAGTGAGGGCAATCATAAACCCTGTATTACCGAATACTGTCTGCTGAACGGATCGCTTGCTAAGCTCATCTTCGTAAAGCATTAGGTTAAAAAAGCGAAGTTTGTTATGATAAATTTTTGTAATTCAAATATTTTTAGTCAGCAGCTAAAGTAACTCGCTATATAAATTTGCTTTCATACTGCTGGTGATAATAAGTTACGACACTAACCATGATAAAAAATATTCTGCTAAAAACAGTGCTCTTAAGTGTGGCTATCGGCTGGATACCGACCAGTATAGCCAAGCCTATTACTATTACGGCGCTTGGGCATAATAGTACTGCTAAATATGTAGATGTCCCTTATATGCCCTATGCTAATCCTAAAGCGCCAACTGGTGGTACGCTATCGCTTGATGCGCGTGGCACTTTTAATGCCGCTAATAAGTGGATGACCACTGGGGTGGCGATGATAGGTACTGACTATCTTTACGATACCTTAATGACAGGCTCGTTAAACGAAGCCTTTACTATGTATCCGCAGCTAGCCAATAAAGTCACTTATGACCCTGATGATACCAGCTGGATTATTTATCATGTCGATCCAAGTGCGCGCTTTTGGGATGGCACGCCAGTGACTAGCGCTGATGTAAAGGCGACTTATGAGGCGCTACTGACCAAAGGCCCGATGTTTATTCGCAGCTATTTAGGCGATATCAAAAAGGTTGAAATTGTCGATAAGCAGCGAGTGAAGTTCACTTTTGTCTCCAGTGATAATAAGGAAATCCTGTTAACGGTTGGCCAGTTTCCAGTATTTGCTAAGTCCTCCATTGATGCTGATTTTGAAAAAATTAGTCTCACGCCTTTAATGGGTAGTGGCCCTTATAAGTTAGGTCGAGTAGAAGCAGGGCGTTCGGTTAGTTATGTGCGGGATCCTGACTATTGGGGTCGGGACTTGATGGTCAATCGTGGTCGCTATAACTTTGATAAGATTAAGTTTGTTTATTATCAAAGTGACGAGATTGCCTTTGAAGGCTTTAAATCAGGTCAATATCGTTTTCGTCCGGAGAATAAAGCCTCTAACTGGGCTACCGGTTATAATTTCCCAGCAGTAACCGCTGGCATGATCGATAAAGAAGCCATCAGCAGTCAAAATCCAGTACCGATGCAAGGTCTGATTATGAATATGCGTCGGCCCATTTTTCAAGATATCCGTGTGCGTCAGGCTTTGAGTGCTGCTTACGATTTTGAATGGATGAATAAAACTCTATTTCATGATCAATATGAGCGCTTACAAAGCTTCTTTCATGGCTCGGAGCTAGCCGCTTTAGGTACGCCATCAAAGGCGGAGATGAAAATAATCAGCCCATTGTTGCCTGAGCTTGAGCCTATACAGCGGCAGGGCGTATTGGAGGCGTGGCAACTACCTACTACTGATGGTGCTGGCTTTAATCGCCAAGGACTATTAAAGGCGCGGCAGTTATTATTGGCCGCTGGGTTCTATTATGATGATATGAAATTGTATCAACCTGATGGTAAGCCTGCACAGATTGAAATCTTAATGACTGGCGATACCTTAAGCCGAGTATTATTACCTTATATCCGTAATATTGAGCGTTTAGGGTTCGAGGCCAAGCTGCGCCAAGTGGATGGGCCACAATATTATGAGCGCATGCGTAGTTATGATTATGATATGACTGTAGATGTGTTTGCCCAAAGCTTATCGCCCGGTGCCGAGCAAGCTAGCTATTGGGGTAGCGCCGCCGCTAAGCAACTAGGGAATAACAATACTATAGGCGTCAACAATAAAGCGATAGATCAAGTGACCCAAGCGCTTGCAGATGCCAAAAGCCGTGATGAGATTATTGTATATACTCATGTGCTCGATCGTCTACTTCGTGCCGGTTATTATCTAGTGCCGTTATATGGTAAGTCAGGCACTAATGTGGCTTATTGGAACCAATACCGTCATGCCACGCTACCGACTAATGCTGTGGGCATAGATTACTGGTGGGTAGATAAAGCTGCCGAGGCAAAAGTAGACAAGTATTTAGGGCGTTAAACTAGTCTAAGATATAAAAGGTATTTAAAAACTTAAAGCTATCTATGACCTTAAAGCTATTTATGATATTTAAGTTATTAGCTAGGATAAGTCGCTAATTATAATTTTAAATGAACATTAATCAAGCTCAGTTGACCAAACCCGTTCAGCTTACAGCTATGGTTGCGGATAAAAACTAAAGACAGTTGCTAATAACAAGGATTTACTATGACTATTGAAATTCATCCCATTAAAGCTTTTAATGACAATTATATTTGGACATTAATCAATAAGAACAATAAACAAGCTATCGTGATTGATCCTGGTCAATCGGCTCCGGTAGCCGCCTATATGGAACAGCAGGGACTTGAGCTGACTTCAATTTGGACCACTCATCATCATTTTGATCATACTGGCGGCGTGATGGAGCTGCAAGAGCACTTTCCAATGACCCATATCGTGGCGCACAGTGAGCATGGGGTCGAGGAAGATCAAACTATCAAAGATGGTAGCACCGTAAGTGCTTGGGGCTGCTCAGCACAAGTTTGGGATATCTCAGGACACACTAACAGCCATATTGCTTATATCTTAGACATTGATAATCAAAAGCATTGTTTCTGTGGTGATACTCTGTTTAGTGGCGGCTGTGGTCGAGTATTCACTGGCACTATCGAGCAGCTGTACCAGAGCTTTAAGCGCATCGATGAGTTGCCGGCTGAAACCTTATTGTACCCAGCGCATGAATATACTGCCAATAACTTACGTTTTGCCTTAACTATTGAGCCGGAAAATGTAGCCATACAGCAAGCGCTAGTACAAGCTGAACAGCAAACGGCGCAAGGTGTACCGACTTTGCCCGTCACTTTGGAGCATGAGCGGGCCATCAATGTGTTCTTGCGAGTAACAGAAGCTAGCGTAATAGCAGGGGTGCAAGCGCAAATGACTATTGCTGATGAAGAGCCATTAACAGTATTCGCCGCGCTACGTGAGCTGAAAAATAATTTTTAGTTCTATGTTATGTAAGGTTATATGTAGAATTATTGAGTAGTCTGCTAGCTCTCTCCTCTATTTGCCGGTCAGGAAGTTGCCATTATGGGTCGTTATATCTTAAAGAGACTACTGCTTATATTGCCGACGCTGTTTTTGATATTATTGGCAAACTTTGTCATCGTGCAAGCCGCTCCTGGTGGCCCAGTGGAGCAGCAACTGGCTCTTATTGAGCAAGGAGCCAAAGATAATGCGCTTAATGGCAGTGTAGGTGCGGGTAGCTCTGGTGCTAATAGTAGTACTTATCAAGGAACACGTGGTCTATCAGAGGAGATGATCGCTGCTATTAATGCCCAGTATGGCTTTGATAAGTCAGCGCCAGAACGCTTTTGGTTAATGCTAAAGAATTATGCTCGCTTAGACTTTGGCGAGTCATTCTTTAAGGGTCAATCAGTGACTGAGCTGATTATAGAGAAGCTACCCGTGTCAATCTCGCTTGGGCTGTGGAGTACGCTGCTGATCTATCTGATAGCTATTCCGTTAGGGGTCTACAAGGCCATGCATCATGGCTCGTCTATTGATAAAGTGACGGCGATGCTATTGGCGATCGGTCATGCGATACCTGTGTTTGTGTTTGCGGTTATTTTACTAGTGTTTTTTGCTGGTGGTAGCTACTGGAATATCTTTCCGCTACAAGGGCTGACTTCAGAGAATTTTGATCAACTATCAGCGCTCGGCAAAATAAAAGATTATTTTTGGCATTTAGCTTTGCCGTTGCTGGCTAGTACGGTTGGCGGCTTTGCAGGCCTTACTTATTTGACAAAATTTAGCTTTTTAGAAGAGCTGGGCAAGCAGTATGTATTGACGGCTCGTGCCAAAGGTTTAGCAGAGCGCCAAGTATTATATGGCCACGTATTTCGTAATGCTATGTTGATTATCATTGCTGGTATTCCAGCGGCTATCGTCGGTATTTTCTTTGCTGGCAATTTTCTCATTGAGATTATCTTTAAGCTAGATGGGCTAGGGCTGCTAGGCTTTGAGGCTATCCAACAGCGTGATTATCCAGTGATCTTTGGTACTTTATTCATCTTTACTTTATTAGGTCTATTATTGCAGCTGATTAGTGATCTAAGTTATCACTTGATAGATCCACGTATTGATTTTGAGGGGCGCTAATGTCTACTGCGCAAATACCACCTACTAGTAGCGATACTATAGGCAAGCAAGAGCCTAAATCAAAAAAGCCACGCCTAAACCCAATCTGGCAAGCTCGTCTCAAACGCTTCGGTAATAATCGCTTAGGTGTTATATCGTTAGTGGTTTTTAGCTTAATATTTATTATTTGTATGGCTGCTAATGTGATTGCTAACGATAAGCCTTTATTAGTGCAGTATGACAATAGTTATTACTTCCCAGTAGCTAAGGCTTACCCTGAGACTACCTTTGGCGGCATTTTTGAAACTGAGACTAATTATAAAGACCCAGCGGTACAAGCGTTAATCAATGCTAAAGGCTATTATGTGATGCCGATTATCGCCTTCGCTGACCAAACGCCCAATGTCGAGCTAGCTATCCCTTATCCAGCCGCGCCCAATAGCCAGAACTGGTTAGGCACTGATGATCAAGGTCGTGATGTGCTGGCACGGATACTTTATGGTATGCGGGTGTCCTTATTATTCGGTTTAGCTCTGACTTTAGTAGGAGCACTGATTGGGATTATCGTAGGAGCTATTCAAGGCTATTATGGCGGTTGGGTGGATCTGGCAGGCCAGCGCTTTATGGAAGTGTGGGGCGGTATGCCGCAGCTATTTATGATTATTATTTTGGTCAGCTTATTTAGTCCTAGTATTAGTGTATTATTTGCGTTAATGCTGCTATTCGGTTGGATGGGACTAGTTGGCTTAGTGCGTGCTGAGTTTTTACGCGCACGTAATTTTGATTATGTGCGGGCGGCGCGTAACTTAGGAGTCGCCGATAGCCAAATCATGTGGCGACATATCTTACCTAATGCACTGGCATCGAGCTTATCGCAACTGCCCTTTATTTTAACCGCTAATATCATTGCCCTGACCGCTTTAGACTTTTTAGGATATGGTTTGCCGCCAGGTTCACCCTCGCTAGGAGAGCTGATGGTACAAGGTAAAAACAACTTAAACGCTCCTTGGCTGGCGTTATCAGGATTCTTCAGTTTGACCTTTATTTTATCGTTGCTAATCTTTATTGGCGAAGCGCTACGTGACGCGTTTGATCCGAGGCGCTCTTAATATGATGATAAATAATAAAACAGCGCCGGTGTTGACAGTGAGTGAGCTGAGTATCGTCACTAATACCGGCGCGACCTTAGTAGATAAGCTGGGTTATCAGCTGCAGCAAGGCCAAACGCTGGCTATCGTTGGGGAGTCAGGATCGGGCAAGTCTATTGCTAGCTTAGCGTTATTAGGGCTATTACCTAAGAGTCTAAACGTGACTGGTGATGTAGAGCTGGCAAGTTCAGCAGAGCAGTCGACTATGCTTGCCTTGCCGATAGCTAACCATGATTCACAAGATAAGGTATTGCGCTCAGTCCGTGGTCAGCGTATCGGCATGATATTTCAAGAGCCGATGACCGCCCTTAATCCACTGCATACGGTTGTCAAGCAAATCGCTGAGTCGCTGCGCTTGAGGGGCGTAGCCAAAAAACAATGGCGGATGCAGACTATTAAGCTGCTAAACGACGTCAATATTACTGACCCTGAAGATAAGCTAAATCGCTATCCGCATGAGCTTTCCGGCGGTCAGCGTCAGCGAGTGATGATAGCGATGGCGTTAGCGCAGCAGCCGGATATCTTGATTGCTGATGAACCAACAACTGCCCTTGATGTGACCCTGCAACATGAGATTTTATCGCTGCTCAATGACTTAAAGCGTGAGCATAATATGGCGATGATACTTATTAGCCATGATCTTAATCTGGTTAGGCGCTATAGCGATGAAGTTATCGTAATGCGTCAAGGGCAGACTATTGAGCACGGAACGACGGCAGCGGTTTTTGCCAATCCAAAAGCCGACTATACTCGTACTTTGATGCGCCAAGACTTTGGTCAAGCATTAGATATCCAGCAAAGTGGCTCAGATAAGCCGGCTATAGTGCTACAAGTTAAGCAGTTACAAGTACAATTCCCAGTGCAAAAAAACTTGTTTGGCACGACCAAGCGCTGGTTTGATGCAGTAACAGACATAGACATGAGCTTAGCGTCAGGACAAGCATTAGGCATTATTGGAGAGTCGGGTTCGGGCAAGACTACTATTGCGTTGGCTCTAAGTCAGCTGCTCAGCAATCAAGCTAAAGTCAGCGGTCAGATTATAGTCAATGGTCAAGATATGTCCTTATTGTCTAATAGCGAGCTACGCAAATTTCGCGCCCAAATTCAGATGATATTTCAAGATCCATTTGCTAGTATCAATCCTCGTATGACAGTGATGCAAATCATTGAAGAAGGGTTACTAGTGCAAGGTGTTGCAAAGGCAGCTCGAATACAAGCGGTTATAGACAGCTTAGAGACAGTGCACTTACCCAGCGAGTTTGTGTATCGTTACCCTCATGAGTTATCCGGCGGTCAACGGCAACGAGTGGCGCTAGCTCGAGCATTAGTGATGCAGCCACGGTTAATGATTCTAGATGAGCCCACTTCTGCGCTTGATAGCACTACTCAAGTAACCGTCGTTAATCTACTACGCGAAATTCAACAGCAGCGGCAAATCAGCTATGTATTTATTAGCCACGACCTAAAAGTAGTGCGAGCTTTATGTCAGCATATTATGGTGCTAAAAGACGGTATGTGCGTTGAGTCAGGAGCCACTGAAGCAGTGTTTAAGCATCCGCAGCATCCTTATGCCCAGTGCTTGTTACAAGCTGGCGTCAATAGTTAAAACAAATAACCTAATTAGAAAATTTTTGTTCCATGCGATGAGATGATTTACTCCATGAGATAAGATAACTTAATATAACTTAATATAACTTAAGATAAATAACTACTAAGGTGCATGGTTATAAAATATCTATAGTGATTATTAGTTAATTATTCTTCAAAGTTAGATAGCATTAGTAATGTATTCTAAAGGTAACTGTGAGCTTTAAAACCCCGAAATACTGTAAACATATAACATAATAGGAATATTTCAGTGATACCTAAGGGTTACAATGCAAACATAAAATCATTATTAGGATTTTCTGATGACATTCAAATCACAAGCCAAAATACTTGGCATCGCTTTAGTAGCCACTAGTGCTCTATATGCCGGTTGTACTGCAGCTGACAATAGCGCTACGGTAAAGAACCCTAGTGCGGCTAATCCTTATGCGCCTACTGATCCAAATCTGGCAGTGGCAACAGTAGCTGGCGGTTGCTTTTGGTGTGTGGAAGCCGGTTATGAAAAGATACCTGGGGTAGTAGAGGTGGTCTCAGGTTATACAGGTGGTAAGTCTGCAAATCCGACTTATACTACCGTGTCAGCCGGAGGCACTGGCCACACTGAAGCGGCGCAGATATATTATGATCCAAAGCAAATTAGCTATGATGGTTTACTACAAGCGCTTTGGCGTATTGCAGATCCTACCGATAGTGAAGGTCAGTTCGTAGATCGTGGTACTCAATATCGTCCCGCTATTTTTTATAATAATAAGCAAGAGCAGCAACAAGCAGAAGCGGCTAAGAAGGCATTAGAGGCCTCTGGAGTCTATAAAAAACCAGTAGTGATTGAAGTGGTTCCTGTCGGCGACTTTTATCCCGCTGAAGAGTATCATCAAGATTATTATAAAAAGAACCCGCTACGCTATAAGGCCTACACTTTTAACTCTGGTCGTTATCAGTTTATCGAAAGCGTATATGGCAAAGATTACGAATTAGATTTTGCCCAGTTTAAACCAGCCGCTGATAGCAGTGCGGCGCAGACAACAGCGAGCACTAAAGCTGGCGTAGGCTTTAATGCAGATGCTTTTGTAAAACCAAGCCAAGATGAGCTAAAAAAGTCACTTAGCAGTATGCAATATAAAGTCACGCAAAAGGACGGTACTGAACGTGCTTTTGATAATGAATATTGGGATAACAAACAGCCCGGTTTGTATGTCGATGTGGTATCAGGTGAGCCGTTATATTCCTCACGTGATCAATTCGACTCTGGTACTGGCTGGCCAAGCTTTATCCGACCGCTAAATGCTGAAATGGTTGTTGAAAAATCAGACTTAGGTATTTTTGGTAATCGTACTGAAATACGTAGCCGTTATGCTGATTCGCATGTGGGCCATGTATTTGATGACGGTCCAGCACCTACTGGCAAACGCTATTGCATGAACTCAGCAGCAATGCGTTTTGTGCCGTTGGCAGAAATGCAAGCAGCAGGTTATGGCAACTGGATTGACGATGTAAAAGCAGTCGGTTAAAGTTAATAGGCTAATGTCATAATTAGTCTTCTAATAACTGAACGTCCAATAAGCGATCATTGAATACATCGAATACATCGAGTAACAGTATACTAGTCAAAAATCGTTCCCCATTTTCTATTTATTGAGGTGGTGAGCGATTTTTTGCTGTTAAAAGCCGGTTGATAGCCGTATTTACTCAATCAAAACTATCTGCCCTTTAATACACTCTAAAATAACAAACTCTAACAAGCTGATTTATGTCAAAAGTATTGCTCACTGTATCACGGATCATGGTAGGCGCTATCGGCTTAGTGCTGATTGTAGATTGTGTATTATTAATCGCTGCTGGCAAGATTAATTTTGGTACCTTAGTGCCGCTAGGGTTAGGCGTTGTGTTGGTCATCCATAGCGTATACTGGCGATCCATCTACAACTATATGACAAAAACCCGTTGGCTTAAATATGGCTGGTATAGTCTATGGGTCTTATTACTGATTTGGCTAATTAGCTTTGCGCTATTCATTGAGTCCTTGCAGCAGCAAATCAAACGCAGTGCACAGCCACTACCACCAGTTGCGGCGATTATCGTATTAGGCTCAGGTACAGTAGCAGGTAAGCCTACGCCTACTTTAGCTAAACGTTTAGATACGGCAGTCACTATCATCAATGCTCAACCATCGGCCATTATAGTGACTAGTGGGGGTATTGGTTATGGGCGGCAACGTAGTGAAGCAGATATTATGGCCAGCTATTTGCATACAGAGCATAGCCTACCCTTTGAGAGAATTTTGCAAGAAGGCACTAGTACTAGCACTCAAGAGAACTTAGCGAACAGCAAGATTATTTTAGCGGCTCAAGAGGTGGATCTAGCGGAGCCTATTGCTATTGTTACTAGTGACTTTCATATTATTCGAGCAGCGGCTATAGCCCGTCATCAAGGTTATGAGCAGCCCATAACTGTAGCCAGTCCAACGCCGTTATCGATTCGCTATAACGCCTGGTTTCGAGAGTATTTTGCTTTTATCAGTGGCTGGCTTTTAGGTGAGTATTAACCCTAGTTTTATCGTGCTACATAACACTAAACAATGCTAAAACGACAATACTTTTATTGAGTGTCAAATCATATACAATGATCGCACTCATCTAAAATTCTAATGCATTAAATCGATGCATCGACAATTCAGTGCATCAATAAAAAATGATGCAGCAATTAATAAGAGAGAGGATTATGTCAGATAAATTTATTAAGTCAAAAGCGGCTATTGCTTGGGGCCCTAACCAGCCATTATCCATCGAAGAAGTGGATGTCATGTTGCCACGTAAAGGTGAAGTATTAGTAAAGATTCTTGCCAGTGGCGTTTGTCATACTGATGCTTATACGCTATCTGGTGAAGACCCAGAAGGCGTGTTCCCAGCGATCTTAGGACACGAAGGCGGTGGTATTGTTGAGCAAATCGGTGAAGGGGTGACTAGCGTACAAGTCGGCGATCATGTGATTCCTTTATATACCGCAGAGTGTGGGGTGTGCAAAATGTGTACTTCAGGCAAAACCAACCTTTGCTCAGCAGTGCGCGAAACTCAAGGCAAAGGCTTAATGCCAGATGGCACTACTAGATTCTATAAAGATGGTCAGCCTATTTATCACTATATGGGTTGCTCAACCTTTTCTGAATATACAGTATTGCCAGAGATTTCTTTAGCCAAAGTTAATAAAGAGGCTGAATTAGAAAAAGTCTGCTTGCTCGGTTGCGGGGTAACTACCGGTATGGGCGCCGTAATGAATACTGCCAAAGTTGAAGAAGGCTCTACGGTAGCTATTTTTGGTCTTGGTGGTATTGGTCTAGCGGCGGTTATCGGTGCAAAAATGGCCAAAGCCAGTCGTATTATTGGCGTTGATATTAACGCAGATAAATTTGAATTGGCCAAAAAGCTGGGCGCAACGGATTGTATCAACTCTAAAGACTACGACAAACCGATTCAAGAGGTCATCGTTGAGATGACGGATGGCGGTGTTGATTACTCGTTTGAGTGTATCGGCAATGTCGATGTTATGCGTTCAGCGCTTGAATGCTGCCATAAAGGTTGGGGCGAGTCAGTTATCATTGGGGTGGCTGGCGCTGGCAAAGAGATCTCTACTCGTCCATTCCAGCTAGTGACAGGCCGAGTCTGGCGTGGTTCAGCATTTGGCGGTGTTAAAGGCCGTTCAGAATTGCCAGGCTATGTTGAGCGTTATTTAGATGGCGAGATTCCATTGAATGACTTTATTACTCATACAATGCCACTAGAAGATATCAATAAAGCCTTTGAGCTGATGCATAATGGTGAAAGTATTCGCAGCGTTATTCACTTTGATGCCTAGTGCTCAGTGCTTAAAGATTAAAGCTCAAAAATCAGCTACTTTCGCTAGTGGTTATTGCTACGGTTTTTAGCAAAGCTTTTTAGAATCGCTCTTCATAATACTGATGCCATCTCACAATGAGGTGGTATTTTTTATGCTAAAAGGTAAGGCTCAAATGTTGAACCGTATGTTCTGACTCAAATCGGTTTTACCTAAGCTGGTTTTAGCTCAGTTAGTCTGACTCGGAATAATCGACTCAATAGCTATTAAACAAAGAAAAATTAAGCAAAAAAAGGAAGCCTAAGCTTCCTTTTTTATCGCAATACAGTCACTATGTAGGGGTCTAAAATGCAGCTTGACGCTTGGGCAATGCGCCCAAAAACTCATTGCGAGCTTGATTGTCATGAACATATTCACCTAACATGGCTGTGCTACGAGTGGTCGAATGCTGTTTGCTGACCCCACGCATCATCATACACATATGCGAGGCATCCATAACCACAGCAACGCCGCGACAACCAGTGACATCCATAATAGCTTGTGCTACTTGCTCACTTAAATTCTCTTGTACTTGCAAGCGTTGAGCAAACATATCGACAATACGGGCAAACTTAGATAACCCTAGTACTTGTCCATTAGGCAAATAACCTATATGGGCAACACCATGAAAAGGCAACATGTGATGCTCGCACAGTGAATAAAATTCAATATTCTGTACTAACACTAGCTCACGATTGGTCGACGGGAATATAGCGTCATTGACCACTTTATCTAAGTTCTGATGATAGCCTTGGGTTAAATGGGCAAAAGCTGTTGCTGCGCGTTTAGGGGTATCTTCAAGACCAGGACGCTCTAAATCTTCGCCTGTCGAAACAATAAGCTGACGATAAGATTCAATACTTTCATGGTAGTTTGAAGTTGCAATTGGGGTATTACTCATAAGGTTGTCAGCCGTCCAAAATGTGGGTATAACTTAATGCTAAATCCTATAGTGCTAACAACTGTCAGCAAGGGCTTTAAAACTGTGCAAGCTTGGAAGGATTGTGATTATACGTGAAAATAGATTAACTTCATACCGCTATAGGTAAGTCTTCCGGGTTATGGGCTGAGGATAACCAATAATGGCAATAATCACTATCAGTTTACGTCTGTTTACTTAATATGATTCGTGTATAATGAGCGAATAATCGATTGACCATTTATACTGTTGAACCACAATACTTCTAACTACTTTTATTGGTTAACAAGGACCTATTATGCTACTTCAAGGACAACGTTTTGTCGTCACTGGTATCGCCAGTAAGCTATCTATTGCTTGGGCTATCGCTGAAGCGCTGCATCGTGAGGGTGCTTCTTTAATTTTGACTTATCCAAATGATAAGATCAAAAAGCGGGTAGACATGGCAGCGGAACATTTTGAAGCGGACTTAGTGCTAGAGTGTGATGTCGCTTCGGATGAGTCTATAGCGGCTTGCTTTGAACAAGTGGCCGCTCATTGGAGCGATGGCATCGATGGGGTAGTACATGCCATTGGCTTTGCACCGATGGATCAACTCGACGGTGATTTCGTTAATGCCACCACTCGCGAAGGTAGTCATATCGCTCATGATATCTCAAGCTATAGCTTCGTAGCGCTAGCAAAAGCCGCACGTGAACTGTTAGCTATGCGTCATGGTTCTATGCTCACTCTAACTTATGAAGGTAGTATTTCGGTATTACCAAACTACAATGTTATGGGTATGGCAAAAGCCAGCTTAGAGGCTAGTGTTCGCTATCTTGCTACCTCAATGGGCGGCGAAGGTATTCGCGTTAATGCTATCTCAGCTGGTCCTATCCGTACCTTGGCGGCGAGCGGTATCAAATCCTTCCGTAAGATGCTCGATATCAGTGAAAAAATTGCCCCATTACAGCGTAATGTTAGCCAGATGGAAGTAGGTAATGCCGCCTTGTTCTTGTTATCGCCATGGGCTTCTGGTATTACTGGTGAGATTATGTTTGTTGATGCGGGCTTTAATACAGTAGCTATCAGTGAGCAGCTAATGATGTTAGGTGAAGCAGAGAAGTAATTTGACAGTTGTTTTAGCGGTTAATTTATAGCAGTTAAGATAAGTACTAGTGAGGCAGCCTTTGGGCTGTCTTTTTTGGTTATACTATGGCAATTTTGCCGTAATAAGCTAGGTAGTGGCTATGATAACCAGACTTCCAAGATGGATCCTATGGGGCGGAGCAGTATTAGCATTTAGTGCCGGCTGCCTTAATACTGCAGCACTTATGGGTTTTACTAATCTCTCAGTCTCGCATGTCACTGGTAACGTAAGCTTATTTTCAGCTGCTGTCGCTCACTTTGATTTGCGCAGTATCTTATATATTGGTGCCTCGCTATTATCGTTTTTGGCCGGTGCTGTACTGAGTGGCTTTGTCATCGGGCAAACCTCCTTAAAGCTAGGCCGACGTTACGGGACTGCGCTCTATATGGAAGCTGCGCTGTTACTAAGTAGCTGTTTTTTATATCAGCAGCATGATTATTTTGGGCAACTGGCAGCCGCTATGGCTTGCGGGTTACAAAACGCTATGGTAGCCACTTACAGCGGCGCGGTTATTCGTACTACTCATCTGACAGGTCTAACCTCAGATATGGGAGCAACTATCGGCAATTGGTTAGCTGGCCGAACTATTAGTAAGCCGACTCTGGGCTTTCAGGCTATTATCTGGTATTGCTTTTGTGGTGGCGGAGTAGTCGGTGCATTTTTGTATGCCAGAGTAGGCTATGGTGCGCTATTTGTGCCAATTACTATAGTATTAGTGGCGGCCTTTATTTATAACTACGCTTCTGAGCATTTACTAGAGAAGCGTCAACCTAGACAAAAAAAGCGCTCATCATTTTGATAAGCGCTGGTTAATTAGTGGTGAACAACATGGCTATTTATTCATAGCCTCAGTACTGTTTAGGAGTACTATTCATCCTCATCTTCTTCATGATCTTCATGCTCATGCATAGCCTTCATCATACCTAGTGCTGAGTCATCAGTACGTTGTTGATCTTCTTTGGCCAAGCCGTCCTGATTAATATCTGTTGGTGCCATTTTAGTCGTTGGATCGATCTTATCGCGTGACATAAAGTACTCCTTATAAACGGTTCTTATTGATATTTATTTTAATAAATTAACAATTCAGCTATTTAGTATGTTTCAAACCTTTATGCTTGTATAGGATGCAACTGCATTTATTTGATAATGATATGTAACGACATTATTATCGTCATCTATTATCACCCTCCACTATAGCCATCGATCATAATACTGATTTTTTACAACAGTAAGAAATCTTTGCTCAAAGCACAGTGGCGACGCAAACCTGCCAAATAGCGACAAAGAGCTCCTTAGCAAAGCTACTACATTTTTATCATTAGGCTACTATTAAAGCTAATAAAAAAATTTGCTGATCAGAAGATGGTTATTATTTTTAACAGTAGCCTAGTTATTATTGTAAATAATAGTTCAGGAAAGTCATATTATTGAGGGTGTTTTTCATAACTATTTTTTAATAAGCCTTTGGTAATGGTAAAGTGTATGACAGCACAGAGGGATAGAGTTATAGCTAAAACCAGCTAGCCTTTTTGGGTTTTTATATATTTTTCATCCCTTATTCCTAATGAAACCTCTTTGCACAATAAGGACATCTTATGTCAGAGCAAAAATTAGATAGCCATCTTCCTGATGATGGCGCTGGATATTTATTTACCGACACCTTTCCTAAAGGCACAGGTAAAGGCCTAATAGTGGTAGCGATAGCAGCGATCATTAGTATACTCATTTACAATGTATTACCTTACGATGATAGTGCCAATAAAGGGCTAGCTTTACTGTTTTTCATTGGTGTGCTGTGGCTAACTGAAGCCTTGCACGTAACTATTACCGCATTACTAGTGATAGTGATTGGCGCGCTAATCGGTATACCAGATTTCGATGCTAAAATAGGTTTGCAGAGTTTCGCTAGTCCCATTATATATCTGTTTTTTGGTGGCTTCGCCCTAGCAGCAGCTTTGCATGTCCAACAGCTGGATAAAAAGATTGCGCTAAAGATCTTGTCACTGTCAGGAGGTAAGCTGGGTACTGCAGTATTTTTGATATTTGGGGTCACTGCATTCTTGTCAATGTGGATTTCTAATACCGCTACTGCTGCTATGATGTTGCCCTTAGCCTTAGGTATTTTGACTCAAGTTGACCGCGAAGAAGACCGAGGTACTTTTGTATTTGTGCTCCTAGGTATCGCTTATTCTGCCAGCTTAGGAGGGTTAGGGACTATCGTCGGTTCCCCTCCCAATGCTATCGCTGCTAAGGCGCTGGATATCACCTTTATTGACTGGATGAAATTTGGCATTCCTATTATGTTGGTACTATTGCCAGTGGTGATAGGGTCGATGTACGTAGTACTCAAACCTAACCTTAAGCGTAAGGTCACGCTTAGTGAAGCTGAGCCTATTGCTTGGACTAAGCCGCGCGTAGTGACCATTATCGTATTTATAGTGACGGCATTGAGCTGGATATTCTCCAAGAAGATCGGCGCGGCATTGGATATTACCGATACCGATGCTCTCGTTGCCTTAACGGCAGCAGCAGCGGTTGTCAGCTTAGGGTTAGTCTCATGGAAAGAGGTGTCTGATAATACGGACTGGGGCGTGCTTATGCTGTTCGGTGGTGGTATTGCTTTATCCACAGTGCTGGAGGTTTCAGGTGCATCGCTAGTATTAGGTACTACGGTCGCTAATGCCTTAGCAGCATCGCCTATCATTGTGGTTATGATTGCCGTATCGGGATTTATTATATTCTTAACAGAGTTTGCCTCAAATACTGCATCAGCCGCTTTACTAGTCCCAGTATTTGCAGCTATTTCTCAACAAATGGGCTTACCAAAAGAGGTGTTAGTATTAATCATAGGTATCGGTGCTTCTTGTGCCTTTATGCTACCTGTGGCCACGCCACCCAATGCCATTGTGTTCGGTACTGGGCTGATTAAGCAGACCGAGATGATACGTGTTGGGGTAGTTCTTAATATCATTTGTACGGTGATCGTAGGGCTGTGGGCGTATTTTTTCTTACTGTAATCAAATGACTATTGCTGTCATTTAAGCTAGTAATAGCCGATAAAAAACCCGATTTCTAGCGTCTATCATCTCTAGTCATCGGGTTCTTAGGGTGTATAAGCTCAATCTAACAGCCGCTAAGTGACATTACTCTGGATAATCTAGCCATATCCAACCATTGTCTAACCATTCCATTAACTCGTCAGCATCAATATCATTTACGTCATCTTCTTTAATAACTTCACCGTCCGCTAAGCGCATTAAAAGCTTAGTTGCGGTTTCATCCAAGCCGTCAAGTCGTTGACCATTAGCGTATAACGTCACTAAACCATTGTGTGGCTTAGTGCCAGCTTTGTTATAAAGAAGCCGATTACTATAGTCAGCTTGTAAGGTCGCCCCTTCAGCTAAGGCTTGTATCAGCTCATCAGTAGTTAAGCTTTCTTCTGGAACCAGCACATCGTATTGACGCTTACTGACTACTTCGCAGACGGCTTGCCGAATGATATCAGCACCCAAGTCTGACTGCAGTAGCTGTAGTAATTGAGCGGTAATAGCCTCAATACTAGCGGCTTGCAATTCACCTGACGCCTGCACGGTTTGTGGTAATAACATCGGAATAAACAGCTTGCTATGATTAGTAGCTACATCAGCTAAACTATCGATGATTTGCATCAGATTCGGACGGCGACAGCCAAATGAAAAAGTAAGGCAGTCATCTTCTGCTAAGCCAAAATGAGCTAGCTTAGGCGGTACGTATAACACATCACCAGCAGCTAAAACTTCATCAAATATTATCTCACCCATATCATCAAAGATACGAATAGGCTCACCTTCGACGAACTCAGTATGCTCATCACAGAACTTACCTAATTGCCAGCGTCTAGAGCCATAGCCTTGTGCTAAAAATACATCGTAATCATCATAATGCTTACCTACTGACCCGCCTTTAGGAGCGTAAGATACCATGATGTCATCACGCTGCCACTGCGGAATGAAGTCAAAAGCTTGCCACAACTGGCCAAGCTCAGGCGACCATTGCTCAAGGTTCTGTACTAGCACTGTCCATTGCTCTGGCAAGCCATCAAAGTCCGCGGCGCTTAAAGGACTTTTCTTTACTTGCCATTGAGCATGGTTTTGTTTATCAGGGTCACCATTCTTGAGGCTAGTGGATGCTGATGAAGGGGATGCTTGCTGAGTTAATAATCTAGCCGTAGCATCTTCATCTAGTGCCAAGTTCAAAATATCATCAGGTTCAAACATAGCTATGAGCTGCGGCAAACCTTGTCTAATTAGTAACGGTTTTTTTTGCCAGTAGTCGCTTAAAAACTGCTCTGGGGTTATCGAGTCAGGCAAGCATAATTTTAAAGAGCTCATTAATAAATCCGTATTATTTAAGGGGTTAAAAAACAACTATTTGCATAAAAATGCTAGCTTTGCTTTAGAAAAATATTTTAATAGTTTATGATTGCTTATTATTCTACTTACAGTAAGAAGCTCATGAAAAAATTACAGATTATCGCCATAATTGCTAGCCTATTTTTCCTACAAGCTTGTGTACACAAGTTAGTCACTGTACCAGTAAAAGTGGCTTATAAAACCACTAAAGGTATTGCCAAAGGCACGGTAGCCGTTGGTAAGGCCATTATCCCTGGTGATAGTAGTAAAAAGCACGATAAGGAGTAAGACTAACGACCAGTGCTATAGGCTTTATGGGTACTTATTTATGGCGTTTACTCTTAGGCGCTTAGCATAAAAAATCGCTGCAATAATACCACCAGCTAAGGCTAGTGCCATATCCTTATGCGCATCCCAAACATCCCCTTGTTGACCATTATAGGCTTCAGCGGCATCTGGCGATAGAGTAGTGGCGATACCCCATTCAAAAAGCTCATAGAGTAAGCTAGTAGACATATTGAGCATTAAAGTAATGACGATCAATTGCTTTGGCGATGGTATTTTTAGTAAGTGTTGTAGGCTTTGATACATTGTGCTAAATAATAATAAGCCGTAGCTGAAATGCACTAAGCGATCGTACATATTACGTTGCCAGCCAAATAGTGTGCTTAGCTTTATGTTGAATAACTGCTGGGTCCACTCATCATAAGGTACGTACGAATACAAGTAGCGTGCCCCGACAATATGAATTAACAAAAAAAAAGTCGCGAGCACATAGGCTCGCGAAGTTATTTGCCAGTAACGATACAGCGCCAATAGCATAGCTAAAAACACTAAGGTACCTGCTTGATGTAGCAAGTAGCTCGACCATTCTAATGGCTCGATACTGGCCAGCAGTATTATGATTACTACCATAATGCTGCTTATCACTACCGCCTTTGAGGATCGACTCATTTGGCCTGCTATTGGGTTGTCTATAGCTTAGCAATCCACTCTTTAATAGTACGTGCTTGTTCAGCGGCATTACCGATATAAGTGGCAGGTGTTAGGGCACGAAGGCGAGCTTTATCCTCAGCACTCACCGCAGATAGCTCATCGCTTTCGACGAAAGTTAGCATCGCTTCACGAGTCATAGCATTACCACGAGTCAATGCTTTTAGCTTCTCATAAGGGTTTTCAACACGGTAGCGGCGCATAACGGTTTGAATCGGTTCTGCTAGTAATTCTTGCGCTTGATCAAGATCGCTATCTAAACGTTGTGCATTGAGCTCAAGCTTACTGACGCCTTTTAGGCAAGCATCATAGGCGATCATACTTTGGGCTAGACCGACACCGATATTACGTAATACTGTCGAATCTGACAAATCACGCTGCATCCGTGAGATAGGTAATTTTTCGCCCAAATGAGCCAGCATGGCGTTAGCTACCCCTAGATTGCCTTCTGAGTTTTCAAAGTCAATAGGGTTTACTTTATGCGGCATAGTAGAGGAGCCCACTTCACCTTCTTTTAGACGCTGTTTGAAATAGCCTAAGCTAATATACTGCCAAATATCACGGTTAAAATCGATCAGAATAGTGTTGAAGCGCTTAATAGCATCGAACAATTCAGCGATATAGTCATGCGGCTCAATCTGAGTAGTATACGGGTTGAAAGTCAATGCCAAACGCTCATCGATAAAGGCTTCAGCATGAGACTGCCAGTCAACATCAGGATATGCCGAATAATGGGCATTATAATTACCTACTGCACCATTAATTTTACCTAATAATTCAACTTTTTCGATCTGTTTGATTTGACGAGCCAAACGATAAGCGACGTTGGCCATCTCTTTACCTAAAGTGGTAGGACTAGCGGTTTGACCATGCGTACGTGACAGCATAGGTTGGTCAGCATGCGTAATCGCTAAATCGACAATACTATCAATCATTTGCTGCATTTTGTCTAACACGATGCTACGGCTGTCTTTAAGCATCAAGGCATAAGACAAGTTATTGATATCTTCGCTAGTACAAGCGAAATGAATAAACTCTAGAGAATCGTTTAGCGCTGCTTGGCCACGGAATTTATCTTTTATAAAGTACTCAACTGCTTTGACATCGTGATTGGTTGTTGCTTCGATATCTTTGATTGCTTGTGCATCTTCTTCACTAAAGTTATCAACGATAGCATTCAAAAAGGCATTAGTAGCGGTATCAAAAGCGGCTAATTCGCCGATTGCATTATTATCAGCTAACGACTGTAACCAACGAATTTCAACAGTAACGCGAGCTTTAATAAGACCGAATTCAGACAAATAAGGACGGAGACTGTCAGCTTTCGATGCATAGCGGCCATCGATTGGAGAGAGGGCAGTCAAGGCAGATAAAGGGGTAGTCATAGCAATACCTTTCAATTAACAGTAAGTGAAACAATTTATGGTGCGGTTGTGAGGTTTTGGCAGATGATTATAACAAGAGTTAGCACAAAAAACTGAGGATTAAAGCGGGTTATGGCTTTTTTTGGTCAGTAGCTAGTATTGCGCTTCTATAATTGGCTTTAGAGGTGGCGAGGCGCATTAATAGAGGCAATGACTCCACCGCCTAAGCACACTTCATCGATATAAAATACCGCTGACTGACCTGGGGTGACGGCACGCTGGAGCTCATCGAATACTACCTTTACCTCGCTACCATCAGCGTTAGTAGCGAAAACTCGGCAGGCTTGGTCTGGTTGACGATAGCGTGATTTTGCCATACAAGGTAAACCTTCAGCACTGAAGATAGCAGCAGGCGGTAGACCATCAACCCAATCAAGCTTATAAGCCTGTAACTGAGTACTCATCATCATTGAGTGTTCATGGCCTTGACCGACGATAAGACGATTGTTATCTAAGTCTTTTGCCAATACAAACCACGGCTCTTCTGGGCGGTCTTTCACACCGCCGATACCGATGCCACCGCGCTGACCTAAAGTGTAATACATCAGTCCATCATGAGTGCCTATGACGTGACCATCATCAGTGACCACCTCGCCTTTTTGTGCTGGCAAGTACTGCTGTAAAAAGTCCTTAAACCGACGTTCACCAATGAAACAAATACCAGTAGAGTCTTTTTTATTAGCCGTAATCAAATCATGCTGTTCAGCGATTTGACGGACAACTGGCTTTTCAAGCTCACCAACGGGGAACAATGTCTTGGCAAGTTTATCGCCACCAACCGCATGCAAAAAGTAACTTTGGTCTTTATTGTTATCCAAGCCACGTAATAACTGCGCAACTTCAATCCCATTGCTGTTGGTATAATTGACACTGCGACGAGTATAATGACCAGTGGCAATATAATCAGCGCCAAGGGTTAAGGCGTAGTCCAAAAAGGCTTTGAACTTAATCTCTTTATTGCATAAGATATCAGGATTAGGGGTGCGACCAGCTTTATACTCCGCTAAAAAGTGCTCAAAGACACGATCCCAATATTCCATAGCAAAGTTAGCGGTATGCAGCTTGATGCCGATCTTATCGCAGACAGACTGAGCATCCGCTAAGTCGTCCATCGCTGTGCAGTATTCACTACCGTCGTCCTCTTCCCAGTTTTTCATAAACAGCCCTTCGACGATAAAGCCGGCTTGCTGTAACAATACTGCAGATACAGAGGAATCAACCCCGCCTGACATACCAACGATAACTCGTGTGGCTGTTGGGTTAGCAATATTGCTTAAGGTTAGAGGAGCATGAGAACAAAAATTTTGGGTAGCTGACATAGTGCACTCAACAACGTATGATAAAATAAGCGTCATATTATAGCAGTTAATTAAAACAACTGACGAGCTGAGCCGTGTAACCGTTTTATAAATTTACTAACGGCTTTAGAAGTTTGTTAATAGTTTTGCTAAACTTTGGAGTTATCATGATAAAAATCGGTCAAGGTATCGATGTTCACGCTTTTTATAATAATGGTGAGCAGCAGCAGCAGGTGATGCTGGCAGGGGTGGCGATTGAACACAGCCACAGCTTGTTGGCACATTCTGATGGCGATGTGGTACTACATGCACTAGCTGATGCTTTGCTTGGTGCTTTGGCGCTAGGCGATATCGGTCAACACTTTCCTGATACTGATATGGCGCATGCTGGTTTGGATTCGCGGGTATTACTACGTTATGTCTATGGCAAAATAGCAGCGGCAGGGTATCGTTTGGGTAATGCTGATATTACTATTATCTGTGAGCGGCCAAAAATTGCTCCTCACAACCAAGCTATGCGCACTAACATCGCCAGCGACTTACAGACAGATATCTCCTGTATTAGCGTTAAGGCGACTACCAGCGAAAAGTTAGGCTTTACTGGTCGCCAAGAGGGCATAATGGCCAATGCCGTGGTACTATTGATAAAAAATGATCAATAGCCAAATAAATATGAGCTGTGGTTTGCTTGATACGGACAAATCAATGGCCTAGTGCTTGTAATAGGGTAATGACTGCCTCATCTATCAGCAATAGCTCAATTAGACTTTAAACATGGCGTTTAAACATAGCCTTTAAATACAGCCTTTGAATAGCGTCTTTAAACCTGTTTTCTAAATTTTCAGCTTTAAAATTTTTTAAATACTATTACTTTTAACAAACCGTCTAACCGATAGGAGCTTTTATGAGCGAACAGACCCCAAATACTGCTGCAAATGATGTCGAACAATTGATCCGTGATCAAATTAAAGACAATAAAGTTATCTTGTACATGAAAGGCACGCCACAATTTCCGCAATGTGGCTTTTCAGCGCGTTCTATCGAAGTGTTGACTCAGATCGGTCGTCCATTTGCCTTTGTAAACATTTTAGAGAACCCAGAAATTCGTGCAACTTTACCTAAAGTGGCTAACTGGCCAACTTTTCCACAATTGTGGATTGATGGTGAATTGATGGGTGGTTCTGATATTATCTTGCAAATGTATCAATCAGGCGAGCTGAAGCCTTTAGTTGAAGCTAACAGCCCAGCTGCTTAATTTTAGCAGGGAAGCTGTTTGTGGGTTTTATAATACTTGAATAGCTGTTTTTTAAGGATTAATAAAACTTAGCACAAGTGACACACCTAAGTATTAAGTCTAAGCAATCTGTAGTAAGCCCAAGTAATCTGTAGTAAGCCCAAGTAATCTGCTAATGATTGCTTGGGCTTTTTGCTATTGATCAGCAAGCTGGCAGGGTTTATTGTTTTTATGGCTTATAACCCCATATAGGACATAAGATAATTAGTGCATTAACACAGAATAAATAATAAGAGGCATCAATGACTAACCAAACTACTGATATGACTAGCCAAGCTAGTGAGCACCAAGCTAATACTCAAGACGATAGCGCGCAACAAGCTATAGAGATTCGACGTGAACGGCTAAAACTGGATTCAACACGTATCATTGATATTGCTGATAATGAAGCGAATTCAGCACTAAAATGTATTCATCAGCTCAGCGTAGCAGGCGGTGCAACTGAAGCCACTTATTTAGCGATTGAACGTCGAGTGGTTGCCGATCAAGATGCAGCGGGCGCTTATCATTTGGCTTTGCTAGCTCAGAGTACACCAGACCTACCTATTGATGTGCGTCAGCTAATCGAGATGGTCGTTGATAAGGGTGATAATCAGCAACGCTTAGCTTTGTTGAAAAATTTACCTTTTCCGCCAGTTGATATCATTAAAGCACAAATTTTGCTAAGTGATGATGGTGATGCTATAGGTCAGATGAACGCTTATTTACAAATTAATCCTGAAGGTTATGGCAGCCAGCATATGGTGGCCAGTCAACCGGATAGCGTGGCGTCTATGGGCACTGGTATGAGTAATGGCTTTGATGATACTGATAACAGCAATGATTTTTAATGACTAAATTATAAGGGTGTTGTTTACACTGCTATGATTTAACAAGTTATGGTTCATAGCGCTATAGTTTAGGGCGATATCAGTTATAGCGCTGAGATTTTTGCTACGAAGGTTTATTCTGCTACTGCTCCATAATCATACTGTCTATTACATACGGTTTGCTATAAAGATAGGTTTTATAATCAGTCTTATAGTTATTACCAGTATAGTGACAAAAATTGCTATAATTAACAGTTATCTATTTTTTACATACGATTGACGCTTATCTAATACTCAATAAGGTATCAGCTAAATAATGGCTGGACTTTATAGTAGTACTGTATAGCCAATCAAGCGAGGCAAACATGCAATACCCAAAAATTTACGATGTGGTAGTGATCGGTGGTGGTCATGCCGGAACAGAAGCGGCATTAGCGGCTGCACGTATGGGGGCGCAGACTTTGCTATTGACTCATAATATTGAGACGCTTGGGCAGATGAGCTGTAATCCAGCTATTGGCGGTATCGGAAAATCGCATCTAGTGCGTGAAATCGATGCGCTTGGTGGCGCTATGGCACTAGCTACTGACAAGTCTGGTATTCAGTTTCGAGTATTGAACAGTCGCAAAGGTGCTGCGGTGCGAGCGACCCGTGCGCAGGCCGATCGCGTCCTATTCAAAGCTGCTATCCGTCATACTTTGGAGAATCAAGCCAATCTCGACATATTCCAGCAAGCCGCTGATGATATTTTAGTAGAAAACGGTCGCGCCACCGCAGTAGTGACCTCTACTGGTATTATCTTCAAAACGGAAACCGTTGTTTTGACCACAGGAACTTTCCTAGGCGGGGTCATACATATTGGTCTAGAGAACTCAAAAGGCGGACGAGCAGGGGATCAGCCCTCCATTAAGCTTGCCGATCGTTTGCGTGAACTAAAGCTGCCAGTAGGCCGTCTCAAAACCGGCACGCCAGCACGTATTGATGCGCGTAGTGTTGATTTTAGTGTGATGAGCGTTCAGCCTGGCGATACCCCATTGCCAGCGATGAGTTATATGGGCGATGTCTCCATGCACCCACAACAAGTCAATTGTTATATTACGCATACTAACGCGCGTACTCACGACATCATTCGTGAAAATTTAGATCGCTCGCCGATGTTTTCTGGCAAAATCGAAGGCGTAGGACCACGCTACTGCCCGTCTATCGAAGACAAGATACATCGCTTTGCAGATAAAGACAGCCATCAGATATTTATCGAGCCTGAAGGCTTAACTACTCATGAGCTATATCCAAATGGTATCTCCACTAGCTTGCCGTTCGATGTGCAACTAGAGTTTATTCATAGTATGAAAGGCCTAGAGAATGCCCATATTACACGTCCGGGCTATGCCATTGAATATGACTACTTTGATCCACAAAACCTAAAGCCAACCTTAGAGACTAAGTCTATAGATGGGCTGTACTTCGCCGGTCAAATCAACGGCACTACTGGCTATGAAGAGGCTGGCGTGCAAGGGCTACTGGCAGGAACTAACGCAGCCTTAGTGACTAGCAATAATAGCGAGTTCGATACTTGGACCCCGCGTCGTGATCAAGCTTATTTAGGTGTGCTAGTCGATGATCTAATCACTCATGGGACTACTGAACCGTATCGAATGTTTACTAGCCGAGCTGAATATCGTCTACTGCTACGTGAAGATAACGCCGATCAGCGTTTGACAGAAATTGGTCGAAAATTAGGCTTAGTCGATGATACACGCTGGCAAGCTTATGAAGAAAAAATGGACGCTATCAGTACTGAAACAGCGCGTTTAAAAGACATGTGGGCAACGCCAAGCAATGCGTTAGGCAAGCAAGTTACTGAGCAGACTGGTGAAGTACTATCGAAAGAATCAACTGCTTATGATTTGCTCAAGCGCCCCCAAATACACTTTGCTGATATCGCGACTATTACTAATTCTCAAGTGGCCACCCAAGTCGGTGAGCAGATCGAAATATCGGTCAAATATGCCGGCTACATTGACCGTCAACAAGAAGACATCGAGCAGATGAAACGCCTTGAGAACACGGCGCTACCAGTAGATTTTGACTATAGCGTAGTGTCAGGCTTGTCCAATGAAGTGGTACAAAAGCTAAGCCAAGTACGTCCGGCAACTTTAGCGCAGGCTAGCCGAGTAAGTGGCGTGACACCAGCCGCTATTCAATTGCTGGCGATGACTGTCAAAAAACAGAAAAAAGCCAAAGCTGCTTTAGGGTCTTAATAAAAGCCTAATAATGGTAGTATAGAGTGCGTCTTTATCGTTATGATAAAGGCGCATTATTTATTAGAGTCAATTATAGTTACTACTGCGCCAAGCTAGTATTTAGCGTCTACGCTTTTTAGTACTCAGTCCAGTTATCAGTAACGATGGCTTTTTTATACTTTTATTTTATATGGTAAGCTACCTTATTGATCTGGGCCTATATATGACCGCTGCTATTATTTTTGCGATTACTATTGTACTGCCCAACCTTGCTCTAATGGGGTTGGGTTTTTTTATGCGTCGCAAAGGACAAGCCAGTCAAGCCTTCATTGACCAAGCATCAGGTTTTGTCTTTAACTATTGCCTGCCAGCCTTATTATTCTTCAGTGTGGTTGATAGTGAAGTCGATTATGCCAAACAAGTGACTCTGATCATTGCTGGTATTATTATTACCTTTATTCTGTTTTTTGGCTCCGAGGCTTATGCCAAGCGCTTCATTAATGCGCCTGCTGACCAAGGGGTTTTTGTTCAAGGTATATTCCGCAGTAACATGGCCATTATCGGTCTAGCTACTGTGACTAATGCTTATGGCGAAATAGGATTAAGTATCGGTGCCGTCTATATGGGCATCGTAACGATATTATTTAATATTTTAGCAGTGATTACTTTGAGTCGGGTGTCCAAAAGTGTTGATGACACTTGGATCAGTCGTGGCCTAATGATTGCTAAAAAGTTAGCGACTAATCCGCTAATGATTGCCTTGCTAGCAGCTTTTGCCTATAAAGCACTAGCGTTACCGCCTATAACGGGCGTTATCCATACTACTGGTGATTTGCTGGCTGCCGTAGCGTTACCTTTAGCATTGATTTGTGCAGGGGCCAGTATTGATTTGAAGGCTATGCTTAGCCCTTCAGGATTGTCCATGCAGGCTAGTGTGGGTCGTATTGTAGTTGCGCCTCTATTAGCGATCGCAGTCGGGTTAGGCTTTGGATTATCTGGGGTGCATATGGGGGTATTATTTTTGATGGTAGCGTCACCCACTGCCGCCGCCAGCTATGTCATGGCCAAAGCAATGGGTGGTAACGATACCTTGGCGGCTAATATTTTAGGATTTACTACGGTAATTGGCATGTTTGGTATGGCGATTGGTGCCGCTATATTGCGCGGCTTTGGGCTAATGTAGCGCTTATAGAACAGGCAAGTCGGGGCTTAATACAGATCCCTATAAGTAAAAACCAGTATCGCACTCAATAACGATACTGGTTTTTTTGCTTTAGCTGCCATCTTATAGCTTTAAGAGTAGGGTTTGGCAGTCGCTAGTAATAACATAAAGCCGATTTTTCGCATATAACTGCTGCATACCTTTTAAGTTATATTCATACCTAGGCTGCTCATCAAAGATACGGCTACTATAGTCTGCATTTAAATACAGGCTCGAGACTAACCAATGATGGGCAGATTAGGCTGCAAGGCCAGTCGATCATTGAGGTGATGCAGCGGGGGCATATTGCTTGGGTGGGGCAGCATGAGCGTTTTGAGCTACCCTTGACTGTGCTCGATTATGTATTATTAGGCGTGTCGCTCAACCTCGCTTGGTATCAGCAGCCAAAATATTAGCACATCAGTCATGCCAAAAATTTACTATAAGACTTTGACTGCTGGTCATTGCTGATCATTTATTAGGTTGTTGATCATTGACTACTGATTATGCTGCGGCGACAGGAGAGTGCAAAGTAAATAAGTTTAGCATCGGTATAAGTTCAAGCGAGTGTAGGCGTGCTGCTTGATCATAAATATTCGCTGTGACAATCAACTCGTCAGGCTGATATTTGGCTATAAAATCAGCAAGCTTGGGCTGTACAGTTGCCACTGAACCGACAAAGGATACTGATAACGCACTATCTACCATTGCTTTTTCACTTGCACTCCAAATACTATCCATGTCGTGTACTGGCTTAGGCATTTGTCCACGCTCATTGCGACGTAAGCGTACGAAGCTTTGCTGCGCTGAGCTAAAGTGATAGTTCGCAGTAGCGTCATCATCAGCTAGTAATAGATTAGCCGCTAGCATTACATAAGGCTTACTAAGATAAGCTGAAGGTTGGAACTGTTCACGATAAGCGGTGATAGCATGCTCTAGCATTTGCGGGGCAAAATGTGAGGCAAAAACGTACGGTAGTCCTAAATGTGCGGCTAAAGTTGCGCCAAATAATGACGAGCCCAAAATCCAGAGCGGTATATTCGATTTGGCACCAGGAAAGGCTTGTACTGGACTGTCATCAGTATCGTTGCCTAGTAGATATAATAATTCTTGAACGTCATTAGGGAAACGCTCAGCATCGCTCATCTGCCGACGTAATGCTTGAAAAGTAGCGCCGTCAGTACCAGGTGCCCGGCCCAGACCTAAATCGATACGATCACCATATAGTGCTTTTAGAGTGCCGAACTGCTCGGCGACTACTAAAGGTGCATGGTTTGGCAGCATGATACCGCCGGAGCCGATGCGAATACTTTTAGTTTGGCTACCAATATGTGATAGCAAGACTGAAGTAGCTGCACTAGCAATACCAGCCATATTATGATGTTCCGCCATCCAATAGCGGTTTAAGCCAACCTGCTCAGATTTTTTGGCAATTTCAACAGTTTGCGCTATACCGTCAGCGATGGTGCTACCGGTTGGTACAGGGGCTAAGTCTAAAAAGGATAAAGGGATAGTAGTGTTCATAACTTACCTGTTTTTATAATGTCAGTTTCCATCAGATAATAGTGATGACATTGTTATGGGATTAAAAGCGTTTCCTAGCTTATTGTGGCGGTCTTTGATATACCGTCTATTGAGAGCTTTGAGCGCTTGACCCTTAACATAATGGGGCAGTTATTATAGATATAAAGGACAGGGTTCATTATGATAACAATTCTTAATAAGATTTCATAAATTAATAGGCTGCAGTGACTCATTTAAGCGATTTCTATATTAAGGTTTTACAGTACGCAGCTTATAAATATTAAAAAAAGTCTCACTATCAATAAATAGTGAGACCTTAAGTTTTAGCATTAGCCGCGTATAGGGCATTAATAGCTACCCAAATATCAGCTATTGAATCTCATCTTTATGATCAAATTGCTTTTGACAGAGCTCTATAAAAGCACGTCCATATTGACGAATTTCGGCATCATCACGCACCGCCATCCAACTAGTAAAGCGGCCAAAGTGATCAACTGGAATAGCAGTGAGGTTATGGTAATGACTAGGCTCAAAGGCCATTTCAGCGATAATACCAATCCCTAAGCCCAGTCCTACATAAGTACTAATCACGTCTGCGTCGAGCGCCGCTAGTACAATATCAGGCTCTAACCCAGCCGCTTCAAAGGTTTTATCAATAGCTCCGCGACCTGTAAAGCCGCCATGATAAGTGACGATTGGATAACTGGCGAGCGTCGGCAAGTCAATACTCTCAGCCCCTGCAAGCTCATGGTCATTAGGCAAAATAATACGATGTGACCAATCATAATAACGATAGCAGCGTAGATAATTATTATGCAGTAAAGATTCAGTAGCGATACCAATATCAGCTTGGCCACGAATAACCATTTGGGCGATAGTCTCGGGATCGGCTTGTTGTAGTATTAGATTTACCTTAGGAAAGCGCGCTTTAAACTCTTTGACCACTTGCGGTAATACATAGCGTGCTTGGGTATGAGTAGTGGCAATCGTTAAAGTACCCGTATTAGGGTTATTAAAATCAAGGCTTAAGTTCTCAATGGTACGTATTTCAGCAAATATGGCTTCAATATGGGGTAGCAGGGCAGTACCCATAGTGGTCAGGCCAGTAAGCCGTTTGCCTTGACGAACGAATACCTCAGTTTTGAGTTGGTTCTCTAGCGCAGCAATATGCTTAGACAAGCTCGATTGACTGGTGTGCAGCACTATGGCGGCTTGGCTTAGATTATAGCCATTGATGACCGTATGCCATACCGTCTCCAACTGCTTAAGTTGAATCTGTAGATGCCGCTGATTGACTACTACATCGATTGCCATGTTACTTCCTATTAATTAGTGCTTGTTGATTATTTCTTATAAAATAGTGGTTGTTAATCGGTGCTTATTAACGGCTATAGTAGCCATTGATGCTTGTTAAATTGATGCCTATCAGAAACTATTAATATCTTGCAGTAGGTTGAGGGTAGAGTGTTGCATACCCTTTGAGCAAAACCTAACCAGCGCCTAGTGTAAAACAAAGTTATTATTCTTGTATATAATAAAAAGATATCTGCTTATATTATTATGGAATATAAGATATTTGTAAGGATTAGCTGTTAAAAAGGCTAATATTTCAAGCTAAACAGTACTCAGAGAAACTTTTTAATAAAAAAACAGCCCCCTTAAGTAAGGTGGCTGTTTTAGTTAACGTTAAGTAGTAACCGAGTGCTATTGATTAAAAACGATCGGCATTCATTACTTTGTTCCAAGCTTTAGTGAAGTCATTGACAAATTTTTCTAAGTTGTCGTCTTGGGCATATAATTCAGCGTAAGAACGCAAAATAGAGTTAGAGCCAAACACTAAGTCGACACGAGTAGCTTGCCATTTAACTTCACCAGTACCACGCTCGCGTACTTCATACAAGTTGGCCGTATGGCTTGCCTCACTAGTGTTATTAAGGGGATGCCAAGTAAGATTCATATCCGTTAAGTTAACGAAGAAATCATTGCTAAGCACGCCAGCACGATCAGTGAATACCCCATGCTGCTTATGAGCATAGTTAGTATCTAGGACACGCATACCACCGATAAGTACGGTCATTTCAGGCGCAGTAAGTCCCATCAACTGAGTACGATCAAGTAACATCTCTTCAGGCGACACCGCATAGTCTTCTTTTACCCAGTTGCGGTAGCCATCATGGCGAGGCTCAAGGTCGTCAAATGACTCACTATCAGTCATCTCATCAGTTGCATCGCCACGCCAAGCAGTGAACGGTATGCTAGTCTCTACTCCAGCTTCAGCGGCTGCTTGCTCAATAGCAGTGTTACCGGCTAATACGATAAGGTCGGCTAAACTGACTTCTTTGCTAAATGCAGTCTGAATGTTAGTCAAAGCTGCAAGCACACGTTGCAATTGCTCAGGCTCATTAGCGACCCAGTCTTTTTGGGGTGCTAAGCTAATTCGAGCACCATTGGCACCGCCACGAATGTCAGAACCACGGAAAGTACGAGCGCTATCCCAAGCCGTGATGATTAGTTCACGACGACTAAAAGTCTCACTGTCGATATTTGCCAAAATTTCTGCTTTTAGGTTGGCGATATCGTCAGCGCTCAAGTCAGCGTTACTTGCTGGGATAGGATCTTGCCAGATAAAATCTTCAGCTGGGACGTCAGCACCTAGATAACGTGACTTTGGCCCTAAATCACGGTGAGTCAATTTAAACCAAGCTTTAGCAAATACTTCATCGAAGTATTCTGGGTTTTGATGAAAGTTCTCTGAAATCTTACGATAAGCAGGATCTTTGATCATCGCCATATCGGCATCAGTCATGATAGGGTTGCGGCGTATGCTAGGATCATGAGCATCTAAAGGTCTGTCTTCTTCTTTAATATCAGTAGGTTCCCACTGCCATGCGCCTGCTGGACTCTTGGTTAGCTCCCAGTTATGATTGAATAGCAGTTCGAAGTACTCATAATCCCATTGGGTAGGATGAGTCGTCCAAGCGCCCTCGATACCACTAGAGACGGTATCGCCTGCGTTGCCACTACCGTTCGGGTTACGCCAGCCTAGACCTTGCTCATTGATATCAGCAGCTTCTGGCTCATCTTCTAGGACAGTAGCATCGCCGTTACCATGACATTTACCAACGGTGTGACCACCAGCAGTTAAAGCCACAGTCTCTTCATCATTCATCGACATACGCGCAAATGTAGTGCGGATATCTTGCGCCGTTTTTAGCGGATCAGGATTGCCATCAACACCTTCAGGGTTAACATAAATTAGACCCATTTGTACCGCAGCTAGTGGGTTTTCAAGTGAGGTACGCACACTATCATCGTCATAGCGATTTTCAGTTGCAGCGAGCCATTCACGTTCAGAACCCCAATAGATATCTTTTTCTGGATGCCAAATATCAGCACGACCACCAGCGAAACCTAAAGTTTTGAAGCCCATTGATTCATAAGCCATGTTACCGGCTAAAATCATAAGATCGGCCCAAGACAATTTATTACCGTATTTTTTCTTCATTGGCCAAAGCAAACGACGAGCTTTATCTAAGTTGACGTTATCCGGCCAGCTGTTAAGGGGGGCAAAACGCTGATTACCTGTGCTCGCACCACCACGACCATCTGAGTTACGATAAGTACCAGCTGAATGCCAAGCCATACGAATCATTAGACCGCCGTAATGTCCCCAATCTGCTGGCCACCACTGTTGCGAGTCAGTCATCAAATCTTTAAGGTCTTGTTTCACTGCTTCTAGATCTAACTGTTTAAACGCTTCTGCATAATCAAAGTCAGCACCCATTGGGTTTGTTTTGTGATCTTGCTGATGTAAGATATCTAAATTCAGGGCATTAGGCCACCAGTCTGTTGCTGCAGAGGCGTGAGTGGTATGGGCTTGATGCATAACTGGACAGCCACCCATGCTAGGGCGTTGCGGGGCTTGTGATTGATCAACGTTTTCACTATGTATGGTCGGACCTTGGCCATCGCCAAGATTGTAGGCGGTATTGCTGCTAGTATCGTTAGAGGTCGAATTACTCATCTGCCTTCTCCTTTGTGAAAATTAAATAGGCTACTTTAATAAAAAATAGCCTGAGTCACTATCGTTATCGATCATTACATATTATAGAGTTATTTCGATTTATAAAACTAATATATAATAATTATATGTTTTAAATTATCAATCGTTGTTTAGAGAATAGTTATTGTCTAAAATGCTGGCTTATTTGTTACTTCGGAATAGATCGAGATGAAAGGTGACCATCAACATTTGCGCAAGTTTAGGCTACATGGTGTTACGACTATGATAGATAAAACACAAATAGAGCTTTTATTAAGCTTGCGAGTGCAAATATATCGCTATAAAGTCTAGTCAAAATAAGCGTTCTCAAGTACCATAATTCAATTTTGTCATAAGTCCTGTTTTCTTAGTGCAGCGTCAGTTGTTTTATCATTAGTATAATCATCTCATAGATAATGAGTAGATGATAAAAGTTACGTCCTGTTGTGTTCTTTGTTTTAATTTTTGGTGAGTTATTATGTCTGCAACCCCACCTGCTAATACCCCTAGCATAGCCGCCAAAAAGTCTTGGTCTGAGGCTACTAAAGCTTATCTTGATCGCCGCGCTATTATCATGTTGTTTTTAGGCTTTGCCGCCGGTATTCCGATTCTACTAATTTTCTCAAGTCTATCGTTATGGCTACGTGAGGCGGGTATAGAACGTGGTGTGGTTACGACTTTTAGTTGGGCGGCATTAGGCTATTCTTTTAAGTTTATTTGGGCGCCGCTTATCGATGCCGTACCATTGCCTATATTGACGAAGTGGTTAGGGCGCAGACGGGCGTGGATGTTGGTGTCGCAAGTGCTGATTATTGGTGCTATTTGCATTATGGCCAGCGTCAATCCTATTAATGACGATATGTTGACCTACATGGCAGTAGGGGCAGTTTTGCTCGGGTTTTCATCGGCCACTCAAGACATCGTGGTTGATGCCTATCGTATTGAATTAGCACCGCCGAGTTTGCAGTCGGTCTTATCAGCGATGTATACCGCAGGCTATCGTTTAGGCATGATTTTTGCGGGCGCAGGGGCGTTATATTTAGCCGACTATTTCGGCTCAACGGAAGCTCTATATAGTTATGAAGCTTGGCGCAATACTTATTGGATTATGGCGGCTGTGATGGGTGTCGGCATAGTGACGACTCTGGTAATTAAAGAGCCTATTAGTACCCAAGTACGTATTGAGCAAAAAGCGAGTGATTATGGCCGCCTAGTTTTTGTATTCGTCTTAGCCGTTTCAGCTTTTGTCATGATGTTTATCTATACAGGACAGATACTGCCTGATAGTGAAAATGTGGCAGTCGCATTTTTATACGAAGTCATTCGTATGCTCTCAAGCCTAGGGGTGTCGTTACTGGTCGGCTATCTATTGGTCATGCTAGGTCTAGTGAATAAGAAAATGGCTTATATTACTTGGATTGAGCCTATCGTCGATTTCTTCTGCCGCTATGGTAAAAAGGCCTTATTACTATTGGCCTTGATTGGTCTGTACCGTGTTTCTGATATCGTCGCTGGTATCATGTCTAACGTTTTCTATCAAGATATGGGCTTTAGTAAGACCGATATCGCTACAGCTGTGAAGTTAGTCGGCGTCATTATGGTCATTGCTGGTGGCTTTTTAGGCGGTATCTTGGCACAAAAGATACGTATGATGCAGGCGATGATGATCGGCGCTATTTTAGCGGCGGTCAGTAATATGCTGTTTGTGGTTTTGACCTATCATCCTGGCAGTTTACCAGTGATGTATACGGCAGTGATCTTTGATAACTTAGCGGCTGGTTTGGCTAGTGCGGTGTTTATTGCTTTCTTATCCGCTCTGACCTCTATCCGCTTTACTGCTGTGCAATATGCGATTTTTTCCTCATTAATGACGCTACTGCCTAAAGTGTTTGGTGGCTACTCAGGAGCCATCGTGGATAACTTGGGCTATCCATTTTTCTTCACCTTTACCGCGCTGATAGGGGTACCTATCTTGCTGATTGTCTATTTGGTCGATAAGCATATTGTGATCGGCGAAAACGATGATATCTATGGTGATGAAGACTCTTTATTGACCAAAACTAATGAGCCACCGCGAGCATCAGAGTAGCTCATTATTGCTATAGATATTCATGTGGATATCAGCCTAGATATCTATATGAATATCTATATGTTGAATGTCGCTGAGCCTTGCGATAAAGTGAAACTAAAGTAACAGCAGTTGAGTTTTAAAAGCGTTGTTTTGAATAAATAGCTATACTTTAGATACAGTAGTTGATATTTTTAGAGCAAGTTTTAA